>NZ_CAXFSW010000002.1:0-563378 GCF_964005855.1 uncultured Henriciella sp.
ATGTCAACGTAGTGCTCTACCGCTGAGCTAACCGCCCATCCGTTTCGAAGCGGCCCTAATCGGGCCTCAGGCTTTTTAAGTCAAGCCTGTAAAGGCGGTGAATGTCAGGCCGCCATGACGCGGTCAACCTCATCGACCAGCTCACGCAGGTGGAAGGGCTTTGAGAGGATCTTTGCGCCGGCCGGCGTCGGCGTGCCCGAAGACAGGGCAACGGCCGCAAAGCCGGTAATGAAGACGATCTTCATGGCCGGGTCGAGTTCGGCGCCGCGACGGGCGAGTTCGATGCCATCGATGCCCGGCATTACAATGTCGGTCAAAAGCAGGTCGAACACTTCGCGCTCCAGCGCCATGAGCGCCGTCTCGCCATCTTCGTAATCCTGCACATCATGACCGGCACGTTTCAGAGACGCGGCCAGAAACGTACGCATCATATTATCGTCTTCGGCGAGAAGTATCTTGCTCATGATAGGCTTTGGGTCCGCAGCTGGCTGTGAGTTGATGCCACAAAGCATGCATCGGGTAAATCGAGGGTGAACGCCGTTGCATTGCTTGACGCTAATCCCTTATGACCGACCTTGCATACGATGAGCATCGCCGACACAGATACTGAAGGCCCGGACCGGGCAGATCGCCACGCGCTGCCGGCCTATTCGATCCTGCGCCCGCAGATCGGCCTGTGTCCTGCCCTGTTCGCCTCACCTCACAGTGGCCGCGAATATCCGCAGTGGTTTTGCGACAAGCTTCGTGTTCCGCTGCTCGATCTTCGACAGACCGAGGACGCCTTTGTCGATCAGCTGTTTTCATCTGCCCCCACGCACGGCGCGCAGCTCATAAAGGCGACGTATGCGCGCTCCTATGTCGATCTGAACAGGGACGCGCGCGAGCTCGATCCTGCAATGTTCATAGGCGCGCCCCCTGGCCCTGTCGCGGCACCGACTGTGCGTGTCGAAGCGGGGCTTGGATGCTTTCCGCGCATCGGTGCACGCGGAGAGAGCATTTATGCAAAAAAGCTGAGCACGGCGGAGGGACGCGCGCGGCTCGATCACGTTTACACCCCCTATCATGCCGCACTTTCCCGCGAGATTGCTGCACTGCGTCACACTTTCGGCTGCGCAATTCTGATCGACTGCCACTCCATGCCATCCAGGCAGCCCGGCCGTCCCGACCTGCCGGATTTCGTGCTTGGGGACAGGTTCGGCTCAAGCTGCACAGGCCAGCTGACCAGCCTCGTGGAGCGTTTCCTGCGCGCGGCCGGCTTCAGCGTGACGCGCAACGCCCCCTATGCCGGCGGATATACCACCCGCAAATATGGGCGGCCAAAACGGGACGTTCATGCGCTTCAGATAGAGATTAACCGCCGTCTCTACCTGAACGAAGCCACGGTCACACCCATTGACGCGATGGAGGCATTGACCGATCAGCTGTCTGCACTGGTGGAGACTATCGCCGAATTCAGCGAACGGCTGCGGCCATAAAAAAAGGGCCGTGCCTGATAAGGCACGGCCGAAAAGGTAAAGGGAGGAAACGCCAGAAGGCGTTAGCACCGCAGTGCTGATCCCAATTTATTGTGCGGCGCACAAAATGCAAGGTCAAAATTCGGAAACAATGCGTTTTTGCATGAAATCAGACTGAGACATCCGGTCGGCATGAAGTTTGCTCTCCTTTTCAGCGACGCTCAATCCGGGACGGTCCCGGGCAAAAGGAAGACCTAAGGGGAGCCGGGCATGACAGATTCAACCGACCTTCACGTGGGCAAGCGCCTGCGCCGCCGCCGCCGACTGCTCGGCTTGACCCAGCAGGAACTGGCCTCGCAGGTCGGCGTGAGATTTCAGCAGATCCAGAAATATGAGTGCGGCGCCAATCGCATGACGTCGTCCCGCCTGTTCGACCTCTCAAAGGCGCTTAACGTCTCGGTCCAGTATTTCTTCGACGGCATCGAGCAGGACGACCTGCTTGCCGCCAATGACGCAGAAACGATGGACGGTGATATTCTGAGCCAGAAAGAGACGCTGGAACTTGTCCGCGCCTATTACCGTCTCGGCGAGCGTCCGCGCCGGCGCCTGCTGGAGCTGGCCAAGGCGCTTGAAGTCGATCAGAGCGGAACAGGTGCCGCTTGACCTTGGCGCGCCGCGCGCCATAAGCGCGAGGCATGACCCTTCCCGCCCCGCAGCCTGACCTCATCGCCCTTGCCGGCCGTCTCGCAGACGCCGCCTGGCAGGCCATCGGCCCTTATTTCCGAACTGGAATAGACGCAGAAAACAAGGCCGGCGGCGCGGCCTTCGATCCCGTCACCATTGCAGATCGCGCCGGGGAAGAAGCGATACGGGCCATTCTCGCCAGTGAGCGTCCCGATGATGGTATCGACGGCGAGGAGTTCGGCCATCATGAAGGCCCCTCTGGCTGGACCTGGTTGCTGGACCCCATAGACGGGACCCGCGCCTTTCTCGCCGGTCTCCCCGTATGGACGACGCTCATTGCCCTCGCGGACCCGGACGGCAATCCCGTGATCGGCATTATCGATCAGCCTGTTCTCGGAGAGCGCTATGTCGGCGCCCCCGGCGGGGCCTTCCTGGAGACATCTGAAGGCCGCACGCCGCTTCAGGTCTCGGGCTGCCCGGACCTTCGCCAGGCCATCATTGCCACCACCGATCCATTCATCATGACCCCCGCCGAACAGGGGGCATGGACCCATCTGAGGCACACCGCCCGCATCAGCCGGTACGGTCTCGACGCCTATGCCTATGGACGGCTGGCGGCCGGCAGTATCGACCTTGTCTGCGAGACCGGCCTGCAGCCCCATGATGTGGCGGCGCTTGTGCCTATCGTGCGGGGCGCGGGCGGAATCGCACGTGACTGGCGCGGGCGTGAGGCGAAACTGGGGCCCCAGATTGTCTGTGCGGCGTCCGAAGCCGTCTTCGAACAGGCGTTCATTTCGCTTCGCCGCTCAGCCGCAGACTAGGCGAATGCAGGAAAGCTGGTCACACCCGGCCCAATCGCGCTAGGTTGTCATCCATGAGCGAACAGAGCCAATCCCTCGTCCACCGCAAGCTTCCCACCCGCCGCTGGCCGAGCAAGTGGAACATCTCCAACATTATCGATGGGCGGGCGCTCCGGGTGAAGCTCACCTCGGACTTCCTCGACAATCTGTCGGATGAGGCAAAGGCGCGCAAACAGGTCCTCGACCATCTCCACGGGGCGCTCTTTCGCGGCCGGATGATCGCGCAGGAACGCCTGCAGCAGGGGGCTGGCGGACTGGACACGGCCCGCCTTCTTTCGGCGGTCATGGATGAGGTCCTGCACGCCCTTTATGACTATATCACCGTCCATGTGCATCGCGCCCGCAACCCCACAGAGGGTGAGCGTCTCGCCGTCTTTGCGACCGGTGGCTATGGCCGCAATGTGCTCGCACCTTCCAGCGACGTCGATCTTCTTTTTATTCGCCCGTACAAGGCGTCCGCCCACGCAGAGAGCGTGATCGAGTACATGCTGTATGCCCTCTGGGACGTCGGCATCAAGGTCGGACACGCCTTCAGGACGCCGGAAGAATGTATCCGTCTTTCAAAGCAGGACGTCACCATCAAGACCTCGCTGCTGGATGCGCGCTTTCTGTTCGGCGATGAGGGGCTTGCTGCAGAGACGCAGGAAAAATACCGCAAGAACGCCATTGATGGCTATGACGCCGAATTCATCGCCGACAAGCTGGCCGAACGCGATTCCCGCCACGCCAAACAGGGCAACACCCGTTATGTGGTCGAGCCGAATGTAAAAGATGGCAAGGGCGGCCTGCGTGACCTGCAGACGCTCTACTGGATCACCAAACACCTCTATGGTGGAGACTCGCTGGAAGACGTGATGAAGTCCGGCCCCTTCACCAAGCATGAATATAGCGTCTTCATCCGGGCGGCGCGCTTCTTCTGGACCGTGCGCTGCCACCTTCACTTCCTGACAGGCCGCGCCGAGGAGCGTATCAGTTTCGACCTGCAACCGGAAATCGCCTCGCGCATGGGCTATCGCGACCGGTCCGGCCAGCTCGGCGTCGAGCGGTTCATGAAGCACTATTTCCTGGTCGCAAAGGATGTCGGCAGCCTGACACGCATTCTCGCGGCCAAACTCGAAGCCGACCAGATCAAGAAGCCCGAAGGCTGGCGCCGTTTCATCCCAGCCGGCTCGCCCAAACCGATGGCGGAAGACGGCTTTGTGCTGGATGGCGAACGCGTCAGCGTCACGGGCGAGGATGTCTTCAAGAAAAAGCCGGAAAACCTCATCCGCCTCTTCGCGCTGGCCGATGAGACTGAGCATGACATCCATCCGGACGCGATGACACTTGCCGCCCGCAATGCCCGGCTCATCAATCCACGCACCCGGTCCAAGCCGGAGATGAGCTCCATCTTCATCGACCTTCTGGTCAATGGCAAGGATCCCGGCCTTGCGCTCCACCGCATGAATGAAGCCGATGTCCTCGGCCGCTTCCTGCCGGAATTTGGCGGTATCGTCGCCCAGACCCAGTTCAACATGTACCACCACTTCACCGTGGATGAGCATACGATCCGCGCGGTCGACTATATGGCGCAGATGGACCGGGAAGGCGGAGAAGGCTTCGAACTGGCCCACCGTCTCTTCCAGAAGATCGACAACAAGCACATTCTCTATCTCGCCATGCTGCTGCACGACACCGGCAAGGGTCATGGCGACCAGCAGATCGAGGGCATGAAGACGGCTGCGCAGGCCGGCAAGCGCCTCGGCCTCACTGCGGCAGAAACAGACCTCGTCGCCTGGCTCGTCGGCCACCATCTGGAAATGAGCGAAACCGCGCAGAAGCGGGACATTGCCGACCCGCAGACCATTGTCCGCTTTGCCTCTCTGGTCGGCTCGATCGAGCGCCTCCGGCTGCTTTATATCCTGACGATTGCCGATATTCGCGCCGTCGGGCCCGGCATCTGGAATGCCTGGAAAGGGCAGCTTCTGGAAGATCTCTACCAGAACACCGAGGCAGCGCTGCGCGGCGGGCGCACCGATGCTGTCAGCGTCTCACGCGAACTGGAAGGCCGCGCCAGCCTCAACCGCCAGGAACTTGCCGACCGCGTCGGCCAGATCCCGGATGTCATGGAGGATATGGACCCGGCCTACTGGACCGGCTTCGATCTCGACGCGCTCGAAAGCCATGCCCGCACCATCAGTGGGGGAGAGCCGCCCATCGTCTCGGCGCAGGTGCGCGAAGATGGCGGCGGTGTCTCGCTTCTGGTGGCGGGACAGGACCGCCTCGGCCTCTTCTCAAGGCTCGCCGGGACCATTGCGGCCCAGAGCGCCAATGTCGTCTCCGCGCAGGTCTTCACCGCGCCATCTGGTTTCATCGTTGATGTCTTCATCCTTCAGGACGGCAAAGGCGGGGTGTTTGCAGCCGGGGACGAAGGCCGGTTGCGGCGGCTCGAGGACGAGGTGCGCCGCGCCTTCGCGAGCAATGAGCCTGTGGCCAATATCCCCGCCAAATCCTATCGCAGGGAAGCGGCCTTCAAGGTCATCCCCCAGGTGATGATCGATGACACCCTGTCGGAAGGCTATACCGTGATCGACGTGGCTGGCCGCGACCGGCCGGGCCTCCTCCATGATGTTGCCAGCCTTCTTGCCGATGAGAATATCTCCATCCACTCGGCCCATGTCGGCAGCTATGGCGAGCGCGTCTTCGATGCCTTCTATGTCCAGCTTCCAGACAATTATACGGATGAGAAGCTCGCCACACTGAAGGAACAGCTCTTCGAAGTCCTGCTGCGCGAGGAACCGGACGCCCCGCGCACCCCGGCCCGCAGCCTGAAACAGGCGAATGCAGCCGACAGCTTCTGATCGTTAACCTAAAGGCTGTACCCGGCATCTCATGAGCGTCCTTCGTAACACGCTGACCCAGTCGGGCTGGACGCTCGGCAGCCGCGCCCTCGGTTTCGTGCGCGACCTCGTCATCCTGGCAAAGCTGGGCGCAGGGCCGGTCGCCGACGCCTTTTTCACCGCGCTGATGTTCCCGAACCTCTTCCGGCGTGTCTTTGCCGAAGGCGCCTTCGCGCAGGCTTTCGTGCCCGCCTATGCCCGCACGATGGAAGCGGAGGGCGAGGAAGCGGCCCGCAAACTCGCCGAGGAAACGCTGCGCGGTCTGCTGGCTGTAACCGCGGGACTCGTCATCCTTGCCCAGATCGCCATGCCGTGGATCATGCTTCTGCTGCATGGCGGCTATCGCAATGATCCAGTGCATTTTCCGCTGGCGATCACGCTCACCCAGATCACCATGCCCTATCTCGCCTTCATGGCGCTGGCGGCATTGCTCTCAGGCGTCCTGAACTCGGCGGGGCGTTTTGCCATGTCCGCCGGAGCGCCGACCCTGCTCAATTTCTGCCTGCTTGCCGCAGCTTTCATTGGCGGCGACAATTACGCGGTCGCCCGCTCGCTTTCCATCGCGGTTACCGTGGCCGGCGCGCTCCAGGTTGCGCTCCTCTGGTACGGCGTCTCCCGTCAGAAGATCCGGCTTCGGATCGGCCTGCCGAAGCTCACCCCCGGCGTAAAACGCGTCGCCGCCCTCGCCATACCGGGCACGATTGCCGCCTCAGGCATGCAGATCAATATCGTCGTCAGCCAGGCGCTTGCGAGTTTTGAGCGGGGCGCGAAATCCTGGCTCTATTCCGCAGACCGGCTCTATCAGCTTCCCCTCGGCCTTGTCGGCGTCGCCGTGGGTCTTGCCATTCTCCCCCGGCTTGCCCGCGCCGCACGATCAGCCGATGATGGCGCCAGCCGGGACATCATGGACAATGGGGTCGGCCTTGCCATGGCGCTGACGGTGCCGGCCGCGGCCGCGCTCATGGCCGCGCCTTTCCTCTTCATCGACAGCTTCTTCACCCGCGGCGATTTCACGACAGAGGACGCCCAGCTGACCGCGCAGGCCCTCTTCCATTTCGGCTGGGGCGTGCCAGCCTTTGTTCTGATCAAGGTGCTGGCGCCCGGCTTCTTTGCGCGCGAAGACACGAAGACGCCGATGAATTTCTCACTCATTTCCGTGGCGGTGAACACCATCGTCGGCGCCGGTCTTTTCTTTTACCTCAAATCGCAGGGCGTCTACGGGTTTCCGGGCCTCGCCATCGCGACCAGCAGTGCCGCCTGGGTCAATGCCGCCCTTCTTTTCCTCACGCTCAAAAAACGCGACTGGTACAATCCGGGTCCGGACCTTCTGAAACGCCTCGTCTCGGTCTCGGTCGCCTCGGCGGCACTGGCGGGACTTCTCTGGTATCTTGCCAGTATCAGCGACCAGATTGCCGCTGTCACGCTCGACTCCAAATTCATCGCCGCCCTCCTGATCGCCCTGGCGGGCGCTATCGCCTATGTCGTCTTTGCCCTTATCTTTGGTGCAATTCGTCTCAGTGACATGAAGGGGGCTATGCGCCGCTGATACCTTGGGCTATCTGCCCGGCCATGAGCGAGCAAGTCACATCGAACTATAAGGGCCCCCAACGGGTCTTTTCCGGCATCCAGCCGACAGGCAATCTGCACCTCGGCAATTACCTCGGCGCCCTGAAGAAATTCGCCAATCTCCAGGATGACGGCTGGGACTGCGTGTTCTGCGTGGTCGATCTGCATGCCATCACCATGCCATTTGACCAGTCTCAGCTTGCCAACCAGACCCGTCAGATTGCAGCGGCCATGATGGCGAGCGGTATCGATCCTCAGAAATCGGTCCTCTTCGCGCAATCTTCTGTGCCAGCACACACAGAGCTGGCCTGGGTCTTCGACAGCGTGGCCCGCATGGGCTGGCTGGAAAAGATGATCCAGTTCAAGGAAAAGTCGGGCAAGGACGCCGAACGCTCCTCCGTTGGTCTGTTCAACTATCCTGTCCTGCAGGCGGCCGACATCCTTGCCTACAAGGCGACCCACGTCCCCGTCGGCGAAGACCAGCGCCAGCACCTGGAGCTTTCGCGCGACATTGCCGACCGCTTCAACCGCGAATATGGCGCGCCTGATTTCTTCCCGCTGCCGGAAGCCCTGACCGAAGGGCCGGGCGCGCGGATCATGAGCCTCAAGGACGGCACCAAGAAGATGTCGAAGTCCGATCCGGCAGAAAATTCCCGCATCAACCTCATCGACGATGCCGATACGATCTCGCGCAAGATCAAGAAGTCCAAAACCGACACGCTGGGCGATATGCCGAGCGAAGTGGCTGGACTTGAAGGCCGCCCGGAAGTCGCAAACCTTGTCGGCATCTATGGCGCGCTTGCCGATATGAGCGATGAAGAGGTGCTGGCCGAATATGGCGGGAAGGGATTCGGGACCTTCAAACCGGCCCTCGCCGATCTTGCCGTCGATCATCTGGCCCCGATCACTGCTTGCATGCGCGAGCTGATCGACAATCCGGCTGAGATCGACACAGCGCTGCGCAGTGGGGCTGAGCGGGCCAGTGCCATTGCCGAACCGGTCATGGAAGAGGTTCGCCAGATCCTCGGCTTCTGGCGCCCCTGACCGGGCCCCTCACACTTCCTTCAGGAGACCCACGCCCATGAAACGCCTGTCTGCCCTTCTCCTCGCCCCGGCCCTGCTGGCTGCTTGCGGGCCTTCGGCCAGCGATGGCCCGGTTCTCTCCTATGAGGACGCCTTCATTATGGCGCCGATCGCCGGACGTGACGTCGCCATGGGCGGAATAGAGATTTCGGTCAAAGGCGGCGATGTCACGCTGACCTGCGCCATTTCCGATGTCGCGCGGACAGTCGAGATCCACACGATGGAGATGAATGACGGCACCATGAAGATGCGCCCGGTCGACAGTCTTACAATTGCCGATGGCGAGACGCTGACGCTGGAGCGCGGTGGCAATCACCTCATGTTCTTCGGTCTCGTTGAAGACCTCGCTGCCGGGGAGATGGCCAATATCTCCTTCACCTTCGAAACCGAAGAGGGCGAGCCCCTGACGCTGGAAGCCGAAGCCGAGGTCCGCGCGCAGGGCGAATAGACCCGGCGCCCGACCGGCCCGGAAAGCCCTGCCCCTAGCTCTTGGTGACGTGTTTCTGGAACTTGATCACGCGCGGCACGATCTCAGCGCGGAATTTCGAGCCATTGAAGACGCCATAATGACCGACGCCGGGCTGGACATAGTCTTCCTTCAGCCTGGCCGGGATATTGGTGCAGAGGTCATGGGCGGCCTGCGTCTGGCCGATGCCTGAAATATCATCCAGCTCGCCTTCCACCGTCATCAGCCCGACATCCCTGATCGCCTGCGGGCGGACCCGCCGCGCATCGCGGTAACGGTATTCGCCCCTGGCCAGCAGCGCCTTCTGGAAGACCCGCTCAATCGTCTGGATGTAGAATTCTTCGGTGAGGTCCAGCACGGACAGGTATTCGTCATAGAACGTCTGATGCTTTTCCGCGCCATCTTCGTCGCCTTCGATCAGATGTTCGAAGAAGCGGTGCTGCGCATCCACATGCCGGTCCCAGTTCATATGCATGAATGAGCTGAGCTGGATAAAGCCAGGATAGACCCGCCGCCCCGCACCGGCCCATGGCAGAGGCACGGTATGGATCATCTTGGAGCGGAACCAGTCCAGGCTGCGCTCTTCGGCCAGCTGGTTCGGCACGGTGGGCGAGCGGCGCGCATCGATGGGCGAGCCCATGAATGTCATCGTTGCCGGCAGCGCCTCGTCGCCGTCCTCTGCCATCATGGAGATGGCCGCGAGCACCGGCGGACCGGGCTGGCAGACGGCGAGAACATGCGCCCCGGCACCCAGAAAGCCCAGCATGTCGCGAACATGGTCGATATAATCGTCCAGATCGAAACGCCCGAACCAGACCGGTGCCATGCGCGCATCGGTCCAGTCTGTGATGTAGACATTGTGGGTCGGCAGGAAGGCCTCGACCGTGCCGCGCAGGAGCGTCGCATAATGACCGGAAAGCGGCGCCACGATGATCAGGTCGGGACGGCCTTCCGGGGCGCCCGCCGTCTCGAAATGGACAAGCTGGCACCAGGGCGAAGACCAAGCGGTCACGGGCGTCACGGCGTGGGTCCTGCCCTCAATCTCCGTCGCCTCGATCTGCCATTCCGGTTTGCCATAGAAGCGGGTGGCCCGCTCGAACACGCTGGCGGCAGCGGCAATGGACCGGCCCACCTGCGTCTCACGCGCCGGATTGGCCGATGAGGTCCAGAATGCGGTGGCGGCCTTTGCCTGCAGGCGAAGCGGCGCCATGGCCGCCCGGTTCATTTCTACCAGCGAATAGAGCACGAGTGTCCAATCCTTATGTTGCAGCGCAACATATGCGGGCACACCGCCGATTGCAACGATTTAAGCCTAGTCGAGGATTGAGGAGAGGCAGCCCGCGATCTCGTCGGGGTTGTTGATCGTCTCGGAGAAGAAGGTCGCCAGTTTCCAGTCCTCATCCATCACATAGATCAGCGATGTGTGGTCCATCGTATATTCGGCGACGCTTTCGGGTGTTTCGACACGCGTGAAGGCGGCGCTGAACTCGTTCGCCACAGCCTCGATCTCCTCAGGCGTGCCTGTCAGACCCACCAACCCGTCGGGAAAGGCATTGCTGGAGACATAGTCGGCCAGGACTTCAGGCGTATCGCGCTCAGGATCGACACTGATGAGCAGGGTCTGCGGACGCTCCATGTCTTCGGGAAGGCGCTCATAGGCATTGTTGATGGCAACCAGCGTACCGGGGCAGACGTCCGGGCAATAGGTGAAGCCAAAGTAGACCAGGGATGGCTTGCCCTTGAAATCTTCCTGGGTCACCCGCTCGCCCGTATGCATGGTGAGCTCGAAGGGCCCGCCAATCTCGTCATAGGCGCGCGAGGTACAGCCTGCGACCGGCCCGCCAGCACTCAGCTCCTGACCTGCGTCCGCGGTCTCGCCGCTCTCGCCAGCTCCGCCGCAGGCCGTAAGCAGCATTGCAGCGCCAAATACGATTGTGTGTCTTATACGCATGGGCCTAGGTATGTGATGAGGAGAGATTTGCATCAAGATGCGCGCGCACAGCTACAGTGTCGCATGCAGGGTGCGGGATCGGGGCCGAGATGGAAGAGACACACGCCACACGCGAGGGGATAGAGCAGGCCCTGTACAGCCTGTTGCCGACGGGCCTTGCCGGCGTCGAGGCCGCTCGCGGACGGGCCAGACTGCGCACACTGGTGACCCTGCGCTGGCTCGCCGTGGCCGGTCAGACCGCCGCGGTTCTCTTTGTCCAGTTCGGCCTCGGCTTTAATCTGCCGCTCGGCCTTTGCCTGACCGTCATTGCCGCCTCGGCCTGGCTCAACGTCTTTCTCTCCTTCGCCATGCGCGATCAGGTGCTGCTGAAGGGCTGGGAAGCCGCGCTTCAGCTCTGTTTCGACACGGTCCAGCTCTCCCTGCTCATCGGCCTCACGGGCGGGCTCTCCAACCCGTTCCTTCTCTTCCTTCTAGCCCCCGTCACGGTCGCTGCGACCAGCCTGCGTCCGCGCTATTCGGCGCTCATCGCGCTCGTGGCCATCCTGCTGGCGGCGCTGATGCCCATGTTGTCATTCGACCTGCCCTGGCGTCCGGGCCTCAGCCTCGACTTGCCGCCGCTGTTCGAGTGGGGCCATTTCGCTGCCCTGCTTCTGGGCATTCTTTTCTTTGCGATTTCCTCGGTCCGACTCAGCGAGGACGAGGCCCGGCTTGTGCGGGCCATGGATGCCGCCTCCGTCGTCATGGCGCGAGAACAGAAACTCTCCGCCCTCGGCGCCATGGCCGCCATGACCGCGCATGAACTCGGCACCCCGCTCGCCACCATCCATCTTGTCGCCAAGGAGCTGGTCTCCGAATTCGATGAGAACGATCCGCGCCATGACGATGTCCGTCTCATCGCCGAACAGGCCGACCGTTGCCGGGACATTCTCGGCCAGCTCAGCCGCTCACGGGAGGCTGAAGACATCGTTCATGCCAACATGCCGCTTTCCAGCCTGGTGGAGGAAGCTGCGGCGCCCTTCAAGGGCCTTGGCGTCACCCTCAATGTGACCTGGTCGGCCGGCGAAAGGGGCGAAGCGCGTACCCCCCTGATCCGCCGCAGCCCGGAAGTGCTGCACGCGCTCGGCGCCTTCATAGAAAATGCCGTCAGCTTTGCCGACAGCCAGGTGAAGGCAGTGGCCAGCTGGACCGACAGGCAGTTCATGGTGACAATCAGCGATGACGGACCAGGCTTTGCCCCCGATGTGATGCCCAAACTCGGTGAACCCTACGTCTCCCAGCGCGGCGAGGCGCATCTGCATGGCGGCGACATGGGTCTTGGCTTCTTCATCGCAAAGACACTCATTGAACGCACAGGTGGTCGGATCGCGACCCGCAACCGTATACCTCCAAGACATGGTGCAATTGTGCAGGCCGTCTGGCCGCGAGCGGCACTCGAAACCTTGGAATCGGACCGGATATAGATAAATAGTTCAGCGTTGGAGACTTGAAAATGGACTATAACGTTACCGTCAAACTTCATGACGCGCTGAAAGATGTCGAGGACAGGACCTGCCTGCTACTCGACGATGACGGCCCGTTTCTGCAAAGGCTGGCGCGCGCGCTGACCCAGCGCGGCTTCCTCGTTTCAGCCGTGTCTTCGGCCGCCGAGGCCAAGGACATCGCGCGGATGAACCCGCCTGCCTTCGCCGTTCTGGATCTTCGCCTTGAGGACGGCTCCGGCCTCGATGTGGTCGAGACCCTGCACCAGTACCGCCCGGAGGCGCGCGCCGTCATCCTCACGGGCTATGGCGCCATCGCCACCGCCGTGGCCGCCGTGAAAGCCGGCGCCGTCGATTATCTCGCCAAGCCCGCAGAGGTCGAGGACATCATCCGCGCCCTCGTCAGCAAGGGCGACACCCTGCCCGAGCCGCCGGAAAATCCGATGTCGGCAGACCGCGTGCGCTGGGAGCATATCCAGCGCGTCTATGAGCTCTGCAATCACAATGTTTCGGAGACGGCACGCCGCCTCAACATGCACCGGCGCACCCTGCAGCGTATCCTGGCAAAGCGCGCCCCCCGTTAGGGCCACCCCAAAAGCTCGCGACCGAGGACTCTAGCCCTTTGGCCCGAGATCGGATTCCTTGCGCGCCGGATCCGGTGTCTTGTCCTTGAACCTGCAGATGTCGGAAATCACACAGCGCCAGCATTTCGGCTTGCGCGCCACGCAGACATAGCGCCCGTGCAGGATCAGCCAGTGATGGGCGCCTTTCTTGAACTCCGGCGGCGTGACCCTCTCAAGCTGCTCCTCAACCTCATCGGGCGTCTTTCCGGGGGCAAGGCCGGTGCGGTTCGACACACGGAAAATATGGGTGTCGACAGCAATCGTCTCATGACCGAACGCCTCGTTCAGCACCACATTGGCTGTCTTGCGCCCAACCCCAGGCAGACGGGTCAGTTCCTCGCGCGTCTGGGGCACCTCACCGTCAAACTCATCAATCAGCATCTGCGACAGCGCGATCACATTCTTGGCCTTGTTGCGCCAGAGGCCGATTGTCTTGATGTGCCCGGCGACCCCCTCTTCGCCAAGCGCCAGCATCTTCTTCGGCGTGTCTGCGATCTCGAACAGTTTCTTCGTCGCCTTGTTCACACCGACATCGGTCGCCTGCGCCGACAGGGCGACGGCCACGACCAGCGTGAAGGGGTTATGGTAGTCGAGTTCGGTTTGCGGCGCCGGCCGGTCTTCTGCCAGCGCAGCATAGAGCTGCGCGGTCTTTTCGGGGCCGAGTGTGGGGGAGCGGCGCTTCCTGCGGGTCTTTGTCGGGGTCTTTGCCATGGAAAGGGGTGTAAATGCCGCGCCCGCGCGATCAAGCGTCAACTTGCCTCTCGCTCGCGCGGGCTTATTTTCAGGCTACGATGACTGGCGCCTCCTCCCCCGTCTATTTTGACGCCACGCTGACGCCCAATACAGCGCTCAGCCCGCGCGCCTTTCTCGTGGTCATGGGCCTGGTTGGCCTCTTCAGCTTTGTGGGCGGCATGATGTTCCTGCAGCTTGGCGCCTTTCCCGTCATCGGCTGGTTCGGACTCGATGCCCTCGCCATCTGGTTTGCCTTCCGCAAGAACTTCCAGAACCTCAGACAGGCGACCCATATCGCGATCACGGCAGAGACCATCTGCCTCTCGCATTCGCGACCGGGCAGCGAACCGAAGACCGTCAGCCTGCCGACCAGCTTCACCCGCCTCAGCCTCGACTTTCCCGACCGGCGGCCAAGCGAGCTGAAGATCGCGCATGGCCAGCAAGCCTATATCATCGGGCGTTTCCTCACCCCGAGAGAGCGAAAATCCCTTCATGACGCTCTACAGGATGCCATTCGCAGGGCGCGTGCCGAACGATTTGCATAAAAAAATGACGCATGCGTCATAGTTTTTTTATTTGCTGTGTGTTACATTGAGTAAGGCACAGCAGAAATCTTACCGGAAAACCGGAAGAGAAGGAGGCACGCACATGGCTGATACAGCAACCAAGATCGCCCACAATCTCGAGCGCCCGCAATCGGTCGGACGTGAGAAACTCATGGAGTTTCACCTCGACAAAGGCGCGCAGATCCCGTCGCCTGAAGATGTCGACATGAAGACTTTCGACATCCTGGACCCGGAACTCTGGCGCCGCGACGCCCACTGGGATTTCTTCAAGTGGATGCGCGAAAACGATCCGGTCCACTATACGCCCGACAGCTTCGCCGGCCCCTACTGGTCGATCACGCGCTATGAGGATGTTCGCGACGTCGATATCGACCACAAGCGCTTCTCCTCATCCTGGGAGTATGGCGGCATTACACTGGGCGAGCCGTTCGATGACTTTGAACTGCCCATGTTCATCGCCATGGACGAGCCGCGCCATTCCGAACAGCGCAAGACCGTCCAGCCGGCTGTCGCACCGAACATGCTCAAGGAATTCGAGCCGCTGATCCGCTCACGTACCCAGGGTCTGCTCGACTCCCTTCCGGTCAGTGAGCCCTTCGACTGGGTCGACACGGTGTCGATCGAGCTCACCACCATGATGCTCGCCACCCTGTTCGACTTCCCCTTCGAGGATCGCCGCAAGCTGACCCGCTGGTCGGATGTCGCCACCAACCCGCACAATCCGGACATCTGCCCGGGCGGTCTCGACCAGTGGAAACAGGAGCTCATGGAATGCCTGACCACCTTCATGGGCATCTACCAGGACCGTCAGTCCAAGCCGCTCAAGAATGATCTGGTGAGCCTTCTCGCCCACGGCGAAAAGACCAAGAACATGACCCCGATGGAGCTTCTCGGGAACGTGATCCTGCTCATCGTTGGCGGCAATGACACGACCCGCAACTCGATGACCGCCTCGGTCTACAGCCTCAACAAGTGGCCGGAAGAGTTCGAGAAACTGAAGGCAGACCCCTCTCTCATCCCGAACATGGTATCAGAGGTGATCCGCTGGCAGACGCCGCTTGCCTATATGCGCCGCACCGCTCTTGAAGATGTCGAGCTTCACGGCAAGACCATCAAAAAGGGTGAGCAGGTCGCCATGTGGTATGTTTCGGCCAATCGCGACGAGACCTTCTGGGATGAAGATCCCTACCGCCTTATCATCGACCGCAAACAGGCCCGCAACCACATCTCCTTCGGCTTCGGCATCCATCGCTGCGTCGGCAACCGGCTTGCAGAGCTTCAGCTGCGCATCCTCTGGGAAGAGCTTCTGGAGCGGTTCGAACATATCGAAGTTCTTGATGAACCAGAACGCAACGCCCACTCCTTCGTGAAGGGCTACACCTGGATGCCGGTCATCCTGCACCCCAAGAAATAAGCGAAAAATACCTCCCAGACCTTGCGAGCCCCGCCGGACCTATCCGGCGGGGCTCTTTTTTGACACCGCATCTGGCACGCAGAGCGACTAAAAATCCGTAAGATCCAGAACCGGTTTAACGGCGCCGGGAGAGGCCTGATACTCTATCGCCTCTCGCCAGCGCCGAGCCGGAAAGATCTGGGCCGGCGCCATGTCGAAATCCTTGAGCCGCGGCCATATTTGCGCAAAAGCCTCGTCCATCCCGCCGTCCCCGGCGCCGGGCAGGTGCTCTCGCAGGTGAAACCGCGCATAGGACGCAGACCTCTTGCCAGGCATCCGGATCGGCAGTCCGGACAGCAGGCCATATCCAACAAAGACAGACGCTTCCGGCATGGAGGCGATGACATGCGAAGCAACGCCCCCACCAAGGGCGTCAAAGGTGATGTCGGCGCGCCGCGCGGCGAGTTCGATATGGGACTCATCGCCGATAGAGACAGGTTCGATACCGAGCTCCCGCATTCGGGTGAGCCGGCTTTGCGAGCGGTAAATTCCGAATACATGCGCAGCCCCCTGAAGGTACGCCCAATGTCCCAGATAGTCAGCGCAGTTGGAGCCAGCCCCGCTCAACAATACGGTCTTGTTGCGCACGGGCCAGCGCCGCAGCATTGTCCACGCCGCGAGCGGATTGATATAGGCCCGCGCCGCTATCTGATCTTCAACCGTTTCAGGAACACACACCGCATGACTGGCAGGGCAATCGACGATAAACTGCCAGGTCCCTTCGCCGCGCAGCGGCAGCACGCGCCGGCCCAGCCAGTGCGAGAGCCCGTCTGCGGCCTCGATCACATGTCCCACCCCTTCATAGCCAGCGGTCGCCGGTAGATCGATCCGGTGCGCATAGGCGCCGGTCACGGGGATAAGGTCAGACGGATTGACCGGGGCATAGGTCATGGCAACACGAAGCCACCCTGCCGCCAGGGTCGGCAATGACGCCTCCGCGACCTTCAGTGTGGAGAGCGGGTCCCCAAAGGCTTCATAGATCAGCGAGCTGCGGATCGAAGGGAGATCGGCGTTGCGCCTCGTTTCAGCCGCCGCCCTCTCTCCATCAGTCGTCAAAATCGTCGATCACGCCGCTGAGGCGCGAGCGCCCGCCATCCATGACGAGGGTTTCACCGGTAATGATGGCCGATTTCGGGAGAGAGAGATAAAGCGAAGCTTCCGCGATCTCGTCGGCGAGGCTGGCGCGGCCAAGCGGCGTGCGTTTCCTCAGCCATGGATCCTCGCTCTCGGCACGCGGGCGCAGCGCACAGATCGCGTTCACCCGAATGCCCTTGGACGCGAGATCGACCGCGCCGGAGCGCATAACCCCGAGAATGGAATGCTGGACAACGGCATCGGCAAAGTCCCCCTCATTCACCTGCTGGGCAGAGAGCGAGAGAACGAAGGTGACAGACCCCAGCTGCTTGCGCCGGCCCATGGTTTCACCGGCTTCTTCCACGCGTTTTGCAACGTGTTTTTCGAACATCTGGAGGATGAGGATGGAGGTGCGGAGCGCCTTGGAATGCACCTTCTCGAATTCGGCCAGATCGAGGTCGACAAAAGGGGTCTTGGGCGGAATGGGCGGGACGGCAACAATATGATCGACCTGGCCATAAGCCTCCAGTGCGGCGGCCAGGGCATTCTTGACGCCGATCCGGGTATCAAGGTCTTCCTGATGGACGATTGCGCGGTCCCGCAGGCTGTCTGAGAATTTCTCGACGCGCTTCAGGCTCGGGTCGCAGGCGATAACGGCATGGCCTTCATCGGCAAAACGCCGCGCAACGGCTTCGCCGGTCATCTGGCCGAGACCGAGAATTAGGGTAACTGGCTGGTCCATTTGGGCTCCTGATCCGGCAGTCTGCGTTCCACCGGATCAGGTAACGCCAGAAAGCCGGTCTAGTTCGGTTTAAGGGTCGTCAGCTCTTCCTTGATCTTGAGCTTGCGGCGCTTGAGATCATACAGGCGGGCTTCATCGGCCGCAGGGCGTTTCTGCTCCTGATGAATTTCCTCATCAAGACGCTGATGGCGGTTAGAGAGTTCTGCGATACGTCCTTGAAGTGACATTGTACCATGCTCCTTTCTTGCTGATGAGAAAACTGTGCTTTCACGGCAACAGTAAATCACAGCTCAGGAAACGCGTCACTAGATCGGGGCCAAAATTCCACCCGTATGAAGACGATTTCATCTAGCGCCGAATTTGCGGGCAGGCTTTGCCCTGAACATGGCCTCATCGGCGGCCGCGATGAGCGCGTCCGGCCCCATATGCCCGTCCCACTGGACCACGCCAAAGGACGCGCCGAGAGAGAGCGGCTCACCTGTCTCGCCCTCCTGCGGCGCGATAACCAGATCCGCGATCATGCCGGCCAGGCTGGCCATTTTCTGATCGGCATCCTGCTTGTCCGCATGCGACAGGATCAGGCCAAACTCGTCGCCGCCGAGCCGGCCGACAATGTCCGATTCGCGCACATTGCCTTCAATAAGGGCGCAGACAGATTTGAGCGCCTTGTCCCCCGCCGTATGCCCGAACCGGTCATTGATCAGCTTGAACCGGTCAAGATCGATATAGACCAGGCAAAGCGCGGCGCCGTGGCGGCGTGACAGGGCCATTTCGCGCGAAAGCTCGCGCACGAAAGCGCGCCTGTTGAAGACCGGGCAGAGCGCATCGCGGTCCGCAAGCATTTCCGCCCTGCCAAGCTCCCGGGCCAGCCTGGCTTCCCGGCCCCGCAGAAACAGGACCTCTTCTGCCAGCGCGCGAAGCGCCGCAGCGATCGCCGGATCGCAGGCCCTCGGATCGACAGCCAGGGCTTCCAGCAGTCGGTCGGCCGGGCTGGGCCGCGGGGGCAGGCCGGACTTGTTGGCCGGGGGGCTGGAGGATTCAACCATGGCTGGAACTATAGGCCGGACTGCGGCGATGTGCCAGAAGAACCGGGCGGCTTGACGCAAAAGGGCCCATGCCTATGTTCAGCCGCTTCCATCAAGAGGGGGCCAGGACATGGGCGCATCCCTGCCAGTTATAGGTGTCATCATGGGCAGCCAGTCGGACTGGCCTGTCATGAAACTTGCCTGCGAGACACTCGAAAGCCTCGGCATTGCGCACGAGGCCCGCATCGTCTCCGCACACCGCACACCCGACCGGCTTTCAGACTATGCCAAGTCTGCCCGCGAGCGCGGCCTCAAGGTCATCATTGCTGGTGCAGGCGGCGCGGCCCACCTGCCAGGCATGACCGCCGCCATGACCCCGCTTCCCGTGCTCGGCGTGCCGATAAAATCACGCGCGCTGAAGGGTATGGATAGCCTTCTCTCCATCGTCCAGATGCCGAAGGGCGTCCCCGTGGGCACGCTCGCCATTGGCGAATCCGGCGCCATCAATGCCGCCCTGCTTGCGGCCTCGATCATCGCGCTGGGTGACGAGGCAGTGGCCGGCAAACTCGACGCCTACCGCAAGGCGCAGACCGACAGTGTCGGCGAGGCGCCTGAAGGATGAGCCCGCTTCCCGCTGGATCGACCATAGGCATCCTCGGCGGCGGCCAGCTCGGACGCATGCTTGCAAGCGCGGCGGCGCAGCTCGGCTTCGACGTCAACATCTTCTGCCCCGGCGACAGCCCGCCTGCTGCCCGCGTCGCGGCCGGTCACTGGGACGCCGACTATGACGACCACACGGCGCTGGAAGACTTCGCGGCCAATTGCGACGTCATCACCTATGAGTTCGAAAACATCCCCGTCGCCTCGGTCGCACACCTTGTCTCCTGCAGTGCCACCGTCCGGCCCGGCGCCAAATCCCTCGAAGTCTCGCAGGACCGCCTCGCAGAGAAGCAGTTCCTCAACGCCATCGGCATCGAGACCGGCCGCTTCGAACCTGTCGAAAGTGTCGGCCAGCTAGAGACCGCCCTTCAGGCGCTCGGCGGCGAGGGCCTGCTCAAGACGCGCCGGGACGGCTATGACGGCAAGGGTCAGGTGCGCGTGAGGTCAGGCGATGACCTTGATGCTGCCTATAAGGAGATCGGCGGCGTTCCCGCCATTCTCGAAGCGCTCGTCCCGTTCGAACGGGAAATCTCCGTTGTCATCGCACGCGGCGCCGATGGCGAGACGACCGCTTTCGACCCCAGCCATAATGAACACGAAAACGGCATCCTGAAGCGATCCACCGCGCCCTGCGGCCTCAGCCAGGACGTCATCGCCCGGGCGCGGCGCCTCGCCGAAACCCTGGCGCATGAGACCGGCCATGTTGGCGTTCTCGCGCTGGAGCTTTTCGTCCTGAAGGACGGCACGCTGCGCGCCAATGAAATGGCGCCGCGCGTCCACAATTCCGGCCACTGGACGCCCGAAGCCTGCGCCACCGGCCAGTTCGAGCAGCATATCCGCGCCGTCGCCGGCTGGCCGCTCGGTCCAGTAACCCGGCATTTCGACGCTGAGATGGAAAACCTTCTCGGCGAGGAAGCGCTCGCGCCGCCAACCGCCTACCCGGAGGGCACCGTCCTCACCCTCTATGGCAAGCGCGACGCCAAGCCTGGCCGCAAGATGGGCCACACCGTGCGCCGCACCGGCGCGGCCTGAGACCAGAGCACGCAAAAGCTTCTGCCTGCCCCGCTTGTAAGCCATATTTCAGACTTAAGCCGAACCTATTGAAAGCTTTCGGTCGCAGAACTCACAAAGGCGCAGACATGATCGATCACATGGGTATCAGACCTGCTGATATCGAACGGGCACGGCAGTTTTACGATGCGGCGCTTAAACCGCTCGGGATCGCGAACGTCATGGAAGTGAC
The DNA here is from genome assembly GCF_964005855.1 of uncultured Henriciella sp. Taxonomy (NCBI): domain Bacteria; kingdom Pseudomonadati; phylum Pseudomonadota; class Alphaproteobacteria; order Hyphomonadales; family Hyphomonadaceae; genus Henriciella; species uncultured Henriciella sp. The sequence continues at coordinate 20,540 of NZ_CAXFSW010000002.1, forward strand.
GCCCGACGAGACAGGCGGTTATCACGGCATCGGATACGGCGCCGGCCCCAAGCCCTTCTTCTGGCTCTCCAGCGATCGCCGCCAAGCCGCTCTTGAAGGTCCGCGCGGGGCAGGCATCCACATCGCCTTTGAAGCCGGAAGCAGGGCCGCGGTCGACGCCTTTTACCAGGCCGCGCTTGCCCAAGGCGGCAGCGACAACGGCGCGCCCGGAATCAGGCCACATTATCATCCCGCCTATTATGCGGCCTTCGTGATCGATCCGGACGGGGTCAATGTCGAGGCCGTCTGCCAGAAGCCGGAGTGAGCCAGCTGAGCGCGCCATGACGAGCCCGGCAAAGCCGCCTAATACGAATACTTCACATTGAAGCGCAGCACACGGTCCAGTTTCTCGCTCATCAGCGGCGGGTTGGACTCGTAGCGAAGGTCATAGGAGACCCCCGTCTCCACATGGTCCGACACGTCGGCATTCATACTCAGCGTCGGATGTATGGTCGAGGTCGGGCCGGAGAAATTCACCTTCGTGTCCAGCTCCAGCGTCCAGTCCTCATCGAGCAGCCAGTCGAACTCTGCAGCACCATAAAGGCCGAGCGCGCCAATCGTGTCATCCTCCCCGGCGACATCCAGAAACCGGTAGCCGGGGCCCAGTTCGCTGCGCAGCGTCATCGTCCTGTCCTGGATGAGATACGCCCCGGCACCAACGCCCGCAAAGGCATCCGTCCGGAAGCCGGCAAAGTCGTCGCGCGCGAATGAGCCGCGCACATAGCCGAAATAGGCGTCCGTCCAGAGCGTATCGAGCTGATAGGAGCCGCCCCAGCTGTTCTGGCTCTGCACACCATTCGCCTTTGCCATGTCGGCATGGGTCTCCAGCCGGTGGATCTGCGCGCGCCGCTTCAGATTGAGCTTGCCGCGCAGCCCGAGAAACAGCGTATCGGTATTCCCCCGCGTCTCGGCCGCGCTCAGCGCAAATTCCCCGTGCAGGTCTTCCCAGAAGCCGGGCTTTTCCAGCTTGGCGGGCTTGGGCGCAGGCACAATGAGGGGCGCGATCCGCAACGGCTCGACCGGCTCTCTCAGCTCAGCGACGACGGCATCGATCCGGGCGGCATGCTCTGGATAGGCCGCCTTCGCTGCCGCGATGACTGCGTCCAGCTCTGCGGCATCTTTCCTGTGCATGGACACTGAGAGCATGCGCTCTACCGCGCGCGGCAGGTCTTCATTCTCGGGACTTGTAATTACAGGCGCCCCGCCAGCAGCGAGAGCGGGCGCGAGAAAAAGGTCAAACATGCCTTTGGTCCGGATATCTGGTTCGGGTTGATGCCCCTCTTATCCGGCGTCGCCCCGCCCGCGCAACCGGTCCAGCAGCTCAAGGCCGGGCTTTGCGACCTTTGAGCCCCATTTGCCGAGTGTCATCGCATTCTGGAGCCGCTTTTCGATGAAGATGTCGAGGTCGGCCTCCGCCGGTTCATCCTGCCAGTAGAGCATGATGGGCGGCAGGACAGCCGAGAGAAGGCCGCGTTTGGTCTCTCGATTATAATCGGTGGCTGTATCGCCGGCCGCCGTCCAGATGGCGTCGGCCGTCTTCCAGGTCCGCTGCGCGGCCCCCGGCGCATTCCACGGCAGAAGCCCGCGCGCCGAAGCCCGGCGGACCGCTTCGCGATGCGGCTCCAGAGCGCCGAGCCAGGCCTTGATGCCGGCAGCCACCTTCTCATGCATGCGCAAGCCGGAGAGGTCGCGCGTCTCCAGCGCCTCGATCATCTCTTCTTCGGCCCGGTCGAAGAACCGCGCGATGAGGTCTTTCACACCGTTCGGGGCCGCAAGTGCAGTTTCGTCGGAACTTATGTCCGCCTCGCGCGCTGATACTGTAAGGGCGCGGTCCGTCCACCCCATGTCAGGGACATGCGGCAGGAGCGCATCGAGCCATTTATCCTGTAGTCGTATGGACGGGCGTTCTGCTGTCATTGCTGGCTCCGGGAGTAGGCAAGCTTTAAATTTGGTGTTATAGGCGCGCCTTCACAAGTATCTGACACGCCAGACTATCGCCCGGTTGGCATGATCGAACCGGGTCAACAAATGGAGATTGAACCATCGTACAGATCGTTGTTCGCGACAACAATGTCGAACAAGCCCTTCGCGCGCTGAAGAAGAAAATGCAGCGTGAAGGCCTCTTCCGGGAAATGAAATCCCGCACGCATTTCGAAAAGCCTTCCGAAAAGAAGGCCCGTCAGAAAGCAGAAGCTGTGCGCCGCGCTCGCAAACTTGCTCGTAAGCGCGCCCAGCGCGAGGGTCTGGCCTAGACACCAGCCCGCCAATCTGGCGTGAAATCAGCCCCTTCGGTGCATGCCGGAGGGGCTTTTTCATGTCTGGCACTCAGCTGGCCTGCGCGGCAAGCCCGAAGCCGCCGCCGACCGGACGCGCCTTCAGCGCCCCGATGACGACCGCTGCGGCAAGGCCCGTCATGATGAGATCACCCACCGGATAGGCGAACCAGATTGCATCGCCGCCGAACACAGCTGAGCCTCCAACGATAAGGAGCGGCAACAGCAGGAAGGGCTTCACCAGCGTCAGCAGGGCCGCACGCCCGGGCTGGCCGACGGCCTGAAAGTAGAGCGCGACGACCAGAACTGGCCCCGCAAAGACGTAGACCGCTGCCATCGGCTGCAGGATCGAGGCAACGGCGCCGATCACCGCCGCGTCCCCGACAAACCCGGCTGCCAGCCAGTGACCGCCCGTCAGCAGGACACTCTCCACGGCGAGGCAATAGGCAAAAGCCGTCCCGACCGCGATCAACAGCGTCTCGTTTGATCGGTGCACCAGCCCGGCGCCGACATTGTTTCCGGCAATCGCCTGCGTCGCGAGACCGATCGCCATCAATGGCAGATAGGCGAAGCCGAAAATGCGCGTCACAATGCCATAGGCGGCTAGCAGAGTCGGATAACTTTCCCCCGCGGTCAGCCGCAATGCCGCGATGACGACCGCTGAGACGAGCGCCATGCCGATAAAGCTCAGGCTGACCGGCGCGCCAAGCACGAGGATGGGTTTCCACCCCCCACCCAGCGATAGCGCCACAGCGCGGCAAGCGGCACGGGACCGCCAGCCCGCACACGAATGCCAATGAGCAGGACGACAGCCAGCATTTGCGCCGCGACCGTCCCGATAGCAGAGCCCGCAACGCCCAAGCCCATCATAACGATCAGGACGAAGTTGAGCCCCGCATTGCCAAGCGTCACACCGACCGACATCAATGCCATCAGACCGGCCCGCCCCTCATTGCGGCAGGCATCGCCATGCACGCCCAGCATGAACTGGACCGGCAATCCGAGCACAGTGATCAGCAGATAGACATGCGCCATCCGCGCAATCGCCGCCTCCCCGCCACTCGCCAGGCCAACCACCATCCGCCCGGAAGCGAGATAGGCGGCGATAGCGAGCAGCGCGGCGGTGAAGGCAAGTCCGTGCGTGCGCGCAAAAAGACGGGAGGCGGCTTCTACATCGCCCGCACCCAGATATCGCGCCAGAAGGCTCGCCATTCCGCCGCTAACCAGGGTCGAGACGGCAATGGTCGCCATGATGAAGGGAAAGGCGATGCTGACCGCCGCCATGGCCTCAGCGCCAACGAAATGGCCGAGAAAGATCGCATCGACCACGTTCAGCAACCCGTTCATCATCATGATGAAGACCATCGGGATTGCGTTTTCCGCGAATAGCCGCGCGGGCGGCCGGGTCAGAAACCCGTTCTGTTGAGTATGCCCCATACGCATCACTCACTCCTCAAGCGACCGCATTTCGAAATGGATGGGGGCCTGCATTGCCCACCGCCGAAATGCATCGAGGGTGAGAGAGGTGGTGAGACGGGTCTTTACCGTGACAGATGTCGCAGGCGGCCGGTGCCCGTAGCCTTGGCGAGGGGATGTGCCGCGCCCGGATAAGGAAGTCAAGCGCCTGCCCGGAGAGGCTTAGGCTAAGCCTTCGCCTTCTTCCCCGGCAGCATCTTGGCGAACATCTTCCCGACATCACCGACACCTGCGCCATGCACAGCGCCTGCGCGATAAACACGGGCTGCCAGCCACAGCACCAGCAGGGAAGAGGCAATCATCAGGACCAGCAGGCCTGTGATTTCCCAGAGCGGGAGAACCGTCGGAATACGAAGGATGAGCAGGAAGGGCGTGAAGACCGGCACCCAGCTCATCACCGCGATCAGCGGTGATTGCGGATCGGAGATCGCGACCGTGATCATGAACATCGGCACCATCAGCAGGACGATCAGCGGCGTCATCAGGGTCTGCGCTTCCTGGATCGTATCGCAGAGCGAGCCCAGTGCCAGAAAGATCGCGCCATACATGAGATAACCAAGCACGAAGCTTAGAAGCGCCGGAATCAGAAGCTGCAGCTCGCCAACCGAGCCGAGGACGGTAAAGATCGGCCCGCGGATCCCCGGATCGACCATATCGGCAAAGGCGGTCGCCATGATGGTTGTGCCAATGGCCCAGACGCCCATCAGCGTCAGCGCGACAGCCAGAACGGCCAGCAGCTTGCCCGCCAGCATGTGCGTCAGCTTCACCGAAGTCAGCAGGCTGTCGAAAATCTTGTTGGACCGCTCCTCGATGGTGCCCATCAGGAGATAGTTCACCACCGAAAAGATCAGGAACCAGAGCATGAAGGCCATCAGGATGGAGGCATAGAAGGGCGCCCTGTCCGCCATCGTCACCTGGGAGCCGGCCTCCACCGAAGCCGGGCGCGCCCGCCGTTCGGTGACCGGGCGGGCATCCTCGGCCGCCTGACGCAAGAGACCCGGGCTGACGCCTGCCGCCTCGAAAACACGCCGTTCTGCCAGTAGCTGCTCTGCCGCCTGCACTTGGCGCAGAAGAGAGTCTGCCGTGACATTCTCGCTCCAGTACTGGATATCACCATCGCCGTCGGGCACCAGAATTGCGGCGAAAAGCGGCTGCGGGCCCTCCGGCGTATCGACCAGTTTCTGGCCAAGCAGATAGGGCGTAAGTCCCTCTTTCGTTATGGCCGGAGGATCGACATGGATCAGGCCGGCTTGCGGCAGTTCAATTGCCGGCGCGCCCGCCTGGTCCAGCGCGGCCTCCACAGAGGCGCCCCCCGCAAGCGCATTATCAAAGGTCTGTAGTGCCTCATTGGGGTCGCTTCCGCCAATGACGCTTGCCGGGTCGAGCGCAAGACGCGCCGCATCCACACGGGTCTCATCGATTTCGGCCCGCAGGGCTTCTGTGAAATCCGACCCGCTTTCAATCACGGTATAATAGCGGGTCGGCTGGGAATTCTCCGCCCAGGTCGGCGCCATGATGCCGACCGCCAGCAGGATCGGCGTCAGCATGAGGCCCAGCCAGAAGCCCCAAGCCTGGACATAGCCAAGATAGTCACGACGGGCGACAAGATAGATTGAGCGGATCATGCGGCTTTCCTCGCCGCTGAGCCGGCCAGTGTCTGACGCAAATCTTCCGCTTCAGCTTCGGAGACGAGCGAGACGAAGACATCGCGCAGCTTGGCGTCCTCTGGCCGGAAACTTGTAATCGGCGCCCCTGCATCGATGGCGGCGCGCAGGGCATCCTGTGCGTCCTTCCCGGAGGGCAGCCTCACCCGCCAGGTATCGCCGGCCTTTTCATTGGTCTCGAACCCATGTGGGCGAAGCGCGGCGTCGAGGTCGAACCCTTCGCTCACACCGATCAGCACAGCCCGGCCAAGTGCGCCGAAGGCCTCGTCCAGCGTGCCATCGAACACTTTGCGCCCCCGCGCCATCATGACGATGGAATCGCAAAGCCGCTCGGCATGCTCCATGACATGGGTCGAGAAGAGTATGGTCGCGCCGCGCCTGTGCTCTTCTATGATCATGTCTTCGAGGCCCTGCTGGTTCACCGGATCCAGCCCGGAAAACGGCTCATCCAGGATCAGGAAGTCGGGCTGGTGGGCCAGCGAGGCCAGGATCTGGACTTTTTGCGACATGCCTTTCGACAGTTTCGAAACGCGCACCCGGGCAAACTCGGACAGCCCCATCCGCTCCAGAAGCTCATCGGCGCGCTTGCGGCTTTCACCGGCACTCATACCTTTCAGGCGCGCGAAATAGGAGATGATGGCGCGCGGGCTCATCTTCTTGTAGAGGCCGCGCTCTTCGGGAAGGAAGCCAACATGGCGCAGGGTATCTATGTTGGGCGGCGCGCCGAACAGATTGACCTGCCCCTCATCTGGGCCAAGCACGCCAAGCGCCATGCGCAGACTGGTCGACTTGCCTGCGCCGTTCGGTCCAAGGAAGCCGACAATGGAACCTTGCGGGACGGTCAGGGAAAGGTCGCGGACTGCCGTAAAGGCACCAAAGCGCTTGGTGACATGGCTCAATTCGAGCGGGGCAGATGCCATATTCCCTCCAGAAGCGGAAAACTTCTCGACTATCGATAATGCACGTGGCCGTTTCTTGGCTACCCCTTGCCAAGACTTAAAACAGCGCGCAGGCTCTCTTTCATGAAGCCTCGTCCAGGTCAGGGATCGCAACTTGCCGGGGCGCTTGAGAGCGCCGGATCAGGCTTGCGCGGCGAGACATCCGTTGGCTCCACCGGCCTCGATCAGGCCCGCCTTGACCAGGAACATGAGCTCCAGCGTGTCGAAGCCGCTCTCAAACGCCTCGATCATGGCCGTTTCGGCCACTGCCTCTATTGCGGCGACCAGATCGGGCTTGGGCGGCTGAAAAGTGACCCGGCCGTTGAGAGCTGTGATACATGCGAGGAAGACGAGCCGGGTTCGCCCGGACCTTCATGATCAACGGGCCAAAATCATGACAGCAAACTGCCTCTGCGTACAGTTTCCGGATGGCAAGAACTGGACGGGCGAAGGTGCTTTTGACTTCCGCCGCGAGGGCTTCACCATCGGCCACGAGGCGCGCTGGTAGGGTGTCCTAGCTCGCCGCAGACAGGCGCATGAGCACAAGCCCCGACAGGATGAGCATGGCCGCCGCGATGCGCATCGGCGTCATGCTTTCACCCAGAAAGACGATACCAAGCACGAATGCGCCCACCGCGCCAATGCCGGTCCAGACCGTATAGGCCGTCCCCAGCGGCAGGACCCGCATCGACCAGGACAGAAGCGTAAAGCTGGCTCCCATCGCCGCCAGCGTAATCACGCTGGGCCAGAGCCGGGTAAAACCGGCCGACTGTTTCATGAAATAGGCCCAGACCACTTCCAGCAGTCCGGCAATAAAGAGAATGATCCACGCCACACCGTGACCTCATGGGAAAAGCGCCGGGCCGTCCCGGACTTCTCTCCCATGTGGGCGCGGACGTGGCCGGCCTTTCCGTATTGTCTGGAAGCGTCCTAGTTCAGCCCCTCGCGGCCGATGGCATAGAAACGCTCACGGCGCTGGCGTTTCAGCTCTGTCGGAGAGAGGCCTTCCAGCTCACCGAGCGCCTTCTCGATGGCCTTGCCGGCCTGGCTGATGGCGCGCTGCGGGTCGCGGTGCGCCCCGCCAACGGGCTCCTTGACCACCGCATCGATGACCTTGAGCTTCAGAAGATCCTCAGAGGTGATCTTCATCGCCTCGGCCGCGTCCCGCGCCTTGGCGGAATCGCGGTAAAGAATGGAGGCGCAGCCTTCCGGTGAAATCACCGAATAGATGGAATGCTCCATCATCAGCACCTTGTTCGCCGCCGCAAGCGCAATCGCCCCGCCGGAGCCGCCCTCGCCGATGATCAGCGCGACATTGGGCACTTGCAGGGTCAGGCAGCGCTCGGTTGAGCGGGCGATGGCTTCGGCCTGTCCACGTTCCTCGCCCGCCTTGCCCGGAAAGGCCCCGGCCGTGTCAACGAAGGTCAGAACCGGCAGCTTGAACTTGTCGGCAAGATCCATGAGGCGCACCGCCTTGCGGTAGCCCTCCGGGTGCGCCATGCCGAAATTGTGGCGCAGGCGGCTTTCCGTCGTGGTGCCCTTCTCATGCCCCATGATGACAACGCTCTGTCCACGGAACGTCGCGAGGCCGCCGATCACGGCCTCGTCATTGCCATAGATGCGGTCGCCGGCAAGCTCCTGGAAATCGTCGAAGAGCTGCTCGATATAATCGCTGAAATGCGGGCGCTCCGGGTGGCGGGCGACCTGCGTCTTGCGCCAGGGGGTCAGCGAGGAATACGTGTCCTTCAGCTGTTTGGCCGCCTTGTCCTTGAGCTTCTTCAGCTCATCGGAAATGGACGGACCTTCGCCCTGCTTTGAGACCGCCTCAAGCTCGGCGATCTTTGTCTCAAGCTCGGCAATCGGCTTTTCAAAATCGAGATATGTCATCGGCATAGCGTAGAACCTAGTGCTGGTTTGAGGCGATTCCTAGGCTGCGAGGCCGCCCTTGGCACGCTTGAAATACATCACATCCTCCTCATTGAAGCGGACAGTGCCCTTCTGCACATAGCCCATCTTCTGCGCAATCTTGATCGAGGCGCCATTGTCATGGTCGATGATGCAGCAGGATTTTGCCTCGCTGGTTTCCTCGTCCAGCCAGTCATGCGCCGCCGTCACCGCCTCGCTGGCATAGCCCTCTCCGAACTTTTCCGGTGAGATGACCCAGCCGCATTCCGGCACGCCCCAGAAGGACGGCTCAGTGTCGCGGTGAAAATCCGCAAAACCCACCTCGCCGACAAATTCCCCGGTCTTCCTGTCCTCGACCAGCCAGTAGCCATAGCCGAGCAAAGACCACATTCCCCGGCTATTGAGGACACTACGGGTCCACACCAGATGCGGGGGGCGCGCCTCACCGCCGATAAAGCGGATCGTCTCAGGGTGGCTCCAATGGGCAACCAGCCGCTCAAAATCGGCTGGCTCTACGCCGCGCATCTTCAGCCGCTTGGTCAGGATGACCGGGACAGGTACAGCCGTTCCGCTCATCCCTTGGCCCCGCCCATCGTCTCCAGCATCGCCTTCATGGAGCCATGCACCGTCTGGATCGCCTTGAGCGGGCGGACCATCACCTTGAAGTCGGTGATAAGGCCATCGCCATCCCATTCGATCATGTCGATCCCGTTGACATGGACGCCCTCCATCTCGGTCTCGAACTCCAGCACGGCCTTGTCGCCGCAATCGAAGATACGAAGATAGCGGAAGCTGTCTCCGCCCAGCGTCTTTCCCGCCGCGCCGAGATACATCATCGTTACTTTCTTGCCGCGCTGGGGCGTATGCACGATGGGGCTGTGAAACACGACATCCTCATGCAGGATCGCGCTTAGCGCCGCCGGGTCGTGATCCCCGTGGAAATAATCCATCCAGCGCTGCAGGTTTGCTGAGTATTCGGCCATGTCGTCTCCCCATTACCGGGCGCGCCCGGACGGGGCGCAAAGGCGGGATATTCATCGGAAGATGCAGCCGGGCGCAAGCCCCCCCGTCTATTCATCCAAGCAGTAGATCACCGGATAGACGACATTGACCAGGCGCACCGATTGCCCGCCGCGCCGGGGCGGATCAAAGCGCATGCTCGTTGCCGCCCGATAGACCGACGCATTGAACTGCGGCGTCGAACACGCCGTCAGGATCTCTTCCGGCGTGCCGGTGGGGCTCACATCCATCAGGATTTCGCAGCGCCCTTCCTGGCGGGCACTGGCCGCGCTCTGAGGATACTCCACCATGGGCGGTGCCACAGGCTGGGCGTCCGTCGCGACCACTTCATCGGGCTGCGATGGCCCGCCAAGCAACTCGCCGCCACCGCCGCCTGAGCCCGTCTGCCGCGCGCCCTCTGCAAGACGGGCCTGCCAGCCATCCGGATAGCGCAGAGACACCTCCGTTGCGCCTGCATGTCCGCAGGCGGCGATCTCCCCGGGCTGCGGCGCAGGGGCCTGAGGGTCGTCCATCACGGGCGGCGGGGCCGGCGCCGGATCATATGTGTTCGGGTCCACCGCGCAGGCGGCCAGCGTGGCAAGGCAGGCTGTGCCCGCCAGAATATGTAGTCGCGTCATCTTGGTCTCCTTGCCCTCCCGAACGCATGAAGGCCCGCCGGTTTCCGGCAGGCCTTCCACTCATTACGTCCGTTGGCGTTGATCAGCCAGCCTCTTCCGGCGGCGTGTCGTCCAGGCAGAAATTCATCGGCAGCAGGATATCGGCCGTCTCGGCAGTGTCCTGTCCCTCGGCCGGCTCGAATTCCAGCGCCTCAAGGACCTCCACCGCCGAAGCCGCAAATTGCGGCAGCGTGCAGCTCGCAACAACGTCTTCGGTCTCACCCGATGCGTTCACGCTGAAGATGGTGTCGCACGCGCCCTCAATCCCAAGCGCATTGTAGAGCGCCGGATATTCTGGGGCGAGCGGCCCGGTCGGCACCGGCATCACGACATCGCCGCCCACCGGATTGGAAATCTCGACCCGCGCATCCCAGCCTTCGGGCACAAGCTTCTCGACCACGGACTGGCCGCCGCAGACCTCGATGTCACGGTGCGGCGCGAGAATTTCGAGCTGCTCGCTGGTCAGCGGTTTCTCGAGGCGCTCATTCAGGGCATCGACCGTTTCCTGGTCAAAGCCATGATAGTCCATCTGGGCTGCTGCCGTGCCGGCGAGCGCCGCACTGGCAGCTGTCATTGCGAAGATTTTTGAAAGTCGGGTCATGGGGTGCACTCCTTGATTGCTCTTGGATACACCCCTCAACCTAGCCCGAAGCGTAGGCTTTTGCCAATTCCGGGTCTTTTCCGGCGACCAGATCGGCGAGATCGGAGATGACCTTGGCCTGTTTCCAGGTGGCATCATCCTGCATCTTGCCGTCCAGCATCGCGACACCCGTCCCATCCGGCATGGCGTCCAGAATGCGGCGCGCAAACTTCACCTCATCTGGCGCTGGGCTGAACACGCGCTTGGCAATCTCGATCTGGCTTGGGTGCAGGCTCCACGTGCCCGAACAGCCGAGCAGGAAGGCATTACGGAACTGCTGCTCACACGCCTCGCTGTCGGCAATATCACCGAACGGGCCATAGAAGGCGTTGATCCCGGCCATCCGGCAGGCATCGACCATGCGGGCAATCGTATAGTGCCACGGGTCCTGCTGGGCGCTTTCGCGCTTGGACCCGTCCTCATTGGGGTCATCGACCACACGGTAATAAGGATGGCCGCCGCCCACGCGCGTCGTCTTCATCTTGCGGTCCGCGGCAAGGTCGGCCGGGCCCAGCGATATGCCCTGCATGCGCGGCGAGGCCAGCGCGATCTCCTCGACCAGCGCCATGCCCTGCGCGGTCTCGAGGATCGCATGAAACAGGATCGGACGCTTCAGGCCGGCCTTGGCCTCCAGCTGGGCGACATACTGATCGGCAAAATGGATGTCCCACGGGCCTTCGACCTTGGGCAGCATGATCACGTCCAGCTGGTCGCCCGTCTCAAGCACAAGGCGCGAAACATCATCCTGGAACCATGGCGAATTCAGCGGATTGACCCGGCTCCAGAAGCCCGTGCCCTTGGCCTGCCAGTCGACCATCTTGCCCATTTCGATGGCGCCGTCGCGAGCCGCATCCTTGGCATCTGCCGGGATGGCATCCTCTAGATTGGCCAGCACGACATCGGCCTGATCGGCCATTTGCGGCACCTTGGCGCGCACCTTTTCAAGGTGCGGCGGCACGAAATGGATCATCCGCTCCAGCCGGATCGGCAGCTCCCGCATCGGGTCCGGGGCGCCAATGGCAAGCGGCTTGAAGAAATTGCGCGGTGTTTTCTGGCTCATGCTTTCCTCCTGTTGCGGCGCAACATATCCCCGGCAGGCCGCAGGTCAATTCAGCTGGCCGGTTACATGCCCTGCTGCCTGGGCATCAGTTGCCAGCGCCCCGCCTTTCAAAAGCGTAGGTATTGCGCCGGAAAGGCGGCCCGCCGCTATCGAGCTGCACCCGCTTCGTCATCTGAAAGATGTCCGGCGACAGCGTATAGGTCATTTCACATGAGGCCGGCTGGCCATCATCCTCGCACGCAGATTGCGTTTTCAGCATCAGCCTGCCGTCCACCTCGTCGCGCGCAATTACCTCTTCACTGTTCAGCATCCGCCCGTCTTCGGACGGGGTAAGCATGGAGCCGCCATAGGCGGACGGCTCCTCTGAAAAGCTGAGCCGGAGCAGGATGCCTTCTCCCTCCCGGCTGACATTGAGGGTCGCGGGCAAACTCACATCTTCATGCGGGGGCTCATAGTCGCGATAGATGAGTTCCCCTGTCCACGCGCCTTCCAGCATGGTGAGGTCAGACAGATAGACCCTCGGCTGATCGTCCGCCGCTGCCTTGCCCGGTGTTTGTACGCAAGCGGCCAGAACAGCCGCCGCGACGAAGCCAAAAACGTGTCGCATCGCCCTGCCCTTCTCAATGTCGATTGGATCGGGCCAACGGCCCCTGAATTCTATTGGCCGCTGTCGCGCGTGAAGCTGTACTGATGGCCGAAACGCTGCTCTTCCTCGCCCGCCAGCGTGACAGCTTTGGCGATGGAGAACGCATCCTCGGAAATATCATAGAGATAGTCGCAGGTGGCGATATAGCGCCCCTCGATACATTCCTGCCGCGTCAGAAGCGTCAGTGTGCCATCGTCGCTGCGTTCGCGGCGCAGGACGCGTTCATCATTGATCCAGTAGCCGTCCTCGGAAATTTCCAGCGGGGCGCTGCCATCGCCTTGCGGCGCGCCCGGAAAGGAAAAGTCCAGCGTCAGCGTGCGGCCCTCGCGGGTCACGGCAAGTTCGGCCTCTGCGGTCGTCTGTCCATCTTCGGCGTCCGGGTCGGCATAGACGAGCTCGCCTTGCCAGCCATCGCCCAGGATCGGCTCAAAATCCTCTACAGAGACGCTTGGCGCGTCCTGGACGGCATCGATACGGGCCGGACTTTCCTCAGGCGCGGGCGGGGCCGGCGGCGGGGCGGCCTCTTCATTGCCGCAGCCTGCAAGCAGGATGACAAGGCCGGTGAGGCCATGATGCAGTTTCATTTGAAAGGCTTCCCATGTCTTGCAGATTGCCACTGCAATCGCAGACCGGCGGGAAGGTCAAGACGCCGCTAGTTGCTGCGAAGGTCGACCGTCTGTGCCTGCCGCTCATATTTCAGGGCGCTCATGAAAAAGAGCGAGCTGACATAAAGCGCACCCAGGGCCGTCATCGCTTCAACGCCCCAGAAGATCGATCCGGTGACATGGAGCGTGAACAGGATCAGTGCCGAAAGCCCCATGAAGAAGGCGGCGGAAATCTCGAACATGAAGACGCCGGCAACAGCGGCACGAAGCATTGCGGACATGGAAACTCCCGAAAATACGCGCCCCAAAAATAAAGGCATGCGATCAATAATAATCGCATGCCTTCGAGATCGGAAGATTATGGCCGAAATTTAATGCAGCCTATTCACTGTCGTCTTCGGACGGGACGACAAGTTCGGTCTCGATCATCAGCTTCAGCTCATCGGAAACGCCGGGGACGGCATAGTCCATACCCCAGTCAGAGCGCATCATCGTGCCGGTTGCAGAGAAGCCGGCCTTGGTGGTGCCGCGCGACTCGCCAGCCTTGTTGAGCGTCACGTCGAGCGTGACCGGATGGGTCTCGCCTTTCAGCGTGAGGTCGCCGGTCATCGTGCCGGTCGTGCCGTCTTCTGTCTCGAACGAGGTCGCCTCGAAAGTCGCTGTCGGATAGGTCTCGAGATCAAACAGGTCGGCCGAGGCAAGATGGTTCTCGAAGCGATCATCCCCCGGGGTTCCGACCCAGTATCCGCCATCTGCGAGATTGAAGGTCACCTTGATCGTGGAGTTTTCCGGGGTTTCCATGTCCAGCATCAGCGTGCCGTCATAATCGGTAAACTCGATGCCCTGGCGCGAGAAACCCATATGGTTCCAGCTGGCGATGATGCTGGTATGGTCCTTGTCGAATTCATAGGCGACCGGCTCTGCGAGCGCGGCGGGCGCTGCCAGGGCAAGGCCGATGGCGGCGGTGGCGGCAAAACGGGGGGAGAGGGCTTTGATCATGTCGGGGTCCTTCTGGGATGACAACGGCACTGCCCTTCGACATGGGTCATTTCTGACGTGGGGCAAGGCGCGAAGGCCTTATTCCGCCCGCCGGATCAGGCTTTTCTCTCGACCACCGACAGATTCATGCTGAACGAACGGCGTTCGCCTTCGGCCCTGAACGGGTAGACACAGTGGAACATGTTTGACGGGAAGATATAGAAATCTCCCACCCTCGGCCGGATCATGAAATTGGACACCGAATAGTGGCTGTCCGTGCCATGGGCGAACTGTAGATGGCCATGCGAGGGGTGATGGTCGCGGTCATCCTCCTCCCATTCGGCATCGATCCCCTCAGGCAGCGCCAGATAGCCAACGCATGAGATGGCAGCGCCTGTGTGGATGTGAAGCGGGTTATAGTCACCGGCATACTGGCGCACGAACCAGCCGCCCATCACATTCAGCTCATACTGGCGGCTCTTGTGGTCATAATCGCCAAAGGCCCCGCGATGATTGGCCCTGATATGATACTCGATGAGGGTCTGGCCGAGCGTCGCCGCGGCCAGATCGATCAGCGGCTGATCGAAACGAAGCTCCTGACGCACCTTGCCCACAAGCGCTTGTGAATGGTCTGCGAGATTGCGTCCGATCGCCCGGTTCATCTCGTCGACAAATCCGGCCGGCATCCGGCAAAAACCCATGAGGGGACCAAACGGCGTGAAGAATTCCTTCTCCGCCTGCGGCGTGAAGATCGCAACCATACAAGACGCCTTTCAGCGTTGTTGCACAGGCGACCCTGCAGCCTGTCGTCAATTTTGCCCTGGGCCCGCTTTAGAATGCTCGCTCTAGAATAGTCAATTTTTGAAACATGACCATTTTGTAACGCAGCCTAGCGCGACAGCGGATGCGCGGTGTCCAGCAGCCGGGACAGCTCATCGGTGAGCACATGGGTGTAGATTTCCGTGGTCGAGATATCGGCATGACCCAGAAGCGTCTGCACCGCGCGAAGGTCTGCCCCGCCCTGGAGAAGATGGGTCGCATAGGCATGACGAAGCGCGTGCGGATGGACCCGCGAGGGTTTGATACCGGCTTTCAGGCTGAGCGCGTCCAGCATCTGCCCCAGCCGCCTTCGCGTCAGATGACCTTCCTTGCCTCGCGAAGGGAAGAGATAGGTGCCCGCTGCCTTCGCCTGCACGGTCTTCTTCGGCAGGCTCTCCTCGCGCACCTCCAGCCAGTCGGAGATCGCGTCCAGAGCAGGCGCGCCAAGCGGGCACAGCCTGTCCTTGCCGCCCTTGCCGCGCACAATGATCTCCCGCGTTTCCCATGACCCCGCCTTGCGGCGCGGCAGGTTTCCAAGCTTCAGGCTGACCAGTTCACTGACACGCAGCCCGGCCCCGTAAAGCAGCTCCAGCAGGCAGCGAAGGCGCACATCCTCGCCGCAGGCATCAATAAGCTGCTCGACCTCCTCACGGCTGAGGACATCGGGAATGTCGCGGCCCGCCTTCGGCCCTTCCAGCCTGGAGGTCGGGTCGTCCTTGCGGTCCCCCTCTTCGAACAGGAAGCGGAAGAACCGCCGGAGCGAGGAGAGCTTCCTCGCCTGCGTCCTCGCGGCTAGGCCCTGCGCGGCAAGAGAGGAAACATAGCGGGAAACATCTTTTGCGTCCGCCTGTGTCAGCCTGCCTTTCAAGACGCCGGAGGCATCGCGAAGGTCCCTTCCATACGCATCCAGCGTATTGGGAGAGGCACCGCGCTCGGCGCTCATCATTTCAAGAAAGGCATCGATCCGGGCCGCGTCACTCATCGGGCGAGTGTGCGCGCGCGATGCTTAACAGGGCGCTTAAACGTGAAAACGGGCGCCGGTTTTCCGGCGCCCGTCAAAAACACTTCAAAAACACCGCCGGTGCACCGTCCAGACACCATGGGTGCACCGTGAAAACGGCCGTTTTTACTCCGCCGGCGGCTCTGTCTTGTCGACCACCGGATGACCATGATCGGGATCATCATTCATCTTGTGCATCGCCACCACGACCCCTGAAAGCGCAATGATTGCAATAAGGTTCGGGAAGGCCATCGAGGCATTCGAAATATCCCCGAACAGCCATAGCGCATCGGTATTGGTCACAATCGCCCCACCGAACACAATCAGCACCCAGACATACCGGAAAGGATGCGTCGCCCACTCACCCACAAGATAGGTGACGGCCTGTTCGCCATAATAGGACCAGCCGATGATGGTGGTGAAAGCAAAGAAGAAAAGCGCAATGGTTACAATCCACTCGCCCCCCGGAAGTGCGGCGCCATAGGCCCGCGCGGTGATGCCGGAAGACTCCGCATCGGTCTCATAGACGTAACGGACATCATTGAGGACGCTCGCATCTGTGGCCGCTGCCAGAGCCTTGTCGAAATAGGCCTGTTCGTCCGCGTCACTAGACCCGCGCGGCAGGTCCGCGGCGAGGCTGAGACCGTTGGTGCGGCATTGCTGCAGGAAGGCAGAGGCTTCGTCGCCGCGTGCGGCAATGATCTCTGTGCGTCCTTCTGTATAGGCCGACGGGAAGAGCTCCTCCACACCGGTTTCGTCCGGCAAGGTGTTGTAGCCTTCCTCCACACACTGGTTCGCGGCGATAAGCGCCGGGCTGCGCGTAAAGTCGCCGGAGACGGTGAGGATGACGAGCGCCGTCATGGTGCAGATCACGATCGTGTCGATAAAAACGCCGATCATCGCGATCTCGCCCTGCTGGACAGGGTTCTTCGTCTTCGCCGCCGCGTGCGCGATCGGCGCCGAGCCCTGGCCGGCCTCGTTGGAGAAAAGACCCCGCGCGATACCGAAACGCACCGCCTGCATCATCCCATAGCCGGCCGCGCCGCCAACCACTTCCTGAAGGCCGAAGGCGGACTTGAAGATCACCGCAAAGGCATGCGGGATCTCGGTCGCATTCAGGATCAGCACAATGAGCGCGCAGAGAACATAGGCGCCCGCCATAAGCGGAACGATCCGTCCCGCCACGCTGCCGATGGACTTGATGCCGCCAATGATGACCGCGAAGACGAGACCGGCAATCACAATGCCGATGCCCCAGTTCGGCAGGGAGAAACCCATGGTCCCGCGAGCTGTTTCAATGGCTGTCTGGGTGATGGAGTTCGACTGGATCATGGACCCGGTCGCGGCTGCCGAGAAGAGCGTGCCGAGACAGAAGATGACGGCGAGCCAGCCCCATTTCTTGCCGAGGCCGTTCTTGATGTAATACATCGGCCCGCCATTGATCCGGCCATATTCGTCGGTTTCGCGATACTTCACGGCGAGGGAGCTTTCGGCGAAGGCCAGCGCCATGCCGAGCAGGGCCGTGATCCACATCCAGAAGATGGCGCCGGGGCCGCCCATGGCGATGGCGGTAGCCACGCCGGCCAGATTGCCCGTCCCGACCTGACCTGAAAGCGCCGTCGAGAGCGCCTGCCAGGGCGTGATCGCCCCGTCATCGCCCTGCGCCTTGCGGCCCTGCCAGACTTCGGCAAGTGCGGGGACGAAGCGGCGGACAGGGCGGCCGCCGAGGCGGATCATCACGAAGAGGCCCGTGCCCAGAAGCACGATGGCAAGCGGCCCTATCTCCCCTGGAATGACGACGCTGTCGCCCCATGTACCGCCCCAGATAAATCCGGCGACATTCTCAATCAGTGTGACCAGCGCTTCCATAAACCCCTCCGGCTCCCTCTCATTTCAAGTCAGGCGCGACACTAGACGTCTTTTCTTCCCTGTGAAGCGCAGACGGGGCAGATTTTTCATCTGCCCCGCCGTCATTGCGTAAATATTGTCGTCTCTGGCGAAAATCAGGCAAACCCTTCGCCCACCCCGAAATCGCGCCGGGCCGACACAATTGTCACGATGACGCCCGCCAGCACATCGAGCAGCGTCATGCTGGTAATGATAAAGAAAGCCGATGTCGCAAAATTCGGCAAAAGCAGAAACTGGACGAGGCAGACGATGAACAGGATCATCGAGACAGCGTGATTGAGAATGGAGGACGTGCCTGTGCTGGTGGACTTCACAATCTCCACAAAGAGGAGGGTGATCGCGACGAAGACCAGCATCTCACCATTTGTAATCGCCCAGTTCACGCCGGAGATCATCGGAAAGGTGATGAGGGGGTTGGACAACAGCTCGATCAGCGGCGAGGCATTCTCGACCGAGCCGACCTGGGCAGCGTCCCCGACAAAGGTAAAGGCGATGAGATTGTAGATCGCCACCGGAATGACGAGTAACGGAACGATACCGAAAAGTGTGCGCATGGTGGGTGCCTCCTGTCGGTTGCCGCGCCCACGGTCTGGACTCGCGGCTGCAAGTCCCAAGGCCTAGCGCGCTGATTGACGGGTGTTAAGCGGAATCTCGGCAGAGGCGAACAGGGGCTTACCCTGCCGCGCCCTGGCCGGCCTTCAGATCTCGTCTATCCCGCCCGGCTTGCGGCGTCTGCGGATGAGCCATGTGACGCCGCGAAGGTCCGAAAGCGCCGCCCATAGCCGGCCGAAATTGGTATATTTCGACCGCCCGGTCATGCGCTCACGGTGATTGACGTCCATGAACTCCACGCCAAACCCCTCCGCCTTGACGAGAGCGGGCATATAGCGGTGCATATGATCGAAATAGGGAAGCGACAGAAAGGCATCGCGCTTGATCACCTTTGTGCCGCAGCCGGCATCATCGCAGTCATCGTGCAGCAGACGCTTGCGGATTGAATTGGCAAAGCGTGATCCGAACCGCTTCCAGGCGGTGTCCTTGCGGCTCGCGCGCCGGCCCATCACCATGGCAAGGTCTGCCGGCGCATCGGCCCGCGTCAGCGCGCGGTAGAGCGCGGGGAGGTCTGCCGGATCGTTCTGACCATCGCCATCCAGCGTGCCAATGACACGGCCGCGGGCGGCGCGCACGCCGGTCCGGATGGCCCGGCTCTGCCCGGCATTGAGTCGATGACTGACCACGCGCAGCGCCGGGAAATCGGCTTTCAGGGCCGCCAGGACAGCGCGCGTGTCATCGGTCGAGGCATCGTCGACCATGATCATCTCATAAGCGCGCCCGTCCAGCGCCGCTGCAATCTCAGCGACCAGCGCGCCAGCATTACCGGCCTCATTATGCATCGGCACGACGACAGATAATTCAAGCGTTTCGGCCATGGCCCTTCGCCTTTCAGGAAACTCTGGGCGCTCTCTTTAAGCGCTTCGATGCCTGAGCGAAACCATGGATGCCCGCTGGCACTGCCGCGCGCCGTGCCAAGCGACGAGCTTTGCGCTAGGAGGCAAGGAATGACGGACCACACATCCCTGCCCATCGAAAGCCTGCTTGCCGACATTTGTACCGGGCTCAAGGCCCGAAAGCGCCTCGTGCTTGCCGCCCCGCCGGGCGCGGGCAAGACGACACGTGTGCCGCTGGCGCTCGCCGGGCTGATTGACGGCTTCGAGGCCCTGCCCGGCCGGGTCGTCATGCTGGAACCCCGCCGCCTCGCGGCCCGCATGGCGGCCGAGAGGATGGCGGCGACGCTTGGCGAAAAGACCGGTGGGCGTATCGGTCTGTCGACGCGGATCGAGCGCAAGGTCTCCAGAGAGACTGTGGTCGAGGTGATTACCGATGGCCTGTTCACACGCCGTCTTCTGGCAGACCCGTCGCTGGAGGGGGTTGCCGCCGTCATCTTTGACGAAATCCATGAGCGCAGCCTGAACGCCGACCTCGGTCTGGCACTCGCGCTTGAAGCGCAATCCGTGTTTCGCGAGGACCTGCATATCCTCGCCATGTCGGCGACGCTTGATACCGAAAAGGTTGCAGGCACGCTGGACGCACCTGTCATTGAGAGCGATGGGCGCCAATATCCGGTGGACACGAAATACCTTGGCCGCAACCGGGACCGTATCGAAGACCAGATGGCTGCGGCGATTGGAAAAGCGGTCCGCGCGGAGACAGGCTCGGTCCTCGCCTTCCTTCCGGGCGCCGGGGAGATCCGGCGCACGGCCGAACGTCTCAACAACCTTCCAGGCGATGTCAGCGTGCACACCCTGTTCGGCGCGCTCAGCCCGCGCGAACAGGATGAGGCTGTGCGCCCCGCCCCGGCCGGCCAGCGCAAGGTTGTCCTCGCCACCGACATCGCCGAAAGCGCACTGACGATTGATGGCGTCCATGTGGTGGTCGATTCAGGCCTTGCGCGGGTGCCGGAATTCGAGCCTGCGAGCGGAACGCAAATCCTGCGTACCATCCGGGCGGCAAAGGCGAATGTCGACCAGCGCCGCGGCCGGGCCGGGCGGCTTGGGCCCGGTGTCTGCTACCGGCTGTGGGATGAGGAAGAGACGCGAGGCCTTATTGCCGCGCCCAGCCCGGAAATCCTGAATGCGGACCTTTCCGGCCTTCTTCTTTCGCTGGCTGAATGGGGTGAGGATGATGCCTACAGGCTGACCTGGCTGGATGCCCCGCCGCGCGGACGGCTGGCGGCCGCGCGGGAGGCCCTCATGGCCTATGGCGCACTGGATGAGGCCGGTAAGCTGACCGAGCACGGCAAACGGATGGCCTCCCTGCCGCTGGGCCCGAAATATGCGAGCCTTGTCGCAAGCGCGGACACGGACGGCGAGCGGGCTTTGGCCGCGGAGATTGCGGCGCTGGCCAGCGAGGCGGGGACTGGCGGCAATTCGCCCAATCTGAAAGACAGGCTGGAGGGATTCAGGCGCGATAACAGCCCGCGTGCCAAGGCGCTGAAACGGCAGGCTGAGCGCTGGGCCGGGGGCGCTGCGCCGCAAGGCGATGCCGCGCGCCTGCTGGCAAAGGCATGGCCCGACCAGATTGCCCGGCGGCGTGACGGCTCCGAGACGAGCTATCTTCTCGCCAATGGCCGCGCAGGCGAGCTGCCGGATGGCGGTGGCCTCAACCAGTCAAAATGGATCCTTGTGGCCGACATGGTGGGCGCAGCAGGGCGCGCGCGGATCACGCTTGGCACGCCGATCGGCGAAGCCGAGGTGCTCGCGCTTTACCCGCCCGTCACCGAAGAATGGGCAAGTTTCGATCCGGCAACGCAAGGCTTCAAGGGGCGCCGGGTCAAAGCCATCGGCAAGATCGTCCTGTCTGAAACGCCTTTGCCCAAACCCTCCGGCGCCGCCGCGCGGGCCGCTTTCCTCGATTTTATCCGCGAGAACGGATTTGATGCCGCAGGTCTTGGCGTGCCGGTCCACGCATTTCTGGCGCGGCTGAACCTCATCAGGCGGGGTTTCGAGGACTGGCCGAAGCCTAGTGAAGCCCAGTTGAGGGAAACCGTTGATGACTGGCTTTTACCCGCGCTCGGCGGGGGCGGCTTCCAGCCCCCGTCGGAGGGGACGGTGCTGAACGGCCTCAAACAATCGCTTGGCTGGCCAAAGGCCCAGGAGATCGACACGCTGGCGCCGGCTTCTGTCGTCCTGCCCTCGGGCCGCCAGGCGCCGGTCGACTATCTCGATGACAATGCGCCTCTGGTCGAAGCAAAAGCGCAGGAGCTTTATGGCCTGAGGCGCCAGCCTGCCATCGCTGACGGGCGCCTGCCGGTGACGCTGCAGCTGATCTCACCCGCCGGGCGGCCCATCGCGGTCACCAAGGATATTTCGGGCTTCTGGTCGGGCGGCTACCGCGACATGGCCAAGGATATGCGGGCGCAATACCCCAAACATGACTGGCCGGACGATCCAGCGTCCGCAAAACCCCATGCCGGGATGACGAAAAAGCGGCTAGGGTCGCAGAGCTGACGCCGGAAGTGAAACGCCCTCATCCTGAGCGACGTCGAATGATGAGGGCGATCCGCGAAATTTCCCGCCTCATGGTTCGACTTCGCTCACCATGAGGCTGTGTGTTTTAGTTCGGGCGGCGCTCGTCGCCCCATTCCATGCCCATCGACCGTTTCATCCAGTCCGCGAAAGTCGCCGGCTTTTCGAGCGTTTTCGGGTCAAGGCTGCCATAGGCCACGATCGGGCCTTCAGCCGTTTCAAGACGAACGCCGCTCAGCTTCTGCGCAGAGCCCGTCCAGTTGGAATAGTCAGTGGACGGGTCGAGCAGGAGCATGACTTTCGTACCGCCCGTGCCATCCGCGCGCTTGTCGAAAACGAGGCCATAGCATTTCTCACGGGCGAGACCGCCGGAATGGGCCTGACGCTTTCCGTCGAGCAGCACCTCGTCCCACAAGAGGTTACGGCGCCACTGAAGAACGTGCATCTGCTCGTCATCGGTGACGATCTTGATATCGACCTGATGCAGGCCGACGCGGACCAGTTCTGCGCGCATGGGAGGCTTCCTTCTCGTTATTATCGAAAATCGATAATAAGCATGAGGGAGGCTCCGTCAACCGGAAAACAAAAAGGCCGGACATTCCGGTCCGGCCTTTTTTCGAATTCAGGTGTCTGGACGCTCTACCGGCCTGCCAGCCGCAGGAAGCGGTCGCGCATGTCCTTGTCCGTCTTGAAGACGCCGGTGAACTGGGTCGTAATGGTCGAGACGTTCGGATGGTGCACGCCGCGAGTGGTCATGCACTGGTGAACCGCATCGATCAGGACCGCTGTGCCTGCAGGCGCGAGGCTTTCGGTAATGGCGTCGCAGATCTGCGCGGTCATCGTCTCCTGCGTCTGCAGCCGTTTGGCGAAAATCTCGACCACGCGGGCGATCTTGGAGATGCCGACCACGGCCTGGGTCGGCATATAGGCGACATAGGCGGTGCCGAGGAACGGCGCCATGTGGTGTTCGCAATGGCTGACCACATCAATCTCGCGCAGCATGACCATGTCGTCATAGCCCTGCACATCGTCAAAGGTGCGCGAGAGGTATTTGACCGGGTCTTCCTCATAGCCCTGGAACCACTCCTTATAGGCGTTCACGACGCGCTTCGGCGTGTCGAGAAGGCCTTCGCGGCGCGGGTCATCGCCAGCCCATGCGAGCAGAACGCGTACAGCCTCTTCGGCTTCCTGCTGTGTCGGCCGTTTCACGGGGTCCATGTGATCCCGGTTTTCATCTTTTGTGATGGCATCCATCGCCTGCTAATCCTGTTGCTGAGGGACGGGGGTCGAGCCAGATGTTCTGTAGGTGCGCCCTTAGCACCTCAATACCGGACTTAACGCCCGCCCAGATTATTCCCTCAGGGCGTCATACTCCCAGATAGTCCAACTCGATCACTATTTCCAGAAAGAGCGGCTGTTGCCGCTGCGGCATAAGCTTTCACGTAAGGCTCACGTTAAGATTAAACACCTCTGATGCCGCGGACTGAAAAGACCCGGGCACCTATTAGCGGCAAACGGCATGCGACGAATTTTCCGGTATTATGCGATTGGTTTTCTCTTCGTCTTTGTTGGCCTCTTCGCGTTTTATCTCAGCCAAGCAACTGGACTGGTGGACCCGACAGGGCGCGACCTCATCGGCCGGGACTTCGTAAATTACTATTCCGCCAGCAGGCTGGTTCTTGACGGCCATGAAGAGACCTTGCTGAAAGTTTCAGAGTACCGGACCTATCTCGAAACTCAGTATGGCATCGCGCTCTGGCTGAACTGGTCGTATCCGCCTCACTACCTCTTCTTTGTCTTTCCGCTGGCTCTGCTTGGCTATCTGCCAGCCTATGCCGTCTGGGTGATACTGGGCGGCGGGCTTTTCATAGTGCTGACCTGCCTTAGCCTCGACAGGGGGCGCAAAACCATGATTGGCTACGGCAGTATCGCGCTTGCTTCGCCAGCCTTCATTGCGAATTGCGCCTTCGGCCAGAATGGGTTCATCACCGGCACCCTCCTTTACCTGGGCGTAAGACTTGCCGCGACACGGCCTGTTCTTGCCGGTGCCTGCCTCGGCGCCCTGACCGTAAAACCGCAGCTCGGCCTTCTCATCCCGCTGTTTCTGGTGTTGCGCGGCCACTGGCTGGTCATAGCTTCAGCCGCCGTCACCAGTATCGTGATGATTGGCCTGTCAGCGCTGATCTTCGGAATTGAGATGTGGCAAGGCTATATCGATTACGCCCTGCCCTATCAGCGCGTTGTTGCAGAAGAGGGCACGGGCCTGTTCCTGAAGATGATGCCGACCGCATTTGCGCTAGGCCGCCTTCAGGGATGGGATGCCTCAGCCGCGATGCTGCTGCAGGCGCCCTTTTCGCTGCTTGCGTTTGGCCTTGTCGTCTGGGCGTTCCGCAGACCATCTGCTGACGCTGGAGCAGAACAGGCGCTACTCATCGTCTGCGTATTCATGTTTTCGCCCTACTCTTTCAATTATGACATGACGGCGCTGGTTCCTGCGCTTTTCCTGCTGTTGGCGCATGAAACAGAAGGTGGTCGACACGGGCTCAACAGGCTCACGTTGATAATGGCGGGGCTTTACCTTCTCCCTTTACTGACATTCATTGCACCATTTGGACCGGTGACCATTGCGGCCAGTGCGCTGGTATTGGCGCACCGCATTGAAGAAACACACGCAAACAAGTCAGACATGATGCGACATGGCGCGGTCGATTGACGTAAAAGCTGTTTTGCGTTCAAGCAGCGGCTCAGCCATCCAGATGAAGCCGCGCCGCAGAAGAAAAACCGATATGTCCCTCAAACTCTACAATACGCTCGGGCGTGAGAAACAGGTTTTCGAGCCGCAGGACCCTGCGCGCGTCACGCTCTACGTCTGCGGGCCGACGGTCTATAACTATGCCCATATCGGCAATGCGCGTCCGCCTGTCGTGTTCGACGTGCTCTTCCGCCTGCTGCGGCGGACCTATGGCGAAGCCTCGGTCGTCTATGCGCGCAATATCACCGATGTCGAGGACAAGATCATCGCCCGCTCGCGCGAGGAAGGGCGGCCGATCCCGGAGATCACGCAGAAATATGCAGCGATCTACAATCAGGACATGGCCGCGCTGAACGTCCTGCCGCCGACCATCGAGCCCTGGGCGACCCGGAATATCGACGGCATGGTGCGCCTGACCCAGCAGCTTGTGAGCAAGGGCTATGCCTATGCGGCCCCATCCGGCGTCTTCTTCGACGTTACGCAGATGGAGGATTATGGCAAGCTGTCGGGCCGGAAGATTGAGGACAATGAGGCGGGCGCGCGTGTCGCTGTCTCAGAGGAAAAACGCAACCCCGCCGACTTCGCGCTCTGGAAATTCGCCAAGGAAGGCGAGCCTGAAGAGGCAACCTGGGACAGCCCGTGGGGCCGGGGCCGTCCCGGCTGGCATATCGAATGCTCGGCCATGATCGCCGCGCATCTTGGCAAGACAATCGACATTCATGCGGGCGGCATCGACCTTCAATTCCCCCACCATGAGAATGAGATCGCCCAGTCCGAATGCGCCCATGGCGAGCCGATGGCGCGCTACTGGCTGCACAATGGCTTTCTCGACATGGAGGGCGAGAAGATGTCGAAATCACTCGGCAATGTGAAACTGGTGCACGACCTGATCGAAGACTGGCCGGGCGAGGTGCTGCGCTTTGCGCTTCTTTCGGGCCACTACCGCGCGCCTCTCGACTGGACACGGGATCTGCTCGAGCAGTCGAAGACGACGCTTGGCCGGGTCTATGGCGCCTTGCGCCGCGTCTGGGCGGCCGAAGGCGGGCAACCCCGGGACACGAGTATCGACAAGGCTTTGAGCGATGACCTCAACACGCCGGTTGCCCTGTCTGAACTGTCGCGGCTGGCGTCGGAGGCCAATCTCGCCGCCGATGCGAAGGATGAGGCCCGCATGGCTGCGGCGCGGGCTGACCTGCTGGCGGCGGGCGAGAAGCTTGGCCTGCTGACCCTGACACCCGCCGAATGGGAACAGGGCGGCAGCGATGATGACAAGGCGCGTATCGACGCGCTGGTCACTGCCCGCCTCGAGGCCCGCAAGGCGAAGGACTGGGCGGAAGCCGACCGTATCCGCGACCAGCTTGCCGCCGAGGGCATTGAGGTCATGGACGGTGCTGGCGGCTCCACCTGGCGCCGCATCTGACGCTTTTGCGGATTGGCCGCCTAATCCTGCGAGGACTCCAGCTCTGATATGATCAGGGTCGCATCCTGCAGCGAGCCTTCGTCATAGGTGCCGACCCAGATGTCGTAGAGACCGTCCTGCCCCGGATCGAACCGGAGGGAAGGGTTATGGCTCGGACCGCCATCGTCATCGCAGACCCAGTTACCCTCTGGCGTATTGACTACCAGCGTCGTGTCATAGGCCGACCGCACCGTGATGATGAGCGGCAGCGAGCCTGAGCCGCTATCATAGATGAGATCATAATCAGGTGCCTCGGCGACATAACCGGTACACCCGCCGCCAAGCGCACTGCTGGCATCGAGACTGCCGCCCGCCTGCATCTCCACCTCATGCGGATCCGGCTCAAAACCTGCGCTGAGCTCGATCATGCCGTAGCTCGGCTCCAGCGTATAATCCTGGGCTGCCGCCCCAGCGGCGAATACCAGGGCCCCCAGAGATAAGGCTACAGTAGAAACGTTTTTCATGACGTCCCCCTCATTTACTCACCGAACCAGACCGTAGCGTCCAACCCCGGCGAGGCAATGGACGTCCATAAATATTCGCAAATACTTCGTGGAAAGTCTTCCCGGCGCAGCAGACGAATAGCGCCCTGCGTGTACGGTTTGCCTATATTCGCGCGCTGGCCTAGTCAGGAACCTTCAGATGAGGCACGCATCGCGGGTTCGCCAGACATGACGCAGGTCCATAATCTTCGCTCGCTGCTGCACTCGCTGGAAACGCGCACGACCGGCGATGAGGTCACGATCGCCGATCTGCTGGATGCCGTTGGCCGGCGATCCTATGGGCCGGTTCTCCTCCTGCTTGGTTTCATCGCGATAAGCCCGCTCACCCTTGTGCCCGGCGCCAACTGGCTTGTGGCGCTCGTCACGCTGATCTTTGCCATGCAGATCGTGCTCGGCCTGAAATATCCCTGGCTGCCGAAACGCGCGCTGAAGGTCAGCTTTCCAAGGAAGTACCTGCTCACTGGAATCAACAGCGCGGAAAAGCACGTGTATGTGGTGGACCAGATCCTGAAACCGCGTCTGATCTTTCTGACCCAGATCCCCTTCATCAATATTGCCGCGCTGGTCTGCGTCGCTGCGGCCCTGATCACCTTCCCGCTCGGTCTTGTGCCCTTCGGCCCTCTCCTGCCAGGGCTCACCATTCTCTTCTTTGGCCTGGCGCTGACCGCCCGCGACGGGGTGGTGATCCTGCTCGCAATGGGCAGCCTGGCCGGCGCCACCGTCCTGCTGATCCGCATTCTGCCGCGTGTGATGAATTTTCTCGGCATATGAAGCCGGTCGCGCGCTTTGACTTGATCTTGAGACCTTTCAGGGCGATCTAGGGCCCATGAGCGCAGAGCTTTATCATAACCGCGTGCTGGAACTGGCTGCCAATATCCCGAATGTCGGGACGCTGGAGGACGCTGACGCGTCCGTCGAGAAGGTCTCGCGCGTCTGTGGGTCAGTCGTCCGGGTGGATATCCGTCTCAGCGAGGATGGCGAGACGGTCGAGGCCATTGCCGTCGATCCGAAAGCCTGCGCGCTCGGACAGGCGGCGACGTCCGTCCTGGCCGAAAACATCGTTGGCGCACCGGTCGATGAAGTCCTGGCTGCGCGCGACGCGCTGCGCGCCATGCTGAAAGAGGCGGCCGATCCGCCGGCTGGCAGGTTCGCAGAGCTTCGCCATCTGGCAGGCGTTGCCGACTACCCGCCGCGCCACACCTCCACCATGCTGGCCTTTGAGGCCGCCTGCGAAGCCATCGAGACGGCACGAACTAAGCGGGCTGCGGCGGCATAAGCGTGACCGCCGTAGCCGAGAGGCCGCCAGAAGCTGACCATGCCACAGCCTTAGCGGGTTGAGGGCGGCCCGACACGCGTCTAGAACCGCTTTCGACGAAACAGGCAATTACCGGCAACCGCGCCCATGTCCGCACTTCGCAGGAAGGCCGCCCACGCGGCCCTGAAAACGTACAAGCTGACCCTGTCCCCGGCCTTTCAGGTCTTTGGGGCGCAGTGCCGCCATGCGCCGTCCTGCAGCGAATACTGCGCTGAGTGCGTTTCCCGTCATGGCTTCTGGACCGGCGGATGGATGACGCTGGCCAGGCTTTCGCGCTGCCGCCCCGGCGGCTCGAGGGGCTATGACCCTGTTCCAGAGACAGCAGACACGACACCTTTCTGGGCACCATGGCGTGCCGGGGACTGGGCCAGAACAGAGCGGCCCTTCCCCGATGCCGGCCCCGGAATGAACTGAAAAGCAAAACCAATGATCAATGTAACGCTCCCCGATGGATCGCAGCGACAGTATGAAGACGGCGCAAGCCCGGCAGATGTTGCTGAATCCATTTCAAAATCGCTCGCCAAGGCGGCGCTGGCCGCCAAGGTGAATGGCGAGATGTACGACCTCAACCGCCCGCTGGAAGGCGACGCCGAGGTCGCCATCGTCACCGCAAAGGATGAGGATGGGCTGGACCTCATCCGTCACGACGCCGCCCATGTGCTCGCGCAGGCGGTTCAGGAGCTCTATCCCGACACGCAGGTTACGATCGGCCCGGTGATCGATGACGGCTTCTATTACGACTTTGCCCGCGAAACGCCTTTCTCCACGGAGGATTTCGAGCGCATCGAGAAGAAGATGGAAGAGATCATCGACAAGGACTACCCGATCACGCGGGAAGTCTGGTCGAAGGATGAAGCCATCGAGACGTTCAAGAAGATCGGCGAAGACTATAAGGCCCAGATCATCGACGACATCATCCCGCCGGGCGACCCCATCACGGTCTACAAGCAGGGCGACTGGTTCGACCTCTGCCGCGGCCCGCACCTGCCCTCGACCGGTAAACTCCCCAAGGCGTTCAAGCTGATGAAGCTTGCCGGGGCCTATTGGCGCGGCGACAGTAATAATGAGATGCTGCAGCGCATGTACGGGACGGCCTGGGCGAATGAAAAGGACCTCAAGGCCCACCTGGTACGTATCGAGGAAGCGGAAAAACGCGACCACAGGAAGCTCGGCCAGCAGCTGGACCTCTTCCATCTCCAGCCAGAGGCGCAAGGCTCGGTCTTCTGGCACCCGAAAGGCTATATGATCTGGCGCCAGCTGGAGGCTTATATCCGCCGCCAGCAGGACGAGGACGGCTATCTGGAAGTGAAGACGCCGCAATTGCTGAATTCGGTCTTCTGGCAGCAGTCCGGCCACTGGGACAAGTTCCGCGAGAACATGTTTGTCGTGCCTGACGAAATCCCGTCCACGGACGATGAGGGGCCCATCCTCTCGGGCGATGCGGACCTTATGGCGCTGAAGCCGATGAACTGCCCGGCACACGTGCAGATCTTCAAGCACGATCAGCGCTCCTATCGGGACCTGCCGATCCGCATGGCGGAATTTGGCTGCTGCCACCGCAACGAGGCGCATGGCGCCCTGCACGGCCTGATGCGGGTGCGTCAGATGACGCAGGACGATGCGCACATCTTCTGCCGCGAAGACCAGATCGCAGACGAGACGCTGCGTTTCCTGAAACTCTTCGAACGCGTCTACAAGGATTTCGGCCTGACCGAGATTTCCTACAAGCTCGCCACGCGCCCGGAAGTCCGCGGCGGCACGGACGAGAACTGGGACCGCGCCGAGGGGGCGCTGGCCGATGCGCTGACGGCGGCAGGTCTCGATTTCGACTATGCCGAGGGTGAAGGGGCCTTCTATGGCCCGAAACTGGAATTCCATCTGACGGACGCCATCGGCCGGACCTGGCAGTGCGGCACCTTCCAGCTCGACTATGTCCTGCCTGAGCGCCTGGACGCCGAATATACCGGCTCTGATGGCAACAAGCACCGCCCGGTCATGTTGCACCGTGCCGTATACGGCACGTTCGAACGCTTCATGGGCATCCTGATCGAGAACTATTCCGGGGCCTTCCCGATGTGGCTCGCCCCGACGCATGTCGTGGTGGCGACGATTACGTCTGAAGCGGACGAGTATGCCGAAAAGGCTGCTGCGCGGCTTCGCAAGGCGGGGCTTCGTGTCGAGGTCGATACGCGCAATGAGAAGATCAACTACAAGGTCCGGGAGCACTCGCTTCAGAAGGTGCCAGTGATCGCGGTCGTCGGTGCCCGTGAGGCCGAGGAAGGCACGCTTGCGCTGCGCCGTTTCGGCTCCAAGGGCCAGACGATCCTCAGCCTGGAGGAAGCGGCCTCCACGCTCGCGGACGAAGCGACGGCGCCCGACCTCAAGCGGCAGGGAGCGGTCTGATATGTCACAGGCACGGGGGTCCGGTTACGCGGTCGTTCTGGCGGCCGCTTTTGTTCTCTGGGTCCCCGTCGCCCTCTTCGGCGCGCAGGGCTATTCCGGTCTGATCGGCCTCACCGGTATAGCCGCAGCTTTCTTTGCCCCCCTGCGCAAGACGAACCTTATCGTGATCGCGGTGGCCGCGCTCGTGCTCTGGTCTGCCTTGAGCAGCCTGTGGTCGCCCGAGACCGGCAGCGCGGTGGCTGGCGCACTTTCGGATGGCGATTTCAATGTGGATGCGGCAGGCGTTCGGATCCTGCTGACGGCGCTTGCCGGCACGCTGACACTGGCGGCGGCGCTTCGCATCCCGCCGGGAAGAGGACGCAAGTCGCTCTTTATTGTCGGGGCCATGCTAGGCGTTCACGGACTGCTCACGCTGGCCATGGCACTTCTGCCGGACACGACGTTGAGCATCTACGCTCCGTTCAGCGACCCCCACATTGAAGCCCCGCAGAATATCCTGCGCAGTGCAAATGCCTTCCTGATCGGTATTCCTATCCTGCTGGGCCTGGCCTGTGCCTTTGCCGGACGCTCCAGCGTCGCTGTCTGCCTGACGCTGCTGGCCATCTCTTTCGTGGCCTTCCTCCAGCTTGGCTCGGACGTGGCCCTGCTCGGGATCGTCACCATTTCCATCTCGATTGGCCTCGTCCTGATCTTTGTCCAGCTGGGTTTTCGCATCCTGATGTGCGTCATTGCGACCGTCATCCTTGTTTCACCCGTGCTGCTTGGCGTCGGGGGGGCCGCGCTCTCTCGCACGGATGTGCCCCTGCCCTCTTCGGTGCAGTCGCGGGTCTGGGCCTGGCAGCTTACGGCGGAAAAGATTCCGGACCGCCCGCTGACCGGACACGGCATCGAAGCCTCCAAGGAATGGCGCGACACATTCGGCGACCGGCCCGAACTGCTTCGCCAGATGATCCACAGCACCGGCGTCGATGATGGACGCTGGGAGGTCTACCGCATTCTTCCGGGCCACCCGCACAATATGGGCCTGCAGCTCTGGGGCGAGACAGGGCTGATCGGTGTTTCGCTCGCGATTGCAGTGCTTCTGATCATCGGCTGGCGTCTGCCCCCGCCGGGCGACATGCCCATTCCAACACGGATCGCGGCTGCCAGCCTGATCGGTGCCTCCTTCGCCCTGTTCAGCCTCTCCTATAGCGTCTGGAATGAGGCTTTCTGGGCCACGATCGGGGTTGCGGCGGCCGGTGTCATCCTGCTCGACAGGGCCACACGACCGGAGGAAACGCCAGAGCCATGACGCCTCCGGTCACGACCGCCATCGTCGTGAGTTACTATACCGGCCCGCGGCTCAAGGAGTGTCTCTATGCACTCGCCAGCGACCCGGCAGTGACCGCAATCCATATCGTAGACAATGGGAATCCCGAGTCGATGCGGCGCTGGCTCCATGGGTTTGCAGACGCGCGTCAGGGCGTGAAACTCATCGACGCAGGCGAAAATATCGGTTTCGGCGCGGGTGTTAATCTGGGGGCAGAAGGCGCCGCAGACGGCCACCTTCTCATCATCAATCCTGACGCCGTCCTCAAACGCGGCAGTGTCGAGGCGATGGCAGAGGCCATGGCGGGCGCGCCTGCGCCGTGCATCATTGGCGGCAGGATTTTCGATACCCACGGCATCGAGGCGCGCGGCCCGCGCCGAAGGCGTCTCACCTTGTGGCGGGCGCTGACGAGCTTTGCCGGCTGGAACACCTGGACGCTGGAGAAGACGCCGGCGCCGGAGGGGGCGGTTCCTATGGATGTGGTCTCAGGCGCGCTGATGTTTACACGGGCCGAAGACTTCAGGACGCTGGGCGGATTCGATGAGGAGTTCTTCCTGCATGTCGAAGATGTCGACATCTGCAGGCGCGCCCATGAGGCCGGCGGATCCGTTATCTACACACCGCTTGCCGGCGCATTGCATTATGGTGCTACCTCCGAGGCCCCTGCCCGGCGGGTCGCCCGCAACAAGGCCGACAATCTCATTCTCTATTTCAGGAAATACGCGTCGAACCCGTTCGAACGGCTGATCATTTCAGCGCTTGCGCCGCTCCTGCGCTTCGCAATTACATTTCGCACGCCTGGTCAGGGCTGAAAGTCGGAGGGCGGCAGGGGCGCGGTCTCCTCGGCAGCCGGCTCCACCAGACGGGAGATGTCGGGCGCGAACTCCTGCCAGTCATATTCGGTCAGGCGAAACGCATAGGGTTCCGCGCGGTCATTGATGGTACGCGCGCGGCGTGCGCCCTCGCCGGCCTCAATGGCGCGGAAAGTGACCCAGAACCCGTCGTCCTGCTGCCAGGCGCGAAGGTCGATCTCCAGCCCGTCAAAGGTCTGGCTGATATGACGCGAAACCGCCCGGCCCGTCAGCTCCTCGACCGGCTTGACGTCCAGCGGCGCAAGCCGCGTGACCGCCAGGGCCGTAGTGGAGACCGCAAGCGGGTTGGTCACGACATAATCCTGATAGGGCGGAGCCGGCCTGAAGCTTCGGGCATCGCTGCCTGGCTCGCGGGTGAGATAGACCGACTGCCCGGAGCCGTCAGTGAGGCGGACAGCCGAGACGGCAGAGGGCTCGATATCGACGATGTCGAGGTCCAACCAGGCCTCGCGCGTTCGCATGGGCGGCAGCTCGCCCCGCACCCGGAAGGCAATCATCTCATCGGGCATCCGCGCATAGGTATACTGGTTACGCCGGCCCGTAATCATTTCTGCGGTCTTGGCGCCGTCACTTGCAAAGACCTCCACCAGAGTCCCGTTTCCATCCTCGCGTGGGTCGCCCAGTGAGAGAAACGACATGCGCTCCGGTGTTGAGGTCCGCCGCTCTCCCCAACTCAGCGTCTCCAGGCCTGCGAGCAGGGTATCGATCTGGTCCTGTATGACCGGATAGTTGCCGGACTCGGCCAGTACCCAGCCCTCGTCACCCTTAACAAGCGTGTAGGCGCCATCCGCCTGCGTTACGCGGATACGCGCAATCTCTCCCTTTATGGCAGAGAAATTCGTCAGCACCGGATTGCCGGTCCGGGGACTGGACGTGCTGCCGGAGGCATTAAAGAGCGCCATCAGGACATAGAGAATCCAGAGCGCAGCCACGGCGATGGAAAGGCGCTGGACCAGGATGGCACGTTTGCGGTCGAGGCGGCGGCTCATGCGCTGAGACTCCGGCGCCGGCGCCACCAGACAAAGAGACCGATCGCCCCGATCAGAAGCGGCCCCGCGAAGATGTTGATGAATTTCAGCCAGGCTTCGAGCGCGTCGATGTCGCGGCGAAAGTCGCGCTCGATGGCACGCAGGCGTTCGCGCGTCTCGGTCACTTCCATACGAAGGCGTGAAAGCTCTTCCTGTTGGTCCGGGGTCAGATTGGCCCCAGTGGCTGTATCGATGCTGACCGCCTGTGAACCGCCGGTCTGGAGCAGCTCTTCAAGGCGGGCCTCGGTCTCCGCCAACTGCGTTTCCAGCTGGCCCTGCTCATCGAAAAACTCGGTCTGGGCCTCGTCGCGCATACGCTCAACGCGTGTCATGGTCCGTCGGCTGGAGGCGCGCGCCCTGAGGCTAAGCAGGCTCGCCTCGCCTGACAGCATGTCGAGAACATTCATGAGGAGCGCGCCATTGTCGGCAAAGGCGCTCTGGCGCTGTAGATCGATATAGAGACCATCATCGACGAGGTCGGCATCCGAGAAGACAAGCACTTCGGCAGGCTGTTCGCTGGAAGCGATATGCGGCTCTGCGTTCGCAATGGCGCGGGCCGCGAATTCGGCCATGACAGGGTCTTCCGGCAGTTCGGGATCGGGCGCCCCGTCCGGAAAGGCAGAGACCAGCGT
Organism: uncultured Henriciella sp.; assembly: GCF_964005855.1. Classification (NCBI taxonomy): domain Bacteria; kingdom Pseudomonadati; phylum Pseudomonadota; class Alphaproteobacteria; order Hyphomonadales; family Hyphomonadaceae; genus Henriciella; species uncultured Henriciella sp. The sequence continues at coordinate 54,465 of NZ_CAXFSW010000002.1, forward strand.
GCCATGGACCCGAACCGCAAGGGCTTTGGCCCCTTCAAGCGGCTCATAGAGCGCCAGCGACTCTTCCACGGTGAGATCCTTGACCGCCTCATCGGCCTCTATCCACGAGGGCGCAGGCCCTGTTTCGATCAGAACCTCCTTGTCGATGGGAGAGTCTTCATCCAGCACCAGCGCCCCCGGGGACGCGAAATTGACAGAACGCGAGAGGTGCGCGGTCAGGATGCTTTCCTGGGACATCATCGCGGGCGGCGTCGACACATAGAGCGGATGGCGCACGATGCCGGTCCGCCCGCTGCCCGTCGGGGCCTGTATGGGCAGTGCCGTTTCTGTATCGGCAACCGCGTCCGGCGCGAGGCTCACACCCCAGACCGGGCCGAACCGGCCCAGATCGGAGCGTATGTGACGCTCCACCAGCCGGCTCTGTGGTTTCGGCGAGGTTTTTGCCGCGGGATCGACAAGGATCGCCGCGCGTCCGGTTCGCAGGATGAACTGATCGACAAGCCAGGACTGCCACTCCGACAGTCCCGGCGGATGGATCATGATGAGCGCGTCCATATCCTGCGGCAGTTCGAAGAAATCTTCCTCGATCTGGACGATGTCGAATGTGCGCTCCATTTCCCCCCGCAGAGAATAGCCGCCCTCCTCTTTCATGCCGGGCAGGGTCGTCAGCACACCGATCAGAGGAGCTTCCGGCCGGTCCAACCGCGCCACAAGGCGGGTCAGATCATATTCCAGCGTCTCTTCCTGGTCGGGTGACAGGAAGTCCAGCACGCGTTGTTCGTCGACTGAATTGCGTCCGATAATGCCGAAATAAAGCGGGTCATCCCCCTCGGTATCGACCGCCCGGATGCCGGCTGCGAGCGCTTCATCCTCTGCCTGTGAGAAAGGCTGCGGGTCGATTTCCTCGATCCGCAGCTGGCTGCCGGCCACGGCCTTGTAGGAATCGAGAAGCTCTCTCACGCGGGAAGCATAGGCGCGGATTTCAGGATAATCCTGACCGACACTGCGGGTGTAGACGAAAGTGATCTCAACAGGCTCGCTGAGCCCTCGCAGCACATCCGCGGTCTCATCGGACAGCGTGAAGAGGTGGTTTTCTGTGAAGTCCACTCGTGCCGGCCGCGCCAGCGGATAGACGATCAGCGTCGCGGCGACGAAAAGTGCCACGATAAGAGCCGTTGCGGCAGGCAGGAAGCGGCGCGGCGTCATCAGGCCACCGCCCGCTTGTGCGCAACCCAGACCGTGTTGAGCGACAGCCAGAGAGCGATCACCCCGCAGAAATAGAGGAGGGCCCGCAGCTCCAGCACGCCGCGCTGGGCGGTCTCGAAATAGGTCAGGAAGGAGAACTGGGCGACAAGCTCACCGGCGCCGGGCCCGATGAGGCCCGAAATCGCCCCGAGCAGCATGGGCCAGCCAGCCGCCGTAAACATGAAAGCCACCACGATCCCGGCGATATAAGCCAGGACCTGGCTGGAAAAGAGCGATGACATGGCCGCCCCGATGGACAGGAAAGCACCCGCCATCAGCAGGCTTGTCAGATAGGTGATGGCAATCGCGCCATTATCGGGTGCGCCGAGATAGTTCACCGTGATCCACATCGGGAAGGTCAGCACAAGCGAGAGCGCCGCAACAGTCCAGGCCGCCAGCAATTTGCCTGCGGCCAGACCGAACAGGCTGACGGGGAGGGAAAACAGGATTTCGGTTGTGCCAAGGGCTGCCTCATCGGCCCATAGGCGCATGGAGAGGGCCGGCAGAAAGATCATGTAGAGCCAGGGGTGCCAGTAGAAGAAAGGCTGCAGGTCGGCGAGCCCGGTATCGAAGAAGCGGGAGGCTTCCCAGGTGAAAACGCCAAGCAGCATCAGGAAAATCGCGACGAAGACATAGGCAAGCGGCGTTGCAAAATATGCCCGCACCTCGCGGATATAGCTCGCCCGGAGGCTTGTCAGCATGTCGGCAATCCAGACCTTCATACGGTTTCGGTCTCCTTGCGCGACACAAGCTCTATGAAGGTTTCTTCAAGTCCGCCACTGGACCGCTGGGCAAGTTCCTCAGGCGTGCCATCTGCGACGAGCCGCCCATGATCGATGATCACCGCGCGCGTGCACATGACAGACACTTCCTCCAGCGTGTGGGTCGAGATGAGGATGGCCTTCTCTTTTGCCATGCGCGAGATCAGGGCGCGGACCGCGCGTTTCTGGATCGGGTCGAGGCCATCTGTCGGCTCATCCAGGATGAGCACGTCGGGATCGTGAAGCAGGGCACCCGCAAGACCGACGCGGCGGCGATAGCCTTTCGACAGGGTGGATATCTGTTTGTTGAGAACCGATCCGATGCGGGCATCGGCCACCACACGTTCAATTGCGGCGCGGCAGTCCCGCCGCGTGATGCGGTGGGCGGCGCAGAGGAAGTTCAGGAAATCGCGCGGTGTCATATCGGGATAGAGCGGCGCGCCTTCAGGCAGGAAACCAAGCCGGCGCTGGGCCTCACGGCGATCGGCCACAATCGAGTGGCCCGCAATCATGACGTCGCCTGAGTCCGGCTCTATGACGCCCGCGACGATACGCATTGTCGTCGACTTGCCCGCACCGTTCTGGCCGAGAAAGCCAAGCACCTCGCCCTTTTCCAGGCTGAAACTGACGGAATCGACCGCAAACCGGCCGTCAAAGGATTTCGAAAGCTGCTTCAGTTCGAGCATGTCGGGATCCGTAGCGACTCGCTACGTGCCTGACTAGCGGGCACCGCAGGCTCTGACCAGAGCAGGCAGCAACGGTCCCAGACAAATCTCGAAAATTTGCCGCTTACGGATGAATTGTGAAGGGAAGGTGTCGGATAACGGTTACAGGTGCCCCGGGGGGCTGGGGGGGCTGATGGGTCCGGGAAACCTGCTGGACACCGTCATCCGACAATTGCAAACTGTCGTCTATCGATGTCTGCGGCAAGGCCAGATTGAGGCTAAAACCTGTCTTTCTCATTACAAATGAGACAGAATGAACATCTACAGGAAGGGAGACGTTCAAGCTTTCATGGGTAGCGTAACACGACTCCAGGCAGCCAAGTCGCCAAAAACCGCGTTTCACCGCACCGAAATGTCGGCCATTCTCGACGTATACGGAAAGATGGTCATGGCAGGAGAGGCCAAGGATTATGCCATTGGCATGTTTGAGGATCACGCCGTCTTCGCCATCTTTCGCCGTCATGCAGAAGCGCCGACCTGGCGGATCGAGAAAGTGCCGGCCCTGCGAAACCAGCAGGGCGCCTTCATTGTCTATGGCAGTCAGGATCAGGTGCTAAAGCGCGGGCACGACATCCGGACCGTTCTCAAGGTCTTCGAAACCCGACGCTTCGAAGTCATCAGCAGCAGCCGCAGCTAGGCTGGTCCAGGGCTAAAGCGGACGCCCGCCAAACACCTTCTGAAGGATGCCCAGCATCCCCTTGAACTGCATGCCGCCATCGCTGACAGCGAGCGCCATACAGACCCCGTCATCATCGCCCACAGGCGTGTGCGTGTCGTCGGGTGTGTTGAAGGCGAGGTCGCCGGGCCCGTAGCTGCCGGTCTCATCGCTGAAGCCGCCCCGAACGACCAGGGTCAACTCGTTTCCGAAATGCGAATGGCTGGGTACCGATGCGCCGGGTTTGATGCGGTACAGATGGGCGCTTCCGGCAGACGTCCTTGAAATATCCAGGCGGCTGACCCCGCCTGTAAGGCGCTTCCAGCCGCCGCGTACACAGGATTCCAGTGCCTTTTCGCGAAGCGGTTCGGGAAGAGTCATGATCTCGTCCAGACGCTCGCTTGCCATTTGGGCGGCCTGCCGGCTGTCAGCCTCCTCCTCAAGCTCATCAATCGCATGCAGGGTCTTTTCATAGGCATTCGGGGCAAGACGCGTCTGCGCCTCGCGCTCGAAAAAGATGCCCGACAGTGTCTCTGCCTGTGTCAGGTGCGCGCGGATGTCAGGACGGATCGCGGCCTGCGTTTCGACCAGCAGCGCAAAGGACGGGCTGAGTGTGCCGGCTGCATAGGCCGAATAGAGTTCTGAAAGCTGGGACGACATTTCCGGCAAAGCGCTTGCGCCTCTCTCTCGCATTTCCATAACGCGTTCGTGTTACCGAACTCGATATTGAGCAGGCATCGACAAGGTCAAGAAATTGCTGGCATGAGAGGTGCGTTACGCGGGTCAGTCGCGCTTGATAACGCCGCGAAGCTTGTCGAAGGCAAGACGGATACGCGACTTGACCGTCCCAAGCGGCAAACCGAACGCTTCTGCGATTTCAGAATGCGAAAGGCCCTCATAAAAGGCTGCTTTCAGCAGGTCGAGCTGTTCGGCCGGCAAAATGTTGAGCTGCTCGCGCACCTGCGCTTCAAGCTGGCTTTGCGACAGCGTCTCGAACGGCGCCGGCTCCGGGGCCGGCTGCAGCATGGGCTCATCCGGCGACAGCTCCGGCTTGGCATGACGGCGGAAGAGGTCAATCTGGCGGTTGCGGGCAATCCGGAAAATCCATGTGGAGACGGAGGCCTGGCGGGAATCGAACTGCCCAGCCTTGCGCCAGACGGTCAGCATGACATCCTGAACGATCTCTTCGGCCTGGGCATCGCTGGCGCCCATCCGCATCAGATAGGTCTTCAGGCGCGGGCCAAAAAATTCAAACAGCGTGCCGAACGCCCTGCGGTCACCACTTTCCGAAATGCGGCGCATGCAGTCCACATGCAGCAAGCGCGGGTCGTCAATGTGATCAAGGCGAGCAACAGACAATGGACAATCCATATATGGCAGCACACCTATTGTCTGTGTTTACAGGGCTCCATGCAACCTTTGATCGCGATGCTCGCGATTCTGTGATCAGCGTTTCGCCAAAATTTGGCCTTAACGTTTGAGCAGTGTCGATTAACTAGCATGGCTGCCAACCCTCACAGATTCAGACAGACCCGACCCATGATCCGTTCTGCCACATTTGCCACCCTCGCCACCGCCCTTGTTGCTCCGGCCGCCTTTGGCGCGCCTTCTGCCATCGGGCGCTATGACGACTGGACCGTCTTCACCGAAACCGTGGAGGGCGAAACCCTCTGCTATGCGGCTACCGAGGCGACAGACATGGCGCCGAAAGCGGCCAATCATGGCGATGTCTGGTTCTTTGTATCGAACTGGGGCTCAGGCCAGGCCCGTAGCCAGCCCAGCCTGAAGGTCGGCTATGAGCTGCGCGCCGACCTGCCCGCCCGCGCGACTGTCGGGCGGTCGGGGTGGACCATGTACGGCGTCGGCCGCGAAGCCTTTGCGCAGGACCGTGACGATTCGGACATCGTGGATGCCCTGCGGCGCGGGAGCGAGCTTCATGTCGAAGCGGTCTCGTCGCGCAATACGCAGGTCTCCTACCATTTCTCTCTATCCGGCTCGGCCGATGCCATCGACAAGGCCGCCTCGCTTTGCCGATAGCGATCTGACGGGGCCCGGTCAGGCTGGCTGAGGATCGCGCTCGATCTCCAGCCCTTCAAGACCGCCGGCCTCGCGCCAGTCCTTCAGGATCGAGAAATACTCCATGGAACCGCCGCCATAGAAGGAATTCTGGCGGGCCCGCGCGGCGATCTGGCCTTCATTGTTATAATAACCAGGGGTGCATTCGGCGAGGAATTTTTCCCGCATCTGCGCCTTCGAGACGATGGTCTTCACCCATCTGTCCTGCGCCTCGGCGCTCGGCTCGATCTGCACGATTCCCTCATCGAAAGCGCGAGAGAGAATGTAGCCAAAATGGGTGGCCTGCTCATCGAGCTGGTGCGGGTAGTTGGCGGTGAAGGCCGCCTGCGCCCCGCCCATGACGAAGACGTTCGGGAAATCGCGCACGAACATACCATGCAGGCTTTCCACGCCATCGGCCCACCTATCCGACAGGGAGACCCCGTCCCGGCCATGGAGCTCATAGCCTGACCGGCGGGTATAGCTGGTCCCGACCTCAAAGCCTGTCGCATAGATGAGGCAATCGAGCTCATATTCGACGCCGCCCACGACAACGCCTTTCTCGGTGATCTTCTCGACGCCTTTGCCATCGGTATCGATGAGATGGACGCTCTCGCGGTTGAAGGTCGCCAGGTAGTCGTCATGGAAACAGGGGCGCTTGCAGAACTGGCGATACCAGGGTTTCAGTGCGTCGGCCGTTTTGCTGTCGGCAATGACCTCATCCACCCGGGCGCGGATCGATTCCATTTTCTTGAAATCGGCGAGCTCACCGATCTCCTCAAGCTCACTGGCCGAAAGCTGCTTGCCGCCCTGGTTACTGGCGAGGAAGAGAAGGTTGCGGATAATGTCGGTCCAGCCATCCTGAACAAGGTCCTCATCCTGATAGCCGCCAGAGACGAGGATGTTGAAATTGTCCATCCGCTTTTTCTGCCAGCCCGGCTTCAGAGACTTTGCCCAGTCTTCATCGGTCGGCTTGTTATCGCGCACATCGATTGAACTTGGGGTGCGCTGGAAGACGAAGAGTTCCTTCGCGCCCGCGCCAAGATGAGGCACGCACTGGACGGCGGTTGCGCCGGTGCCGATGATACCCACCCGCTTGTCCTTCAGGCCATCCAGTCCGCCTTCCGGGCCGCCGCCCGTATAGTCATAGTCCCAGCGGCTGGTGTGGAAGGTATGTCCCTTGAAATCCTCGATCCCGGGAATGCCGGGCAGTTTCGGCCGGTGCAGTGGCCCGTTCGACATGATAACGAAACGCGCCTTCATGGCGTCTCCGCGATTGGTCTCTACCGTCCAGCGTTTGGCGTCTTCGTCCCAGTGCATGGCCGTGACTTCGGTCTGGAAGAGCACGTCCTCATAGAGGTTGTAGTGCTCGGCAATCCGCGCGCTGTGCTCCAGGATTTCGCGCGCCGGTGTGTATTTCTGCTTCGGCATGAAGCCGGTTTCTTCCAGCAGCGGCAGGTAGATATAGCTTTCGATGTCGCAAGCCGCGCCGGGATAGCGGTTCCAGTACCAGGTGCCGCCAAAGTCGCCGCCTTTCTCGATCATGCGGATATTCTTCAGCCCGGCTTCACGAAGGCGCGCACCAGCCAGCAGCCCGCCAAAACCACCGCCGACCACAACAATATCCACCTCATCGTTCACAGGCGCGCGGTCTATCTTTTCATCGATATAGGGGTCTTCGATATAGCCCGCATATTCGCCGGCGATTTCGACATACTGGTCATTCGCATCCTCGCGCAGGCGTTTGTCGCGCTCAGCCCGATAACGCTCGCGAAGTTTATCGGGGTCGAAATCGATTCCCGGTGTCCCGTCAGCCATATTTTCCTCCCACGGAGCCTTTGTGGCCCTCTGTTGTGATGCGCCGCAGCAAACCTGTCCTCATATTCTTAGATTATTGGACAGGACGTGCTATGTGCGGCGTCGATGAAACATGTTCTGGACCTTTCACGCGGCGTCAATGCAAGCGCTTCTTCGGTGAAGTCGCTGGCTGGCCTGTCCATTCCTGCCCTCAAGGCGGAGATGGAAACACTGGGACTCGACCCGAAGAAAGCTGGTATGCGCGCCAAGCAGCTGCGCCGCTGGATTCATCATTTCGGCGTACAGGATTTCGGCGGCATGACCGATATCGCCAAGGAGCTGCGCGCAGACCTTGCCGAAAAATATGTCCTGACCCGGCCTGAGATTACAGAGCACAAGGTCTCCGTGGACGGCACCCAGAAATGGCTGACGAAGTTTCAGGAAGGCGTTGAGGGCGAAAGCGTCTATATTCCCGATGTCGGCCGGTCCGGCGCCCTCTGCGTCTCCAGCCAGGTCGGCTGCACGCTGAACTGCACCTTCTGCCATACCGGCACCCAGAAGCTGGTGCGCAATCTCACTGCGCAGGAAATCGTCAATCAGGTCCTCATCGCGCGCGATGAACTGGAAGAGTGGCCCTCATCCAACGAGAACCGCAAGCTCACCAATATCGTGTTCATGGGCATGGGTGAGCCGCTCTATAATCTCGACAATGTGGCGGAGGCCATCGACACGATTTCAGATGGCGACGGCATTGCCCTCGGGCGCCGCCGGATCACCGTCTCGACAGCTGGCGTGGCACCGAAAATCCCCGAACTTGGCGAGCGGACCGGCGCGATGCTTGCGATTTCGCTCCACGCGGTGCGCGACGATCTTCGCAATGAGATCGTGCCCATCAACAAGAAGTATGACCTCCAGACGCTGTTCGAGGCGATCCGCGCCTATCCAGACCTTGGCAATTCCAAGCGCGTGACCTTCGAATACGTCATGCTGAAGGGGGTCAACGACTCACCTGCCGAAGCCCGCGACCTCGTCAAACTGCTCAAGGGCGTGCCAGCAAAGATCAATCTCATCCCGTTCAACCCTTGGCCGGGCTCTCCCTATGAGTGTTCCGACTGGGAAACGATTGAGACCTTTGCAGAGATTGTGAACCGGGCAGGTTATGCCTCCCCGATCCGCACCCCGCGCGGCCGGGACATCTTTGCCGCTTGCGGCCAGCTGCGCTCGGAAAGCGTGAAAAAATCGGCCGCCGAAAAGCGCCGCGAAGCGATGGCCGCCCAGGACTAGGCCGGAAACCGCCAGAAGGGCGCCGCTTTTGGCTTCTTCTTTTACATGACCTACGAGCTGACCAATCTCGCGACGACGCGCGGCTGGCTGCCCTTGCTGACAGTGGTGGATATCGCCTGGGGGACCCTCCTGTCCGGCATGGCGGCGGCGGCCGGCAAACTGGGCGTACAGCTTGCCGGCTGATCAGGCCGTATCGGCTGGGTGCTCTCCGGCGTCACGGGCATAAAGACCTTTGACCAGATTGCGCACGAAGGCGATATGGCTGCGAAGGTGGAAGACCTCCTCGGTATAGGAGAGCGGCACGTCCAGCTCGCCCACCTCGCGTTGAAGGTCCGAAAGCTCGTTCAGCACCTTGTTGCGGACTTCATCGCTGTGCGCTTCGCGGCCGCGGGCTTCGAGATGGCGCAGATCCGAATACCAGACATAGATCTTGCGCCTGACCCGCCAGCGATAGATGGGCGGCGCCACACGGATAAGCGGTATGAGGAGCGTGATGAGCGGGATCAGGAAAACCCAGGCCCGCTCAAGAAAATTGGCGACCTGAAAGGAGAAATAGTTGCGCAGGAAGGATGGCCCGTTCTTCCAGTAACGCTCTGCCTCGTTCGAGAGCGGCATGTCGACAAGCTCCGGCGCGGGAAACGCCCCGGCATTTGCAAAGGCGCTATTGCCAGAATGTATGTCTTCGGACGCCTCCAGCAGAAGCGACTGGATTGCCGGGTGAAGGTCACCGGCTATGGCGAGCTGGGCTACGGAGGCAATCAGGGGTGTGTCCATCTCCGGCTGATCGGCCTCAAGGTCAACAATACCGCGATACAGCGTAACGGGGTCAAGCGCGCGTGTCCGCCGGGCAAGTGCCGGCGCCCGGTCAAACGGCATCAGCCTGATACCCGGCCTGTCGAGCAGCCGCTGGACGTAAGGCGCACTCATCGAGGCGGAATAGGCGACCGCATCGAGCTCACCGGCCTCAAGTGCGCTGGCCGCCGCGAGCCCGCTCTCCCCGCGCCGGGCCTCTGCCGGCCAGTCACCGCCCCAGACCTCCTGCATCTGCAAGGCCAGAGCCCGCGTGCCGGACCCTTCCGGGCCGATGGCAAAGCGCAGCTTTCGCAGGTCGCCAAAAGCCTCCGCCCCTGTCTCTTCGCGAACGAAAACCCAGAAAGGTTCATGGAACATGCCGGCCAGGGAATGGAGGGCGGCGCGGTCCGCCTCAGTTGCCAGGCCGCCTTGCACAAAGGCGATATCGGCCTTTTCCGCGCGTAGAAGCGCCAGGTTCTCCAGAGAGCCGTTGGTCTCCAGAACCTCCACCTCAACATCGCTCTCGGCGAGGTGGTCGGCATATTGACGGGCGAGATCGTAATACGCCCCGCCCTGACTTCCCGAAGCGAATGTGACACGGGACGGCGGCGCCGGATCGATCAGCGCGAACGCCACCCAGATGCTGAGCAGGACCAGTAATGCAACCGGGCCGTAGACCTTGGCGATGTCTTTCATTCTCTTGTCCATTTGAGCCCCACATCCGGCCAGACCCTAGACCGGTCCCCCAATGCGGTCGAGAGCGGACGAAACTGAAGCGGGACAGGCATGACCGCGGCACAGGCGGAGGCGACAAATTGCACACGGCTCACGCCTAATTGAGTCGTTTTCCGTCGATAGCGTGCCTATGTTAGTGTCCAAAGACCTGAAGAGAACCGACGGAACCGAACTATGAACATGCGTAATCTCGCTGTCTGGGGACTGATCGCTGCGCTGGTCGTGGCCATGATGATCGCCATGCAAGGCTCATCCGTGGCTGCGAATGCAGAGAAAGTACCGATTTCCCAGCTTCGTCAGATGGCCACGGACGGCCAGCTTGACGAAGTCACAGTCACCAATGACCGCGTGACCGCCCAGACATCTGGCGGCACCACCTATTATGCAGAGAAACTGCCGACCAATATCGAGATTTCGACATGGTTTGCCGATCAGGGCATCACGGTGAATGAAGACGCCGAAAGCGGCTTCAGCTTCGGCGGCCTTCTGCTGAACCTTCTGCCGCTGGTTCTGATCCTTGGCCTCTTCCTCTTCCTGATGCGCCAGATGCAGGGCGGCGGCGGTGGCCGCGGTGCGATGAGCTTTGGCAAGTCGCGCGCCCGCATGCTGACAGAGAAATCAGGCCGCGTGACGTTCGATGACGTTGCCGGCGTGGACGAAGCCAAGGAAGAGCTTCAGGAAGTCGTTGAATTCCTGCGTGATCCCGCCCGCTTCCAGCGTCTTGGCGGCAAGATCCCGAAAGGCGCGCTTCTCGTGGGCCCGCCAGGTACCGGTAAGACGCTCCTGGCGCGCGCTGTCGCGGGTGAGGCCGGCGTGCCCTTCTTCACGATTTCAGGTTCGGACTTCGTCGAGATGTTCGTTGGCGTCGGCGCAAGCCGTGTGCGCGACATGTTCGAGCAGGCCAAGCGCAACGCCCCCTGCATCATCTTCATCGATGAGATCGACGCGGTCGGCCGCTCACGCGGTGCCGGTCTTGGCGGCGGCAATGACGAACGCGAGCAGACGCTGAACCAGCTTCTGGTCGAAATGGATGGTTTTGAAGCCAATGATGGCATCATCATCATCGCGGCTACCAACCGTCCCGACGTGCTGGACCCGGCCCTGCTACGTCCTGGCCGTTTCGACCGCCAGGTCACGGTGAACAACCCCGACATCATGGGCCGCGAACGTATCCTCAAGGTCCATATGCGCAATGTGCCGCTGGCCAAGGACGTCAATCCGAAAGTCATCGCACGCGGCACACCGGGCTTTTCGGGCGCTGATCTTGCAAACCTCGTTAATGAGGCTGCCCTGCTCGCCGCCCGCCGCGGTAAACGCGTTGTGGCGATGGCCGAGTTCGAGGACGCCAAGGACAAGGTCCTCATGGGGCCTGAAAAGCGCTCCATGGTCATGTCCGACAAGGAACGTGAGCTGACAGCCTGGCACGAAGCCGGTCACGCCATTGTGGCCCTCAAGGTGCCGGCAGCCGACCCGGTGCACAAGGCGACCATCATTCCACGTGGCCGCGCCCTTGGCATGGTCATGCAGCTGCCCGAAGACGACAAGATGTCGATGTCCAAGATCGAGATGACATCGCGCCTTGCCATCATGATGGGTGGCCGCGTGGCAGAGGAAGAGAAGTTCGGCATGGAGAATGTCACGGCGGGCGCCGCCTCTGACATCCAGCAGGCCACGAAACTCGCGCGCGCCATGGTGACCCGCTGGGGCCTTTCCGATGAGATTGGCCCGGTCGACTATGCCGACGATCAGGGCGACGTCTTCCTCGGACAGCAGCTGATGAACAAGTCGCACGTCTCCGAGGACACCTCCAAGAAGATCGAGGAGGAAGTCCGCAAACTGGTCCAGAAGGGCATGGATGACGCACGTCACATCATGACTGAATGCCGCGACCAGTGGAGCACGCTGGCCGAAGGGCTGCTCGAATACGAAACGCTGAGCGGCGAGGAGATCAAGGACCTCCTCAACGGCAAGCCACCGACGCGCCCGGATGAGCCGGACGAACCGCAGGGGCCGACCTCTGCCGTTCCCGTCACCGGCAAACGCCGCAAGGGCTTTGGCGGCGGCGAAACGGGCGGAGAGCCGGAACCGGCCTGACCGCTAAATAGAATCCAGATGTGATGGGGCGCAGTCTGTTTAGACTGCGCCCCTTTTTTTGGTCAGGCCCTGCCGGTGCTTTCGGGTGCGGGCGTCTGCGGCGCAGCCGACTGCATATTTCGCGCTTTTTCAAACCTCGTTCGCGCCTTATGTCTTCGACATGACCTCAAACCAGACAGAGTCCCGGGGCCGTGTCCTCGTCATCGCCGGGTCCGATTCAGGCGGCGGCGCCGGTATACAGGCCGACATCAAGGCCATCATGGCGATGGGCGGTTATGCCATGACCGCCATAACCGCCATCACGGTCCAGGACACGACCGGTGTCCACGCGGTGCATGCCGTCCCCGTCGAGACGGTCATCGCCCAGATGAGGGTCTGCCTGCGCGATATCGGCGCCGATGCCGTCAAGACCGGCATGCTGGGGCGCGCGGATCTTGTCGAAGAGGCCGCCGAGACGCTGGACGCGCTGGCGCCGGCCGTCCCGCGCATCATCGACCCGGTCATGGTGGCCTCGTCGGGGGACCGGCTGATTGACCGGCGCGCCGTCGAGAGTATCTCGTCGCTCCTCATCCCCAACGCCGCCCTGGTCACACCCAATGCGCCGGAAGCGGAGATCCTGACAGGCAAGTCCGTCGATGGCGTCAACGGTCAGAGACGGGCGGCAGAAGCCTTGCTGGAACGGGGCGCGAAAGGGGCGCTGGTCAAGGGCGGCCACGTGCCCGGAAGTCCGATCACGGATGTGCTGCAGACCGAACATGGCGAATGGCTTTTCGAGAACCGCCGGATCGACACCAGTTCCACCCACGGCACGGGCTGCACACTGGCAAGCGCCATCGCCGCGCGGATTGCGCAGGCCGACGCCATGCAGGAGGCCGTCGAAGCCGGCCGTGACTATCTTTTCAGGGCAATAGAGACCGCCAAAGGCTTCGGGCAGGGACACGGCCCTGTCCATCATGGCTGGAAGCTGGACATGGCCGATGAGCGCTAGCGCCGCATTCCCAGCTGACCTTCGCACCCGGCGCGCCAGATATGACCTCTGGCTGAAAGAAACGGGGCCTGCTGTTGCCCCGCCGGTCCTGGGCCTTGAGCCTGACGCCACGCTCTCGCTCGATGTGGCAGGCCTTGCCGAACGCGGCTGGGACGACCTGCCCCTCCACTGGACGCCTGAAAACGGCAAGGTGCTGCATGGCGGTTATGGAGAGGACCGGGCCATCTATGATGCGCCAGCCTTCCGGGGCGCCGGCGAGCCGCGCACCCTCCATCTCGGTCTCGACATCTTTGCGAGCGCCGGGACAGAGGTCTTCGCGCCGCTGGATGGCTGCGTTCACAGCCTGCAGCGCAATGACAATGAGAAGGATTATGGCCCGACCCTGATCCTGCAGCATGAGACCGGGACCGGTTTCGACCTCTTCACCCTCTATGGGCATCTGGCCGCCGATGTCCTCTCATCCCTGGCGCCGGGTGACGCGGTCGACGCAGGCCAGAAACTGGGCGAACTTGGTGATAGCCACGTAAATGGCGGCTGGGCACCGCATCTTCACTTTCAGGTAATGCTGGACCTTCTGGGCCATAGCGGCGACTTTCCCGGTGTCTGCCGCAAGAGCGAGGCCGATCTCTGGCTGACGCTCTGCCCCGACCCGCGGCCGCTGCTGGGACTGCCGCCCAGAAGCTAGAAGCGGCGGACCATATAGACGCCCAGTAAAAGGAACCCGACGCCGAGCAGACGAAGAGGCGTCGCAGGTCTGACCGCCTGACCGAAGGCCCCGAACTGGTCATAGAGCACAGCGGCGCCAAGCTGACCGGCAATGAAGGCCGCAATCCAGGCGGCAACGCCGATCCTCGGCACAGCCAGCGCCGCCGTTCCGACAACGACGGCCCCCAGCACCCCACCGATCCACACCCACCAGGGCATGTTGCTGGTCGCCTGCGGCAGCTCGAACCTGTTCCCCATTGCCACATTGGCTGCGAGGAGAACCGCCGTGCCCACCGAAAACGAGATCAGCGCGGCCTGCACGGGCCCGCCAATGCCAGATGCCAGACGTCCATTGATTGCGCCCTGGGCTGCCATCAGAGCGCCGCAGACGACCCCAAGTCCGACAAGTATCTGTCCCCAGCCCATATCCTCTCCTTCCGATTGGTCTTCACGCCCGACATGGTCCGATGCCCGCAGGGTGACCACCCATATGATGCGTCAATCGGTTTCTGGACGGCCCCAGCGAACCCCAGAGCGATCCTCAACGATACCTTAGAAAGTCTGGTTTGCGGCGGCCGCATGCCGCCTCTATTGCAGAAGACAGCTTTCTATGAGGAGCCGGGCATGCCGACCACACCGTTTTTCCAGATCGACGCATTTGCCAGCGAAGCCTTCAAGGGCAATCAGGCCTGCGTCATGCCACTCGACGACTTCCTGCCGGACGAAACGCTTCAGGCCATCGCGGCCGAGAATAACGTCGCTGAAACCGCCTTCATCGTTGGGAAAGGTGACGGCGTCTGGGCGCTGCGCTGGTTCACGCCTGAAATCGAAGTCCCCCTTTGCGGACATGCGACGCTCGCGGCGGCACATGTCCTGTTCAGCCATCAAGGCTTTACCGGTGACGAGGTCGCCTTCGACACCGTCAAGTCAGGCCGGCTGAGCGTAAAGCGCGCAAGCACTGGCGGTTATGAAATGGACTTTCCAGTCCCGCCCGTGCACCAGATCGAGGTCACCGAAGAGGTTGTGAATGCTCTCGGCGCGCGCCCCGTCGCAGCCTGGGCAGGTATCTATTATGGGGCGATCTTTGAAACACCTGATCAGATTATCTCGCTTGATCCGGATCTGGCCGCCCTGAAACCTCTGACCATTGGTCAGGAGGGGCATACCGGCTGTTTCGGCTGTCTCGCGCCTGGCGGCGACGGCGTCGATGTTACCAGCCGCTTCTTTGCACCTGGCAGCGGCATTCCGGAGGACCCCGCCACGGGCAGCTGGCACTGTATGGTCGCCGCCATCATGGGGCCGCGCCTCAATCGGGCCTTCGAATGCTACCAGGCCTATCCCGGGCGCGGCGCAAGGATTGGTGTCCATCTGGTCGGCGACCGCGCAAAACTCACAGGGGACGCCGTGACCGTCATTGAGGGCAGTTTCTCGCTCTGAACCAGAAGCCGGGCGCAACATAACCTCTCGCTCAGGCGTTGGATCTGAAGGACACGCCGGGCGGGGAGCAATGCCGATCAAGAGTCGCCATATCCATATCTATGTCATCGCTGTCTGCCTTGTCGCGGTGGCGATCGATCTTGCCATGGCACTCTCAATGGACCGGCAAAGCCTCTTGACCACAACGATCAGCGACCTTGCCGCAGGCGACTATGCCAGCGCACAGGATTTCGGCCTGATCCTGGTCGCCATCGGCGTTACGCTCACGGGATTGGCGATCTGGCGCTCCGGATCAGGCGACTGGCCAGATGGTATGGCGGCGGCCTTGTTCGCGATTGCCGGGCCCTTGATTGTCCTGATCTCGCTTTATGAAGCCTATTCGAAAACCAGCCCGCAAAGCCCCGTCATCCATTACTGGGCTGTCGGCGCCATTGGACTTTCCATTTCCATTGCGCTCGGCCTGCTTGCATGGGCGCGTGGCGATGCGCATCCGGTTTTTCGGTGGGGCACTGGCATCGCTGCCGCCATCTTCCTTGCGGCGGGCGCAGCGACCTTCGGTGTTTCCAACCAGATTATAGGCCTCGTGGAACGGTTCGCCGCCGTCAGTCTCGTCCTCTGGCTCATCGGCTTCCACAGCGCGCGGCTCGCCAACCGGGACTAGCGTGCGCGTCTTGCCCGCCGCTGCGAGAGCCAGACCCCGGCAAGGATGAGGAGAAAGGCGGCCAGCGCATTCCAGCTCTGGGTTTCCCTGAAGAGGAAATAGCCAAGCACGGCCGACATCACCGGAATGACATAGCCTGTAAGCGCAATGAAGGTGGCGCTGGTGCGGGCGACCAGATGCATCAGCAAGATGCCCGCAAAAGCCGTCGATATCGCGCCAAGCCCCAGGACACAGAGAAGCTGCGGCGTGCCGGCGGATACCTCGTTCCAGTCGGTGATTGCGATCATCGGCAAGGAGGAGATGGCCGCAACGCTCAGAAAACCGACCGGCAGGACAATGGGGGGCAAGCGCGGGGCGCCGCGCGCGATGATGCTGTTCACCGCATAGCAGAACGCGCCCACCAGAACGAAAAGCTGGGCGCCAAGCTGAACGTCGAAGCCGCTCAACGCATCCGGCCCCAGAAGAAGCGCAACACCGGCGAAGCCGACCACAAGACCCACCACCTTGGTCTGCGTGATCCGCTCATCCTCAAAGCGAAGGTGCGCGAGCACAGCGGTGAAGAGGGGCGCCGCAGAGATCAAAAGCGCCGCGAGCGAGGAGTCGATGGACTTCTGGCCCAGCGTGATCACATAGAAAGGCACCGCCGTGCCCACCGTGCCCATCCCGAGAATGGCCAGCCACGAGGCCCGGTCCGAGAAGGGCGGCAGGCGCTCCCCGCGCACCAGCATCACCACCCAGAGGATGACCGCCGCAGAGATCAGCCGCCCAGGTATGATCAGGCTCGCCGGGAGCCCGTCAACGGCAACTTTCGTCATCGCGAAGGCGCTTGCCCAGCAGGCCGAAAGCAGGAGGAAAAGCCCCCAGTCGGCGGCGGACCGCTCAGTGGACATATTGAATGGGTTTCCTGTCTGACGTGGTGACAAGCGGCTTTGCATCCCTCGCCGGGCCGGGCAAGGCGCTTCTCATAGGAATGTCACAATTGTTCCCCTATGCGGCGGCGCCCAAGTCTGCCATAAGGTCTGCGGGCCAGCCCTCCCCAACGAGGGCCAGCCTATCTGTAAGGATAGGAGTAAAACAGATGACCAATACCCCCAAGCCGGAGATGCGTCCGGCATGCCCGCACTTTTCTTCAGGGCCAACTGCCAAACGCCCCGGATTTTCCCTCTCACAACTTGAAACGGCCGCCTTTGGACGCTCACACCGCTCCAAGGATGCCAAGGCGAAGCTCAAGGAAGCGATTGATCGTACCAAGGCGATCCTGAAGCTGCCTGAGGATTACCGTGTCGCGATCGTGCCCGCCTCTGATACTGGCGCCGTCGAGATGTGTATGTGGTCCATGCTGGGCGCCCGCCCGGTCGACATCTTTGCCTGGGAGAGCTTCGGCAAGGACTGGGTAACCGATGCGCAGAAACAGCTGAAGCTGGATGACTGCGAGATATACGTCGGCGATTATGGCGTCCTGCCCGACTTCAAAAAAGCGCGCGACGATGCCGACATCGTCTTTACCTGGAATGGCACGACCTCGGGCGTCCGCGTCGATGACCATAGCTGGATCAAGCCGAATCCGGACCGGGTCGTGATCTGCGATGCGACCTCAGCCGTGTTCGCGCAGGACATCCCCTTCGAGAAACTCGATGTCATCACCTATAGCTGGCAGAAAGTGCTCGGCGGCGAAGCGGCCCATGGCATGCTGATCCTGTCCCCGAATGCGGTCAAACGCCTCGAGACCTACACGCCGGATCGCCCCCTGCCGAAGGTTTTCCGCATGACCAGCGGCGGCAAGCTGAACGAAGCGCTTTTCGAAGGCGCGACGATCAACACCCCCTCCATGCTGGCGGTTGAGGACTATCTGAAAGCGCTTGACTGGGCCGAGAACGAGGGCGGGCTACCCGGCCTCAAGGCACGCTCCGACAAGAGTCTCAAAATCCTTGAAGACTGGGTCGAAAAGACCGACTGGATCGAGTTCCTCTGCGCGGACCCGAAAGTGCGCTCCAATACAGGCGTGACCTTCCGCATTGCCGATCCACGCGTCGCAAAGCTCGACACGGCAGGCCAGGAAGCCTTCGTCAAGAAGCTCGTTGCGCTTCTGGAGAAGGAAGGCGTCGCCTTCGACTTCAACGCCTACAACAAGGCGCCTCCGGGCCTGCGCATATGGGTCGGCTCCACGGTCGAGCCCTCCGATGTCGAAAAGCTCCTGCCATGGCTAGACTGGGCCTTCGCGACCGTCGCGGAAGAGCTTCAGGACGCCTGATAATCTCAAAGTTTCCGATCATCCCGGCGAAAGCCGGGATCTCGGTCCGCAAAGGATGACACTTGCGGCACGAGGTCCCGGATCAAGTCCGGGACGATCGGCTGTATTTCACAGGAAACCAAACCCATGCCTAAAGTCCTTATCGCTGACGATCTCAGCCAGGCAGCCGTCGATATCTTCACCAATCGCGGCATCGACACAGACATCAAGGTTGGCCTCTCGAAAGACGAGCTGATCAAGATCATCCCCGACTATGACGGCCTTGCCGTGCGGTCGGCCTGCAAGCCCGACGCCGACGTAATTGCGGCGGCGACCAGGCTTAAGGTCATCGGCCGCGCCGGGATCGGTGTCGACAATATCGATATCAAGGCCGCGACCGCCAAAGGCGTCGTGGTCATGAATACGCCCTTCGGCAATGCCGTCACCACTGCCGAGCATGCCATCGCCATGATGTTCGCCGCCGCCCGCCAGATCCCGGCGGCAGATCAAGGCACGCAGGCCGGCAAGTGGCCGAAAAAGAACTTCGTGGGCGTCGAGCTCTCCTACAAGACGCTCGGCCTGATCGGCTGTGGCAATATCGGCGCCCGCGTGGCGGAACGGGCCAAGGGCCTGACCATGAAGGTCGTCGCCTATGATCCCTTCCTGACCGAAGACCGTGCCATCGAACTCGGCGTCGAAAAGGTCGATCTAGATACGCTTCTGACCCGCGCAGACGTCATCACGCTTCACACCCCCCTGACCGACCAGACGCGTAACATCCTGTCTAAGGAGGCGCTTGAGAAAACGAAGAAAGGTCTCATCCTCGTCAACTGCGCCCGTGGCGGACTGGTGGACGAAGACGCGGTGCGCGAGCTTCTGGACAACGGGCACCTTGGCGCCGCCGCCTTTGACGTCTTCGTCGAGGAACCGGCCAAGGAAAACGTTCTCTTCGGTGCGCCCAACTTCATTGCCACACCTCATCTTGGCGCCGCGACCAACGAGGCCCAGGAAAATGTAGCCCTGCAGGTAGCCGAGCAGATGAGCGACTATCTCCTCTCCGGCGCAGTGACGAACGCACTCAACATGCCCTCGGTGACGGCCGATGAGGCCCCGCGCCTCAAACCCTTCATCGAACTGGCAGAAAAGCTCGGACAGTTTGCAGGCCAGATTTCCGACCATGGCTTTGACGATGTCGAAATCGAATATGAAGGCGAGGTTTGCGAACTTAACCGCAAGCCGATCACGGCCGCTGCGCTTGCGGGCCTGCTCCGGGCCTCACGCGGCGATGTGAACATGGTCTCGGCTCCGGCCATCCTTGCCGAGTCGGGCATCCATCATTCTGAGTCCACCACCGAGGACAGCCCCGTCTATGACAGCCTGATCCGCATCCGGGTGAAGGTGCCGCGTACGGCCAATTCCGAGGAGACCGGATGGCGCTCGATTGCGGGTACGGTCTCAGCGGGCCGTCCGCGCGTCGTCGAGGTGAAGGAAATGCCACTGGAGGGCGCCTTCTCGCCGATCACCCTCTACGTCAACAATCTCGACAAGCCGGGCTTCATCGGGGCCCTGGGCGAAATGCTTGGCTCTGCCGGCGTCAATATCGCGACCTTCCACCTTGGACGTCAGGAAAGCGGCGGCGAGGCCATCGCCCTCATCGGCATCGACAGTGAGCCTCCGCAGGAGATGACCGAGAAGCTCGATGCGCTGCCACACGTGCGCTACGCAAAAGTCCTGCACTTCTAGGCCTGCGCGATTGCCATAAGTCCTATGCCTGCCCCGGAGGTGGATTCCGGGGCAGGTTTCCTATCTGTCGCAACGTCAACGAATTTACGGAGCGACAGACATGACCAAACTCGCAATCGTCTACCATTCCGGCTATGGCCACACCGCAAAAGTGGCCGAACACGTCGCCACGGGCGCCCGCAGTGTCAGCGGTGTCGAGGTCGATGTGCTGAAAGCCGATGATCTTGCCAGCGCCGAGGAAGGCCCCTGGGACACGCTGGCCGCCGCCGACGGTATCATCTTCGGCTCGCCCACCTATATGGGCTCCAGCTCATCGGTCTTTAAAGCCTTCTCGGAAGCCTCCTCGAAGATCTGGATGAATGGCGGCTGGCGCGACAAGATCGCCGCAGGCTTCACCAATTCCGGGTCGCTGGCGGGCGACAAGCTCAACACGCTGCAGGAACTGATGATCCTGGCCGGCCAGCACGGGATGATCTGGGCCAATTACGGCGCCTTTCCCGGCTATAATACCAGCACGAGCGACTTTGAGGGCGCCTGGAACCGCGCCGGACACATGGTCGGCCTTGGCACGCAGGCCCTGACGGATCTTCCAGCAGACCAGACCCCGGACCAGGCAGATCTCGAAACCTCTGAGGATTTCGGCAAGCGGATCGGCGAAATCACGCGCCGCTGGGTTGCAGGGAAGTCATAGCGCCCGGCCGATCGGCGCCCTTCAGCGTTTATATCCTTGACCTCGGGCTCGCGCGGCACTCTCTGGAACCGTCCATTATTCAAGAGGGGGTTTCCCATGAAACGTCTGATCGCGCTTGCCCTTGGCACAACCGCGCTCGCGGCGCCGGCCAGTGCCCAATTTGTTGAGGAGGCACGCCTCGGGGTGATGCAGCACAATATCTGTGTCATCGACTGCAAGAATGCCGACAAGGAAGACGGCCCCAACGTGCAGGCCGAACTGGTCTTCGCTGGCCCGGACATCTTCCGCTACATCGCCAGTCCGCGCCCCTATGTCATGGGATCGCTGAACACAGCGGGTGATACCAGCTTCGGCGGCTTTGGCCTTCTCTGGAACTGGGACTTTGCAACAAAATGGTCGCTGGAGCCCAGCCTTGGCTATGTCATCCATGATGGCGCGCTGGAAAGCCCCTTCCCGCAGGGCGATCCGCGCAGTGATGCCTTTGCCCAGGAAAACATCTATTTCGGCTCAAAGGACCTCTTCCGCACGGGTCTCGCCCTGAACCGCGACTTCGGCCCCAATTGGGGCATGCAGGTTCTTTACGAGCACCTGTCCCACGGTCAGATTCTTGGCAATGGCCGCAATCAGGGCGTCGACAGTGTTGGTGTGCGCGCCTACTGGCGGCTCGGGCAGTAAGGCCCGCGCGCCTTACGCTTCGTCAGCCTTGCAACCCGTCCCGATAAGGCGAATCCTCCCTGGAAAGCAGACATTCCAGGGAGGTTTGCATGGCGAAGAAACATGCCATCATTATCGGGTCAGGCCTTGGCGGCCTGACCGCCGCTATCAAGCTGCAGGAAGACGGACACAGTTTCGATCTCATCGACCGCAATCCCAAGGTCGGCGGCACATGGTATGAGAACTCCTACCCTGGCTGCGCCTGCGATGTGCCGGTCGCGCTTTATCAGCTCTCCTTCGCTCAAAGCATCAACTGGACGCGGACCTACCCGCAGGGCCCGGAGATTCAGGCCTATGCCGAAGAAATCGCCGAACGCTATCAGCTTGCCCCCAACATGCATCTTGGCGATGAGGCGATCAGCGCCGAATGGGATGACAGCGCCAAGTCGTGGACGGTGCAGACGGCAAGCGGCAAGACCTTCACAGGCGACATCCTTGTCGGGGCCCTCGGCCAGCTGAACCGCCCGAACTGGCCGAAAATTGACGGTCTGGACACGTTCAAGGGCGCGAAAATGCATTCGGCCCGCTGGGATCATTCGGTCTCATGGGAAGGAAAGCGCGTCGCCGTTATCGGCTCTGCCGCGAGCGCCGTGCAGATCATCCCTGAAGTCGCAAAGACCGCCGCGCAGCTAACTGTCTTTCAGCGCACACCGAACTGGGTCGTGCCGCGCCGGGACGTGCCGGTCTCGCCGCAGGAACAGGCGCTCATGTTCACAGAACCTGAGACGGCAATGGATATCGGTGCGCGTTCGCGCCAGCTCATGTACGACAATGCCGACCATTTCTTCTGGCAGGTCTTTCAATGGACGCAGGCCGGACGCGAGGCCTACACCGCCATTGCCACGAACCATCTGAACGATCAGGTCCGCGATCCGGAGCTGCGCAAGAAGCTCACCCCGGACTATCCTGTCGGCTGCCGCCGCATCCTGATCTCGGACGATTATTTCCCGGCCCTCCAGCGCGACAATGTCGAGCTGGTGACGTCCGGCCCGGAAAAGATCGACGAGACCGGTATCACTGCGCCGGACGGCACGCATCGCGAATTCGACATTCTGGTCTTCGCGACCGGCTTCGAGACGACAGAGTGGAAATGGTCGGTCAATGTGAAAGGCGTGGACGGTGGACATTTGAACGATGTCTGGGCCGATCACCCATCGGCTTATGCCGGCATTACCGTTTCGGGCTTTCCGAACCTTTTCGTCCTCTATGGCCCCAATACCAATCTCGGGCACAACTCCATCACCTTCATGCTGGAGCGTCAGGTCGAGTATATGATGAAGGCAATCGAGGCGATGGACGCGCAATCCGCGAAGTCGATGATGCCAAAGAAGTCGGCACAGGACGCCTGGAACAAGCGGATATAGGCGGACCTGAAGAAGACCGTCTGGGCCGACCCGGCCTGCAATTCCTGGTACAAGACCGAGGACGGCCTCATTACGCAGAACTGGTCATCGCATACCCGGGACTATGCCAGCGAAGTCGAGGAGGTGAAGGTCGAGGACTACGAACTCGCCTGATCGGCGCGAAAGCCGCATCTGCGCTCTTGAAATCCGCCCCTAAACCCTTTCAGTGGCGCACTGGATTTCAAGGAGCAGCTATCCATGGCAGGTGTGGTCGTCGTCGGGGCCCAATGGGGCGATGAAGGCAAAGGCAAGATCGTCGACTGGCTGTCGAGCCGGGCCGATACGGTGGTGCGTTTCCAGGGCGGCCACAATGCCGGCCACACGCTCGTCATCGGCAACAAGACCTTCAAGCTGAACCTTCTGCCGTCCGGCGTCGTGCGCGGTG
This sequence comes from uncultured Henriciella sp., assembly GCF_964005855.1. Taxonomy (NCBI): domain Bacteria; kingdom Pseudomonadati; phylum Pseudomonadota; class Alphaproteobacteria; order Hyphomonadales; family Hyphomonadaceae; genus Henriciella; species uncultured Henriciella sp. Next base: position 77,565 of record NZ_CAXFSW010000002.1, read on the forward strand.
GCAAGCTGTCCGTCATTGGCAATGGTGTCGTGGTCGATCCCTGGCAGCTGCTGTCTGAAATCGAAGGCATGGGAAAGGAGGGCGTCAAGCTGGGGCCCGACGATCTGATCCTGGCCGACAATGCCTGCCTCATCCTGCCATGGCACAAGGATATCGATGCGGCCCGCGAAGCCGCCCTCGGCGAGTCGAAGATCGGCACGACGAAACGCGGTATCGGCCCGGCCTATGAAGACCGTGTCGGCCGGCGCGCCATCCGTGTTGCCGATCTCGAAGATCCTGCCGCGCTGGATCTCAAACTGGAACGGCTGCTGGCCCACCATAGACCGCTGCGCGCCGGTCTGGATCTTCCTGAACCCGATGCTGACGCGCTGAAGGCCGAGCTTCTTGAGCTGGCGCCCAAGGTCCTTCCATTCGCGCGGCCTGTCTGGAAACTGCTCGACGAACAGGTCAAGCTTGACCGCCGCATCCTGTTTGAAGGCGCCCAGGGCGTCATGCTGGATGTCGATCACGGCACCTACCCCTTTGTGACCTCCTCCAACGTCGTCGCCGGCAATGCGGCAGCTGGCGCCGGGGTCGGGCCGAGCGCGATTTCCTATGTGCTGGGGCTTGCCAAGGCGTACACGACCCGCGTCGGGTCGGGCCCCTTCCCGACAGAGCAGGACAATGAAATCGGCCAGCGCCTCGGCACAGTTGGTCATGAGTTCGGGACCGTTACCGGCCGTGCCCGCCGCTGTGGCTGGTTCGACAGCGTCATGGTCCGCCAGGCCTGCGCCACGTCCGGCGTCAGTGGGCTCGCTCTCACCAAGCTGGACGTCCTCGATGGCTTTGAAGAGATCAAGGTCTGCGTCGGCTACAGGCTGAATGGCAAGGAAATCGATTACTTTCCCGCCGGCCTCACACATCAGGCCGCTGTCGAGCCGATTTATGAAACGATGGAAGGGTGGAAAGACTCCACGAAAGGCGCGCGCAGCTGGGCAGACCTTCCCGCCGAAGCGGTGAAATATGTTCGAAGGCTGGAAGAACTCGTCGGCAAACCCTGCGCCCTGGTCTCGACATCGCCAGAACGGGAAGACGTTATCCTGATGAGGGACCCGTTCGAACGAGGCTAGGCACGCCTAGTCCTCCGGATTTGATGCATCCTTTATGAAACCGCCCGTCAGATTGATCAGATAGGCGCTTGCGCCGACGCGGACCCATTCATAGCCCTTCTTCGGCTTTTTCAGCCCGGCGCCCTTCCAGTCGTCTATGATTTCCCCGCGATACTGCACGGGAAGGTAATCGCCACGTTCGAAGCTGACGGCGCCCTCATCGGAGGAATCCTCGGCCGCGTCAGGATTGTCATAGGATGCAGGTGGCCCCGCCTGGCCTTCTAGGGCCAGCAAGAGCGCGGCGGCTGCGAGCAGGGTCATCTTTAACATCGGTTACTCCGTTTCAAAATAGGAACGGCCCTCACGATCCTGCGGTTCCCGGGCGCGGACAGAAGTCCTGCGGGCGAGGCGCCCCCCCTCCGCTCAGCGGCTCTGCCGGCTTGCGTGGATATGAGCCAGCGCAACAGCCCCTGCGGTCGATACATTGATACTGTCGAAGTCGCCTGCCATCGCGATCCGCACCGGCGTGCTCCGGGCGATCAGCCCGTCCGCGAGTCCCGGCCCCTCCGGGCCGAGCAGAACCGCTGTCTTCCGCGCCGGCCGCTTTTCGTGAAGTAATTCACTGCCCGCGCGGGGTGTCATGGCCCAGACCTCATATCCTGCCTCTTCAAGCCAGGAGAGATGGTCTTCACTGGACCCGCCATGGAGAAAGGGCAGCCAGAGGGCAGCGCCCGCGGAGACCCGGATCGATTTTCGATAGAGCGGATCACAACTACGCTCATCCAGAAGCACGCCGCCTGCCCCGAAGGCGGCCGCATTGCGGAAGGCCGCGCCCACATTGTCATGATTGGAGAGCCCGTTCAGGACCAGAAGCGTTGGGGCCCCCAACAACGCCTCGCGAGAGACGGGCGCCCCCTTCCTTGCGCAGGCCAGTATGCCGCGATGCATGGGAAAGCCGGCCACTGCATCCAACACCTCCTGCGGCGCGGCATAGACCGGCACACCGTCCGGCACCTGCGCGAGCATGCCTGCCAGCGGCTCAAGCCGGGACTCAGCAAGGAAGACACTATCGACGGCAAAACGCGACTTCGACAGGAGAATGCCGAGTGTGACCTTCCCCTCCACAATAAACCGGCCATCGGACCCGCCCGTCAGGTCCCGCTCACGGATCGAGACATAGGGCGCGATGCGCGGATCGGCAGGGTCGGTGATTGGAATGGGCGCCATAACTCTGGCTTGGTGGCACAAAGCAGGACACCCGGCCAGTCTTCCCGGCCGGGTGTCCATCTGTTCTCATTTGACTGCAGATCAGGCGCCGACGGGCAGGCCCTGCTCCTTGGCCATACGCTTCATGGCCTTCTGGATCTTCTCGAAGGCGCGCACCTCAATCTGCCGGATGCGCTCACGCGAGACATTATATACCTCTGACAGCTGCTCCAGCGTCTTTGGCTCGTCGGTCAGGCGGCGCTCCTGAAGGATGTGCTGTTCGCGCTCTGAAAGGTCCGCCATGGCTTCCTGAAGCAGCTCCATCCGGCTGTCGAATTCCTGACGGTTGGCATAGGTGTCGGCCTGGCCCGGCTCATCATCGGTGAGCCAGTCCTGCCACTCCATGTCGCCTTCCTGGCCCATGGGCGCATTCAGAGAGGCATCAGAGCCACTCATGCGGCCATTCATGCTCAGAACGTCCTTTTCGGAGACGTTGAGGCGGGTTGCAATCTCGTTGACCTGTTCGGGGTTGAGATCGCCGCTTTCCAGCGCATTGATCTCACCCTTGATGCGGCGAAGATTGAAGAAGAGCTTTTTCTGGGCGGCCGTGGTGCCGAGTTTCACAAGGCTCCAGCTGCGCAGGATATATTCCTGGATCGCGGCGCGGATCCACCACATCGCATAGGTCGCAAGACGGAACCCCTTGTCGGGGTCAAACTTCTTGACGGCCTGCATCAGGCCGACATTGCCTTCGGAAATAACCTCCGCCATGGGCAGTCCATAGCCGCGATACCCCATGGCAATCTTGGCCACGAGGCGCAGGTGGGAGGTCACCATCTGCTCGGCAGCGTCGGTGTCCTCATGCTCCTGCCAGCGTTTGGCGAGCATGAACTCCTGCTGCTTCTCGAGCATCGGGAATTTGCGAATCTCGGTCAGATAACGGCTCAGGCCCTGCTCTGGGCTAAGCGCAATCGATGTTTTCAAAGCCATCGGCCTTTTCTCCGTGTCTACAGGTACTGACCCATTCAGGCGGCATCAGTTCCGTATCGGTTCTGGAGAAAGCTTGTAGCCCCGACTCGCGGCGGCGTCTTTCCCCCTGAAGCGCATTTGCATTATCACGCCCTTGCATAAATGGGATACAAACGTGGCGGTTGAAGGGCAAAACGGCTCAAAACCAAGTATTCATAGTAAACGCAGGCCCTGCGTCGAGGCAGCGCATCCCTGCCTGCATGACTTTCCGGCGCGCCCATCCTAAATGGGGTAAAGAAGAGGAAATTTCCGATGACGACCATACTGACAATTGGCTTTTACATCGCCATCGCCGTGCTCGTCGTGGTTCTCGTGCTGGGCATCGCCAATATGACGCGCAGCGATGATGGTCAGGCGAGCCGCTCCAACAAGCTGATGCGCCTGCGCGTTCTCGTCCAGGCTATTGCCATCGCCCTTCTCTGCGCGCTAGCGCTCGCGGTTGGCGCCTTCAACTAGGGCGCCCCAAACTGGAAGAGAGCGCCCAATGGTAAAACTGGACAAGATCTACACCCGTACTGGCGATGCCGGAAAAACGCGCCTCTCCACCGGCGAGCCGGTCGAGAAGTGGAATCCGCGCGTGATCGCCTATGGCAGTGTCGATGAAGTCAATGCCGCGCTGGGCGTTGCCGTCCTGCACGCCGCCGATGACATGGCAGCCCGGCTCAGGCGGATTCAGAACGACCTGTTCGACCTTGGCGCCGACCTTGCCACGCCGGAGCGGGACAAGAAGCTGGGCTTTGAGCCCCTTCGCATCGCCGCGGCCCAGACAGAGCGTCTGGAGCGAGAGATCGACGATATGAACAAGGCGATCGCACCGCTGGACAGTTTTGTTCTCCCCGGCGGCAGCGGCCTTGCGGCCCATCTGCATGTCTGCCGCACAATCTGCCGGCGCGCCGAGCGCGATATTGCGAGACTGGCTTCCGAAGAGCGCGAAATCGTCAGCAAGGAAGCCCTTGCCTTCATCAACCGGCTCTCCGACTGGCTGTTCGTGGCCTCACGCGTGGCCAATGACAATGGGCAATCGGACGTCAAGTGGAAGCCCGGCGCCAACCGCTAGCGGCCGCTTGGCCCACCCACCGGTTCCTGGCCGTCCTTGTCCAGCACCGTGACAAATTGGTCGGCAATATCGGCTGTAAGCGTCTTCAGTGAGTCCCAGTAATGCGCCGGCAGCTGGGCCGCGACGGTTTCCAGAACCGGCGCGGCGTGCCGGTCGCACTGTTTTTTCATCGCCTGCCCTGCCGCCGTCAGCTCGACCTGCTTCGCACGCCTGTCGTGCGCCAGCGTGGCCATGGAGACCAGATCCCGTTTCATCAGCCTGCTCACGGTCGAGGACATGGTCGGCTGGGACACGTTCAGCATCCGGGCCAGCCTGGTGATTGTCTGTGGGCCGGGGCCGTCATCCAGCAGCTTCAGCACCGAATACTGGGCAACCGTCATGGGTTTTGGCAGGTGCGCTGCCACGGCGCAGTCGGCAAGATGCGCCAGCCTGGCGACCTCGCTTAGTGCATTTGCCGCCTGTTTTGCAGCCAGGTGGGCGCCGGCCAGGTGATCATCGTCTGCGGGCATTTTTTGCGTTCCCTCTCCCAGTTGGAAACGGGTAATGCCATCCGCGGCCTTTGGAGGATTAAGTTTTGAAAAATGAGGCCGATTCAAAGCAGTCACTGCCGTCGCGCCCATGGATGCTGAAACAGAAGCAGGCCGCCAGATCGCACTTTCCGGGTTGAGCTTCAGCCACTTCGAAGGCATTGAAACAGCCATGACAGACACACCTCCAGACCGCCTGAGCCTCAATCCTCGCAGCCGCTACTACGACCCGGAGCTGATCCAGCGCGGCGTCGGCGTCCGTTTCAAGGGAGAGGAGCGCACCAACGTCGTCGAATATTGCCTCTCCGAAGGCTGGATCAAAGTGGCCGCAGGCAAATCGGTGGACCGCAAGGGCAACCCGCTGACCCTTACGCTGAAGGGCCCGGTCGAGGTCTGGTTTGAGGATGTGGAGAAGCCGCAGGACTGATCCGCCACCCGCCGCACAGCCGCTGATTATAGCGGCGAAATGACCTTGACGCGAGCAGCACGCTTGATTGTTGCAACCGCCTTCTCTAGGTCATCTCCAGTTAAACAGGGATAAGACAGGAGCTCGCCGATGAAGGTGCTCGTACCCGTAAAACGGGTCATCGATTACAATGTTAAGGTCCGCGTGAAGTCCGACGAGAGCGGCGTTGACCTTGCCAACGTGAAAATGTCCATGAACCCCTTCGACGAGATTTCGGTCGAGGAAGCGGTTCGGCTGAAGGAAAAAGGCGTTGTCGAGGAAGTCGTCGTCGTCTCCATCGGGCCGCAACAGGCACAGGAAACGCTGCGCACGGCTCTCGCCATGGGCGCCGATCGCGGCATCCTGGTGAAGACCGATGAGACGGTCGAACCGCTCGCCGTCGCCAAGATCCTCCAGAAGGTTGTCGGCGAAGAAAACCCCGACCTTGTGATCCTTGGCAAGCAGGCCATCGATGACGACTCCAACCAGACCGGCCAGATGCTTGGCGCGCTGCTCGACTGGCCGCAAGGCACCTTTGCCTCGGAAGTGGTTGTCGAGGACGGCAAGATCACCGTCACACGCGAAATCGATGGTGGTCTCCAGACGCTCGCGCTGGAAACCCCGGCCATCATCACGACCGACCTTCGTCTGAACGAGCCGCGTTATGCCTCGCTTCCGAACATCATGAAGGCGAAGAAGAAGCCGATCGATGAGAAGGCCCCGGGCGACTACGGTGTCGACACCGCCGCCCGTCTCAGCGTCGTCAAGGTCACCGAGCCGCCAGAGCGTGAAGCCGGCGAGAAGGTTGAAGACGTCGCTGAACTGGTCTCCAAGCTCAAGACGAAAGGAGCGATCTAATGGCTGTTCTGGTTATTGCTGATCACGACAATGAGTCGCTCTTCGATGCGACCCACAAGACCGTCACGGCCGCTGCGGCTTTCGGCGGCGACATCGACGTGCTGGTTGCTGGCAAGGACGCATCTGGCGTCGCTGAAGCTGCCGCCAAGATCGACGGTGTCCGCAAGGTGCTTCACGCCGATGGCGAGCCTTATGAAAAGCAGCTCGCCGAGGCGATGGAAGCGCTCGTCGTTCCGCTGATGGATGGCTATGACGCGGTCTTCGCGCCAGCCACCACCATGGGCAAGAACTGCGCGCCCCGCATCGCGGCCAAGCTGGACGTCATGCAGCTTTCCGACATCTCCGATGTGATTGATGCCGACACGTTCGAGCGTCCGATCTATGCCGGTAACGCCATGATGACGGTGAAATCTTCCGACGCCAAGAAGGTCGTGACCGTACGCGGCGCCTCCTTCGATGCGGCTGGCGAAGGCGGCTCTGCCTCTGTCGAAACGATCGACGCCCCGGCAGGCCCGTTCAAGTCGGCCTTCGTTGAGGAGCGTATCGTTCAGTCCGACCGTCCGGAACTCACCTCCGCCAAGCGGATCGTTTCCGGTGGCCGTGCGCTCGGCTCGAAAGAGGATTTCGAGAAATATATCACGCCGCTTGCTGACAAGCTCGGTGCGGGTATCGGTGCATCGCGCGCCGCTGTCGATGCTGGCTATGCCCCGAACGACTATCAGGTCGGCCAGACAGGCAAGATTGTCGCGCCGGAGCTTTACATCGCTATCGGCATCTCGGGCGCCATCCAGCACCTTGCTGGCATGAAGGACTCCAAGATCATCGTTGCGATCAACAAGGACGAAGAAGCCCCGATCTTCCAGGTTGCCGATTACGGCCTCGTGGCAGACCTTTTCAACGCCGTGCCGGAACTGACCGACGCGCTGTAGGCTTTGAGCCCGATCCATAAGGAAAAGCCCCGGACGTTTGGCGTCCGGGGCTTTTTTTAGACCGTTTCAAGTTCCTGCATGACCTCGTCCATGAGAGCCCCGATCTCGGTATTGAGCACCAGGCTGGCATAGGGGTCGAGGTCGGTCGGCTCGCGGTTGACGATCACGAGGCGCGCCCCTGCGCGGGCCGCGAGGACCGGTATACCGGCTGCCGGATAGACCACCAGCGACGAGCCAAGCACGATACAGAGATCGCACGACTCCGCCTCAGCGGAGGCACGCGCCATCTTCTCTTCCGGCATGGCCTGCCCGAACGAAATTGTGGCGGTCTTCAACAGGCCGGCACAGGCGGCGCAGACAAGCTCTTCGTCATTTTCCCACGGGGCCCGCAGCTCTTCGAATTCGTGGCGCATGCCACATTCAAGGCATTTGGCGTAGGACGCGTTGCCATGGATCTCGATGACCTTCTCATCGGGCACGCCGGCATCCTGGTGGAGATTATCGACATTCTGCGTCACCACCGCGCTGACCTTGCCCTGCCTGACCAGTTCGGCAATCGCCAAATGGCCCGAATTGGGGCTGGCCCCGACCCATCCGGCCGTGCCGTTGAACACCCGCTTCCAGCCCTCACGGCGCGCGTCGCGGTCAGAGACGAAATCCTGATAATAGATCGGCTTCATCTTGGACCAGACCCCGCCAGGGCTTCTGAAGTCAGGAATACCGCTTTCGGTAGAGATGCCCGCGCCTGTGAACACAAGAACGCGGTCGGCGGCGCGGATCATGTCCGCCAGGGTTTTCGCTGTCGCTGTTGTCATGTGGAAACCTTACCCCAGCGCTAGAACAGCATCCAGAGGCCCATGGCGATCATCATGAGATTCTCTGTCAGCGACACAAAGCCGAGCGGGACGTTGGAATTGCCTCCGACGCACGCGCATTTGAGCTCTCGCTTGTCGATATAGACCGCCTTGAAGACAGACACCGCGCCCACGGTGCCGATAAAGATGGCGACCGGAGAGGCGAGCCATATCAGCGCCCCGGCGATCATCAATATGCCGGCGAACGCCTCCGCGAAGGGATAGACAAAGGCGTACCGGACATCCCGCTGGGCGAGGAGGTCATAGCCAAGGAACTGGTTCTGGAAGGCGGTGAGATCCTGAAGCTTCTGGATCGCCAGAATACACATGGAGATCGCAATGAACCACTCGAGCGCCCGGACGGTAAAGATCGTCCCGAAGGCGGCAAAGCTCGCCCCCAGCGCCATGAGGAAGGCCGTCGCAAAGATGGCAATCACCGGCGTATAGCTGGTCTTGCCCTCCTTGTCGGCTGCTGTGGACTTGCCAAAATAGCGGCGCAGATCGTCATGCCCGCCAATCCGCTGGCCATTGATCCAGGTCTGCGGCGTCGTCTCGACGCCATAAGTCTCCTTGAAGGCGTCCGTCTCTTCACGTGTCTTGAGGTAATTGTCCTCAATCTCGAAGCCTTCGCGCTTCAGAAGGTCGCGCGATTTCAGGCCGAAGGGACAGATATGCTTGTCCATGACCATGCGGTAGAGCACAGCCTTGTTGGGGCCGCTGCGCTCTGCGGGGCCTTGCTGCTGAGCAGATCGTTGAGAAGCTTCCGCCTCTTGATGTGTTGTCGTGTCCATACTCAATAGATTGTAACGCGCACGCCTCACGTCCAGTCCCCGCTCCCCCGCCGGGCGTCCTTAGCCTTCTGCGCACAGGGCTTGATATTTGACGCGCTGCACAATCTGACTAGAAGCAGGAGTTTGTATTTTCTTCGCCATTTTGGAGGGCGGAAATGAGTGAGATCAGGCGTGTCGGTGTCGTAGGTGCAGGCCAGATGGGCAATGGTATCGCCCATGTCTGTGCGCTGGCGGGCTATGATGTGCACCTCAACGACATCTCCGACGAAGCCCTCGCCAAGGGCATGGAGACCATCGAGGCCAATATGACCCGGCAGGTCTCGCGGGACATGATTTCCCATGACGAGATGAGCAAGGCGCTTTCCCGGATAAAGACGAGCACAAAACTCGACGGCTTTGACAGTGTCGACCTCGCCATCGAAGCGGCCACTGAAAAGCGCGAAGTCAAGGAAGCAATTTTCAAGACGCTCTGCGACGCCGTTCCCGCTAGCACCTACCTCGCGACGAACACCTCCTCCATCTCGATCACACGCCTCGCCGCGACGACGGACCGGCCGGAAAAATTCATCGGCCTGCACTTCATGAATCCGGTCCCGCTGATGAAGCTGATGGAGGTCATCCGCGGCCTCGCGACAGATCAGGAAACCTATGAGATGGCGCTTGGCTTTGCAGAGCGCCTGAACAAGACCACGACCAACGCCGAAGACTACCCGGCTTTCATCGTGAACCGTGTCCTGGTCCCGATGATCAATGAAGCGGTCTACGCGCTCTATGAAGGTGTGGGCACGGTCGACAGTATCGACACCGCCATGAAGCTTGGCGCGAACCATCCCATGGGCCCGCTCCAGCTTGCAGACTTTATCGGCCTCGATACCTGCCTCTCCATCATGCAGGTCCTGCATGATGGCCTCGCCGACACGAAATACCGGCCCTGCCCGCTTCTGGTGAAATATGTCGAAGCCGGCTGGGTTGGCCGCAAGGCCGGCCGCGGCTTCTACGACTATCGCGGCGACGCCCCGGTCCCCACCAGATAAGACCGGCGCGCCGTTTAAGGCTCCTCAGATTTCGACCGTCCGAATCAGCTCGATCACGGCGAGGATCACTGTATTGACCGCCACGGCGGCAAGGATCATCCCCATAATGCGGCTGACCAGCGCCGCGCCGGCCATTCTGATGACGCGAAGGATGGGCGTCGCAGCCAGCATCAGGATGAGGGCGCAGGCCATGACGAGCAGCATGACCCCCGCCGTCATCGCCTGCTCCTGAATGGAGAAGCGGTTATTGTCGGTCAGGACAACGACCGCGAGGATCGCGCCGGGCGAGGCCAGCGATGGCATGGCCAGCGGAAAGATTGCGACGGAGGAGTGGCCATCCCTTTCGGCCGACCAGCTCTCTGCCTCGCTTTCAGGCTTCGAGTCGCCAAAGATCATGGTCAGCGCGAAAAGCAGAAGCACGATACCGCCGGCGATCTGAAAGGCCGGCAGGCTGATGCCCAGCGCATTGATGAGAAACTGGCCGCCAACCAGAAAGAGCAGCAGTACAAAGGTGGCGGCGATGATTGCCTTCACCGCGATCTTCCATCGATCCGCCGCCGCCACGCCGGCGACGACCGCGATAAAGACCGGGATCGTACCAATCGGGTCGATGACCACCCAGAGCAGCACGAACTGTTCAAGCAAACTATGCGTCATCTTCCTCGCCAAACTGGAATGGGCCAGGCAGGATGCCTGATGGAGCTTCAGATCGCGCTGACGCGGCCAAATACAAGCACTGCGCCCGCATTCACGCCCATGTGTTGCACTCAGGCCCGCGAGAGCAGGTCTTCAGGTCTCACCGTTTGACTAGCTGCGCCAGCGCAGCGTGACCGGTTTGATCGGGTTTTCGAACGGGCGGCTCTCGGTCCTCGACGCCGTCCATTCCTTTTTCAGCGTCCGGTACCATTTGGCCTGCACATCGATATCGTCGATCCAGATCATCGCCTTCTGATATTTCATGCCTTCATTCTGAAGATCGACGATATCACCGTCCTGACGCAGGAATTTGCGCGCCGCCGGCTTGAAGATCGGGATGGCGAGGTTGAGCAGCGGCGCCCCGAAGAACCATGTCACCTGCGTGATCCGCGTCTGCTTTTTGTAGACAGGCGTCAGGCAGGTCAGCGTCAGCAGGCGTGCGGTGTCATTCTCCACGATTTCCCAGCGATAGCCGGGCAGCTGGAAGATGATCTCTGTCGTGACCTTGCCGCCGAACACAGCCTTGTAGGCAAGCGAGTTCGATGATGGCTGATGGCGGTCGATGGCCCAGCCGCGGTCGCGCGGCACAAATGGCTTTTCCTTTAGTTTCAGCCCCGCACTGGGCGGGCGCCACCACCATTGCGAATGCACGAAGGCGACATGGGCCGGGTCCATCAGGCCGACCACGGCATCGTCCATATGCGCGTTGAATGTTTCCTCGATGACGAATTTCGGCGTGTCCGGCAGCTCACCGAAATCCGGCGGCGGCACATCGGGCTCCCCCTCAAACTTCGGGTCATCCGCGATGAAGACGAAGATCATCCCGTTCTTCTCATGCACCGGATAGCGGCGCACGCGGAACCGGCCCGCCTCATAGGGCTGGTCTTCCAGAACGCTCGGCATGTGCCGGCAGACCCCATCGGTCCCGAAGCGCCAGCCATGATAGGGACACTCCACCGTCGGCTCGCCGTCCGTATCCTTCATCTTGCCCGCCGACAGTGGCACCAGCCTGTGCGGACAGATATCGCGCAGCGCGAACGCCTCTCCAGATTCTGTCCGCCCCACCACGATGGGTTGATCGAGCATGATGACATGTTTCAGGCCGCCGGGTTTCAGCGCCTTGGACGGGCACGCCAGATACCAGCTGTCGGTCAGCCAGCCCTCCGGCGTAATGCCGGGCTGGGTCTCCGTCGTCTTGTCGATAAGCGTCTGTGTGTCGGCCATGGGAGGTTTTTATACACCTCCATTCCTAACAGAAACCCTCAATCGCCAGCCGGCTTTACGTATAGGGCAAAACGAGTCGGGGGCGCAGAGCGTTCAAGGCTTTGGCTGTCTCTTCATTGCAGAAGATCAGCACGCTTGCCTGACCGTTGTCGGCGGCCCAGAACCGGCGCCCGTCCCCGATAGTACTCTCAATGTCTTCCGCTAACTCCGCGACGAAGAAAGGGTCTGCCCAGTCGTCTTCAAACCGCAGCTCCTTGTGGACCTCACGTCCACCGAGGACATAGCTCACTCTGGCAATCCGCGCGCCATAGTCGAGTTTGTCAGAAACATCCTCGAAGAGATCTCTCCGCCCCGTTAGTCGCTCAAAATTCTCGATGATCCGGACATAGTCGCCGTCACCTTCGATGGCCTCGAGATCGAAGTTCCATACACGGTCACTGACACGACGGCCCCAGGGTTCGCGCTCGACTTCCGTCCCCATCATGAAGAGAAGCAGGAAATATGGATCGTCACGATAAGCGTCGGCTTCAAACGAGTATAGCAGATCGTCTTTTGTGATCCCCGCGTTAAGCGCGATCCCGAGCTCTGAAAACTCTGACAACTGGTGGTCCAGATCTGGTGCCTCAGCCGGGTTGCGTGTTTCCAATTCGCTACTCCCGTTTGGCGAAGGCGTTTCATCAACTGTCGAACCACCACAGCCAGAGAGTATTCCTAAAGCGCAGCCAATCAGGGCCAGGCCCGCGAATCTGAAGATCAAAAAGTGCTTCAAGCCATCAGTCCCAACACACAATGCCGCTAGTCGCAGCGGCCCAGCCCCGCTATATGGCGGCCCATGACACCCCGCGACAAGATCCGCAATTTTTCCATCGTGGCGCATATCGACCACGGCAAGTCCACCCTCGCTGACAGGTTGATCCAGGTCACCGGCGGCCTTACCGACCGCGAGATGCGCGAACAGGTGCTCGATTCCATGGATATCGAGCAGGAGCGCGGCATCACGATCAAGGCCCAGACCGTCCGGTTGAACTACACGGCCAAGGATGGCGAGACCTATGTCCTGAACCTCATGGACACGCCGGGCCACGTCGACTTCTCCTATGAGGTCAGCCGCTGCCTCGCGGCCTGTGAAGGCTCGCTCCTGGTCGTGGACGCCTCGCAGGGCGTCGAGGCGCAGACCCTCGCCAATGTCTATCAGGCCATCGACCAGGACCATGAGATCGTCCCGGTCCTCAACAAGATCGACCTGCCTGCGGCCGAGCCGGAGCGCGTGAAAGAGCAGATCGAGGATATTATCGGCCTCGACGCGTCCGACGCGATCATGACCTCGGCCAAGAATAATATCGGTATTGAGGATGTCCTCGAAGCCATCGTCACCCGCCTGCCCGCCCCGCCCGAAGGTGACGCCGACAAGCCGCTCAAGGCTTCCCTGATCGATGCCTATTACGACCCCTATCTCGGCGTTGTGGTCATTGTCCGCATTGTCGACGGGGTGATGAAGAAGAAGCAGAAGATCCGCATGATGCGGGCCAAATCGACCTATGAGGTTGACAAGGTCGGCATCTTCGGCCCCAAGCCGACCGATGTCGAAGAGCTCGGCCCGGGCGAGGTCGGCTTCTTCGTCGCCTCGATCAAGGAAGTTGCCGACACGGCTGTTGGCGACACGATCACGGACGAGAAAAACCCCACGGACACGCCCCTCCCCGGCTATAAGGAAGTCGTGCCGATGGTGTTCTGCGGCCTCTTCCCGGTCGACGCAGGCGACTTCGATGATCTGCGCGCCGCCATGTCGAAGCTGCGCCTCAACGATGCGTCTTTTACCTGGGAAATGGAAACCTCTGCCGCGCTCGGCATGGGTTTCCGCTGCGGCTTCCTCGGCCTTCTCCATCTCGAAATCATCCAGGAACGCCTCAGCCGTGAGTTCGACCTCGACCTCATCGCGACCGCCCCCTCGGTGGTCTATGAAATGACCATGACTGACGGCACGGAGCTGGAGCTGCACAACCCCGCAGACATGCCCGACGTGGTCAGGATCGAGGAAATCCGCGAGCCCTGGATCTCAGCGACCATCTATACGCCGGACGACTATCTCGGTTCGATCCTTCAGCTCTGCCAGGACCGCCGCGGCATCCAGAAAGAGCTCTCCTATGTCGGGGGCCGGGCGATGGTGAAGTATGAGCTGCCGCTTAATGAAATCGTCTTCGACTTCTATGACCGCCTGAAGTCCATCTCGAAGGGCTATGCGAGCTTCGATTACGAGATCATCGGCCACCGCGCCGGTAATCTGGTAAAAATGTCGATCCTCGTGAATGACGAGCCTGTCGACGCCCTCTCCATGCTGGTTCACCGTGACCGCGCCGAGGGCCGGGGCCGACAGATGTGTGAGCGCCTGAAGGACCTTATCCCCCGCCAGATGTTCAAGATTCCGATCCAGGCCGCCATCGGCGCCAAGGTCATCGCCCGCGAGACGATCTCGGCCCTGCGCAAGGACGTGACGTCCAAATGTTATGGCGGCGACGCGACCCGCAAACGCAAGCTTCTCGACAAGCAGGCCGCCGGCAAGAAGCGCATGCGCCAGTTCGGCAAGGTCGAAATCCCGCAGGAAGCCTTCGTCGCGGCGCTGCGGATGGATGACGACTAGACGGGCGTCGGCGCCGGTGACGCTTACACCAGCGCTTTGGATTGATTGTCCATTAAACCTCTGATGACACGATCAGGGGATGCGCCTCGTCTATGCCATACTCTTTCTGCTCGCCCTCATAGGGGCCGTCTTCGGACTCGCCGTGATTACGCAGCCCGACCCGGTGGAGTTGTGGACACTCTTGGAAGGCCCGCTGGAGGCGAGCCATATTGGCGAAACCCATGCCGCAGACGTGGCAGACTATGAGCGGGGCAGTGAGTCGCGACTGGCGGTCCTCCTCACGGATGAGGGCTCAAACTGGCTTGGGCTCGCACATGGCCTGAAGACGATTGGTGTGCCCTTTGTCATCACGCGCGAGACTGATCGGGCGCTGCGCCACGATGTCGTCCTGGTCTACCCGGTGATCTCAGGCCGCAACACGGATCAGGAAACCCTTCGTACGCTTGCGAGATTCCCGCAGAATGGCGGAACATTGATCGCGACAAATGTCCTTGGCGGCGGCCTCGCCCCTGTTTTCGGGTTTGAGGGCGTCACCGAATCCAGATCGCACACCCATCTCACCTTCGATGACGACTATGCCATAACCGCCGATTTTCAGGCGCTTGGGCAAAAGACCATCAAGATTGGCAGCGAGACGCAGCTGGCGACGAATCCTGGAACAAATGCATACCTCTCGCCGCGCCAGCGCCCGGTTGCTGTCTATGAGGACGGCTCGGCGGCCATCGTGCGCCGCGACTATGAAGAGGGCACAGCCTACGCGCTCGGGATCGACCTCGGCCAGCTGCTCCTGAAGGGATATAACTTCAAGGAAGCAGACGTGGCGGAGACCTATGCCAACCGCTACCAGCCGACACTAGATACGCTTCTGCGCCTGGTCGCCGCCATCTATCGCGAAGGCGAGCCCGACGGCGTGACCCTTGGGACTGTCCCTGACGGCAAAAAACTATCGGTCATGATGACCCATGATATCGATTACAGGAAATCGGTCCGCAATGCGGTCAAGTACGCCGAAATGGAGGCACTCAACGGCGTCCGCTCGACCTATTTTGTGCAGACAAAATACATTGAGGATTTCAACGATCAGAGCTTTCTGGATGAAGAAGGGGTCGGATACATACTCAAACTGGAAGAACTCGGTGCCGAAATCGCCAGCCATAGCGTCTCGCACTCGCTCCAGTTCAACGCATTTGCCCTCGGCACTGGCAGAGAGGTGCTGCCCTCCTATCGTCCGTTCGTCCGCGATCTGGAGGCAACGACCGAGGCCAGCATTATGGGCGAATTGCGGATCAGCAAATTCATCCTCGAATCCCTGATCAGCGAACCGGTTACCTCGTTCCGGCCTGGCTATCTGAGGATTCCGACCCAGCTTCCCGAAGCTCTGCAATGGGCCGGTTATTCCTACAGCTCGTCTGTCACAGCCAACAAGTCACTCACGCATTTCCCTTTTCGGCTGACGGCCGGCCGTCAATTCGACACCAATACGGATATTTTTGAGTTTCCGATCACCATTGAGGACGAATTGCCGCCGCTCTTGGGCGAACGCCTGGAGGAAGCAAAGACGATTGCTGACAAACTCGCGGCCTATGGCGCCACCATGGTTGTCCTCAGCCATCCCGATATCCTTGGACACAAGTTTGAGTTTGCGGAGGGCTTCATCGATCACGTCAAACCCTATTCATGGATCGGCACCGTATCCGATTTTGGTGACTGGTGGGCGGCCCGCGATGCGATTGGCGTTGATTTAGACGACGCTGGCGGTGTCAGATCGGTAAGGCTGAACTGCCCAACTCCGATAAAAGGGCTGACGCTTGAGGTGCCAGAAAGCTTCGGCGTGCCCGGCCCCCTATCCGGCGGCAAACTCATTCGAGCCGAAAGCGGCACCTGGCTTGTCGACTGCATAGATAAAGTAATGCGGATCGAACTGGCCAAAACGACAGGTATGCCAGGGAATTAATCGACTGTCCTGTCCCCCACGTCACCGATAGGCAGGCAGGTTTTCGCTGATACGCTACCGGAAAAGATAAAACCGGGAGGCCCGCACCATGACCAAGACCGATCTTTTCGAGCCCGTGACCTTTAACGGCCTGACGCTCAAGAACCGCATCGCCCTGTCCCCACTGACCCGCGCCCGCGCCACGCCAGACGGCAAGGCCGGCAAGCTTCAGGCGGATTACTATTCGCAGCGCGCGAGCGCCGGTCTCCTCATCACCGAAGCCACCGCAGTCGTTCCCGGCGGGCGCGGCGGCCCGATGCTGCCGGGCCTTTGGGAAGACGCGCAGGTCGAGGGCTGGAAAGAGGTGACAGACGCCGTCCACGCGAAAGACGGCCTGATCTTCAGCCAGCTCTGGCACGCCGGCCGGCTCAGCCATTCCTCGCTCAGCGCCGACGGCAAGAGCCCGCCGGTCTCCCCGTCGGAATACAGCCAGCCCGGCGAGATCTTCACCGAGACGGGCCCCCAGCCCTATGAGCCGGTCCATGTCATGACAAAGGCAGAGATCAAAGGCATGGTCGGCGCCTATGAGGCCGCCGCAACCCGCGCGAAGAAAGCCGGCTTTGACGGGATCGAGCTGCATGCGGCCCACTCCTATCTCATTTCCGCCTTTCTCAATGACATGACGAACCGGCGCGATGATGAATATGGCGGCTCCATCGAGAACCGCGCGCGCTTCCTGAAGGAGATTCTCGAAGCCGGCCTCAAGGTGTGGGACGGCAAACGTATCATGATCCGCCTTGCTCCGCTCGGCCACGCCTACGGGACCTGGGATACCGACCCCGAACCGCTCTTCAACCATGTCGTCGACATGATGAATGATCTTGGCATTGGCTGGCTCGACCTTGTCGAAGGCGATACTGGTGTCACCCGCACACCGGAGCCCTATTTTGACGTCCTGAAACTGCGCAAGCGCTTCAAGGGCCTCACAATCCTCAACAATCTCTACACACGCGAGATGGCAATCGAGGCGCGCGAGAAAGACAGCGGCGACATTATCGCCTTCGGCCGTCCATTCATCGGCAACCCGGATCTGGTCGAACGCCTGAAAGCCAATGCCGAGCTGCATGAAGCCCCGCTGAAAGCCTATTATGGCGGCGGCGCCCGCGGCTATACGGATTTCCCGACGATGGAAGAGGCGTGAACCGGCCTCGAGCTAGCTTGGCCTCCAAGCGCAGGATCTATATAAGTCATCAGGTGAAGAGGACTTCCATGAAACAGGCCATTGGCGCATGTCTCGCGCTTTCCGTTTTTGCGATCAGCGCCCCTGCAGGCACGGCGCAATCGCCGGACGGGGATGGCGAGCTAGCGGGGGCCGCCGGTGAGGCTGCCCTCAAAGCATGCCTCGCAGCAGCCGGGGCAGATAGCGGTGCTCGCCACGATTGTATCGGCACGATGGTCGACGCCTGCCCCGGCAATGCCGGCTCAACTCTGTCCATGGTGTCGTGCGTCAGCGAGGAAACCGGCTTCTGGGATACGCGCCTGAATGCCGTCTACCGGGACCTCATGGCCGCTTACCGCCAGCAGGATGAGGACTTTGCAGACGGCTACGACCTCACCGCGCGCCTTAGTGAGGTCCAGCGCGGCTGGATCGAGTGGCGCGATGTTAAATGCAAGTTCGCCTATGACGAATTTCGCGGTGGCACGCTCGGGCGGATCACGGGCGCGGACTGTATGCTTCAGATGACGGCCGAACGGGTCATTGAGCTTGAGACCCTGCTCGAGACCGCACGCCTCTAGCCCTCCGCAACGTCACCGCTGGGCTTTGAGCCGCTGGATGGTAGGCTCCGGATCAATAAGGGAGATACGCCATGGCCGACACCGCCACCACGTTCGAGGAAATCCTCTATGAGGTCGCCGACAATATCGCGACCATCACGCTGAATGCACCGGACCGGATGAACACCATTTCCGGCCCCATGCTGGACGGGCTCTCAAATGCCCTTCTGAAAGCCGATGCCGACCCGAACGTGCGTTGCGTGATCCTGACGGGGGCGGGCCGTGCGTTCTGTGCCGGGCTCAACCTGGAAAGCGCCACCAAGGGCGAGGAGATGGGCTCGGGTGCCATCTCATCGGCCAATCTTGATCTGCGTAATACCCCGCCCACCATCCTCTTCAACATGGACACGCCGACCATCTGCGCCATCAATGGCGGCGCGGCCGGTTATGGCATGGACACTGCCCTTGGCTGCGATATCCGCATCATGTCGGACAAGGCCAAGATGGCCGCCGCCTTCACCAAGCGCGGCATCCTGCCGGAAAGCGGCGGCACCTGGTTCCTGCCGCGCATGCTCGGCTGGGAGAAAGCCTGCGAGCTCATCTTCACGGGCCGCACCCTCAAGGCCGATACGTGTCTTGAAGAGGGGCTCTGTTCAAAGGTGGTCGCGCATGACAGCCTGATGGATGAGGCCCGCGAGCTTGCCACCGAGATCGCCTCGAACGCCCCGCTGGCCGTTCAGGCCTCCAAACGCCTGATGCGGATGGGGCTGTCAGAGCCGTTCACAGAGCATGTCCATCATGTCTTCCTGCAGCTTCTGCCGTTGATGCGGTCAGAGGATGCGCGCGAAGGCATGATCGCCTTCCTCGAAAAGCGCGAGGCGAACTTCAAGGGCCGGTAGGCTCAGGGCTGGAAGCCGGCAACCTCCAGGGCGAGCGCCTGCGCGTCGGCCTCTGCCCCGAACCGCCTCAGGGTCGAGATGACCGCCTGCAGCGTCATGGGCGAAAGCTCGCCCGGCGCGCCGTCTGTTGCATTCAGCAGAAGCAGGATCGCTTCGCCATGGGCGCCGCCGCGCGCAGCCGCCTCCATGGCGACCAGCGCACCGCCCGGTGTACCGGCTTCATCAGCCGAGGCATCGACCAGCGCCTTGCGCGCCGCCACGGGCAGCGAGATATCGAACCCCGCCCAGATCGAGAACAGCTTGAGGGCGTCTGCCTCAGCCTCCGGCGAGGCATCGTCGCCGACAAGCTGCGAAACGACAGCCTCTACGGCGCCGCGGTCGCGTTCGCGCGAAAGCACCATGCTGTACCCGCGCATACGCGCCGTCTGCCGGCTCGCGCCGCCCGCGGCGTCTTCAGCGGCATCCAGCCAGAAATTTGTCAGCGACGCGTTTTGCAGCGCCAGCGCGGCATTCGCAAATTCAAGCGCCTGCGAGGCCGTGACCGCATCCACGGGGAATGATTTCAGGTCCTCCTGGAAGAGCCCG
This sequence comes from uncultured Henriciella sp., assembly GCF_964005855.1. Lineage (NCBI taxonomy): Bacteria > Pseudomonadati > Pseudomonadota > Alphaproteobacteria > Hyphomonadales > Hyphomonadaceae > Henriciella > uncultured Henriciella sp. The sequence goes on from NZ_CAXFSW010000002.1 coordinate 97,134, forward strand.
GCCATGGTGCGATAGTCCACTGCATTATCGCTCGCCGCCTCAAGCGCGGCGACAAGCGCATCGGCCTGGCGCGTCTCAAGCGATGCCTGCGGACTATCCAGGCCGAGTTCAAAAGCCTCGTCCTCAATATCCAGCGTGCCTTCATTGCGCAGGTCACGCGCCGGCTGGCTCATCGGGCGCGGCTCCTGCGTCAGCAGGTAGAGCGCTTCATCAGCTGGCGTTTCGGGCTCAAAAGCCGGCACATTTACATAGTCGAGATAGAGCGAACGGTATTGCGGCGAATCCAGCAGCCCAGCACCGGTCGCATTGCGCGCGGCCACCAGGCGCAGCGCCAACGGGTTGCGCGTGTCATTGGCATAGTCAGCGGCCAGGTCAGGGCGCGCAGCCTCTAGCGCGTCGGCTGTTCCCTCCAGCTCGGCAAGCTGGGAAAGCGCGACCTGCAGGCCGGACCCGAAGCGGGCCTCGGGCCGCTCATCCGCCTCGGCAATGATCGCAATGGCCGTCTCGGTCACCCAGGGGTCCGCGCCTTCTTCACCGGCCGCGAGCTCCAGCGCGAGTTCTGCTTCGGCGAGATTGCCGCTCTCCACCCCGCAGATAATGCGCAGCTCCAGCCAGAACCTCTCCGCCGCTTCCGGGTTCATCTGGTCACAGACAAGGCCGAGCTCTCCGGCGGCGAGCCGGTTATCCGCGATGATCGCATCGGCATCGACGCCGTCCGGTACCTCATCGACCTGCCGGCCCAGCATGGCGACGGCCCGGCGCTCGCCGAGCGCCTCCAGCAGCCGCAGACGCTCTGCCTGAAGCGCATCTGCATCCTCGCCGGACGGTTTTGCCGATGGAGAACGAAGCAGGCGGCTCAGAAGCTCACGTTCTGCCTCAGTCATCTCCTCGATATTCAGACCCTCCATGAGGGAAAGGAGGAAATCCGCTTCCGACGAGGCCCACACCCGATCGCTGATCGCGGTCTCGCCGCGCTCCAGCAGGTTGCTGGTCCAGCCGCTGACATCCTCCATGCCGCTGGAACGGATCTGCGCGCCCGCGGTGAGGCTCAACGCCCCTGCCAGCAGCACCGGCGCGATGAGCCTAGAAGACATTGTCGATCTCCATCCGCACTTCGCCCTCGTCCGGGCGCGCATTATCGACCTCGGTTCCCAGCCACCAGAGGGCAGCCACGACACCGATGATCAGGACAGCGAACAGGATGAACCATTTGCGCATTCTTGGAGGACCTCTTTTGCGGCTGCTTCACCGCACTTGTTGCTCGTCGACGTTGAGTCTGTATAGGACAGTCAGGAGCGAGCTTAAAAGCCCATGACCGCAAAGAGTAGTTACACCGCAAACGCAGCACGAATAGGGCAGACCATTTCGAACCGCACTGTTGCGCTCGTTGGACTGATGGGCGCGGGCAAGTCGACGGTCGGCCGGCGGCTTGCCTATGCGCTTGGCCGTCAGTTCTATGACAGCGACGATGAGATCGAGAAAGCTGCAGGTCTCTCCATCTCCGATATCTTCGCCCTGCACGGCGAGGCCGAATTCCGCCGCGGCGAGCAACGTGTGCTCGAGCGCCTTCTCAGCGAGCCGCCCCATGTCCTGGCAACAGGCGGCGGCGCCTATCTCAATCCCGACACGCGCACCCTTCTGCGTGAGCACGCCATCACGATCTGGCTGAATGCAGACCTTGAAACGCTGTGGCGGCGTGTATCCAAGCGCGGGCACAGGCCGCTGCTGAAAGCCGACAACCCAAAAGGCGTTCTCAGCCGTCTCCTCGATGAGCGTGCCCCAATCTATGAGAAGGCCGACATCGTCGTCACGAGCCGTGAAGGCCCGCACCGCGCGACGGTGAACAGTATTCTCAAGGCGCTCGATGAGTGGAGCAGGACCCATCATGACTGAAACCATCGCAGCCCATCACAAGGTCCGCGTCGAACTCGGCACGCGCAGCTATGATATCGAGATCGGCGCAGGCCTGCTTGGCCAAGCGGGCAGCTATCTCGCTCCGCTCACGCGCCAGCCACGGGTCTTTGTGCTGACCGATGGCACGGTGGGAGGCATTTATGCCGGCCCACTCGAGGAAAGCCTGAGCAAGGCAGGCCTGCAAATGCGGCTGAAGGCGGTCTCCGGCGGCGAGGGCTCGAAGAGCTGGGCGGTCCTCGGTGAAGTGCTGGACTGGCTGCTATCCGAAGGGGCGGGCCGCGACGATGTGCTCGTCGCTCTCGGCGGTGGCATTGTGGGGGACCTCACAGGTCTGGCCGCCTCGCTGATGAAGCGCGGCATGACCTTCGTCCAGATTCCCACCACACTGCTGGCCCAGGTCGACAGTTCGGTTGGCGGCAAGACAGCCGTGAATGCCGAACAGGGAAAGAATCTGATCGGCGCCTTCTACCAGCCCGCGCTGGTGCTGGCAGATACTGACGTCCTCTCCACCCTGCCAGAGCGCGAACGCCTCGCCGGCTATGCCGAGGTGGTGAAATACGCCCTGATTGACGATCCTGCGTTTTTCGACTGGCTGGAGAGCCACGGATCCGATGTGGTCGGCCTCGAAAAAGCCGCCCTCGCAGAGGCGGTCGCCATTTCCTGCCGCGCCAAGGCACGTATCGTATCAGAGGATGAGCGCGAATCGGGCGTGCGTGCCCTTCTCAATCTCGGTCACACCTTCGGTCATGCGCTTGAGGCGGTGAACGGCTTCAGATCCTCACTGCTCCATGGCGAGGCGGTTGCCGCGGGCATGGCCCTTGCGCTTGGCTATTCGGCCCGGCAAGGCCTGATGAGCGCAGACGATGCCGCGCGCGCCGCCGCCCTGCTTGAAAAGTCAGGTCTGGTGACACAATTGAACCGCTTGCCGGGTGGACCTTACACATCGCACGCGCTGACCGAAGCCATGAAGCAGGACAAGAAAGTCCGGGCCGGACGCGTGCCGCTCATCCTTGCCCGGGGTCTCGGCAAGGCATTCATCCAGCCTGATGCCGATCTCGCCGATGTAGGCGCGTTTCTAGAAGAGGAGCTCCAGCGGAGCTAAGCCATGATCATCGGAACCTTTATCGCCATCCTCTGCCTGCTCGGGATGTCGGCTTTCTTTTCAGGCTCGGAAACAGCCCTCACCGCCGCCTCGCGCACACGCATGCACCAGCTGGAGCGTGAGGGAAACAAGCGCGCGGCCGCTGTGAATTCGCTTATTTCGGACCGCGAGCGGCTGATCGGCGCGATCCTGCTTGGCAACAATCTCGTCAATATCCTCGCCTCGGCGCTGGCAACGACGCTTTTCGCCTCTCTCCTGCCTGGCGCGACCGGCGTTGCCGTCGCGACGGCGGTGATGACCATACTCGTCCTCGTCTTTGCCGAGGTCCTGCCGAAGACCTATGCCATCACGCGGGCCGATCGTATGGCGATGTCCGTCAGCAAGCCGATCACCTGGCTGGTCGCCGCGGCTGCGTGGATTGTGATCATCATTCAGGCGATCGTGAACTTCACCCTCCGCATGGTGGGCGCGAGCGCCCCGGACGCCGACTTCACCGCCGAAGAGGAAATTCGCGGCGCCATCGACTATCACCATTCAGAAGGCGGCATGGACGAAACCGACCGCCACCGCCTCGTTGGCGCGCTCGATCTCAAGGACATGACGGTCGAAGAGGTGATGATCCACCGCAAGAACATCACCATGCTCGACAGCAATTCACCCTCCGGTGAGATCATCCGCCAGGCGCTGAACAGCCCGCATACGCGCATCCCCCTCTACAATGCTGACGATGACGAGATTACCGGCATCCTGCATGTGAAGGATCTTCTGCGCGCCGTCGTTGCCCAGAAGGGCGACATTGATGGCATCGACATGACGGAGCTCCTGCGTGAGCCGTGGTTCGTGCCGGAGACGACACCGCTGCAGGACCAGCTCGACCTCTTTCTGAAAGAGCGCAATCACTTCGCCCTCGTCATCGATGAATATGGCGAGCTTCAGGGCCTGCTGACGCTGGAAGACATCCTTGAAGAGATTGTGGGCGACATCCGCGATGAGCATGACGTGCCGGTTCAGGGCGTCCGCCCGCAGTCCGATGGCTCAGTCATTACCGAGGGCTGGGTCACCATCCGCGACCTCAATCGCGCAACGGGCTGGCAGCTGCCGGACGAAGAAGCCGTCACCGTCGCGGGCCTCGTCATTCACGAGGCCCAGACCATTCCGGAACCCGGCCAGCGCTTCGCCTTTCACGGCCACCGCTTCGACATCATCCGCAAGACCCGTAACCAGATCACTGGCCTGCGCGTCGCACCGATCCCGGATGAGCCGGCCGAAGAATAGCTGCCCTGAGACGGCTCGCCTGCCTACTGCGCGACCCAGCCACCATCCATCTGCATCAGCGCGCCATTGATCTGATTGGCTGACGGGCTGGTCAGGAAGACCGCCATGTCGGCGACCTGTTCCACCGTCACGAATTCCTTGGTGGGCTGAGCCGCCAGCAGGACGTTCTGCTTGACCTCCTCCTCACTGATCCCGCGCGCCTTTGCCGTATCAGCAATCTGCGCGTCAACCAGCGGGGTATGGACATAGCCCGGGCAGATCGCATTGCAGCGGACCCCATGCTCGGCGCCCTCAAGGGCGACTACCTTGGTAAGACCCGCAATACCATGCTTGGCCGCCACATAGGCTGCCTTGTACGGAGATGCGACAAGTGCATGCGCGCTGGCCGTATTGATGATCCGGCCCCAGCCCTTTTCTTTCATCGGCCCCATGACCATGCGCGTGGTGTGAAAGGCCGCACTGAGATTGAGCCCGATGATGAGGTCCCATTTATCGACGGGAAACGCCTCAATGGGCGCCACATGCTGGACGCCGGCATTGTTGACGAGGATGTCGACACCGCCAAAATCGCGCACCGCATAGCCGATCAGGCCTTCAATCGCCTGCGGATCGGTGAGGTCGGCCTCGGAAAAACCGATCTCGACATCGAACTCGGACCTGAACTCCTCGATCAGCTTTTCATCTTCGCCGGGCTTGACCAGCCCGTTCAGGATGACGTTGGCGCCTTCGCGCGCAAAGCCCCGCGCGACCGCCTTTCCGATACCGCTGGTTGAACCAGTGACCAGGGCCGTTTTTCCAGTGTGCAACATGTGGCATCCGTTCTGCTTGAGTGACCTGTCCCGCTTGTTTAGGACAGACCGTCGAAACAAAATAGTAGAGGTCCCGCATGGGTTCCGTCTTTCAGTCCTTCCAGGAAGGATTTCCGACATTCCTGATCTGGACCGGCACCGCCGGTCTCATGCTCATTCTCGCTGTCGCGATATATATCCTCCTCACCCCGTGGAAGGAACTGGCCCTCGTCCGGGGCGGAAACGGGACAGCCGGCCTGGCGCTTTCGGGCGCAATCGTCGGCCTCGCCATACCGCTCGCCTCCTGTCTGGCCTCCAGCGTTTCATTGCCGGACCTCCTGCTCTGGGGTATCGTCTCGCTGATCCTGCAATTGCTGGCCTACCGCTTCACCGATCTTCTGCTGAAGGACCTGCCGAAGCGCATCCAGGCCGACGAAGCTGGCGCGGCCATCGTCCTCATCGGGACAAAGCTCGCCAGTGCCATGCTCCTCGCTGCCGGCCTCTGGGACCCGGCCCTGCAACGCTTCTGATCGACAGGAAGGCCCTGACCGCGTGCTGAGACACACCCCCGACTGGCTGGTTTACCTGCTTGCGCTTGCAGCGCTCGTCATCGGTGTGTTCTCGATATCACCCGAACAGAACGCGCCGCCCGCGACCCCGGACTCGGTTGAACGCGAAGGTGCGACCCTTCCGCCGCCATCGGCTTTCGATGAGGCGGTGCTTGTACGCGTGGAGGCGCCGCGCGACGGCATCGGCACAGCTTTTTCAATTAATGCAGATGGCTACTGGATGACGGCGCGCCATGTCGTGGACGGCTGCAGCGACGTCTCCCTGCTTGTAGCGCCTAACCGCTATCTCCCCGTTCGCGATGTGTCGATTTCGGACACCAATGATCTCGCCCTGCTCTACGCGCCGCCCAGCATGACTCCTGTGGCGCTGGATATCTCCAACGATCTGCGCGTCGGCACCTATGGCTATCATGTCGGCTATCCGCAGGGGCGGCCCGGCGAAGCGGCCAGCCGGCTTATCTCGCGCTCACGGCTCATTTCCCGCGGGCGGCATTCCGGTGAGGAGTCGGTCCTGGCCTGGGCAGAAACCGGCCGGACATCTGACCTTGAAGGCACGCTGGGCGGTCTTAGCGGCGGCCCGGTTTATGATTCCGACGGCAAGGTGCGCGGCGTCATCATTGCCGAAAGCCCCCGCCGCGGCCGCATCTACAGCGCCTCGCCGGAAACGATCCGCACCTTCCTCGCCGAACAGGATGTGGTTCCCCTGGGCGAACGACCCGTTCCCTTCGAGCCTCATTCCTATGGCGGCTCGGCAGACCGCGTCCGCCAGAGCCTGCAAGTTGTGAAGGTCGCTTGCCAGGTGGACGACACCGCAAGGAATGAAAGCGCGTCATGAGTTTTGCTGACCGTCTGATCGCCGCGACCGACGAATTCGGTCCCCTCTGTGTCGGTCTGGACCCGCATGCGGGCCGCATACCGGACCTTTTCGGCGGCGACACCCCCGAAGGGCTTGAAGCCTGGGGCCTCGCCATGATTGAGGCGGTCAAGGGCCGCGCCGGTGTCATCAAGCCCCAGTCCGCCTTCTATGAGCGTCATGGCTGGCAAGGCATGCGCGCGCTTGCCACCATTCTCGAGGCCGCACGTGAGGCGGGGCTCACCGTGCTCATGGACGCAAAACGCGGCGATATCGGCTCAACGGCAGAAGGCTATGTCTCTGCCTTTCTCGCCAGCGACGCGCCGTTCCCCTGCGATGCCCTGACCGTGAACCCCTATATGGGTCTCGATACGCTTGAGCCCCATGTCCGCGCGGCTGAAGAGCACGCCAAGGGCGTCATCGTGCTTGCCCGCACCTCCAATCCCGGCTCAGCCGATTTCCAGTCGAGATCACTGGAAGGCGCCCCGCTCTTCGAGCGTGTGGTCGAGGCTCTCGCCCCCATGATCGAACGGCTGAAGGGCGAGAGCGGCTGGTCCGGTCTGATGCTGGTGACCGGCGCCACCGGTCCTGACGAGGCCCGCCGCCTGCGCGCGCTTGCACCCGATGCGCTTTTCCTCGTCCCCGGCTATGGCGCGCAGGGCGCCAGCGCCGCCGACGCCCTGTCGGGCTTTGTGCCTCGCGGCGGCAGACTGGCCGGCGGTGTCGTCAGCGCCTCGCGGTCGGTAAGCTTCCCGCCAGAGGCTCAACAGGCCCGCTCCCTTGCGGACTGGCGCCAGGCCATTATTGCCGCCACCAACGCGGCCCAGACCGATCTCATGGCGGCCGCCACGAAGCTGACCTGACGCGTCTGACCTGACGTTGCGTCCGCCTCGACAAGGCAGTCGAAAGCCGTAGCATGCGGCTATCCTGGCCAGAAAAACATAATCGGCCAGTTCTGAGGAAACACTGGAGGGATCATGAAACCTGTGCGTCTTGTCGGGGCAGCTGCGCTGTCTGCACTCTGGCTTGCGGCATGTGGCGGACCGTCAGACGACGGCGCCCGTGTCGAAGCCCCCAAACCACCTGAAACCGATAGCGATACGACCGGCGCGACCGATATGGGCGCGGCAGCAGTCGATGGGGAGCGCCTTCTCAAGGCCGGCGAGACACCTGCCGAGTGGCTGACCTATAACGGCACCTATGACGAGCAGCGCCATTCGGCGCTCACCGGCATCTCGCCGGAGAATATCAGCGAGCTTTCCCCAGCCTGGACCTATGACCTCAAGACCGGCCGGGGCATTGAATCGACACCGATCGTCGTCGATGGGGTCATGTACCTCACCTCCTCCTGGTCGGTGGTCTATGCGCTCGATCCCGTAACGGGCGAGGAGCTTTGGGTGCACGACCCGGAAGTAGACAAATCCGTCGGCGTCAAAGCCTGCTGCGACGTCGTCAATCGCGGCGTCGCCGTCTATGATGGCAAGGTCTATGTCGGCGTCATTGATGGCCGCCTGCAGGCCCTCGACGCCGAAACGGGCGACCTTGTCTGGGAAGAAACGACGGTCGACCAGTCCAAACCCTATACGATCACCGGCGCGCCCCGCATCGTCAAAGGCAATGTCCTGATCGGCAATGGCGGCGCGGAACTTGGCGTGCGCGGCTATCTCTCGGCCTATGATGCAGAGACCGGCGACCTTGCCTGGCGTTTCTACACTGTTCCCAACCCGAACAAGGAGCCCGACGGCGCCGCTTCCGACGCCATCTTCGCAGAGCTTGCGAACGACACCTGGGGCGATGATGGCGCCTGGGTCACCGACGGCGGCGGCGGCACGGTCTGGGACTCCATCCTCTATGACCGCGAAAATGACCAGGTTATCTTCGGCGTCGGCAATGGCTCGCCCTGGAATGCCGACATCCGCGACCCCAATAGCGATGGCGACAACCTCTTTGTGTCCTCCATCGTCGCGGTCGATGCCGACACGGGTGAATATAACTGGCACTACCAGACCACGCCGCGCGACAATTGGGATTATACCGCCACCCAGCACATCATGCTGGCCGACCTCCCGCTTGGCGAGAATGGCGAGACCCGCCATGTAGCCATGCAGGCGCCCAAGAACGGCTTCTTCTATGTGGTGGACGCAAAGACTGGTGAGCTCATCTCCGGTGATCCCTACGCCAATATCAACTGGGCTGAAGGCCTCGATGAGGACGGCCGTCCGATCGAGAATCCCGAAGCGCGCAACAATGACCCGGCGACCTATAATGGCTTCGTGCAGGTGCCTGCCCCGTATGGCGCGCACAACTGGCACCCCATGGCGATGAATCCGGATCTTGGCCTGGTCTATATCCCGGCAATGGAGCTTGGGCAGGCCTACGTCACTGACGCACGCTTCAAGTCCAAGCCTGCCAAGTGGAATACCGGCATGGACTTCGCTGCCGGCATCCCGCTTCGCTATCCCGAAGGCACAGTTGAAGCCATGCGGGCGGCCGCCCGCGGCACCCTCGTGGCCTGGGATCCGGTCAAGCAGGAAGCCCGGTGGAAAGTGGAGCATGAAGCCGGCTGGAATGGTGGCATCCTGTCGACAGCCAGCGGACTTGTCTTCCAGGGCAAGCTCGACGGCAACCTCATCGCCTATGATGCAGCTACCGGCGAGGAGCTCTGGAGCGATCAGCTCAATTCCGGTGCGCTTTCCGGTCCGATGACCTATGAGGTCGACGGGGAGCAATATGTCACGATCACGACCGGCTGGGGCCATGCCTATGGCCTGGCGGCCGGCCTTCTGTTCAGTGAAGCTGTGCCCCCGGCCCTCGGCAAGGTCGTCACGTTCAAACTGGGCGGAGACGCCGAAATCCCGCCTCTGAACACCGACCTTCTCGTCGAGCCGGCGCCCAAGGCAGAGCCCTTCGGTGACGAGGAGATGCTGCAGGCCGGCCTTATCCACTTCTCGCGCAACTGCGCGGTCTGCCACGGGACGCTGGGCATCAGCTCCGGCGTCCTGCCGGATCTTCGCTGGTCCACCTACACAGCAGACGCCGACGCGTGGAATAATGTGGTGATCGGCGGCGCCCTTTCCGAAAATGGCATGGTGTCTTTCGAAGATGTCATCACACCGGAGGACGCTGAGGCGATCCGGGCCTATGTCGTCACGCAGGCCCACCTCAACCGGGCCAGCGACGAGCCGCCCGCGCCGTCCGATGAACCTATCGGTCCCGGCATGGATGAGGTCGAGCCCGGACAGGAGGCCCAGCCGGAAATGGAAACACCTGACCCGGCTCAATAGCCGCAGCGTTTACGCGCTTCATTTCCTGATCTGAAAAACCTAAACTCCCCGGCAGGACCCGCCGGGGAGTTTTTTCATGCATATCCTGCTCGCGCTTGTCGGCGTCCTCACCTTCATTGCCGTCTGGTACTGGCGCCTGCGGATGATTACCGGCGCGGCCCGCCATGGCTACAATGCCGCAAGAAAGGCGGCCGGGCGCCGCCGCCTCCCCGCGCCGAGCCATGGACGCCGCACCGGCCTCGCCGCGGTCCACGATCCACGCGAGGCTGCAGCAATCATGATGCTCGAAGTCGCCCGCACGCCGGGCGGGACCATCAGCGACAAGCGCGACGCCGCCATCCGCGCCGAGATGATCGATCATTTCGGCTTCACGCCCGATCAGGCCGAGCAGCTCCTGGCACATGCCGCCTGGCTGACCCGTCAGGCCCCCGCCTCAAGGAAAATCGTCGAGCAGATGAGCCGCGTCGTCCTGGCGGCGCCGGATATGACGATGAAGGATTATGACGACCTGTCCAGCATGCTTGAAAACGTCGCCGTGGCAGATGGAAAAGTGTCCAGCGCCGAACGCGACCTCATCCAGATCTGGCGCAATCGCGCCGGTCTGAACTGAACCGCTTGGCAGCCCCTGCCCCGGCAAGATAGAAACGACATCATGAGCGACGCTTACGAAAAACGGGTCCGCAAGGATAATTGGGGAAACTTCTCCATCCTGCGTCACCGGGCCTTTGACGGGGTTCTGGTCACCTCGAAGAATTCCGGCACCCACTGGGTCAAGTACATGTTTGCCGTCGCGCTGGCGGAGACCTATGGCGTGCCGCGCCCGCAGTATTTCTCAGAGGATGCGGTGCGCCCCTATATCGGCTGGCCGAAGGACAAGCCAACCTTTCCGGAACTGCCGCGCCTCGCCTTCAGCCACACCATTCCGCACAAGCTTGCGGACTGGAGCTTTGCGCGCGGCCTTGCCGGCCTGCCGCCCTATGTCCTCTTCGTGCGCCACCCGATGAGCATCCTCGCCAGCCACCACGCCAAGTGGAATCATGAGCTGAATGTCGACTGGCTGGACTATCTGCGCGGCGATCCTTCCGGCTCAGCCTATCGCTGCGATGTTTACTGGCTCGCACGTTTCTGGAACCGTTGGGGCGACCTCCTGGAAAAGGCTGGCGACCGGATATACCGCGTCCATTATGAGGACACGCGCGCCAATCCGCGCGCCATTCTCGGCGGCATGGCCGCCCACTGGCAGATCAGTCTCACATCGAAGGCGCTCGACGCAGCCCTGAAGGCGGGAACAAAGGAAGCCATGGCCAAGAAGGTCGACCCGGCCGCCGAAGCCAATGTCCTTCAGTTCCGCAAGACCCCGCTGGAAGAACAGTTCTCAGGCGAGGCGCTCGACATCTACCGCGAACGTGTGGACGCTCTCTTCCGGCACGATCTCGGCTACGACCTCATGCATCTGCCGAAGGCATGAAGCCCGCGCTGCGGCCCGAGGCGTCATATCTGATCCACCAGGGCTCTGCGGCGGCCTCAGCGGCAAGCTTCACCATCAGCGGGTGCGAGAGGACGGCGACCATATAGGCCTGAGCGGTATTTGTCCGCGGCAGGTCATAGGTCTGGAAACGCGTCACCACGGGCGCATAGACCGCGTCGGCCGCGCTCCATTCGCCGAAAAGATAAGGCCCGCCAGACGCCTCCAGCGCCTCACACCAGATATCGTCGACGCGGGAAATGTCATTGGCCAGCGCCTCCGTCATCTCCGGCCGGCCATGACGGGAGCGGATGTCCATCGGGCACGCGCGGCGCAGGTCCGGAAAGCCCGAATGCATCTCGGCGGAGATTGCCCTTGCCCGGCCGCGCGCCTTGCTGTCCTGCGGCCACACGCCCGCATCGGGAAACCGGTCGGCCAGCCATTCGATGATGGCGAGCGAATCCCACACCGTCTCATCGTCCCAGAGAAGGAGTGGCACCTTCCGCGTCGGGCTGATCTCTGCCAGCCGCGCGGTGGTATCGGGAAAATCGAGCGGGACGATCTCTTCCTCAACGTCCAGCTTCAGATGGCGCACCATCAGCAGGGCGCGGATCGACCAGCTCGAATAGTTGAGATTACCGCTCACGAATTTTCGCATTCCCGCGTCCTCAGTCCGGCTTTCCGCCGCCAAGCAGCCATTTGAAGGGGCGGATTTCCACCGTCTCGAACAGGCCTGCCCTGGCATAGGGGTCTGCTTGCGCCCATGCCTTCGCATCGGCCAGCGTGTCGAACTCCACCACGAAGGTGGAGCCTGCAAACGTCTCCCCGTCCTCTGCCAGAACCGGCCCCCCCATAAGGATCCTGTCCGCATATTCTTTTGCCCACTCCAGGTGGGCCGGCCGGTTCTCCATGCGAACGGAAAGCGCGCCCGCCTTGTCACGGGCATTGATCAGAAACTGCGCCATTGTCCTAAAGCCCTTCCTGCGTGAACGGACGGTTGAGCAGCGCCGTTATCGCCTCGTCCACATTCTTTTCGCCTGCCAGAATTTCATGCACCGCAAGGCAGATCGGCATGGTCACACCCTCACGCGCGGCCAGCTCGACCAGCGCCGGCGCGGTCGCCACCCCTTCGGTCACCGAATTTCGGGCCGCCAATATGTCTTCGGCCTTCTGGCCCTCACCCAGCGCCTTGCCGAAGCTCATATTTCGGGACTGGGTGGAGGAACAGGTCAGGACGAGATCCCCCAGTCCGCAAAGACCGGCCAGGGTCTGCGCCTGCGCGCCCATGCCGACGGCGAGCCGCGTCATTTCCGCGAAGCCGCGCGAAATCAGCGCGGCATGGGCCGATTTGCCAAGCTCCAGTCCCTCAACGATGCCGCAGGCAATGGCGAGCACATTCTTCACCGCACCGCCGACCTCCGCACCGATCAGGTCGTTCGACCAGTATGGACGAAACGTGTTGCGGCCGACCGCCGTCATCAGCTTCTGCCCCAGCGCCTTGTCGGCGCAGGCCAGTGTCACCGCCGTCGGCAGGCCTCGCGCCACATCTGCGGCAAAGCTCGGCCCGGAAAGAACCGCTGGCGTCGCCTGGGGCAGAGTCTCGTGCAACACGTCGGTCATCAAGCTGAGGCTCGACTTCTCGATGCCCTTGGAACACAGCAGGACGGGCACACCGGGCTGGATATGCGGCGCGAGTGCTTCAAAGGTCGCCCGCGCATGCTGGGCCGGCACAACCGAAAGGATGGCCTCGCACCCGGCCAGATGGGAAAGGTCGCTGGAGGCCGGCATGGCGGGCAGTTCCACACCTGCCAGGAAAACCGGATTGCCTTCGCCCTTGCTCAGCGCCTCAGCCACCTCTTCCTCGCGGGCCCAGATCTGGACGTCGCGTCCGGCCTTCGCGGCCGTCGCGGCCAGGGCCGTGCCCCAGGCACCAGCCCCCAATATTCCTACTTTCTGCATAAGGGCGCGCGCTCCTGGCTGCTAAGGTCACTGAAGAATTTATTGATCATTCAGGCGATTTCCGTATCCTTGAGGCATGAGCGATAAATCCGAGACCCGTGAGCAGATCCTGGATGCGGCAACGAACCGTATCAAACACTATGGCTATGGCAAAACAACCATGTCGGAGATTGCTGGCGACTGCGGCATGTCGGCTGGCAATATCTACCGGTTTTTTGCGTCCAAGCTGGATATCGCAGAGGCCATGGCCCGCCAGTTCAATTCCGATCTTTACCAGACCTATTCGGAAATCGCACGCGCCAGCGCGCCGCCAGCAGAACGCCTTCGCAAGGTCTTTCACTTCAATCTGGACCAGACCTATGACGCCATAGAGCGGGAAGCAAAGATTCTGGAGGTGGCGGAAGTTCTGGGTGAAGAACGCCCGCTCTTCATGAATGAAGGGCTCGCCCAGGAACGCATCTATCTTTGCACCATCCTTGAAGACGGCGTCGAACGGGGGGATTTCGCGCCCATTGCCGACTGCAATTATACCGCAGAGATGATCCAGTCGGCCCTCATGAAGTACCGCTTTCCCCAGCTCTTCTCGCGCCTCACCCTGCCCAAGCTGCGCCGTGAACTGAATGGCTGTCTCGATATCGTCGTCGCCGCCCTGCAAAAGGGCATCGAAAAGACGCCAGAGACTGAACACTGAATAATATTCAAATCGTTCATTGATTTTCGTTTTGCCCGGTGCTATATCCTTCTCACCGGAGCAGACAAGCTCGCCTGCCCGGCCTGTAAGAAGGACAAGAAAAATGAGCGTTTCCTCCACAGAGACCCGCCAGGGCATTTTCGCCTTGCTGCTCAGCCTCCCGCTGGCCGCAGGCCTCTCCACCTTCGTCCTGCTTGGATCGGGCCTGCTGATCTGATCGGCCCAGCCCCAGACTGAGACGGATATCCAGAGCCCCGCCACGCAGCCCGCTGGCGGGGCTTTTGGCTTTACGGCTGCGGACTTTCCCGCGCAGGTCTGGATCGGCCGACTGGGTCACCGCCGTCTCCAGACTGGGGCAGCAAGGCTCCTATTAAGGGATTTGTGGTAGCCTTACTCGATGGACGCCTCAGCGGCTCGCGCTTTGCACGGCCCGCCGCCTGTGGCATTGCCAACTGGATTCGAGGAGACATGTCATGTCGCGCAAATATTTCGGCACCGATGGTATTCGCGGGACGGCGAACACGCCGCCTATGACACCGGAAATCGCCATGCGGCTTGGCATGGCCGCCGGCAAGTATTTCCGCCGCGGCGGCACACGGCGCCATTCGGTCGTGATCGGCAAGGATACGCGCCTCTCCGGCTATATGATCGAACCGGCGCTGGTGGCTGGTTTCACCTCTGTGGGTATGGACGTCACCCTTTTCGGGCCGTTGCCGACGCCCGGCGTCGCCATGATGACCCGTTCCCTGCGTGCAGATCTCGGCGTGATGATCTCAGCCAGCCACAATGCCTATGAGGACAATGGCCTCAAACTCTTCGGCCCGGACGGCTACAAGCTCTCCGATGAGATTGAGCTGGAAATCGAAAGCCGGATGGACCGCGCGCTTGACGACAAGCTCGCCGCGCCGTCCGCGCTCGGCCGCACGCGCCGCGTCGATGACGCCCAAGCCCGCTATATTGAGATCGTGAAGGCCACCTTCCCGCGTGGTATGCGCCTCTCCAACCTTCGCGTCTGTATCGATTGTGCAAACGGCGCCGCCTACAAGGTCGCCCCGACGGCCCTTTATGAGCTGGGCGCCGAGGTCTTCCCCATCGGCGTGTCGCCAGATGGCTTCAACATCAATCAGGAGGTCGGCAGCACAAACACCCATGCGCTGCGCGAAGCCGTTCGCAAATACCGCGCAGATATCGGCATCGCACTCGATGGCGACGCGGACCGCTGCATCCTCGTCGATGAGCGCGGTGAGGAAATTGACGGCGACCAGCTCATCGGCCTGATCGCAGGCGACTGGAAACGGCGCGGCCTTCTGGCCCGCGACGGCGTTGTCGCGACGGTGATGTCCAATCTGGGCCTCGAAAAATACCTGAAATCCATCGACCTCCAGCTCGAGCGCACCAAGGTCGGCGACCGCTATGTGGTCGAGAAGATGCGCGAAGGCGGCTTCAATCTGGGCGGTGAACAGTCCGGCCATATCGTCGTCTCCGACCACGTAACCACCGGCGACGGCATGATCGCCGCCCTGCAGGCGCTTGCCGTCATGGTGGAGACCGGCAAGCCGCTCTCCGAACTCGCAAACGTCTTCGAGACCGTGCCCCAGAAGCTCATCAATGTACGCTACAATTCTTCTGCACCCCTGGAAAACGACGACGTAAAGGCAGCCATAAACGCTGTCGAAACGCGCCTTGGCAGCACCGGACGGCTCGTGATCCGCAAGTCCGGCACGGAGCCGCTTATCCGCGTCATGGCAGAGGCCGAGGATGCGGACATGATGGAAGAAGCCGTCAATGAGGTTGCCGACGCCGTTCGCGCCGCAGGCTAGTTATCCCAGGGGAAAATAGCCTGAAACTTGCATGATCCAGTTTCAATGTCACGCGGAGGGAAGGAAACTGGCATGACAAGACCCTCAGACCTCGTCGCCCTTACATCCGGCGGCCCCCACGCCTGGATCATGATAAATGTGCTGCGCGAACGCTTCGGCCCGTTCCCGGTGATCCGTGAGCAGGGTGAGCCGTCATCTGTTCTCTGGCGCCGCCGCCGCAAGATGCTTGGTCCCCTCAAGGTCGCCAGCATGCAGGCCGCCCGGATCCCGATCAGGCTGACCAAAGGGGGCACCGACGACCGGATCGCCCAGCTGATCGCACGCGAAAAGCTGGAGCCGGACCCGCGTGCCGGTACGGAAATCATCGATGTCCCCTCGGTCAATTCGGACGCTTGCCGCGCCGCCCTGCAGGCCGCGTCCCCTAAGGCCGTCTTCGTCGTCTCTACGCGCATGATCGGCAAGGCGACCCTGCAGGCTGTCGATGCCCCCTTCATCAACTATCATTCCGGTATCAACCCGGCCTATCGCGGCATGTTCGGCGGCTATTTCGCCCTCGCGAACGGCGAGCCAGAGCATTTCGGCGCGACAGTCCACCTGGTCGATGAAGGGGTCGATACAGGCGGCGTTCTCTACCAGTCGCATGTCGAGACCGAGCCCGGCGATAATTTTCACACCTATCTCTGGCGCATGGCCGCTGGCAGCCGGGACATCGTCATCCGGGGGATGGAAGACGCGCTGCGCGGCACGCTGACCCCGCGCCAGGTGGACCTGCCTTCAAGGCAGTGGTTCGCCCCGACCTTTGGTGGCTATGTCTGGACCGGCCTCAGACGCGGCGTCTGGTAAGGCCCGTCCGCCCGCATCGCCGAGGTCGGCAATCTCCATGGCGAGTCTGGCCCCGCGGAGAAGCGCCTCTGACCAGAGCGCGATCCGCGCCGACACGATCTCCCGGAAGGGTGTATCGGGAAGGGCATGGCGCACAAGAAAGGGCGCCGCCTCCGGCGAACTCACTGTCCCGCCGCGCACATATCTGCCGTCCCAGACGCCATCTACCCAACCCGGTTTCAGCTCGCCCGGATCGCGTCCGGCAAGAAGGGTCTCACCGCGCCGTTGCAGCCAGGCCCCGCCCAGCGTGATGCGCCCTGCCGGCCCGCCCATGCCGATCTCGAGGCCCAGTGCCTCAATCGAGCTTGCAGGCACCGTCCGGCTACGCCCCGACGCGGTCTGGATGAGCGTGTCGAGAAACCGGCTGAAAACCGGACTTGAAAGCGGCGCGCCCTCAAGATCAGCCTCGATCAATCCGGCCTCATCGACCCGCACCCGCTCGCGCAGAAGCCCGGCCAGCCGCCAGTCCTCAAGCGCGCGCAAGCGCATTGCATCCGCGGTCACTGAGCCCAGACGGCACGCATCGAGCCGCTCCATGAGACGGCGCACCCGGACACGTTCATAGGCCTCGGAGATGTTGCTTGGATCGTCCACCCAGCTTTTCCCCGCCTGCACCAGCCGCTCTCGTAGCAGATGGCGCGGCCAGCCGATGAGGGGGCGCCCGATAAGCATATCGCGCCCGGCCGGCCAGACCGGGGAGACCGACACAGGCTGCGGACCCACGGCGCCGGCAAGGCGGGCGGGCCGCGCAAGACGCATCAACAGGGTCTCAATGACGTCGCTCTGCGTGTGACCCAGAAGAATGACCCCTGCCCCCGCCTGTCTCGCGGCCTCTGCCAGCAGCGTATGACGCGCTGTGCGGGCCGCGCTCTGGCTTCTTTTGTCCGGTGTCCAGCGCAGGATCTGCGCCTCATGGCCAAGCGCGCGGGCGGTCTCTGCCACCCATTCGGTTTCGCCGGCCGCTTCGGGCCGCAGGCCATGATCGACTGTGAGAACCAGAAGATTGCGGCCCGACTGGCGCGACCATCCGCTTGCAAGGTCAAGCAGGCTGATGGAATCGCTGCCCCCGGACACGGCGAGGCAGACCGGGCCTTGCACCCCATCCGTCATCGCATCGATGAGCTCGGGCGTATGGTCTTCTAGGCGCTGCAACCCGCACGCGTGCGCTCAAGGGCGGCAAGGTTCTTGGTCACGCCGGAGGCGTCGGGATATTGCTGCGGCAGCACGGCCAGCGCCTCGCAGGCACGATCGGTATCGCCAACAAGCCGCATGGAGCGGGCGAGTTTCACAAGCGCATCCGGTGCGCGCGCATCATCGGGATATTCGCGGATCATCTTCAGATATGCCTCGCCGGATTCAGCATAGGCTTCCTGCTGGAAGAGAGTTTCCGCCAGCCAGTATTGCGCCTCGCCTGCCTGCGGGTCGTCAGAGAACCGATCCAGAAAGGCCCGGAAAGCCTCTTCGGCCCCGGCATAATCGAATTTGAGGAGGCGGGACTTCGCCGCCGCAAAGAGCGGTCCGGCCTCACCGGGCAGTTCGCTGGCGCTCAGCGTGCCGAGAGAGCCCTGATAGCCGGGATTGCCGCCGGTTTCATCGCCTGCTGTCTGCGCCTCTTCAGACCGGGCCGATTGGCGGGGCTCGTCGCGTTCGGCCGCGCGGTTGCGCGAAGGCTCTGAGGAAGCGCGGGCACCGGCGGTCTCGCGCGGCTCGCCGCCTTCTTCCACCGCGCCACTGGCAAGCCCGTCCATCTGACGCTCAAGACCGGAGATACGCTCCTGCAGGCGGTCATTCTGTTCGCTGAGGGTCCGCAGCGTCTCGCCGATACGCTGGTCATCCTCCTGCATGCGCGCCGACTCGTCGCGCGATTGCGATAGCAGGAATTCAAGCGTTTCGATTTCACCGTTCAGCCGGCCGATCTCGTCTTCCAGCCGCGCGATATCGAGCGACATCTGCGCCATCTGCTGGCGAAGCTGGCTTACCGTTGTCGCAAGGTCCCCGCTGGTCGCGCCGCGGGTGATCGGCGCACGCTGCGCTTGGGCTTCGACGACGGGGACGGCGAGAAGCGAAAAGGCAGCGAGGGCAAGAACCGGTCGGATCATGAAAGGCGCTCCAGGAAGGCGATACGATGGACTGGACATATAGCTAAAAAAAAGCCGGGGCCAAATTATGACACCCGGCTTTCCTTGTCTGTGACTGGCAGCAGGCTCTAGCTGCTGGGGCCACCCATGATCTGGGTGAAGGCGTTGCGGTTCATCGCCCAGGCAGCCTCATTCGACTCAGCCGCGATCGGGCGCTCCTTGCCGTAGGAGACCGTGTCGATGCGCGAAGGGGAAACGCCAAGGTTCACCAGATAGTCGCGAACGACAGAGGCGCGGCGCTCACCGAGGGCGAGGTTGTATTCGCGCGTGCCGCGCTCGTCGGCATTACCGGCGACGAGGATACGGACGTTCGGATACTGCTGAAGCCAGGCGGCCTGACGCTGGAGGACCGACTGGTCGTCGCCATCGAGGCGGTACTGGTCGAGATCGAAATAGACGCGGTCGCCGACATTGACCTTGAAGTCTTCGAGCGAACCGGCGGTCGGGCCGGAATCGATCACGCGGCTCGGCTGTTCGATGTCGGATTCGTTGACCGGGCCGGTCGGAGCGGAATCCGTATCGGAAACCTGTGACGCCGAATTGTCGACTGGATCAGGCTTGGACGCACAGGCGGCCGCTCCCAGAACCAGGGCAATAGATGCAGTGCTGATAACAAGACGACGCATTGGTTACTCCTTCGTAAGGTCGTTGGCGCGACCCTTATTGCTCGATTTTGTCAACTTCGTGGCTGACGATTGGTTCCCCGAAATATATTCGGCGTATTGGCGGTGTTTTTGGGCTCGCCCGCACACTTTTAGTTCAGAAGCGGCGACCAGGCCGGGTCGGAAGCCTGTGTCGGCGTCGGAATCTGGCGCAGATTGCGTCCTGTCAGGTCGACCGACCAGAGCTGCGGGCCTGCGCCCGGCGCGCGCTCGCGGAAGAAGGTGATGACGCGCCCGTTCGGCGACCATTCCGGCCCTTCATCCAGATAGGATTCTGTCAGCACGCGCTCACCTTCGCCGTCGGTGCCGATCACGCCGATGGAGAACTTGCCGCGAGACTGTTTCGTGAAGGCGATCAGGTCGCCGCGCGGGCTCCAGACCGGTGTGGAATAGCGGCCCGACCCGAACGTGATGCGGCAGGCCGTGTCGCGTCCGCCTGATGGGCAGGTCAGCGGTGAACCGTCCGTATTCATGATATAGAGCTGCGGGCTGCCGCCACGGTCGGAGTTGAATACGATCTGGCGGCCGTCCGGCGACATGGACGGGGAGGTGTCGATCGCCGGGTGATCGGTCAGACGGCGCGTATTCTGTGTGACGAGATCACGCAGATAGATGTCGGAATTGCCGTTCGCCGCCTGTGTCAGCAGGACCGACTGGCCATCGCGCGAGAAACGCGGCGCGAAGGTCATGTTCTGGAAATTGCCAAGCACTTCCTGACGCCCGCTCTGGATGTCGAACAGATAGACGCGCGGGCGGTTATTCTCGAACGACATATAGGTGATCTGCTGGTTCGACGGCGAGAAGCGCGGCGTGAGAACCGTGAACGTGCCCGAGGTGAGATATTTCACATTGGCACCGTCAGAATCCATGATGGCGAGGCGTTTGGTACGGTCATCCTTCGGCCCGGTCTCGGCGACATAGACGATACGCGAGTCGAAATACGGGTCTTCACCGGTCAGGCGCGAATAGATCGTGTCAGCAATCTTGTGCGCGATGCGCCGCCAGTCTTCCGGCTTGGCGGTAAAGCGCCGCCCGGCCTGTCCCTCAAGGCGCATGACTTCCTCGCCATAGACATCCCAGAGACGCACCGAGGCGCGGATGAACTCCACCCCCTCAATCGTCACGCGGTCCACCTCACCCACGACCAGCGCGTCGGTCTGGATGATTTTCCAGTCTGCGAAACGCGGCTGGCTATCGATGGAAAGGTCACGCTGGATATAGGCGCTTTCCGGCGTGATGGAGAAAAGCCCTGTCGAGAGCAGATCGTTCTGCACCACCGATGTGATATCCGTGGCGAGCTGGCGGTCGGCACCTTCTGCCTCGAAGACCGGAATCGCGATCGGTGTCGGCTTCAGCGTGCCTTCGGAGATGTTCACGGTCACCTGCGCCGTGGCGGCCGGTATGACCGCGATGAAGGCGGCAAACAAATAGGCGGCAATTGATCTGATCATCTGGCTTATCGCCCTTTCCTGACGTCTAGTTGCCCGTAAAAGCCGGGCCGAGATTGATAGTGGCTTCCTTCCAGAGATCGTAATCATCCCTTGGAAGCCTGTAAGGCTGACACTTCTGGACCGCGCGCTGGGCCCGCTCGATGGCAAGCTGCATGGAGCGGTCGCCAATCGGCGCGCGTGAGGGCCGGACGAGATCGAGGTCGATCACATTGCCCTCGGCATCCAGGCGCGCCCGCATGCTGACATTGAGCCGTTCTGGTTCGGGCTGGTCGCTGACCCCATCCCAGCACGGATAGATCTGATTGTAGAGCAACTGCTCGATCCGCACAGTGTTGGCCGTGCGTTCGCCTGCCCCAGACCGGCGCTCCTGCGGCGCGGGCGCTTCCTCGCGTTTAGGCTCCGGCTCGCGCGGCGGCGGGCGGGTCTCGCGCCGGGTCTCGCGCTCGCTCTGGAAGGTGGATTCGGCTGAATTGAGCAGGTCGTCCAGCGCGCTGGACTTGCGCTGCGGATTTGGCGTCGCGGGACGCTCCTCCTCCGGCTCTTCAGGCGGGGCTTCCTCTTCCTCGTCGGGTTCAGCCTCGAAATTTGGCAGGATGTCATCTTCAGCTTCAGGCGCGGGCGCCTCCTGGGAGGTCTCCACATCATCGACCGGAATATCGCGCTCGTCTGGCACTTCCTCGACCGGGACATCCTCTTCTTCAGGCTCCGGTTCGGGTTCAGGCTCTGGCTCTTCTTCCACCGGCTCGGGCTCTTCGGGCTCGACGACAGGCGCGACATTGGTCATCTCGCCGACCTCGACCAACTCGACCGGCACCAGCACAAATTCCTCTTCCGTCTCAGTCGTGCCGACATAGGGCCATACGATATAGCCTGCGCCAATGACGGCTGCGTGCAACAGGATGGATGCGGGAAGACCGCGGATCATTACCGGGCGCTCTCCTCGGCCTGTGGATCGGTGACCAGCGCGATATTGCGGAATCCGGCGCGCTGCATGCGGGTCATGACCCCCATGACCTGGCCATAATTCACGCCTTCATCTGCGCGCAGGAAAATGCGCTCCTCATAGCCTTCGCCGGCAATCGCATAGAGGGTGGAGACCAGCTCATCGGGCTGGATCTCTGTCTCCTGGATGAAGATGTCGCCATTACTGTTCAGCGACACAGACAGCGGCTGGGTCTGCGGCGCGCGCAGATTTTCCGCCGACGCCTTGGGCAGCGAGACCTCCACACCCGTCGTCAGCAGCGGCGCGGTAATCATGAAGACGATAAGCAGCACCAGCATGACGTCGACCAGCGGCGTAACGTTGATCTCCGCCGCCATGGACCGGCGGCCCCGTCCGCGTCCTGGTGTGCCTGAAGCAAATCCGCCAGCCATGACCTAGGCCCCCAGATCCGAAGCGCGGCGCGACAGGCGCACCAGAAGGTCCTGGCTGAACGTGTCGAGCTGGTCGGCCAGCCGGTTAATATCGCCCGTGAACTTGTTGTAGAAGATGACCGCCGGAATGGCCGCAACGAGGCCAAGCCCGGTCGCGAACAGCGCTTCGGCAATCGGGCCGGCCACGTTGGTAAGGCTGGTATCCTGCTTCTCGGCGATGTTGAGGAAGGCGTTCATGATGCCCCAGACCGTACCGAAGAGGCCGATAAAGGGAGAGGCAGAACCGATCGTCGCCAGCACGCCAAGGCCGTTGCTGACGCGCCCGACCTCGCGGTCGACCCCGGCCCGCAGCGAGCGTTCGGCCCGGTCGATCATCATCATGTGACCCTCGGACTCCGGCGCGCGGCGCGCATCGGTCCACTCGCGCGTGATAGAGGCATAGATCCGCGAGGCCGCATCGCTGCCGGACGCGGCGCCGCGGCGGTCCAGATCGTCGGCCCGGCCGGACCAGAACGCGTCCTCGAAAGCCTTGGCACGCTTGCGTGCCCGCGACACCGTGAAGGATTTCTCGATGATCACGGCCCAGGACCAGAGGCTGGCGATCAACAGGATGATCAGCACCAGCTTGACGACAATATCGGCATCCATAAGCAGGCCGAAAAGGGAGAATCCGCCTTCGGACACGATAGGAGCGGCAGCTTCGCTTTCCATGAAATTCCTCTTTGTCTCGGCTGATGGCAGCCATTGCGCTAGCCTTTGGCGGACCGCGCGGGTTCGTAAAGCATCCCCCCTATCTTACGGAAATCAGGCGGAAACTTGACGCTGGCGATTATGTTCGCAGCAGATTGGCGACTGCACGGCGAATAATCAGACCGAAGGGGCGCCTGCCCGCTCCCTAGCCGGGAAATATATATGGCCTGAGTTGCTCGACCACGTCCGGAATGGGCCGGCGCGGGCGGCCGTCGGCATGGATCATCACCGCCGTGACCACCGCCTCGGCGATGATCTCCTCGCCGCGAAGGGCGGTCTGTTCGAACAGGACCCGTACCCCCTTGGTGCCGGTATAGCGCGAGCGGATCTGCAACTGGTCGTCGATCCTCGCCGCGCGCTTATAGTCGACATTCACATTGGTCAGCGTAAAGGCCGCCGGGTCCGGGCGCGACAGGAGCGACTGGTGCGACACGCCCGCATCGCGCAGGAACTCGGACCGCCCGCGCTCAAAGAAACGCAGATAATTGGCATGATAGACCATACCGGTGAAATCGGTGTCCTCATAATAGATGCGCACCGCCAGCCAGTGCTGGTTCAGCTCGTCGAAGGGGGAGACCGCCGCGCTCATCGCCTAGTGACGGAAATGGCGCATACCGGTGAAGACCATGGCAAGCCCCGCCTCATTGGCCGCCTCGATGACTTCATCATCGCGGATGGAGCCGCCCGGCTGGATCACCGCCGTCGCGCCCGCCTCGGCTGCCTGCAGCAAGCCATCGGCAAAGGGGAAGAAGGCGTCCGACGCGGCGACACAGCCGCGCGTCTTCGGCGCGTCCCAACCCGCCGCGTCCGCAGCATCGACCGCCTTGCGCGCGGCGATACGGGCCGAATCGATCCGGCTCATCTGACCCGCGCCAATCCCGACCGTCGCGCCATCCTTCACATAGACGATGGTGTTGGACTTCACATGCTTGGCCACACGCCAGGCAAACAGCATGTCGTCGAGCTCGCTCTCACTGGGTGCCTTTTCCGTGACGACGCGAAGATCATCGCGCGTCACCCGGCCAAAGTCGCGGTCCTGCACCAGCAGGCCGCCGGCGACCGTCTTGACGACGCGCCCGCGTGCTTCGGGATCGGGAATACCATCGGTCAGGAGAAGCCGGAGGTTCTTTTTCTTCTCGAACACCGACAGCGCACCCTGGTCGGCGCCCGGCGCAATGACGACTTCAGTGAAGATTTTCGCGATCTCCGTGGCCGTCTCCTCATCGAGCAGCCGGTTGAGCGCGACGATCCCGCCAAAGGCCGAGGTGGAATCGCATTCCAGCGCCTTGCGATAGGCCTCGACCAGCGAGTCGTCCGTCGCGACGCCGCACGGATTGGCATGTTTGATGATCGCAACGGCGGGGCGCTCGTCACCCAGCTCCCCGATCAGCTCGAAGGCCGCATCGGTGTCGTTGATATTGTTGTAGGACAGCTCCTTGCCCTGCACCTGACGCGCCGTCGCGACGCCAGGCCGTTTGGCCCCCGTCGTATAGAAGGCCGCCGACTGGTGCGGGTTTTCGCCATAGCGAAGGCTCTGCGCCAGCTGTCCGCCAAACCCGGCCCAGTCGGGCACGGTGTCCTGCAGCTGCTCGGCATACCAGCCGGAAATCGCCGCATCATAGGCTGCGGTGCGCGCATAGGTCTTGGCCGCAAGGCGCCGGCTGAGCGCAATGCTCACCTCACCGTCCTGCTCGTCCATCTCAGCCAATGCGGCGGCGACATCGCCGGCATCGGTGCAGACCGCGACCGACTGGCCATTCTTGGCCGCCGCGCGCAGCATGGCCGGCCCGCCAATATCGATATTCTCGACACAGGTCTCAAAATCCGAACCCGAGGCAACCGCCGCCTCGAATGGATAGAGATTGATATAGACAAGATCGATGGCGCTGATCTTGTGGCGCTCGGCATCCTTGCGGTGACTCTCAAGATCGCGCCGGTAAAGAAGCCCGCCATGGACCGCCGGATGCAGCGTCTTCACGCGCCCATCCATCATTTCGGGGAAACCGGTCAGGTCGGCTACATCGATCACGTCGAGGCCGGCCTCCTTGAGGGTCCGCGCCGTCCCGCCAGTAGAGACAAGTTCGACGCCGTGAGAGGCCAGTCTCTGACCGTGTTCGACAAGGCCGTCCTTGTCCGAAACTGAAATCAGGGCACGGCGAACCTTGAAACGCTCAGTCATCCGATCTTGCGACTTTCATTCTGCTGGGGACATTGCGGCTGTGGGTAACACTCTTCCCCGCAAGGTCAACTCACCGCTGGGAGTTTACTCTGCCGCCCGGCGCGGCCTGTATTCCGGCACCAGCTCCGACAGCAGGTTGATGGCCTCCTCGCGGCGGCGATGGCGGGCATGATCCAGCAGCTGATCCAGCTTCTCATCGAAATCATTGGCCACGATCTGCTCGGAGGCGACCTTGTAGATCCCTTCAATGCCGATGGAATGCACCTTCTCATGATTATAGGTGAGCTTCTCATGCATCTTCTCACCGGGCCGCAGCCCCGTCGTGCGGATCTCGATATCGCGCCCCGGCACCAGCCCCTTCAGCCGGATCATCGCCTCGGCCAGTGCCTTGATCAGCACCGGTTCACCCATGTCGAGCACATAGAGCGAGGCACTGCCGGGAGAGCCATTATGCGTCGCTGACTGCAGCACAAGCGCGGAGGCTTCCTCCAGCGTCATGAAATAGCGCGTCACCTCCGGATGGGTCAGCGTGACCGGGCCACCCTTGGCGATCTGGCGCTCGAAAAGCGGCACCACGGAGCCTGAAGAACCAAGCACATTGCCGAACCGAACCATGGAGACCGAGAAATTCGAGGCCCGGGCCTGCCGCGCGACGGTCAGCTCGGCAAGCCGCTTGGTCGCGCCCATCACATTGTCAGGGTGAACCGCCTTGTCCGTCGACACGAAGACGAATTTCTGTGCATCCGACAGCTGCGCGGCGCGTGCGGTGATCAGCGCCCCACCGACATTGGTCAGGATCGCTTCACAGACATTATGCTCCATCAGCGGCACGTGCTTCAGCGCGGCCGCGTGGATGATGATGTCGGGCTGGGCCTGCTCAATGGCGCGCTTGACCCGCGCCTCGTCGCGCACATCGCCAAGCTCGGAATGGATGGCGAGGTTGGGAAACTGCTCGCGCAGGGCAAGATCAGCCTCATAGAGATTGTATTCGGACGAATCGAACAGCGTCAGCGAATGCGGATTCATGCCCGCGCACTGGCGCGCGAGTTCCGAGCCGATCGTGCCGCCGCCGCCCGTGACGAAGACGCGCGTATCCTCCAGCAGATTGATAACCGGCGCCGGGTCCAGCACACGTTCGCGGCGGCGCAGAAGGTCGGCCGGGCGCACGGGCAGCATCGCCGCGCCGTCATCATTGGCGGCGGTGAGCGTCATGACCTCTGTCTTGCGGCTTGCCGCCGCTTCCAGGATCGTCGTCATATTGTGGCGTTCACGGGCAATGCCGGCGACCGCCACAAGCGGCGTCTTCTCATAGCGAAGCGCCAGCAGGTCCAGCACCTTGCCGAGGTCTTCCAGTCCGCCCATCACCGGAATACCGCGAACCTTGCGGCCAAACTGCGCACCTTCCGGCTCCAGCAGCCCCAGAATACGCACCTTCGGCCCTTCGCCATCCTTGCCCATGGCGGAGACAATGCGCGCGGCCTCTTCCGGCTGCGCAATCAGCAGCACCATCGGCGCGTCTGGGCGCGCGCGGGCAAAGAAGATCTGCAGCGGGCGCTGGGTCGAGCGAGCCAGCGCGACCATGCGCCCGGCAAAGATCACGGCCAGCCAGACGATCACGGCCGTGGCGATGGCCGAGCGCGGAATACCGACCAGCCTGTTCCAGAGGAAAAGCGCTGGCAGGAAAATGAGCGTCGCAAGACCGGCGGCCTGCAGGATCCTGACCGCATCGCTCCAGCCGGAATGGCGCCAGACCTGTCTGTGCACCCCAAGCGAATAGAAGGAAAGGAAGGCCGCCCCGGCAAACATGGCGCTTGCCACAATCGCCGTATAGAAGGCATCCAGCGGCGCCCCGTCCGTCATCAGCCACCGGACGGTCAGCCCGAACACCATGGCGAGACCGGCCGCCGCGGTGTCGAAACCGAGCGTAATCGCCATCGCACGGCGGGCTTCATCACGAGGCGTCACGCGTCAGTTTCCTTCAAGAAAGCCCATCGCAGGCAGTTCGGCGGCGCAGACCCGTCACTATCGAGGTCCGCCTTACCGCTAAGAACGATCTGCTTGCTTTTTTCAACCACACCGCGCCCAAGATACACGGTTTTTTCCAGCTTGGCACCCATATGGCTTGTCTTGAACCGCCAGATGTCGCCGCATTCTGTCTGCAGCTGGATGAAATGGTCCTGCATTGTCGCGCGCACGGTCGGATGAAGATGAAACCGGACGGCGAAGGGAATCGGCTTCTCTGCCTTGATCGCCCCCTGCGAAACGGGCCGGGCGAGCGAGTCCTCCCCGGTCAGGCGCAGGCCGTCGGACGACATGAACAGGCGGCGCCTGTGGAGCAGGCCATGCAGGCGTTTGTAGCCGCCATGCTGGGAATCCAGCCAGATTTCGTCATTCTCTTCCAGCCGCTTGGCAAAAATGCCTTCCGGGCCTTCAGGATAGGTGAGCCCCGTTTCCTCATTGCGCCTGAAAGGCGCTGAGTCCTCGCCCGCCAGAACCAGCGTTGAGTGTGCGCCTGTGCGCCGCACTGCCGCGCGCCAGTCGATATCGGCTTCCGGGCTGAACCCGCAGTCCGTCACCAGACGCGATTCGCCGTCCTGGAACTCAAAGCTCAGCGCACCGGCATGCGCGCCGTCGCCAAAGGGCTGTTCGGGGGCCTCGCCCGCATCGAGAATGAGACAGGCCGTCCCCTTCACAACCTTGTGGAAGCCCGATTTCGGCGCAACCATGAAACCGCGCGGGCGGCTCTGCATCCGCGCCAGCGCCGCATCGACAATCTGCGGCAGGCTTTCATCGCCATCATTGAAGGGCGGCAGGGCGCCATCCCCGCTGCGGAAAAAGGCGACCATGCCGCCCAGCCGGTCGATCCACTTGCGCACAAAACCCGGCACCTCGCGGCCGGATGTCTCCACCGCATCGGCCAGGATGCAAAGGTCCAGCATGGCCCGCAGTCCGCGCGCTGGTGCCCGGGTGACATGCCCGCCATCCGGCATGATCTGCGCGGTGCACTCATTCTCCAGATGCTCCAGCGCCTCTTCATATCCTTCGCCATCGCGCAGGCAGAGCGTGTCCAGCAGCATGACACAGGCGATCCGCCAGCGGGCGATGAAGTCGGCGCAGTCATTCTGCAGCGTCTCGACATGGCGAAGCTGGCGCGCGAGCGATTCCAGCCGCTGGTCGATCTCGGCCTGCTCGCCCAGTGTGAACAGCTTTCCGCCGCACACCATCCAGTTCCAGAGCCGGTCCGCCGTACAGCCGACCCGCCAGGCGAATCCGTTGAACCGGCCGAAATTCGCAATCCAGTCATCGACAAGGTAGCAGGCTCTCTCCGCGCCCTCCTCGCCCTGCGCGAACACGTCGGCCAGCCAGTCGAAGCGATGAACCCGGTCGGCAAAATGGCGGGACGGCAGCGGCGCGGTCCAGGGCGGCAGGCCCTCATTCATCTCGATCTTGTCGGCCCCGATGCGCCAGATATCCTTCATCAGGCTCTCCCCGCGCATCGTGTCGGGCGGGGCAATGGGGTCGGGATAGAAGGAGAACCCCGAGGGGGTCGCGCCGGCAATTTTCAGACGGTGCACAGGGCTGGCGGCGGCGTCCTCGCCGCTGATGCCTGCCAGACGGGACCAGAGCTCCGCATCCTCCTCAGGGGTGCGGCGTGGGGGCGGCGTCGATTTGGCGTACTCCACTGGAAAAACTCGCCTGGTGTCTCTTGCTCTAGCTGGCTGCCTCTCCCCGAAGCGCAGCGATATTGCCGGCATAAGCATTCACGCCCCCCTTGAACACAGCAGATCCTGCCACGATCGCTGTCACCCCCGCCTCGATGGCTCGCGGCGCCGTTTCCGGATTAAGCCCTCCATCCACCTCCAGGATGATGTCACGGCCAGACGCGTCGATCTTTTTGCGGAATGCCTCGATCTTGCGCAGCTGGCTTTCGATAAAGCTTTGTCCCCCGAACCCGGGATTCACCGACATTACAAGGATCATGTCAACATCATCGATGATCGGATCGACGATTTCATGGGGCGTACCCGGATTAATCGCGACGCCGGGCTTCATGCCCGCCTTGCGGATCGCCTGCAGGGTGCGGTGAATATGCGGCCCGGCTTCCGGGTGGACCGTAAGGATGTCGGCGCCGGCCTCTGCGAAGTCCTCAATGAAAGGATCGACCGGCGCGATCATCAGGTGCACGTCAAACGGCTTGTCAGAGTGCGGGCGTAGCTTCTTGATCACCGGGGGGCCGAATGTCAGGTTCGGGACGAAATGCCCGTCCATCACATCGACATGGATCATGTCGGCGCCGGCCGCGTCGATGGCCCTGATTTCATCGCCAAGACAGGCGAAATCAGCAGAAAGAATGGACGGGGAAATGAGGACGTTTGACATGCAGGCTGGGTAGAACCAAACCGCCGCGAGCACAAGGCTCACGGCGGCTGGCTATCATCGATTTAAGCAGGCATGGGGCCGGTATGTGGCCCGGTCTTTAGTAACGCGAATAGCCGCCCTGCGCGGGCGAGACCGTCGTGCGGCCGCCGCCATAGGTCACATTCACCCGCTGGCCGGGATACATGGCGATATCGGCGCCCTGGGTCACTTCGACCATCCGGCCATTGTCCAGCCGGACCGTATAGGCAAAGCCGCGGCGGGTATTCATCCCCTTGCCAAGCTCATTACCGCCAAGGCCGCCCAGAACCGCTCCGCCGACCGCGCCGGCCGTGCGGGCCTTGTCGCCGCCGCCAAGCTCGGACCCGGCAAGCCCGCCAAGGACCGCGCCGGTCGCGGCGCCGATCATGTTATTCTCGGGACGGATGGTGACTTCGCGCACATCGGTGATCGTCCCCATCTCGACCTGCGAGGCATAGCCGACATCATTCGGGCTCACCGTGTTGGCGCCATAGGTGCTGGCACAACCTGCGAGGATAAGGGTAAGGGCAGCGAACGCGCCGGCCATGGCCTTGCTCGGCTTTGCGACAGTCGCGGTGTGAATAGTCATGCTTCCAGCTCCTCAAAACTTGAGACGGCCATATAATCCACTGACCGTCCTGAACTGTATATGAACTGGGCGCGGCAATATTATGGCAGGTCACGCCAGGCGACCGCGACGCGCTCAGGGTTTCACAAGGCGCGCGATGTAAAAGGCATCATGCGCGAAATCGCCATGCGGCAGGGTGAGCAGATCCCCGTCAGCTGTGAGCCCATGCACAAACGGGCCGGCCTCTTCCGCGCTGATGGCCAGGCGCTCCAGCCCGGTCGATGCGAGCGCCTTTGTCACCACGTCCGCCCCTTCACGCTTGAGCGGCGTGCACACGCAATAGACGATCCGCCCGCCCGGCTTCACCAGGCGCGCCGCGGCCTCCAGCAGACGAAGCTGCACTTGCGGGAAACGGGCAATCTCATCGGGTGACTTGATCCACGCGCCCTCCGGGTGGCGGCGCAGCGTGCCCAGCGCCGAACAGGGCGCATCCAGCAGCACGGCGTCGGCCAGCGCATCCGGCGTCCAGTCTTCGGCCTTCTCGGCCAGTATCTCCACCCGGCCGGCAAGACCCGTGCGGTCCAGGTTTTCCTCGACCCGCGTGAGGCGGGCCTTTGAGCGGTCGACGGCCACAACCGCAGCCCCGGCGGCGGCCAGCTGCATCGTCTTGCCGCCCGGTGCGGCGCAGAGGTCGAAGACCCGCTCGCCCGGTTTCACATCCAAAAGCTCGGCCGGAATGGCGGCGGCGGCGTCCTGCACCCACCAGTCGCCGGTCCGGTAACCTTCCACCTCCGGCACATCGCCGGATGCGACGCGCAGGCTGCCCAGCCCGACGGGTTTTGCCCCTAGGCGCTTGCCCAGCTCTTCGGCAAATCCCTTGTCGCGCGGGGTCAGATCGAGGTCAGGTTCCGACATCTGCAGCTCGGCCAGCGCCGTTGCCCCCTCCACGCCAAGCGAGGTCATCAGCTCCACCGTCAGCCAGTCGGGCCAGACGGCCGTCCCAGGCGCCGCATCGAAGGCGGTGCGGTCAGCGACGACCTTGCGCAGCACGGCATTGAGAAACCCGGCCGCAGAGCGCGCCCGCGCCCATTGCTTGGCTGCATTGACCGTCTCGCTGACAACCGCATGCGGCGGTGTCTCCATCAGCCAGCTCTGCGCCGCCCCGACCCGCAACAAGGCACGCGCGGGCGGCGTTGCGGTCTCTATCGGCCGGTTCAGGAAGGGCGCGAGCCCCTTGTCGATCCGCCCCAGCTGGCGCAGCGCGGCGCTCGCCATGGCGCGGGCAAATCCGCGGTCCGGACCGGTCAGACCCCCGAACAGCTCAGACGTGTCCATCGCCTCATCGAGAGTCCGGCGATTGTCCAGCGTTTCGATAAGGAGGTCGGCGGCGGCTTGTCTTGACTGGGCTGCGCTCATCCCCACGGCCCGCGGCCCGTCACCGTTTCCGGATAGAGCCTTTCAGGCGGCGCAACATTCATCTCGGCGGCAAGCTTGCGCAGCGCCTCGACACGGTTGGCGGTGGCGGGGTGGGTCGAAAACAGGCTGTCGCCCTTTCGGCCCGCGAGCGGGTTCATGATGTAGACATGGGCCATGGCAGGATTGGCTTCGGCGCGCTGGTTGAGATTGGTGCGCGCCCCGCGCTCGATCTTTTCCAGCGCTGAGGCAAGCCAGTAGGGGTTACCGCAGATCTCGGCGCCGCGCCGGTCGGCTTCGTATTCGCGCGAGCGGCTGATCGCCATCTGCACCAGGCCGGCGGCCATCGGCGCGAAGATCATGATCGCAAGCGAGGTCAGTATCCCCCCGCGCGAGCGGTCGCCAAAGAAGATCGCGAAATTGGCCAGCATACCGATCGCACCGGCCAGCGTCGCGGTAACAGTCATCGTCAGCGTATCCCGATGGGCGACATGCGCCAGCTCATGCGCCATGACGCCGGACACCTCCTCGCGCGTCAGCGTATTGAGCAGGCCGGTCGTGGCACAGACGGCAGCATTCTTCGGATTGCGTCCCGTGGCGAAGGCATTGGGCTGCGGGGTATCGATGACATAGATCCTCGGCGCTGGCAGGCCGGCATGAGAGGCCAGCGCGCGCGTATCATTGGCAAAGGTGCGCAGTATGGGCGAGCGCTCATTCGGCGATACTTCGCGCGCGCCCTGCATGCGCAGCACGATCTTGTCGGCATTCCACCAGGAATACACATTCATCAGAAGCGCCACGGCGAACGCGACCGCCATACCGACAACACCGCCCACGAGATAGCCGATCGCCATGAACAGCGCGGTCATCGCGGCAAGCAATACGAATGTCTTCAAAGTTCCCGCCACCTGGCACTCCTTGATGATGAGGGAAGTCGGTTTAATATTTTACGTGCAGGTATATGGAAAGCGTTAACGCCGCTGAGAAGCGCAACACGCAAAGCATGACAGTTTTCTAATGGAAAAACCCCTCCCCCCCGAAGCCCAGCGCGCCCTCGCCGAAGCGCAGGAACGCCGTCAGGAGCAGATCCGGCGCGAAGAAGCCCTCGAAGCCGAACGCGCAAAGGAAACCGGCGGGCCCAGACACCGCGAACCGACCCGATTCGGCGACTGGGAACGCAAGGGCATCACCTACGATTTCTAGCGCGGCACCAGCCCGGCCCTGCACGTGGTACGCGAACGCGTTTCGCCTCGCCGGTTAAGCCGTTTGCATTCGGCCGCCCCCTCGCCTTTACTGGGCGATGGCTCCCGCCTCTGTGGGACACAATGCTCGAAACCGGACTTTCGCTGAGGAGGCGAATTCTATGCGTGGACACTTCAAGGTCATTGGCCTTCTTGCCGCCGCGGCCATGATGGCAGCTCCGGCTTTGGCAGATGGCTATGCCAACCGTCCGGTCAATCGCGGTCCCGCTCCGCTGCAGGCGCATGCCGAACCGGTTCCGCCTGAACCCGGCTGCTATCTTGTCGGCCCCGACACCTGGTCCTGCCCGCCCCTGCCGCAGACGGTAGAGACCCACACGGTCCGTGAGCGCGTCTCCGCCGCAGCGTGCTGTTACAGCAGGCCTGCGCCGCGTCCGGTCCAGGTGAGATACACACCCCGGCCCGCGCCGGCCCCGCGCAGCGTCAGCATCGACACCAGCGGCTTTGATGGCGGCGTCGGCAGCGGCGTCACCGGCGGATATTATGGCGGCGGGGGCGGTGGCTATGTCTATGTCCGTTCCAGCGCCTCAGCCAACGCCTTTGCCTCGGCTGCCGCGTCGCTCACCTTCCGGGGCGGTTTCCACGGCGGTGGCGGCGGAAAACATCATGGCGGTGGCGGCGGCGGATGCGGCAAATGCGGCGGCCACTAGACCGCCAGCAGACCGCCCCTAGACAGCGCCAACCCTGATCAGGCTCTCGGCGCTCGCCCGCACAGCTTCATCGGCCGGTATCGGCTCGATGCCCAGCACGCTTTTAAGCTTTTCATTGGAATAAGCGCGTTTGCGGCCAAGCTCCGGCAGGATCTGTTTCAGCGGCGGATTGACCCGCGCGAACAGGCGAACCAGCCAGCTCGGCAGCGTTCCCTTCGGGATCTTCCGGTCCGGAAACGCCTCGCGCAGGATGTCTCCCACCTCCTCCATCCAGAGAAGATCGCCGCCGCAGATAAAGCGCTCGCCATTGGCCTCGGGCCGCACCATGGCCTCGATATGCGCGCGCGCCACATCGCGCACATCCACCACGCCGAAATTCAGCTTGGGAAAGGCCGGCAGCTTGCCCTGAAGCGGCTGGCTGATGAGCTGCAGCGATGAGGAGACGTCCTCGCTCATCACCGGCCCGAACACGGCCACCGGATTGATCACGGAGAGCTCAAGCCCCGCCCCTTCGCCCGTCACATAATCCCAGGCCGCCTTCTCTGCGATTGTCTTGGACCGGGTGTAGGCGGTGTTGTCGTCCAGCCGGTCCGGCTTCGACCAGTGGACCTCGGTCAGCACATCCGGGCGCTGGTCGCCCCAGCCATAGGAAATCGCCG
Organism: uncultured Henriciella sp.; assembly: GCF_964005855.1. Lineage (NCBI taxonomy): Bacteria > Pseudomonadati > Pseudomonadota > Alphaproteobacteria > Hyphomonadales > Hyphomonadaceae > Henriciella > uncultured Henriciella sp. The sequence goes on from NZ_CAXFSW010000002.1 coordinate 131,237, forward strand.
CGAAGGAAGAGGTCAGCACAACCCGTTTCACGCCTTCAGCCTTCGCCGCCTTGAGGACGCGCAAGGCACCGTCGCGCGCCGGCACGATCAGTTCATCGGCAGATTTCGGTGTCTCCGCGGGAAAGGGTGAGGCGACATGATGAACATAGCTCACCCCCTTCACCGCTTCGCCCCAGCCCTCATCGCTGCCAAGGTCGGCGGCGACGATCTCGATCTCCACCTTCCTGCCGGCATAGTCGGACAATATCTCGTTCAGCCGTCCCGCCTTCTCGGTTGAGCGCGCGGTCCCGCGCACCTCATAACCTCTGTCCAGAAGCTGCAGGATCAGATGCGAGGCAATGAACCCCGTCGCGCCTGTCACCAGTATTTTTTCCACGACACCCTCCCCGTCCAGACAAGGAAGGTCGGGCGAAGGCCCCGCTTTGGCAAGGAAAATCGAAAGGCCGCGCTAGGAGAAGACGTCGCCGACAGTATCGAGGCGCGTCCCCTCTTTCAGCTCACGCAGGTGCACATAGAGCACCGACACGGCCACTGCGCCGATGATCGCGATGGCTGTATCCAGCACGGCGCCAAGGAGAAGGCTCGTAAGGTTCAGGCCGCCCCCTGCGGCCATCATGCCCCCCGCGCCAACTGCGAATAAGCCGAACAGGGCCGTAAAAATGAAAAGGCCGACATAGCCGATCAGGATGAGGCCGAAGATCCGCCAGCGCGACCCGCGCGTCAGGTCCGCGCTGCGGCTGAAGCTGCCAAATATACCCGCCTTGTCGATCACCAGAGACGGCACCACAACCGCCCAGACGGTCAGCAGGATCAGGCCCGGAATGATCAGAAGCAGAAAGCCGATGGCCAAACCGATACTCATCAGGATGGACACGATGAGAAGCGGCAGGAACGCCCTGAGCGCTGTGCCGATGGCCGAGCCGAAATCGCTTTGTCCGCGGCTGAGCGAAGTCACCGTGGTATGCACCACGGCCGCCTGCAGGACGAAGGGAAAGAAGGCATAGAGGATATTGGAGAGGAGAAGCCCGAATGAGAAATTGAGCGAGAGCGCGCCCTGCTCGATCGAGCGTTCCATGGCCTGCGAGGAAAAGAAGGTTACCAGCAGCGTCGGCACACCGACGATCACCACGCCGAGAAGGGCAAGATCGACGAATTTGCGGCCGATCACATTGAACGTTTCGCCAATGACAGAACCGATATCGAGTGACTTGTCCATGCCGGGCTCCCTGCTTGATTCGTGGGCCGAAACCAGCATAGGGCGCGGCGCGGCACAAGACCGCGATCAGGGCATTTTTGGGGCAACCTTGCCGCTAGGCCCGTTTCTGCAGGACAGTCACCTTCTGGGCCTTTTTCTTGCGGTCGCGCCAGGTGATGTAGACCGCTGAAACGATGATGATCCCTGCCCCGATCCAGACATTCATGCCCGGCAGCATCCCGACAATGATGAGATCGGCCGCCGTCGCCATGGGCAGGCGCAGATAGTCGAGCGGTGACAGGAAGGATGCGTCCCCGATGCTGACTGCGGAGATATAGCAGAACTGCGCCACGAAACCGACGCCCGCCATGACGAAGATCCAGCCCCATGTTTCCATCGATGGCCAGGACCAGAAATAGATCGCGAAGGGCAGCAGCAGGATGGAGGAGAGCACATTCGCATAGGTCAGCAGCGCCACGGCTGAAAGCTCAGCCGACAGCGTCTTCACCAGGACGATGGCAAAGGCGAGGAAGAAGGCGCTCAGGATCGCGCAGATCGTGCCCGTATCCAGATGGAAGCCCGCGCCGGGCGCGACCGGGGCCCAGAACATGAAAACGCCCGGTACCACCATGATGAGTACGCCAAAAAAGCCGATGACAACCGCGCCCCAGCGATGAAGGCCCACCACTTCGCGCAGGAAGATCGCCGCCAGCACCGTGACGAAAAGCGAGCGCGAGAAACTGATCGCATTGAACTGGGAGAAGGTGAGATTGAAGTCCGCCGAAAGGGCGACAATCGCCAGCGTAAAGCCCAGCGTGCCGAACAGTGAGCGCATGAGCAGAAGCCCCGGATGCCGGGTCCGCATCTTGTGCAGGCCGGCACGCAGGATGACCGGTACCGACAGGAGACAGGCAAAGAAGGCGCGCCAGAAGGCCAGGAAGACCGGATGGACCTCCTCGGTCAGCGTCTTGGAGAGCACAGTGTAGGCGGTGAACCCCAGCGCCGAGAACAGCATGAAAACCGCGCCAAGGGCATTGCCTGACAGGCCCCCTGCATTAGGCTCCTCTTCAGCGGTTTCATCCATTTCACGGCTCATGCAGACTTTTTCCCAATCCGATCTCGACGCCATCGACAAGCTATGGCGCAGTGTGCCCGCTGACCATGTCTGGTCGGGCTGGTCTGCAGCTGGCGCAGAGCCGGAAGAAGTCTGGCTCTATCGTACACGGGCCCACTGGCGCAAATTTCCGCTCCGCAAGACCGGGAACGGCTTTGCCCTGTTTGATGAACATGACCGCAAGGTTGCTTCGGCCGCCTCGCTCGACGAATTGCTTGAAGCGGTCGAGAGCATTCCCGGCCTTGCGGAGACCGGCGAGGCACGCCCGCCGGCCCGCAACTGACATGTTCTAGGACTTGTCCTGCTCAGCCTGCATCGCAAGGCGCATTTCCTCGGCCTGCTCCACACTGATGCCCAGCGCATCCAGCAGCGGCCCGCCATCGGTCTGGTCCCAGCTATGGCGCGGACCCACGGTCATGCCGCCATCGACGAGGAATTCCCCGCCCGTGATAAAGCCCGCCTTCTCCGAGGCGAGATAGGCCGCCATTTCGGCAATATCCTTGCCGACGCCGGTGCGCCCGGCAGGCTGCATCCGTCCACCCTGCTGCTCGACCAGCGCGGCCATCTGGTCGGCCTGCTCGCGCGACAGGCCCAGCGAAGAGCCAAAGATCGAGGTCGCGATAAAGCCGGGCAGGATCGCATTGACGCGGATCTTGTATTTCGACAGCTCGGCCGCCGCGAGTTTGGAAAAATGCGCCACACCCTTCTTGCAGACCGAATAGGTCACCGGCGCATAGCCTGCACAGACCGCCGAGATCGAAGACGTGTTGATGATGGAGCCGCCCTTCTCCTTCATCATCGGAACCGCCAGCTTTGTGCCGACAAAGACCGATTTGAGCAGCAGGCTCACGGTCTGGTCGAACCCGTCCTCATCCAGCTCCTCGACCCCGGTCGGCGTGCCGCCATGACCGGCATTGTTCCAGAGGATATCGAGCCCGCCAAAGGCGTCCTGCGCGGTGTCGAACAGCTTCTGAAGGTCCGCGGTCTTGGTCACATCGCAATGGACATAGCGCACCCGGTCAGAGCCGAACCGCGTCTCCAGCGCGCGGCCCTTCTCATCCTGGATATCGCCGGCCACCACATTGGCCCCCGCCTCCACGAAAACCTCCACACCGGCATAGCCGATGCCGCTCGCCGCGCCCGTGATGATCGCTGTCTTTCCGCTTAGATCGCCCATGGTTTCCTCCTCATTCCTGTTTGCATGGAAGGGGCGCCCGGCGGCGTTCCAAGTCAAGACTGGCGTCGGGTAAAGAAAACCCCCGGCAGCCATTCCGGCCCCGGGGGTCTCCTGATTTCAGCCTGCGTCTTGCCGGTCGCTATTCAGCCTCGCCAAACAACTTGCGGTGCAGATAGACATGCTCCAGCGCGGTGCGGCGGGCCGCTTCCTGCTGGTTCGCCGCTGCCGAATGGCCGCCATCAATATTCTCATAATAATAGAACGGCTTGCCGGCGGCCTGGAACTTGCGCGCCATCTTGCGGGCATGTCCTGGATGCACCCGGTCATCCTTGGTCGACGTCACGAAGAAAGGCGTTGGATAATCGGCATCCGGATCGAAGTTCTGATAGGGCGAGATCGTCTCCAGGAAGGCGCGCTCTTCCGGCACATCGGGATTGCCATACTCATCCACCCAGGACGCGCCTGCCAGCAGCTTGTGATAGCGCAGCATGTCCAGAAGCGGCACCTGGATCACTACGGCATTCCAGAGGTCGGGACGCTGGGTCAGCATCACCCCCATGAGCAGCCCGCCATTCGACCCGCCCATGATGCCAAGATGCTCCGGCGAAGTGACACCGCGCGCGATGACATTCTCTGCGACCGCGATGAAGTCATCATAGATGATCTGGCGCTTCTGTTTGAGGCCCGCCTGGTGCCATTCGGGGCCGAACTCACCGCCGCCGCGAATATTGGCCAGCACATAGGCGCCGCCCTCTTCCAGCCAGAGCCGGCCGCGAACGCCCGAATAGGACGGGTTCATCGAAATCTCGAACCCGCCATAGCCGTAGAGCAGCGTCGGCGTCGTGCCGTCGAGCTCGATGCCTTTCTTGTAGACGATGAAATACGGGATCGCGGTGCCATCGGTGGAGACCGCGAAATGCTGCTCGACCGTCAGCCCCTCAGCATCGAACTTCTCCGGCAGGCTCTTGATCTGCGTGATCTCGCCGGAACTGGCATTATAGCGCAGCAGCGAATCCGGGGTCAGGAAGTCCTCATAATTGAGGAAGACTGTATCGGACTCCTTGTCGGCGAAGGCGATCCCCGCCTGTCCCGACGTGCCGGGCAGGGTGAGATCGGTGGTCGACCAGCCATTATCGGCCGGCTCGATCAGCATCACCTTGCCGCGCACATTCTCATTGATGGAAAGAAGCGCCGCGCCCTTGGCAATCGCGACGCCATTCACCGCCTGGCTGCCATCGGGATGGAAGACAAGCGACACAGGCGGCAGCTGACGGTTTTTCAGGAAGGAATTCAGGTTGAAGGCCACGACATCGCCCGACTGGAAGCTCTGACCGCCGCGCGGCGACCAGTCCTGCTTCAGCGAAACGATGAAATGGCCCTGATAGATACCTTCCGGCGAGGATTTTGCCGGGATGGGCCACTGGACCGGCTCCGCTTCGCCCTCCGGCAGCCACCAGTAAGTGGAGGTAAAGAAGGTGTCGGCCTCAACCGCGCCCTGCAGGCGGCGGCCATCCTCGGTCTCGATCACCATCGGCCAGACGCCGACATCGCTCGCATCGCCGCGAATGACTTCCTCCGCCTCGGAGAGCGGCGTACCGCGCGTCCAGCGCTTGATGATAAAGGGATAGCCGGACTCGGTTGTCGTGCCCTCGCCCCAGTCCGTGCCGATCAGCACCGTCTCCGGATCGACCCAGGCCAGCTCCTGCTTGGCTTCCGGCGTGACGAACCCGTTCTCGACAAAGCTTTTCGTGGCGATGGAAAACTCCCGCTGGACGACAGCATCCTTGCCGCCATCCGACAGCGAGATCATGCAGTACCAGTCCGCCGTCCCGTCCGGCGAGAAGCAGTTTGCGCCCTTATAGACCCAGTTCTTGCCTTCTTCCTCGGCCAGCGCGTCGATATCGAGCAGCGTTTCCCAGTCCGGGCTGTCGGTTGCATAGCTCTCCAGCGGCGTGCGCCGCCAGATGCCGCGCACATGCTCGCTATCCTGCCAGAAATTATAGACCCAGCCATCGCGCACCGCGCCATAGGGGATGCGCTCATCTGACTGCAGCACGTCCAGCGCGTCCTCATAATAGCGCTCATACATGTCACCGGACTGGAGCGCACCCAGCGTGCGCTCATTCTGCCCGCGCACCCAGTCCAGCGCCTCCTCGCCCTCGACCTCTTCCAGCCAGATATAAGGGTCTTCGCCGGCCGCCACCTCTTCCTGCGGATAGGTCTGCATCTCTGCCAGCTCGTCATCGACCGGCCCCTCGCTTTCGGCAGCTTCGGTCGCTTCAGGCTCAGTCGGTTCGGCGTCGGTCATGGGGTCTGTCTCGGCAGGTTGGGTCTCTACAGGCTCTGCCACCTCAGCTGGTTCGGGGTCCGGCGGTGTCGACTGGCACGCGGCCATGAAGGCGATTGCGGCCATCGCTGTCAGGGGTTTTTTCATGCAGAAACTCCGATAAGGTGGCGGGATTATTGTTTCCTCTTTGATTAAGCAGAAATATCTGTCCGGATACAGGGGCGTTCCAGTGCGCGGCCCCGCAGGAGAACAGCCATTCCTCTGAAGAATCACAACATACTGATCCTCTGCACCGGTAATTCCGCGCGCTCGATCATCGGCGAAGCACTTGTGTCCGCCATGCCGGGCTTCAAGGGCTATAGCGCCGGCTCCTCGCCGCGCGGTGAGCCCCACCCCCTGGCGCTCTCGGTGCTTGAGGCCAAGGGCCATGACACCAGCGGCCTCAGCTCAAAGAGCTGGGATGTCTTTGCGGCTGAGGATGCGCCGAAGATGGATGTCATCATCACCGTCTGCGACAATGCCGCCGGCGAATCCTGCCCCTACTGGCCGGGCCATCCCGTCCAGGTGCACTGGGGCCTCGCGGACCCGGTGGACGTTGAGGAAATGTCGCGCCAGCGCATCGCCTTCGAGGACACCTATTTCAGCCTGAAAAAACGCCTCCAGCGCCTCGCCGCGCTCGACTTCGACGCCTTCAGCCCGGAGGAGCTGAAAGCCGAGCTTCAGGCGATCCACACCCGCCGCTAGCGCTCAGAAGACACTCGCCCAGAAATCGGCGGAGGTCTCGATCAGGCTCAGCGCATCGCCGAGCACCGCCGCATCATGCCCGTCCACCATGGAGGGGCGCACCGGCTGGGTGATCGCCAGATGCCGCACCAGACGGCTGCAGACCACGATCCCGCCCGGCAGGGCCCGCGCATCGAGGTTGAGCCCCCTGGGCCGGGGATGCATCACATCATTGCGCGCCGCCACCACACGTTCGATGGCGCGGTGGTCATCGGCCCGCAGCGGCGCTGTGAAAGGCTGGGCCAGACAGGCCGGGTCCGCCACCCGCGCCACCAGTTCGCCCGGCCCCGGCATGGCCGGCAGCTCGGCGCCCGCTTCCGACAGCGCCATGACGCAGGCCTGCTGCACCATCAGCACCATGCCCGTGACCAGCCAGGGCAGCGATGTCTCTGTCTCGGAGACGAGGATCGCATGGGTGGAGGTAAACTTCGCCGTATCGGCCAGCTCACGGGAAAGCGGGTGCACCATATCCTACGGTCTAGGCATTTCGCGCGCTCACTTCCAGCGCCAATCGCCAAGGCGTATTCGGCGCGTATTTGAGGCTGGATTTGTCTTGCGAACTCATGCAGGCTTTTGCCGTCATGATCCCATTGTCGCGAAAATCGCCGGTTCCGCCCTCGCAGTGCAATCTCGCTCGCGCGATAGAGCTTATCGGTGACCGCTGGACGCTGCTCATCCTGCGTTCGGCGCTTTACGGTGTGCGCCGGTTCGATGATTTCCAGCAGGAGCTTGGCACTCCGCGCACCGTCCTTTCCAGCCGCCTCAACGATCTCGTCGATGCGGGCCTGCTGGAGAAGAAGCCTTACAAGCTGAAGGGCCGCCGCGCCCGGTCCGAATATGTCCTGACCGATCAGGGTGAGGCCCTGCGGCCGGTTTTGATCGGGCTCACCCAATGGGGCGACGCCTGGCTTGGCGCGGGCGGCCAGCCCCCGATCAGCTTTACCGATGCCGAAAGCCGCGACGCGGTCCGCCTTGCCTTTGTATCGAACAAGGGACGGGAAGTCCCCGTCGACGATCTCAGGGTCGTGATCCGGCGCTAGCGCACGCGCCCCCAGATCCGCAGCGGGTCGAACGCCCCCTGCTTGGCCGCCGCCTTGAGCTCTTCCAGCTGCCGGTTGACCGGCCCGTCATTCACCGGCTTGCCTTCAAGATAGATGGCTGCGTCCAGCCGGCAGATGCGGCTGTAGAGCGCTTCTGAATCTTCAACCAGATCGAGAAAATTGTCAGGCAGGCCGCTGCCGCGCTGGCGCGAGGCATCGAGCGGCGGTCCGTCACGGCTGATCCTGTACCGCTTCGACAGGGCTTCCTCACGTGTCATGTCGCCATCGCGCACGGCGCGCTGCATGACCAGCCAGCTTGCCGCCTGCATCAGGCGTGCGGTCAGCTCCATGCTCCAGGCGGCATAGGTCAGGCCTGCTTCACGCGGCAGCTTGCGCGACATGTCCCGCCCGGGCCCATCGAGATAGGTCGCCGTCTTCTCGACCAGCGCCATACCCTCTGCGAACACCTTGTCGAAGACGCGGCTGCCGGCAAAGTCCGGCAGATCTCCGGTGTCTGCCTGTTGACTGGAAATGGCCGCCATGGGCACCCCTCGAAACTTCCCCGCCGCGAAACGGCACAACACCGCAAGCTTATGGGCCAACCGGTTAAAGCGGTCTTTAGACACCGCATGCCTTGCCCGGTAAATCTGCGCAAATTTCAACTTTTGAATATATCGTCGGCCGCCGATTTGTGAGCTTCCTTCTTTTCTATCTCCGCCTCACAGGCCGCGATATCCGCTTTCAGCGCTTCGATTCGCGCCTTGAGTTCATCAACCGACAGTCTCTCCAGGTCCACCTTGGCTGGACGGGGCACCTCTTCGTCAAACATTGATAGAGCCTCCTTGCGCGCTTACGTGTTCAGCGCCCAAGGCAAGGACAAGCAGGCGGCGAGATCAAGCGCAAATCCGGCCGCACCCGCGAATTTAACAAAGGGAAGGACCCCCATGGCCGACACAATGAAGGCGATCGTTGCCACCGAAGGCGAGCCGCTGAAACTGGCAGATGTCGAGCGGCCGAAGCCCGGCCCGCACGAAGTTCTTGTCAAGGTGGCGGCCGCCGGTCTCAACCGTGCCGACCTGGTCCAGCGCGCTGGCAAATACCCGCCCCCGCCGGGCGCGTCGGAGATTATGGGTCTTGAATGCGCCGGCGTGATCGAGGCGGTTGGCGAGAAAGTCACCAAATGGTCGGAAGGCGACCGCGTCTGCGCCCTTCTGGCAGGCGGTGGCTATGCCGAATTCTGCGCCGTCGATGAAGGCTCGCTCCTGCCGGTCCCGGAAAACCTCTCCCTCACCGAGGCCGCCGCCCTGCCCGAAGCCATGATGACGGTCTACGCCAATATCTTCATGCGCTCCGCCTTCAAGGAAGGCGAAACCGTGCTTGTCCATGGCGGGACCTCCGGTATCGGCTCCATGGCGCTGCAGATGGTAAAGGCAGCCGGGGCCTCTAAAATCTGGGCAACAGCCGGCTCGGATGAAAAATGCAAGGCGGCCGAAGGCTTTGGCGCCACACGGGCGATCAATTACAAGACCGAGGCATTTGAGAAAATCGTCAAGGATGAAGGCGGCGCCGATGTCATCCTCGACATGGTCGGCGGCGACTATGTCCAGAAGAACATCTCCGCGGCCCGCGTGAATGGCCGCATCTGCAACATCGCCTATCTCAACGGCTCCAAGGTGGAGCTCGACCTCATCTATCTCATGGTCAAACGGCTGATCCTGACAGGCACAACGCTGCGCGCGCGCCCTGTCGAGGAAAAGGCAGAGATCCGCGCCGCCATCGAGGAAAAGTTCTGGCCGAAAGTCGCGAGCGGCGAGATAAAGCCCGTTATCGAAAAGGTCTATCCGGTCAGCGAGGCTGAGACCGCCCAGGCCGACATGGCCGACGGTGGACATATCGGCAAACTCCTGCTCGAGATCGGCTGATCCGCCCAGGCTCAAAGCCTCAGATTTTTATTAAATGTCCGCCAGACTGGTGAATACGCCTATCACACACGCCATAAGTGTGCGATAGTAAGCGCGTTGCTGGGCCAAGACATTCACCTGCCCGTTGCGACCGGAGCCTCTCATGGCACAGTTGGATCATAACAGGGAAACCCTCTCCCACCTCGAAACCGACTTCCGGCAGAAGGCGGACCGTATGCCCCGGCTTGCCTGGATCGCGGATGGCGAGGGGTCGATCTACTGGTACAACAAGCGCTGGTACGATTATACCGGCACAAGCATGGACGATATGCATGGCTGGGGCTGGCAATCGGTCCACCATCCCGATCATGTCGAACGTGTCGTGAAACGCCTCAAATCCTCTTTCGCCGCCGGCACCCCATGGGAAGACCTGTTCCCCCTTCGCGGCCGCGACGGCACCTATCGCTGGTTCCTGTCCGAGGCCCAGCCATTGCGCGATGAATATGGCCAGGTCCGGTTCTGGTTCGGCACCAATCTCGATGTGACCGATCAGATGGGGGAGCTTGATGAGGACGAGCCTCTGGCCGCAGACTGGGCCGCAGAGGGCCTGCTCGGCGCCTTTCAGGCTGTTCCTGGCGCAATGCTTCAGGAGACCGCCAATCCGGATGCGCTGAGCGCTCCGCCAAAGGACAGCGTCCCGCGCAGGCAGCGTATTCTGGTGCTTGAGGATGAGCCGATGACCGCGCTCGATCTGGAGATGCGTCTCACAGATGCGGGCATGGACGTGATTGGCCCCTGCATGACCATCGGCGGCGCCGAACGGGAGCTAGAAGCCGGCCTGCCGGACCTCGCCCTGCTCGATACCAATCTCGGGGGCGAGAAATCCTACGCGCTTGCCGAGCGCCTTGTTTCCGAGGGCGTGCCGGTGGTCTTCTGCACCGGTTATGAAGAGCTTGAGGGTCTCCCGGAACGTCTTCTGACCTGTCCGGTCGTCTCAAAGCCCTTCCGGGACTCTGTCCTGCTTGAGACCATCAAATCGGCCGGGCGACGGGCTGACGCCTGAGACATTCTCACGCGGAAGAGCCTTTCTGGCCCCTTACGTCACCTGTATAAAGCACCCTTAGGGGGAGCAACCATGCAAAAGACATCGCCACATCCACGAGCGCCCGGCAGGCTCTCCGCCGCGCCCGCTCGCAGGTGCCGGCCATCTTGACCGGGCCGGCCAGCCCCCCTGACAGCGAAGGCGTCGCCCGCCTCGCAGACCGCCTGCATGGCGAGATCAATGACAATTGCCCGCTCATTGTTGCCCTGACAGGCTCTGTCGCCTGCGGGAAGTCGACGCTGACCGCCTCGCTCGTTGAGATCCTCTCGCGCCGTGTCGCGGTCGAGACTATCTCGACGGATGGCTTCCTTCATCCCAATGCCGTTCTGGAAGAGCGGGGCCTGATGATGCGCAAGGGGTTTCCGGAATCCTATGACAATGACGCCATGGCCGAAGCAATTGCCCGTGTACGCGTCCTGCCCGCCGTCTTTCCGGCCCACAGCCACGAAACCTATGACATCGACCCGGCTCTTGCGCGCACGATCAGCCCGCCGGACATATTGATCCTCGAAGGGCTCGGCTTTGAACCGCCCTCAGCCGGGGACCGCCGCGCCGGGGAGCCTGACCTCCTCATCTATCTCGATGCGGAGACAGAGCATATCGAAGCCTGGTTCCTGGAGCGCTTCATGGGTTTCTGGCACGCGGCGGAGCATGACCCGGCGAGCTTCTACCAGCGCTTTCGCGGCATGAGCGAGACCGAAGCACGCGACTTTGCCCGCACAGAGGTCTGGGAGAAGATCAACCTCCCCAACCTCGAAAACCACATCCTGCCGCTGCGCAACCATGCCGACTGGGTCCTCCTGAAAGACGCCGATCACCGGCTTAATTTCTGAGAGCGGGCCCCACTACAACGCCCGCCTTCCCAAATCGCTGGCTCTCGCCTATATTCTCCGGCGTTAGGAATTTTCCCGTTCTGGAACCCTGACCGCCCGGCCCGAAAGGCCGGGCGGCTGCGTTTCTGGGACCAGCATGATGGAGCCGAACATGGCCGATATTCTGATGCCCAAGGCAACCGCCGTCTGGCTGATCGACAACACCACCCTCTCCTTTGAGCAGGTCGCTGAATTCTGCGGTCTTCACAAGCTTGAGGTCAAAGGCATTGCCGATGGCGATGTCGCCGAGAATATGCGCGGCGTCGATCCCATCTCCGGCGGCGAGCTGACGCGTGAGGAAATCCGCAAGGGCGAGGAAGACAATACCTATCGCCTGAAGAAGGCCGAATCCAAGATCGCGCATATCCCGCAGCCCAAGCGCAAGGGCGCGCGCTACACGCCGGTCGCCCGCCGTCAGGACAAGCCCGACGCCATTGCCTGGTTCATCCGCAACCACCCGGAAGTCTCCGACGCGCAGATCTCCAAGCTGATCGGCACGACCAAGGCGACGATCACAAATGTGCGCGACAAGACCCACTGGAACTCGCCGAACATCAAGCCGGTCGATCCGGTAACGCTCGGCCTCTGCTCCCAGATCGAGCTTGACGAAGTCGTCAACAAGGCGGTCGACAAGCGCCGCAAGATGGACGCCCAGGCCGCTGCGGAAGGCGACGGCCCCGGTCTCAAGCCGGCTGAGGACACCGACGCCGCCAGCCAGGCCGTGGATCCCGATTCCCGGGACGGCGATGAGCCAAACGCCGACGACATCTTCTCCAACTTCAAGCGCTAGCCGCGCCGGTACTTCTTTTTAGCGCCGTTCAAAGGCCCTTATCCTGAGCGAAGCCGAAGGATAGGGCCTTTTTTACGCGCACCGTGAAAACACCGCCCATGCACCATGGGTGCACCATCCATGCACCGTGAAAAAGCGCGGAAACTCAGTCTTCTTTCCGACCGGATTTTCGGACTGCGTCCGCCATGGAATGGCGCGCGCTCCCCGGCCGCAGGGGTTTAGGCTGGCTCTCATCGGGCGCCCAGCCTGACAGCCAGACGACATTGAACGTCGCCCGCAGCCGCCCGTCCGGATCAGCGAACCGCTCTTTATAGATCTCGGCCATGCGCGCCAGGATACGCCGTGACAGCGGGCGTCTTGGGCTTTTTTCACTCGCCGCGAAAGCGGCCTGCTCGCCCATCCCCTTGAGGTCCCGCATCAAGGCAAAAGGGTCGTCATAGCGAACGGTCACGGGCTCCACATCCACCACGGGCAAGGTAAATCCCGCCCGCTGCATCAGCCCCGCCATGTCCTGAAGCCCCGGCAGAGGCGACACACGCGCCGCCGCCCCGCCCGTCAACTCCGATTCCGCCTCCAGGAAAGCGGTCCGCAGCTCTGTCAGCGTCCCCGCCCCGAAGAGGCAGCCGAGGAACAGCCCATCCGGCTTCAGCGCGCGGCGGATCTGGATCAGCGTGCCGGGCAGGTCGTTCACCCAGTGAAGAGAAAGCACCGAGGTTACAAGGTCATAACTCGCCGGGTCGACATCGGCGGACTCTTCATCGATCTCGCGCATCTCAATGCCGGAGACCTCACGCAAGCGTGGCGACAGCTCGCCCGCCTCGACCGTCTCCACCTGCGGATGGGCCATCAGCAGCTTCGCCATCGTCCCGTCATGCGCCCCCAGATCCAGCGCCCGCTCAAAGCGGCGCGTCACATCTTCAAGACGTTCGATGAGATGGCTGGACTCTCTTTGCTTCAGAAACGCATAGTCGGAATAGGCGCTGGCCGCCCGGTCGCGATTGAGGCGATGCAGCTGGCGGTCGAAGAGCTTGGGGGGAGCAGGTGACATGGGCCTCGATATGCACCTTGTGCAGCGAAGGGCAAAGGGCGGGCTGCGCTCGGCGGCGCATTTTATATGGCCCTCGCGATCCCTCGTTTCAGGCCGTCACCATGGCGGCATCGGCCTGATCGCGCCCGAGGACTTTGCCCGGCTCAGCTTCCTTGGCGACAGCGGCTGCCGGCAATGCGCCCTGCCGCTGGACACCGACCTTGGCGAAGAAAGCCTCTGCGGCAAGTGCGCCGCCAAACCGCCGCGCTGGGATGCCGCCCGCGCCGCGCTCGCCTATGATGATACCTCGCGCAAGCTCGTCCTCGACCTCAAACATGCCGGCCGACGCGATGGTCTCACCACCTTCGCCAGCTGGATGACGCAGGCCGCGGGCGACCTTCTGGAGGAGGCTGACCTCATTGTGCCGGTGCCACTTCACTATCGCCGTCTCGTCAAACGCGGCTTCAACCAGTCGGGCTGGCTGGCCCAGGGGCTGGCACGCAAGTCGGGCATTCCTGCCAGCATCGACACGCTGGTGCGGCGCAAACCGACCCCCTCGCAGGGTGGTCTTTCGGCGCGCGAGCGCTGGCGCAATGTCCGCGCCGCCTTCGCCGTGCGTGATGGCGCCCGCGCCCGCATCGAAGGCGCCCGCATTCTTCTGGTCGACGACGTGTTCACCACGGGGGCAACGCTTTCGGCCTGCAGCCTTGCCCTCAGGCGAGCAGGCGCCGCCCATATCGGGGTCGTGGTGCTCGCACGCGTTGTCAGGCCTTCGGATGTGACCATATAAGCGGTGTACCCTGATTATAGAGAGGACGCCCCAATGTCTGCTGTGACGATCTATACGCGCGCCTTCTGCCCCTTCTGCACGCGCGCTGTGGCCCTTCTGAATGAAAAAGGCGCCGACTTTGAAGAAATCGACGCCGGTATGGACCCCGACAAGAAGCAGGAAATGATCCAGCGCGCCAATGGCGGGCGGACCTTCCCGCAGATCTTCATTGGCGAAGAACATGTTGGCGGCTGCGACGAACTGATGGCGCTGGAACGGTCCGGCAAGCTCGACGCCAAGCTCGCGGCGGCCTGAAGGCAGCGACCATGATCCGCTACGCGCTTGAATGCAGGGATTGCGAAACCGGCTTTGAAGCCTGGTTCGGCTCTTCTTCTGTCTTCGAGACGCAGGTGGAGGCGGGCCAGGTCGAATGCCCCAATTGCGGCGGCCATGACATCCGCAAACAGGTCATGGCCCCCTCGGTGCGCCCGTCCGAGCGTTCGGGAGCCAGCGACCCCGAGAAGGTGTTTGGCAAACTCGCCGCGCAAGCGCGCCAGCACATCGCGGAAAACTATGACTATGTCGGCGACGGTTTCGCTGAGGAAGCGCGATCCATGTATTATGGCGAACGCGACCACCGGCCGATCTGGGGCGAAACGACGGCCGACGAGCGCGAAAGCCTGAAAGAGGAAGGCGTGCCAGCTGCCCCGCTGCCGCCCGCTTTCGTTCCGCCGAAGAGTTCAGACAAGACAAAGCTGAACTAGGCCTCAGGACAGTCTTTCCCGCGCTTGAGAGCTTGAGCACGCCGGCCAGGGAAAAACAGAAATCCGGCCGCAATGCCGCCGAAGAGCGCTGTGATGTGGCCGATCTTGGGATAACCAGCAAACACCATATCAAGCGCAAGAGCAGGAAGAACGCTGAGCGCGATAACGATATCGTTGCGACCGCCTTTCAGCCCACCGCGAACCCTCATGACAATTGCGTAGCCGGCAAAGGCGAGAACAGCTTGGGATGCGCCTGTCCCGACATCATAGGGTGGCTTTACGAATACAGGGCTGACTGCAGTCGCTGCGCCTCCGATAAGGACCCAGATGAGCAACGTTCCCGCCGCGCCGATGCGCCGCTCGACAAGACTGCTCACCGCCGCCAGGCACACCACGTTGAAAAGCATATGAGGCCAGCGCACATGAACAAGCTGCGCGGTCAGGACACGCCAGCTATCGTTGATGTCAAAGGTGCTGAGCCGAAGGCCGCCCCATTTCGCCAGATCCTTGACCGGCACGGTGCTGAAGGCCGTACCGTTGACGACGAAGGATACGGCAAGCGACACAGCCAGCGTCAGCAAAGCGAGGGCCGGCGCAGCCCAAAGAACGAACTCGCCTCTGGATGAACTTGCTGAATTTGACAATTGGCGCCACCCTCAGGCCGATTTGGTCATACGTATATATTGCAATCCAAAGCAGAAATTGCGGCTGTTTCGAGACGCAGCATCGGTTTGCCCGTGCAGCACAGGAAGCGTATTGCCAAAATGAGACCGGCCCCCGATGCAGCTGCGACCGAGTGGACGCTTGACCGGGGCCCGTCTGTCGATAAAAACCGGAAGACACGGTCCTTGAATGGAGTAGGTCTCATGGCGTCCAGCGAATACACACGCGGCGAAATGGAAATCGAATCGCAATCGAAAATGTATTCCGCCTTCATGAAGGCCGGCATGTGGGGCGCCGTGATCCTGCTGATTTCTGTCGGCTACATGGTCTTCACGCTGTCTGTCGGCATGAACTGGCTCGTTGCGCTCATTCTTTGCGCTGGTGCGGGCCTTGCCATCGGTGTCGGCATGGGCTTTGGCGGTGCGTGGATCGCGACGATTATCGGCCTGGCCGGACTCGCGCTGATTATCCAGCTTCTGGTTACCCTCTTCTCAATGGCGATGTAGCCAGAGACCTAGCCAAGGCTGCGCGCCCAGGCTCTCACATCTTCGGCAAACAGGTCCGGGGCTTCCATGGCGGCGAAGTGCCCGCCCTTTTCCATGTCCGACCAGTAGGTGACATTGTAGATCCGATCACACCAGCTGCGCGGCGGCGTCTTGTAGATGTCGTCGCCCGGATAATTGGCGATCCCGGTCGGCACGCCAACCTTCTCGCCCGGTTGTAGCTGGAGCCCACCTTCAAGGAACAGGGCCGCATAATACCAGACGGATGTCGCGATCGCGTCATTGACGAGATAGATCATCACATTGGTCAGAAGCTGGTCGCGCGTATAGACGTCGGTCAGGCCGCCCTCGCTGAGATCGCTCCAGCCGTGGAATTTCTCCAGGATCCACGCGGCCGTCCCCATCGGCGAATCCATCAGCGCCATGGCCAGCGTCTGCGGCTTGGTTGACTGCTCCATGAAGTAGGCGCCTTCAGCCTGCATCCTGGCCTGAGAGCGGGCGATCCACGCCTTCTCTTCTTCGGTGCGAGGTGTGCTGTCAGCCGGTCTGTGACCGATCATGTTGAGGTGGATGGCGCGGCAGCCGCCGCCCTTGTCGGTGCCATGCTTCAGGCCAAGGATCGATGTGACCAGCCCGCCCCAGTCGCCGCCCTGTGCCAGATAGGTGTCATAGCCAAGCTGCTCGCGCATCAGCGTGTCCCATATCCGCGCGGTGGCCTGCTGGCCAAGCGGGGAGGCGGGCTTGCCCGAGAAGCCGTAACCGGGAAGTGACGGGATCACGAGGTCGAAGGCATCTTCAGCCCGTCCGCCGTGCTTGCTGGGATAGGCAAGCGGGCCAATCGCTTCGTAGAACTCATAGACCGAGCCCGGCCAGCCATGGGTCAGGAGGAGCGGCCGTTTGCCGCCTGCCTCGCCCACTACATGGAGGAAATGGATGTCCAGACCGTCAATCTGGGTCTTGTATTGTGGCCAGGCATTAAGTGTCTTCTCGGCTGCCCGCCAGTCATAGGTCTTCAGCCAGTAGGCCTGAATATCCTTCAGGAAGGGCGTCGACATGCCGACGGCCCATTCATCTCCGGCCTCTGGCGCGGGAAACCAGCGGAAGGCCTCCACCCGCGACATGATCCGGGCCAGCACGTCATCGCTGATATTGACGGTAAAGGGTCTGATCTCGCTCATGGCAGTGCTTCCTTCTGGCGTCCCGATGGCACCAGTAGAAGCCCACCACGGCGGGCAGCGTCAACCCTGCCGCGATGGCAGGCACGGAAAGGTCAATCAGTCAGGAAAGCCGTTCTCGACACTGTTGAACTTGTTGCTCGTCTCAGCACCGACCGCGCTGATTCCGGCGACCAGTAGCACGGCCATGAAGCCCAGCAATATCGCATACTCCACGGCGCTTGCGCCGCGCTGGTCTTCAGCAAGCCGGGCAGGAAAATTCTTGGCCATGCCAACCTCTCAATACCGGCGGGCAAGCTCCTCAAAAAGAGGAATATCGGCAGGCGGTGCATCATAGTCGCGCAGCGCTGCCGGGCTGACCCAGGCCAGTTTCTGTCCTTCCATCCCGGCAGGTGTGCCCCGCCAGCTTCTAACCTCGTAAAGTGGCATCAAAAGGTGAAAATCGCGATAACCAAAACTTGCGAAAGTGATGGGGTTCAAAGACTCCGGGTCAATTTCCATTCGGAGTTCTTCGGCCAGCTCGCGCACAAGCGCGGCCTCCGGCGCTTCACCGGCCTCCACCTTGCCGCCCGGAAACTCCCAGAGCCCGGCCATGGATTTGCCTTCCGGGCGCTGGGCCAGAAGGATGTCGCCCGCCTCATTGAAAATAGCGGCCGCCACAACCAGCAGGACCGGCCCGCTCATGTCCGGTAGGCGCCATTGATATCGACATAGCCATGCGTGAGATCGCAGGTCCACACCGTCCACGCTGCATTTCCGGCCGCCACATCGACGCGAATGGACAGCTCGTCGCCCGCAAAATGCGCGCTGGCGATCCCTTCGTCATAGCCCGCCGCCCGCATGCCGCCCTCGGCGACAAGGTGATCCCCGAACCAGATCCGCATCTCGTCCTTGGAGATCGGCTCCAGCGACTTGCCGACCGCCATGACGATACGTCCCCAGTTCGCATCCCCTGCCGCCATGGCGGTCTTGATGAGCGGCGAATTGGCGATGTGCATGCCGATGGTTTTTGCCGAGGCCTCCGAAACCGCGCCTTCCACCCTGATCTCGACAAACTTGCTCGCGCCTTCACCATCCTTGACCAGCTGGGCCGAAAGATCGCGCAGGACGTCGCCAAGCGCGGCGCGGAACCCTTCCAGACGCGGATCGTCCGCGCTGTCGATCAGGGGCGCACCTGATGAACCGGTCGCAAACAGCATGCAGCTGTCAGAGGTCGAGGTGTCGCCATCAACCGTGACCGAATTCAGCGTCCGGTCCACGGTCTCGCGCAGGAGCTGGTCGAGAACCGGCGCGCTGATGGCCGCATCCGTGAACAGAAAGCAGAGCATGGTCGCCATATTGGGCATGATCATGCCGGAGCCCTTGAGGATGCCGGAGATCGAGACCTCTACGCCGTCAATCTCGCACGTCTTGCCCGCGCCCTTGGGAAACGTGTCTGTCGTCATGAAGGCGCGCGCACACGCTTCCCAGTCTACCGGTCCAAGCTTGCTCTCAAGCTCCGGCAGCATTTCACCGACAAAGTTGGGGTCAGCCAACGGCTCACCGATCACGCCGGTGGCCGCGAGAAAACAGGCCTCTTTCGGCACGCCCAGGGTCTTTGTCATCGCCGCGAGGGTCGCTTCGTTCTTGAGGACCCCAGCCTTACCGGTGAAAGCGTTGGAGTTGCCGGAATTTGCGATGACCGCCCGGCCTTTACCGCCCCCCAGCTTCAGCGCCTCGCGGCACCAGTCGACATCGGCTGAGGCGGTGTGGGAGCGGGTGAAGACCCCGGCGGTCGTCGTGCCTTCCGGCAGGACGAACAGGAAGACGTCGTCGCGCTCCACGCCCCGGCGGGCATAGAAACCGCGCGAGGCCGTCGCGGCGCGCACACCCTTCACCTCTGGCAGGTCTGGAAAGCGGGCCGGCGCGAATGGCGAGGGGGTCAGTTTCACTCAGGGGTCTCCATCTGGTCTTCCATCTCTTCTTCGGGCGGCATCGTTTCGCCTTCGCCATCGCCTTCTACTGCGTCGTCCGGGCGTTCAGCAGCCGCTGCTTCTCCGGCCTCTTCCGCCAGGCCGCGGGCCACAAGGCCGCCTTCACGCTGCTGGATGTCCGCACTGGCGCGCAGATCCTGCAGGATCTGGCTGATCTGCGTGAAGGTGAGATAGGTGACGATTTCGGGCCGCATCTCCTCGCGCGTCTTTGGCGGGCGGGTACGGCGCTGCTCCACTTTCAGGATGTGCCAGCCCTGTTCGGACTGGAAGGGTTCTGAAATCTCCCCGGCCGGCGTGTCCGCGATCACTGCGGGGAAGGGCTCGATCATCTCATTGGGGGACACCCAGCCGAACGAGCCCCCATCGAGCCGTGTGCGGGTATCCTCACTATACTCGAAGGCGAGCGCGGTGAAATCCTCACCGGCGCGGGCCTTTTCAAGCACCTCGCGCGCCTCTTCCTGCGTTTCCAGCAGGATGTGACGGATGCGCACCTCATCATCGAGCTGCTGCAGGCGGACCTGTTCTTCATACATGCGGTCAATTGCCGCCTCATTGACCTGCGTGGCGACAAGATCCTCCATGAGGAAGTTGCCGAGCAGACGTTCGCGCGCCGTTTCCAGCCGGCGCTGGGCGGCCGGTGTCCGGTCGAGACCCCGGCGCACCGCTTCCTGCGCAAGCAGGCGCTGGTCGATCAGCTGGTCGAGGACGAGCTGGTATTCTGTATGCTCGGGACCAAAGGACTCACCGGGCTCAATCCGCCCCTGAGCCACCGCTTCCAGCTCCACATCGGAGAGGTAGATCGGGTCGCCATTCACCAGCGCGGCTGCCGATGCGTCAAAGCCGACATGGCGGCGCACCTCCTGTTCATCGTCAGGCCCGCCACAGGCGGCCAGCACAGCGAGGGCGACGAGAAGGGGTGTAAGGCGTGGGAACCGGTGCCGTTGCATGCGTTAAGTCCTTGTGTTCGCGCTACAGCCGCCCGCATTGACACTATTTCGCGGCGTTCTTAAGTCTCCCGCGGGGACTGGTCGAGAGGTTTAGTCACCCGTTGCACGCATGCCTTGCGTGCACCTCCTGTATAATGATTTCTGGGCAGGAGGCGTCCTTCAAGTCAACAGCGCAGATTGGTGCTTGTTTCCATGCTTTCCCTAGCCCGTAAAATGTTCGGTTCCTCCAATGACAGACGGATCAAGCCGATGCGAAAGCGCGTCGAGCGGATCAATGCGATGGAAACCGACATGCAGGCCCTGTCGGACGAGCAGCTGCAGCAGAAGACAAATGAGTTCCGCGCCCGCCTCGACGATGGCGCGACACTGGACGATGTTCTCGAAGAAGCCTTTGCCGTCGTCCGCGAGGCCTCTGTCCGCGCGCTCGGCATGCGCCACTTCGATGTGCAGCTTATCGGCGGCATGGTCCTGCACAAGGGCGCCATTGCCGAAATGCGCACCGGTGAGGGCAAGACGCTGGTCGCGACGCTCGCGGTCTATCTCAACGCGCTGGCCGGCAAGGGCGTGCACGTCATCACCGTGAACGACTATCTCGCCAGCCGCGACGCGGAATGGATGGGCAAGCTCTATGGCTTCCTCGGCATGACGACCGGCACGATTGTGCACGGCCTCAATGACCAGGAACGCAAGGCCGCCTATGCCTGCGACATTACCTACGGCACGAACAATGAGTTCGGCTTCGACTATCTGCGCGACAATATGAAATACTCGCTCGACCAGATGGCGCAGCGCGGTCACGCCTTCGCCATCGTCGATGAGGTCGACTCCATCCTGATCGACGAGGCGCGCACGCCGCTGATCATTTCCGGCCCGACGGACGACCGTTCAGAGCTCTACATCACCATCGACAAGCTCATCCCGCAGCTTGATGACGAGACCGATATCGAACTCGACGAGAAACAGCGCTCTGTCATCTTCACCGAAGAGGGCATGGAGAAGATGGAACGCATGCTCGAAGAAGCGGGCATGCTGGAGGGCAATCTCTGGGACCCGCAGAACGTCTCCATCGTGCACCACTCGAACCAGGCGCTGCGTGCCCACAAGCTGTTCCATCGCGACAAGCAGTATCTGATGAAGGACGGCCAGGTGATGCTGGTCGACGAGTTCACCGGCCGCATGATGGAAGGCCGCCGCCTGTCGGAAGGCCTGCACCAGGCCATCGAGGCCAAGGAAGGCGTCGACATCAAGCCCGAGAACCAGACGCTCGCCTCGATCACCTTCCAGAACTATTTCCGCCTCTATGACAAGCTGGCCGGCATGACCGGTACGGCGATCACCGAAGCGGCCGAATTTGCCGATATCTATAAGCTGGACGTCTACCAGCTGCCGACCAACAAGCCGATCCAGCGCGTCGATGACGACGATGTCGTCTACCGGGTCGCGTCGGCCAAATATCAGGAAATCATCAATGAGGTGAAGGATGCGCGCGCCAAGGGCCAGCCGGTCCTCCTGGGCACCGCCTCGATTGAGAAATCCGAGATCATTTCCACCCTGCTGACGCAGGCCAAGGTGCCGCACAACGTCCTCAATGCGCGCCACCACGAGAAGGAAGCCGAAATCATCGCCGATGCCGGTCTGCCAGGCGCGGTGACGGTGGCGACCAATATGGCTGGCCGGGGCACCGACATCCAGCTGGGCGGCAATCTTGAGATGCGGCTCTGGAAGGCTGTCGACGCCTTCAAGGAAAAGAACGGTCGCGAGCCGACGCGCGAGGAAGAAGAGAAGATGGAGGCCGAAATCAAGGCCGAGATCGAGGCCGGCAAGAAGGAAGCGCTGGCTGCGGGCGGGCTCTTCGTTCTGGGCACGGAGCGCCATGAAAGCCGCCGCATCGACAACCAGCTTCGCGGGCGGACCGGCCGTCAGGGCGACCCGGGCAAATCGAAATTCTTCATCTCCGTTGAGGACGATCTGATGCGCGTCTTCGCGGCTGACCGTCTCAACTCGATCATGAAGAGCCTCGGCATCAAGGAAGATGAGGGGATCACCCATCCCTGGATGAACAAGGCCATCGAGACCTCGCAGAAGAAGATCGAGGAACGCAACTTCGAGATCCGCAAGAACGTCCTCAAATATGACGACGTCATCAATGACCAGCGCAAGGCGATCTTCGAACAGCGCCGCGAATTCATGCATGCCGAACAGGTGACCGAGGAAGTCACCGATATGCGCCATGACATGATCGATGAATGGGTCGGCGAAGCGATGCCGGAAAAGGCCTTCGCCGAGCAATGGGACGTGGCCGGCCTCAGCGAGACACTGAAGACCGAGCTTGGCCTGGACCTGCCGCTTGCTGACTGGGCCGCCGAGGAAGGCGTTGCCAATGACGAGATCGCAGAACGTATCCGCAAGGCATCTGACGACGCCTTTGAGGAGAAGGTGAAACTCGCCGGCGCCGAACAGATCCGCTCGGTCGAGAAACAGGTCCTGCTTCAGGTTCTCGACAGCAAGTGGCGCAACCACCTCCAGCAGATCGACCAGCTTCGCTCGGTCATCCACCTTCGCTCCTATGGCCAGCGCGACCCGCTGAACGAGTTCAAGGAAGAGGCGTTCAAGCTCTTCAATGAACTCCTCTCGACGCTGCGCCACGAAGTGACCCGCATCCTGATGAATATCCGCATCGCGCCGCCGTCCAGCGAACAACAGCGCGCCGCGGAACGTGCACGTGACGAAGAAGCTCTGGTGAGGGCCCGCGAGTCAATTCTGGCCAGCGAAAGTCTGCGCGAAACACACCTCAACCCCGACACGGGCGACAATGAAATGACGCCTGACGTGGTCGAGGGGCCGAATGATCCGCATGATGGCCCGCCGCTGCACCAGGCAGAGGATGACTGGTCACAGACGCCGCGCAACGCGCCCTGCCCCTGTGGCTCCGGCAAGAAGTACAAGCATTGCCACGGCTCGCTGACCCCGGCAGGCCAGCAGCGCGTCTAGCTTCGCGGGACATCTACACTTGAAGAAACCGGCCCGCTGCGGCCGGTTTTTCATTTTGTCTTCACCAATCGGGCAGAAGACCTCCGGGCAAAGCTCACGATAAGCGGCCACATGTTTTCACGAAGATCCGTCCTGATCGGCCTTGGGGCCACAACCGCTCTGTTTGGGGGCTGTGCGTCCGCGAAGCCCGCGCCCGGCCCGATTGAAGCCCTCGAACTCGGCCATGAGGGGCGGTTCGGGGTCGCGGCCGTAACGTCCGGTGGCGAAGACCTTGTCTCGCACCGCGCCGATGAGCGGTTCGCCATGTGCTCGACCTTCAAATGGCTTATGGCCGGTCTTGTGCTTCAGGAAGTCGATTCGGGACGGGAGACGCTTGAGCGGCGCGTGCCGATCGCCGGCGAGGACCTCGTCTTCCATTCGCCCGTGACGAGCCAGCATGTCGGCGCTCAGGGTCTGCCGGTGTCACAGCTCTGCGCGGCCACGATTGGCACCAGCGACAATACGGCCGCCAATCTGCTGCTTGCCGGACTGGGCGGCCCGGACGGATTTACGCAGCGCCTGCGCGCCAGCGGTGACATGGTCACGCGGCTCGACCGGATGGAGCCTGCCCTGAATGAGAATGAACCCGGCGATCCGCGCGACACGACAACACCGCGCGCCATGGCCCGCAATCTGGACCGCTTCCTGTTTGGCTCGCAGCTCTCGGCCCCTTCACGCGACATGCTCCGCACCTGGATGATCGCGGCCGATACAGGGCTCGACCGGCTTCGCGCAGGTCTGCCCGCCGGATGGACCAGCGGCGACAAGACCGGAACGAGCAGTAACGGCGCCAATAATGACGTCGCCTTTTCCATTCCCCCGCACGCCAGCGACGCCAAACCGCTGATCATTGCGAGCTATCTCAACCTGCCAGACCCGGTCTCGCCAGAGGCAAATGCGCTTCACGCCAAAATCGCCGGACTTGTCAGCGCACGTCTTTAGCAAAAAAGGCCGCCCCGGATGGAGCGGCCTCTTCTATCTGATCTGAAGCCTGGCTTTACGGCGTGCCGTCGCTCTTGCGGCTCCACTTTTCAAGCTGTTTGGCGAACCAGTCACGGCCGCCCCAGCCAAAGCCGATGCCGACCGCAATCGCGAGACCGGCTGCGGCGCCCATCACCAGCATTTCAGCGACATTCAGCACGAACTCTCCCCCGGTCGGATCAAGCTCCATACGGGAGATGCCCAGAATGGTCGCCAGCACGATGATGGCCCACTTGGTGACCTTGGCCACTGTGTCGCTGACCCCATCGCCAGAGGCAGCCATGGCCCCACTGACAACGCGGGCGATGACCACACCGGCAAAGATGATGATTGCGCCAAAGACGATTGAGGCGGCCAGATCAAGCACCGTATAGGTCGCCTCGGTCAGGACATCGAATTCCAGCGCGCGCATCGCCTGAACCAGGCCCAGCAGCACGATAAAGAACAACGCGCCCTTCGCGATGACATTGGACGCCGTCAGCCCTTTGTCGGCACCCTTCAGGATACCAAGCTCGGCCACAGCGCTATCGACGCCGAAATTGGGCAGCGTGCGCAGGATGAGATTGTGCACAAAGCGGCCGATCACGACGAAGACCGTCAGCAGGATTGCCGCGATGAGGATGTTCGGGATGGCCCCGATAATCTCGTTCAGCATTTCCGTCGCCGGCTGGGAAATCGCCTCAATGGCGAGGACATCAAATGCAGCGATGGCGCCAAGAATGCCAACAATTGCGGCCAGCACCGTCGCAGTGACGCCGGAGATGTTCACAGGCCCATTGGTCAGTCCAAGACGCTGTGGCACCGGGTCGGCAAAGACGAACACTGCCTTGGCCGTCTTCTGCACGACATTGGCGACGATCATGAAGACGATGAAGATCAGGATCGCCCCGAAAATATTGGGCAGATAGTTGAGCACGTCGCTCAGCATGCCGTTCAGAGGCTGGACGATCTGCGTCAGCTCAAGCCGTGTCAGCGCCTGGATGACACCGATCAGCATCACGATCCAGAAGGCGGCAATGCCCAGACTATCGCCGAGCGACTTGGTCGCCTTGCCGTCGGGATCGACCCCGGCCTTGCCGAAGCCGGTCTTGTTCACTGCCGTGGAGATTGCCCATTTGAGCAGGAGGCCGATGATATAGGCCCCGATGAGGATAAGCAGGGCAAAGAGTACTTTTGGCCCATAGTCCTGTACCTGCGTGACCGTGTTGTTCCAGAATTCTTCCATGTTCAGCCCTTTCGTTTCAAACGAATGCCAACCCATAAGTTGCGCACTTACACCTGAACTAAGGCCGCTGGCTCATCTTCCAAACTCGGCGTCGGGGTCCTCGCCCAGCGTGTAGGCCACATGGCGCTTCAGCGCGTCGGTCACCTCGGCTGCATCGCCCATCAGCGAATAAGTCGGGATCGGCTGGCCGAAGGTCAGGGCAAATGCGGCGCCGCGCTTGTTCAGCAGCTCATGGAAGAGGGTGATATCGCGCAGCTCGCCATTGATGCGGCTGAGGCGATAGAAGAGTTTCGAGTTTTCCGCTTCCACATGCAGCGGCACGATGGGGGCACCCTGTTTACGCGCAAGGCTCACCACGGTGGAGAACCAGTCCTGCTCTGTCAGGACACCATCTATTTTCTTCGCGAGCTTGCCAGAGGGAAAGATCACGACGCATTTTTCCGCCTCGAAGGCTTCGGCAGCCCGCTTAAGGGTTTCGCGCGTCTTGGCCGGGCTGCGCTTGGTCGCGACCCATTCGATAGGGATGATCACGTCCTGGAATTGCGGATTGACCCGGATCGCATCCGCATTGGCGAAAAAGACCACATCCTTGCGCCGTTGTATCAGCGCGTCCCAGACCGCCACGCCGTCGGCAAGACCCGTCGGATGGTTAGCCGCCACAACGCAGCGCCCCTTTTCCGGCAGCCGGTCGATATGGCGGATCGAGAGCCGCACATCGAGCTCCCGGGCAAGATAATTGAACGAGTCGCGCCCGTTCAAAGTCATTAACTTGTCAGCCATCTGGCGCGCGCGCGGATAGCCAAGCAGCCTGTAAAGCACCCGGCGCGTCACCGGCCATGACCAGTGTTCGACAAAACTCGGGCAGCGCTCGGCGATCAGCGTATCCACGATATGCTGATCGCTCTCTTCGATATCACGCAGAAAAGCTGATGTGTTTTCTGCTTCGTTTACAGTGACATCCGGCATTTCAACTCCCGTGGACGCGCATGATCATTCCATATCGGCGGTCGCTGTTGAACCTACCATACAAACTTGTCCGTATGCGATGCTGTGATGCGGTAACCAGATTGGAGGGTCTGTAAACACTTCGGCAAGTTTCGCTTTACCAAGCTGAAAGGCATGGGTGTCACAGTGCCGCCATTGAGGGAGAACGCTGCGTTTTGCACTCCACGCGTTCGGTACACAGGGTAGAGCTTTATGAAGGTATTGTGGATCGAGGATCATGAGCCGGTGCGGGACATGCTGGCAGTGGCCGCTGACAAGGCAGCCCGTGCCCGTGTCCAGATCGATCTTGTTCTGGCCCACACACTCATGGAAGCCGAGCGCCGCCTGCGCCTTGAGCGTTTCGACCTCGTTATTACCGAACTGACGCTGCCCGACAGTTATGATGGCGACATGACAATCGCCCGCCTGGCCAATATGGGCCCGCACCGGATTGCCGTCGCCAGCGCCAATCCCGATCGCGACGCGATTGTGGCCACGGCGCTCAAATGCGGCTGCAACATCGCCGCCGACCCTGTCTTCAAGGCAAGCCTGCCCTATAACCGCTTCATCCAGCGCCCCGAAGCGATGCTGGATTTCTTCTTTGAGCAGATGCCGCAAGCCACGTCCGGCGGGCGCACATTCGCTGCCTGATAAAGCGGCCTGCTTTCGGATATCCAGAAGCGCGCGCCCGGTCTTGCCCTCTGTCTTAACAGGATATTACCGCAACCCTTGCGGATTCCCGTCGACCATTGGCTTGCCCCAAAGTATTTACGTCTATGAGCGGACCCTGAGGGTGGAGGTTCGATGAACGATTTGACGAGTAAAACAAGCTCAGACAAACCGTTGGGCGCCGACGCCCCCTGGTCTTTCAGCGCACTGGATCAGGCACGTGTCCAGCAGCTTCTGGTCATCTTCAGCGCCACGGCCATTCTTGTCACCACCAGCTTTATCGTCATCTCCATGATTGCCGCTGGCATCTATCCCTTCGGGGTTCTCGCGATTGTCGATGCGGTGACGTTTACCGGCCTTGGCCTCGCCATTTTTCTTGCCTTCAGGAAACAGGCCCCAAAGCTGCAGGTCCTTCTCGTCTGCCTGAGCATCCCGGCCAATCTCGTCACAGAGATCGTAATGCATGGGGCGGGCGCATGGATCGGATTGCTTCTCTTGGGTCTCAGCCCGTTCATGTTCGGTCTTTTCGCCCCGATCTGGCTGTCGGTTATCTACACCCTCGGACTGGTCGTTTTCACCAATGTCTACCTGCTGGAGACGCCTGACGTGACCGTCCTCTTTGCGGGTCGCGACGAGACATTCCTCACCTCTATCGCCCTCAGCGTCATCGTGCTGGGGAGCGCCCTCGCCGCTATCCTGCCGAAAAAGGTCACGGGGGCGGCCTACAAATCCATGAACCGGGTTGCGCACAAGGAAAGCATACTGAAAGAGCGCTTCGCCCACTATGCGACCATGTCTTCGGACTGGCACTTCGAGATTGATACGAATGGCATCGTGACCGATTTCTTCGGCACGGGTGATGCGGTCGGCCAGCACTGGAAGTCACTCCTCTTCGACTGGGAAAACCAGGCCGATACGTTCCGCGCAGCCGTCAAAACCCGATCCACCTTCGACGCGATCAACGCCAATCTGCGGATCGGAGATGTGACGCGGCGCGTCGAATGTACCGGCCAGCCGATTGTCGATGCCGATGGCAGCTTCGCCGGCTACCGCGTCATCGCCCATGACATTACCGAGAAGGCCGAAGCCGAGGAAAAGCTCAAAGTCCTCGCCATGAGCGACCGGCTGACAGGCCTGAAGAACCGCCATGCTTTCACCGCCTCCCTGGAGGCCGGCAACACTCACGCGGAATGCGCTGAAACGCTGGTCATCTGCATCGATCTTGATAATTTCAAACATCTCAATGACCGTCAGGGCCATGAGGCGGGCGATACCGCCCTGAAAGAGCTCGGCGCGCGTTTCCGGGCGTTCGAGGACGCCATTCCCGGCCTTGAGGTTTTCCGGCTTGGCGGCGATGAGTTCTGCGCCCTTCTGAAAATCGGCCGCGACCCGATCCGTCTGGGATGGCTGGCCGACCAGTTTGCCACGGCCATCTCCCGTCCGATCAAAATCCATGACCGGCTGATCGACATGGCCGCCTCCATCGGCGCGGCCTCCACCAAGGCCTCCACGACGCTTTCGGCAGCTCTGGAGCGCGCGGACGCCGCCGTCTATGAGGCCAAGTCCCTTGGGGGCGGGCAGTCGATTGTCTGTGAGGAAGACATCCAGCAGCGTCTGGACCGGCGCCTTGCCATCCGGCGCGACCTCTCCGCGGCCATCCAATCCGGCGCAATCGAGATGGTCTACCAGCCGATCTTTGAGGTGCGCACTGGCGAGCTCAGCGGCGTCGAAGCCCTCGCCCGCTGGACCCATCCCGAATATGGCCCGATCTCTCCCGATGAGTTCATCACTATTGCCGAAAGCAGCCGGGCGATTGTCGCGCTCGGCCAGCACACACTCCGCCTTGCCTGCACCGAGGCGCTGGATTGGATGACGGCACGCAACGAGACGCTACGGCTGAATGTGAATGTGTCGCCGATGGAAATCATGGGCGAGGATTTTATCGATTCGCTCCTGTCCATTCTGGACGAGACGGGTTTTCCGGCAAATCTGCTCGAGCTCGAAATTACCGAAAGAGGCATCCTCGAGGATCTCGACGTCTCGCGCGCCCGTCTCAAGACCATACGCGAAAGCGGCGTGACCGTGGCGCTGGACGATTTCGGCACGGGCTATTCCTCATTGAGCCGGCTCGAAAGCCTGCCCGTGGACCGGATCAAGGTCGACAGGTCCTTCTTCGCCCAGGCCGGTGAAAACCGGCGGACCCAGCAACTGCTCGCCCTCATGTCGGGCATCGGCAGCATCATGGAAGTCGATATCGTCGCAGAGGGCATAGAGACCGAAGACCAGTTGCGTCTTGTCAGGCTGGCCGGTTTCTCAAAGGTCCAGGGCTATCTGCTTGGCCGTCCGTGCAACCTGGCCGAGCTGCACGCCAGCGCCGAAAGCCGCGCCCGGACAATCAGCCTCGCCGAACACCACATCTGACATCGCCAGGGCCGCCTGCCAGTGACGCATTTTCCGGTGTTTTTCCGCCGCGTCCTGCGATAGGCGTCCGGCATGGAAAATTTCTCCCTCTTTCCCGCGACGCTGACGCTTATCGCGCTCAATGTTGCCGTCAGCCTCTATGGCTGGCTGAACCCGAAATTCCTGCTTGCCAATCTTTTCCATGTCGAGGCGGTTCGCCGGAACAGGGAATATCACCGTCTGGTGACCTCCGGCTTCCTGCATGGTGGGGTTTTCCACCTGCTCATCAACATGTTCGTTCTCTTCCAGTTCGGGCGCTATATCGAATACGAGCTCGGCACGCCCGCTTTCGTGTTCGTCTATGCCGCCGCCCTTCTTGGCGGCAATCTCTGGGCGCTTCTGGAGAACTATAATGCGCCGGACTATCGCGCGCTCGGTGCGTCAGGGGCGACATCAGGCATCATCCTGGCGTTCTGCCTGTTCAAGCCCTTCGCGATGCTGCTCTTCTTCATCATTCCGATGCCCGCCATCGTCTTCGGCGTCCTGTTCATCACCATCAGCGTGATCCTCGCCAAGCGCGAGAACCGTGTGATCGGCCATGAGGCGCATATTGGCGGGGCGATTGCGGGCCTCGTTGCAACCATTGTGGTCGCGCCGCAATCGCTGTCTGTCTTCTCGCAACAGGTATCCCAGATGATCGGTGGAGGCTGAGCCCAGAATGAGTGTCGAACGCGAATACGACAAACGGGTCGAAGCCGGTAAACTCAATGAGGACAGCGCCCAGCGCGAGGCGGCCCGCAAGCTCGACAGCGTGCTGGAGCGGCTGGCAGAAGCAAAGCCTGCAGGCCTCTTCCGTAAGGAAACGAAGGTGAAGGGCCTCTACCTCTGGGGCGGTGTCGGCCGGGGCAAGTCCATGCTGATGGACCTTTTCCATGATCTCTCACCGGTAAAGGCCAAGCGCGTCCACTTTCATGAATTCATGGGCCGGGTCCACGATGAGATGAATGCCTGGCGAGAGATGAGCGAGGCCGAGCGCAAGCGCGCCGACCACCGGGTGAAGGGCGCCGGCAGCGACCCGATCCCACCCGTCGCCAAACTCATCGCGTCTGAAGCCAAACTTCTCTGCTTTGATGAGTTTCAGGTCACCCAGATCGCAGACGCCATGATCCTCGGGCGCCTCTTTGAGAATTTGTTCGAGGACCGCGTGACGGTGGTCGCAACCTCCAACCGTCACCCGGACGATCTCTACAAGGACGGCCTTAACCGCCAGCTCTTCCTGCCCTTTATCGAACGCATCAAGGACGAATGCGACATCTTCGAGCTTGTCGCAGAGCGCGATTACCGGCTGGAGCGCTTGACCGCGGCGCCAGTCTGGCACGTCTCGGATGATCCGGACGAGCGGGAGACGCTACTGGACGAGGCATTCGAGCGCCTGACGCTTGGCGCGCGGGCCAATAGCTGCGTCCTTCATGTAAAGGGCCGCCAGCTACAGGTCAGCCGGGAAGCAGGCGGCGTCGCCCGGTTTTCTTTCCCGGAACTTTGCGCCCGCCCGCTCGGCGCGCGCGACTATCTCGTCATTGCGTCCACCTTCCACACCGTCCTTCTGGATGACATTCCGCTTCTGTCGAAGGAAAAGCGCAATGAAGCGGCCCGTTTCGTCGCCCTGATCGATGCGCTCTATGAAGCGCGCGTCAAACTCGTCGCGACGGCAGAGGCAGAGCCGGAAGACCTCTACCCGGCCGGCGATGGAAGTTTCGAGTTCCAGCGCACGGCGAGCCGGCTGTTTGAAATGCGATCACGCGATTATCTCGCGCTGGAGCACCGCACCCCGCCACGCGCGGAAGACCTGGAAACGGCCAAGCAGGGCGAAAAACCAGCCGATGAGACGGCATAAAAAAAATCCCCGCGCATCGCACGGGGATTTTCTGAAGCTCTTTGTTCGAAAGCTGGCCTAGACGCCGAAGCCCTTGAACTTGTCCTTGAAGCGCGACACGCGGCCGCCGCGGTCAAGCTGCTGGCTGCCGCCGGTCCATGCCGGGTGCGAGCTGGAATCGATATCCAGCGTCAGCTTGTCGCCTTCTTTGCCGTAGGTCGAACGGGTCTGATACTCAGTCCCATCCGTCATGACGACAGTGATGAAGTGATAATCGGGATGGCCTTCGGCTTTCATCGTCTCTAGTCCTCGCGGTCAGCGGCCACCCTGCGCGGATTGGCCTCTGTGAAATTCGGAAAGCGGGGTCTTAGTAGATTGAGGCCCAGCCCGCAAGGGGCCGGATGCCAAGGAAGGTGCAAGAGATGAGCGACCGCTCAACCCAGATCAGCGACGACCGGCGCGAAACGCTTCCAAACCAGGGCGGCGCAGACCGGCCCAAGGCGCGCAGTATCAAGCCGCTCGCCCTGCTCTGGCCCTATGTGCGCAAGCATCTGACACTGGTTTTCGTAGCTCTCTTCTTCCTTGTGGTATCGACCCTCGCCGCCCTCAGCATTCCGTGGCTGTTTGGCCGGGCGGTCGATGCCGGTGCAGGGGGCGCAGACGGCGCCGCACTTCTCGACACGATTGACCGCTATTTTCTCTACGTCCTCATGGCCGCCATTCTCATGGGCGTATTGAGCGCGCTTCGCTTCTATTTCGTCTCCCGCTTCGGCGAACGTGTGGCCGCAGATATGCGCACCGACCTCTATGCGAAACTGCTCAGCCTCGGTCCGCGCTTCCATGCCGGCATGCGCTCCGGCGAGAGTGTGTCCCGTCTCACAGCCGATGTGACCCTGATCGAGCAATTCCTCGGCACATCGGCCTCGCTGGCGACCCGCACCCTGCTATCGACCACCGGCGCCATCGCCATGATGCTGATTACCAACTGGAAGCTCGGCGGCACGCTTCTCCTGATGATCCCGGTGGCGATGCTGCCGGTCATGATCATCGGCCGCATCATTCGCGGTGCGTCGAACCGGGCGCAGTCACGTCTTGCTGATGCGGGCGCGCAGGCCTCAGAGGCGCTCGATGCCATCGAGCTGGTGCAGGCCTATGGTCAGGAAAGCCGGCGCGAACGCAGTTTTGCCGCTGCCGCAGAAGCCGTTTTCCAGGCCGCGCTCAGACGGATTACCGCGCGGGCCTTCATGATCCTCGCGGTCTCCATCATGCTGCTGGGCGGCATGGTCGGCATTCTCTGGCTCGGCGCCCGTGCTGTGGCGACAGGCCAGATGTCGCCGGGCGAGCTGACCCAGATGATCCTTTATGCCTTCTACGCAGGCTCCGGCTTCGGGATGCTGGCAGAGGTCTGGGGCGAAGTCATGCGCGCCGCCGGCGCCAGTGACCGGGCCAGCGAAATCCTGCGCGAGACGCCGGAAATCCTGCCGCCACCGCAGGCAAAGCCGGTTGCCTCGCCCTCCAGAGGCCACCTCGTCTTCGACCATGTCGATTTCTCCTATCGCACCGACGATGCCCCCGCCCTTCATGATTTCAGCCTGGATGTACAGCCCGGAGAGTTCGTGGCGCTCGTCGGCCCGTCCGGCGCCGGCAAATCCACCGTCTTCCGCCTCGCCCTCCGCCTGTTTGATCCGCAGACAGGCCGCATAATTGTCGATGGTGTCGAAGCCCCCGAGACGGACCCTGCCCTCTGGCGGGCCCAGTTTGCCTATGCGCCTCAGGAATCGGCTCTCTTCACGGGCACGGCCCGTGAGAATATCGCTTTCGGCGCGCAGGAGGGCAAAGCACCGGATGAGGAGCTTATCGAGGCAGCGCGCATGGCCGAAGCCTGGCGTTTTCTGGAAGAACGCGGCGGTCTCGACGCGGACCTTGGCCAGAAGGGCCGCAGCCTGTCGGGCGGCCAGCGTCAGCGCGTCGCGCTTGCCCGCGCGCTCGTGCGCAAGGCGCCTATCCTGCTCCTCGATGAGGCGACCTCAGCCCTCGACAGTGAGAGCGAGGGCCTCGTCCAGAAGGCGATT
This sequence comes from uncultured Henriciella sp., assembly GCF_964005855.1. Lineage (NCBI taxonomy): Bacteria > Pseudomonadati > Pseudomonadota > Alphaproteobacteria > Hyphomonadales > Hyphomonadaceae > Henriciella > uncultured Henriciella sp. Next base: position 164,553 of record NZ_CAXFSW010000002.1, read on the forward strand.
GCGACCGCTGCGGAAGGGCGCACCACGCTCGTCATCGCACACCGCCTCTCCACGATCCGGCGCGCCAACCGCATCCTCGTCATGGATCAAGGGCGCATCGTGGAAGAAGGCAGCCACGATACACTCGTCAAAAAAGGCGGGCTCTATGCCCGCCTCGCTGAAATGCAGTTTGCTGCAGAAGCGGCCGAATAGGCCTCGCCTCAGCCGTCCATGAAAGCTTTCGCCTTGCGCAGGCGCTCGCGCAGCTTCGGCATGAGCGGCTCATTCGCCGCCAGGATATTGCCGGTCTCCAGCACGTCGCCGCCATCGATCTCTTCGACAAAACCGCCAGCTTCGCGCACCAGAACGATACCGGCTGCGATGTCCCAGGGTTTCAGGCCCCGTTCCCAGAAGCCATCGAACCGGCCGGCTGCCACCCAAGCAAGGTCCAGCGCCGCCGAGCCATTGCGGCGAAGCCCGGCTGTCACCGGTGTCAGGGCTCCAAGCTCACCTGCGAACAGGCGGTGCGCATTGGCGCCGCGTCCGACCCAGGGCGAGCCCATGGCAAGGACGGCTTCTTCGGTATTCTTGCGCCCGGCCACCAGAAGCTTGCGCTGGTCCAGCCAGGCACCCCGGCCGGTTTCTGCCCAGAAAATCTCATTCTTGGCGACGTCATAGACGACACCGGCCAGCAGCTTGCCTTCCCGCTCCAGCCCGATGGACACCGCATAGTGAGGCTGGCCGTGCAGGAAGTTCAGCGTGCCATCCAGCGGATCGACGATAAACCGGTTGGACTTGTCCGACCCCTCGACCACGCCGCGCTCTTCCATCAGGAAGCCATAGCCGGGCCGGGCCTTGGTCAGGCTGTCATAGATGATCTGCTCGGCGCGGTGGTCGGCATTGGAAACGAAGTCCGCAGGGCCCTTCTTGGAAACCTGCAGGTTCTCCACTTCCCCGAAATCGCGCGCAAGCGAGCGGCCTGCGGCGCGCGCGGCCGCAATCATGACGGTTCCGACGGGTGAGGGTTTGGACATTGAAAAAGCCTGTTAGTCGGCGCGTTTCAGGTAGGTAGAGTCTTCGGTTTGCACCACGATCCGCTCACCCTGTCCGACGAAGGGTGGGACCATGACGCGGATACCGTTCTCGCAGGTCGCCGGCTTGAAGCTGTTTGCGGCCGTCTGGCCCTTCACCACCGGTTCGGTTTCCTCGATGGTGAGAATGACCTGATCAGGAAGGGAAATACCGATCGGTTTTTCTTCATAGAACTCAATAACGACGACCATTTCGCTTTGAAGGAAGGCTTCCTGCTCGCCAATGAAATCCTTCTGGATCTCGATCTGCTCGAAGGTTTCCTGATCCATGAAGGCATGCGCTTCGCCCGCATCGAAGAGGTATTGATAGTCCTTCTGCTCAAGGCGGACCTTCTCGACCGTCTCCGAAGAGCGGAAGCGCTCATTGAGCTTCGATCCGTTGATCAGATTGCGCAGCTCGACCTGGTTGAAGGCGCCGCCCTTGCCGGGCTTCACCGAATTGGTCTTGACCGCGCGCCAGACACTGCCCTGATGCTCGATGACATTGCCCGGCTTGATTTCATTGCCATTGATCTTGGCCATGCGCGAATTTCCTGTAAGTCGATGATGGGCGCGAGGTAGCTGTGGCAGCCCATATGGTCAAGCAGAGGGCGCATTTTGGGGGCAGCCTGACTTTGGCTTCCAACGCCTCGGCAAATCATGTACGGGGGCAAAGGCAACTGAACAGCAAAGGGGAATGCCATGGATGGTTTGCTTGGTCGCTTTTTGAGCTTCGACAAGATGATTACAGGGACAATCGTCAAGTTCCTGTATTATATCCTGCTCGTTCTCGTCATCCTTTTCGATATATACTTCGTCCTGAACAGCCTGTTCACGGGCCAGTTCGGCATGTTTATCGTCGGCCTGATTTTTCTGCCGCTGAGCGTTATCTATGTGCGCATCCTGTGTGAAATGATGATCGTCATCTTTCGCATCAGCGACAATCTTGCGGCCATCCGCGCAATGAAGGAAAAGGAAAGGGACCTTTAAGGGGCCTGTTCCGGCAGCCGCTCCGCTAACCAGAATGGAGTATAAGAGCGGTGAATATGCTCTCCAATTATTTGAGCTTCGAGAAGCCGCTGGGCGAACTGCTCACGCGGCTCCTCTTCTATCTGTTCATCATTTTCACCCTCTGGCGGGGTGTGGAGACGTTCGTCTTCTATCTCACCTATTTCGGTGAGAATTTCGGCATGGCCCTTTGGGGCGTCCTCAAGACGCCGGTCATCGTCGCCGTCCAGCTGCTGATCCTGCGCGTCTTCGCCGAATGCGTTCTGGCGGTCCTGCGCCTGGACAAGTCGCACAACTAAGTCTCAGAAAGCGTCTGCCGCTTCATCCAGCGCGGCATTGAACGCGCGCACCGCTGCGGCCGGCCCGTCCGGATGCGCCCAGACGCCCGCGCTCACGGCCAGGAAATCCGCGCCTGCCGCCGAGAGCTCCCGGGCGCGCTCGGCCGTGATCCCGCCAATCGCGACGCAGGGCAGCTCCATCACCGCCTGCCACCAGGTCAGAAGTTCGGTATCTGCGGGCACCGTATCGGCCTTGGTTTCACTGGGGAAAAAGGCTCCGAACGCGACATAGTCGGCGCCCTGCTCGCCCGCTTCCATCGCGACATGGCGTGAATTCTTGGCGGTCGCGCCGATGATCGGCTGCTTGCCAAGACGCTTGCGCGCATCCTTCACCCGCATATCCAGTGCACCAAGGTGGACCCCGTCTGCCCCGACCTTCTCGCACACATCCACGCTGTCATTGATGATGAGAGCCACATCCTGCTCGCGGCAGATCGGCAAAAGCGCGCGCGCGACAGCTTCCGTCGCCGCCTCATCGACCAGGCCGTCCGGCTTGATGCGCACCTGCAGCGAGGCAACGTCGCCGCCTTCCAGCGCGCCTTCGAATGTCTTTGCAAAGGCGGCAACGTCCGGCACGCTGGACGGAGTGATGAGATAAAGGCGGGTGCGCTCTCGCGTGATGTCGGTCATGGGCGCCTAGGTAATGGTTTCGGCGCCCCGCGCAAAGCCTGCCTAGCTGAAGTCCGGCGTAAACCGGATATTGTCCTTCTCCAGACCTTTCAGAACGACATCGAGACCACCGGACTTGATCATCCATTCCAGCCGGTGGTCACGATATTCGCGCTTGAACAGCCCGGCTTCGACCGCGCCGCTGACATCCTGCATGCCGGACACGCTGTCTACGGCCTCCTGCGCGGAGGTCGATACGCTTGTCCGGTCCATCGCCCGCTTGTGCCAGGCCTCCAGCTTGCTGCCCTTGGGCGGCGTGAAGCCGAACCCGGCAGAGCCATTGATATAGGGCACGACCGACAGGTCCCCCCAGCCAAAAGTCCCGCCATTGAACCAGTCGCGGTCGCCAAGCTCGCGTTCCAGCCACTGGTGCAGCCCGGCGACCTGTTCGCCTGCGCGCGCCGTGATCCTGTCTGCCAGCGCGCCGGTCGCGCGCTTGAAACTGTTCAGCTCCCCAAGACCCCAGTTGATCGGCTCATAATGGCAGTCCATGACATCCTCGATCAGGCGCACCCGCGCCCGGTCCAGCGGCGTGTCCGGCAGCATGGGCGGGGTCGGCCATTTGTCCTCGATATATTCAAGGATGATGGTCGAATCGAAGATGGCCGCATCGCCATCGCGCAGGAAGGGCACCTCACCGCGCGGATTACCTGTCATGAAATCGTCAGACGTCGAGCCGGTCCCGATCCCCGCAGGCAGGCGCGTCTCGAAATCGATCCCTTTCTCACGCAGCGAGATTTTCACTTTCTGCGCATAGGGCGAAAGCGGGTGTTCATAGACGATGAGCATTTGCAGCGGCCTCCAATTGTGTTGCGCACAATGGACCTTGGCTGGCCCAGCGGAAGGCAACACTATTTTGAGGCGAGGACCCGTTTTGTGCTGGCCGGAAATCGTTCAAGCGCCTCCCCAGCACGTGTCGGCCGGGGCATGAAGCCACCACCGCAATTTGGACAGGCCCCGGCATGAACCTCATCGGCGCAAGGCTCGCAAAAGGTGCACTCAAAGGAACAGATAACGGCCCCTTTCCGGTCCGCCGGCAGGTCCCGGTCACAGGTCTCACAATTGGGCCGCATCTCAAGCATACCCAAAGGCTTAGCCGCTTTTCCCGAAAAGAAAAGGCGCCACCGCGACGGTGACGCCTTCCCTGTTTGCAGAGGCTGGCACAGCTAACCGGCGCGCGAGGCCTCACAGATATTGTCGATGGAATCGCCAAGCTTGGCGTTGAAATCCTCGTCAGACTGGGCAATCGACAGCCCTTCGGTCAGGGCGCGCGAGAAACTGGCGATCATGCCGGTATTCTTGGCGAGGCGGGCACAGGCCTCCTCGCGTGAATAACCGCCCGACAGGGCCACGACGCGCATCACGCGCGGATGGTCGACCAGCGGCTTGTAGAGATTGTTCTTCTCCGGAAGGGTCAGCTTCAGCATGACCTCCTGGCCTTCTGACAGCTTGTCGAGCTCCTTGGTGATCTCTTCCAGCAGGATGTCTTCCGCTTCGGCCTTGTCGGAAATGGTGATGGTCACTTCCGGCTCGATGATGGGCACCAGGCCGTGGCCGAGGATCTGCTTGCCGACTTCGAACTGCTGCTTGACCACTTCCGCGATACCCTCGCGGGTCGCCGCGTTGATGACCGAGCGCATCTTGGTGCCGAAGATGCCCTTGGAAACAGCGCGCTCAAGCAGCGCGTCGAGATCCGGCATCGGCTTCATGACCTGAACGCCGCCCTTGTCGTCCGCAAGGCCCTTGTCGACCTTCAGGAAAGGGACGACGCCGCAGTCTTCCCAGAGATATTTCGCCGTCGGCTTGCCATCGACTTCACCGTCCATAGTTTTTTCGAAGAGGATCGCGCCCATCACTTTTTCACCGTTGAATGCCGGCGCGGTGATAATACGGGCGCGCATTTCATGGACGAGGGTGAACATCTCGTCGTCATTGGTATAGGCGCTTTCTTCGACGCCATAGAGACGCAGCGCCTTGGGTGTGGACCCGCCGGACTGGTCCAGTGCTGCGATAAAGCCGTCCTTTGTTGCGGCCTGTTTTCTCATCTCTGCATTTGCCATTTCGTGCGGTCCTCTTCCCCGTCGTGCGATCTGATCAGTTCTGGTTTTTCTTGAGCGCCTCGACACCCGGCAGCGGCTTGCCTTCCATCCATTCCAGGAAGGCGCCGCCCGCGGTCGAAACAAAGGTGAAATCGTCTGCGACACCGGCATGGTTCAGCGCCGCGACTGTGTCGCCGCCGCCGGCCACAGCGACAAGCTCGCCATCCCGGCACCGGCTGGCTGCCGCGCGCGCAGCCTCGACCGTCGCCTTGTCGAAGGGCACAGTCTCAAACGCGCCGAGCGGACCGTTCCAGACGAGCGTCTTGGCCGCATCCATGGCGATCGCAAGAATACCCACCGATTGCGGCCCGGCATCCAGGATCATCTCATTGTCGGCAACTTCACCAGTCGAGCAGATGCGATGGTCTGCATTGGCGGCGAATTCCTTCGCCACGACCACATCCTGCGGCAGGAGGATATCGCACCCGGACGCGGCCGCGTTCTTCTCTATCTCACGGCAGGTGTCGGTCAGGTCATGCTCACACAGCGACTTGCCGACAGAATGGCCGCGCGCCGCGAGGAAGGTGTTCGCCATGCCGCCGCCAATGGCGAGTGCGTCGACCTTGGAAACAAGGTTCTTCAACAGGTCGATCTTGGTCGAAACCTTCGCCCCGCCCACCACGGCAAGAACCGGGCGCTCAGGGCTGCCGAGCGCCGCTTCAAGCGCATCGAGTTCGCGCTGCATCGCCTTGCCGGCATAGGCCGGAAGGCGCCGGGCAAGCCCCTCTGTGGAGACGTGTGCCCGGTGCGCGGCAGAAAAGGCGTCATTGACGTAAACGTCGCCAAGCTTGGCCATCCCATCGGCGAGCGTGTCGTCATTCTTGGTCTCACCCGGCTTGAACCGCGTGTTCTCCAGCAGGACAACGCCGCCGCCCTGGATGGAGGCCAGGGCGTTCTCGGCCGCCTCGCCAACACAATCGGACGCAAAGCCGACCGGCGCGCCGAGGACGCCGGAGAAGGCCTCGGCCACCGGCTTCAGGCTAAGCTCTGGTTTTACCTCACCCTTGGGGCGACCAAAGTGGGCCAGAAGCGCAACCTTGGCGCCCTTATTGGTGAGATACTGAACCGTCGGCAGCGCGGCGCGCAGCCGCGTATCGTCGGTCACCTTGCCGGCATCGTCGACCGGCACGTTGAAGTCGACGCGGACGAGCGCCGTCTTCAGGGCCAGGTCCTCGATATCCTCGATCCGTCTGAAGTCGGACATGGGGACGCTCCTTGCGTGAAGGGGTGTCTAGATAAGTTTCGACATCGCGATGGCGGTATCGCTCATGCGTGTGGAGAAACCCCACTCATTGTCATACCAGGACAGGATCGACACCATATTGCCGTCCATCACCTTGGTCTGGTCCATGTGGAAGACCGACGAGTGCGGATTGTGGTTGAAGTCGATGGAGACGTTCGGCGCATCGGTATAGCCGAGCACACCCTTGAGCGGGCCATCGGCAGCCTTGCGGATCGCGTCATTGATCTCTTCGACCGTCGTGTCGCGCTTGGCGATGAATTTGAGGTCCACCACAGACACGTTCGGCGTCGGCACACGCATCGCGAAGCCATCGAGCTTGCCGTTGAGTTCCGGCAGGACGAGGCCCACAGCCTTGGCTGCGCCGGTCGAGGTCGGGATCATCGACATCGCAGCCGCACGGCCGCGATAGAGGTCCTTGTGCATGGCATCCAGCGTGGGCTGGTCGCCGGTATAGGAGTGGATCGTGGTCATGATCCCTTTCTCGATACCGATCGTGTCGTTCAGCACCTTTGCGACCGGCGAGAGGCAGTTGGTCGTGCAGGACGCGTTGGAGACGACGAGGTCCTCTTTGGTCAGCGTCTCATGGTTCACGCCATAGACGATGGTCTTGTCGGCACCTGCGGCGGGGGCGGAAACCAGAACGCGCTTGGCACCGGCCTCAAGGTGGGCAGACGCCTTTTCCTTGGAGGCGAAGATGCCCGTACACTCCATGGCGATGTCGACGTTGTTTTCCTTGTGCGGCAGCTCTTTCGGGTCACGGATCGCGGTCACCTTGAAGGACTGGCCGCCAACCTTGATCGTGTCGCCATCGACCGAAACGTCCATCGGCAGCGTGCCGTGGACCGAATCGTATTTCAGAAGGTGTGCGTTGGTCTCGACCGGCCCCAGATCATTGATCGAGACGATCTCGATATCGTCACGTCCATACTCAAGGATCGAACGCAGTACATTCCGGCCAATCCGGCCAAATCCGTTGATGGCTACACGAACTGCCATGTTGTCTTCTCCATTCCGGCAAATTTTGAGGCTAGACGCCTAGAGTTCTTGACGCCGGGGTTTAGCTGTCCAGACCGCTCGCGTCCAGCATGACCGCCCCCGGAAACCGCTTATGCCGCATGGGCAGGTGCAGAATTAGGCGCGATTTTCGCCCACCTGATCTGTCGCCGCCTGAAATCGCGCTCACTTTGCCCGCACACGGACCTTTGCGGCTGCTTCGCGGGCACGCTCCCGGGCGGTCTCGATTCGCTCTCCCCGCGCCACAACCACCCCCATCCGCCGGCGCTCATAGCTCACCGGCTTGCCGAACAGGCGAAGCTCGCTGCCCGGCACGCTGAGCGCCTCGTCCAGACCCTCGAAGACCACACCTTCAGCCTCCACCCCGCCATAGATCACCGCGCTCGCACCCGGCGTGAGGAGCGTGGTATCCACCGGCAGGCCCAGAATGGCGCGGGCATGCAGGGCAAACTCGCTCTGCGCCTGCGTGGCGAGCGTTACGAGCCCTGTATCATGCGGGCGGGGGCTGACTTCAGAGAACCAGACCTTGTCGCCCTTCACGAACATCTCCACCCCGAAAAGGCCGAGCCCGCCCAGCGCATCGGTCACCTTGCGAGCCATGTCCTCGGCCGCTTTCAGCGCCGCATCGCTCATCGGCTGGGGCTGCCAGCTCTCGACATAATCCCCATTCTCCTGCCTGTGGCCCACAGGCGCGCAGAAATGCGTACCATTGACGGCGCGCACGGTGAGAAAAGTAATCTCGAAATCAAAATCCACCGCCCCTTCGACGATGACGCGGGTCTCGCGCTTGCGGCCTGCATTGAGCGCGGTGTCCCAGGCGGCCCCTATCTCCTCTGCCGATTTCACAAAGGACTGGCCTTTCCCGGAGGATGACATGACCGGCTTCACAAAGACCGGATAGCCAATCCTGTCTGCCGCCTCTGCCAGCTCCTCGCCCGAAGAGGCAAAGGCATAGGCGCTGGTCGGCAGGCCAAGCTCCTCGGCCGCCAGCCGCCTTATGCCTTCGCGGTTCATGGTGAGCTGCGTTGCCCGCGCCGTTGGAATAACGGTCGCAAGCCCCTCCGCTTCGATCTTCGCAAGTTCGTCCGTGGCAATCGCCTCGATTTCGGGCACGATGAAATGCGGCTTCTCGTCCTCAACCACTTTCCGGAGCGCGGTACGGTCGGTCATGTCGAACACCGCTGAGCGATGCGCCACCTGCATGGCCGGCGCGTCGGCATAGCGGTCGCAGGCCACGACTTCGACGCCGAGGCGCATCAGCTCGATGACAACTTCCTTCCCAAGCTCCCCGGAACCCAGAAACATGATCCTGGTCGCAGATGGCGAAAGCGGTGTTCCAATAGAGGTCATGGGCGCGGCGTCTCCTCTGGAGTCTCGAACAGGCTGATCCCCTCGCCGCGCGAAATCCGCACCAGCATATAGGCCAGAAGCCCCACCGGCCCGAACAGGAAGCTCGCCAGAATACAGGGCGCGGCCGCGAGGTGCGGAATGGCGCGGCGCCGCGAATCGCGCCCGATCCAGGCTCCGACAAAAAGATCGAAAACCAGATAGTGCGACCAGCCAACGATGACGCCATTTGGATGATCGAACAGCGCCGAAACCGCCGCAATCGACCCCATGCCAACACCTTCGGCCGACTGGCCGAAGAAAATCGAGGCGATCAGGCAGATCGTATAAAGCGAACCATAGGCCAGCGGATAAATGCCCGAATGCACGGCGATCGCAGTTGTCCGCCAGCCCGGCGCCAGCAAAAGCAGCAGCCACGCCGGAATCACCAGCGCGTTGATCAGCATGTAAAGCAGGTTCCAGTCCATCTCCGTCTCCCCCAGCCTGTTTTCACAGACCTAGATCAGTTTGGACCCCTGCTCCACCCGAATTCCGGACGGCGACCCTCTCAGGAAACGAGCGACCTTGCCATCTCTGCCACCGCTTCCGGTGTGATGCCGAAGCGCTCATAGAGGTCCTGATAGGGGGCGCTGGCGCCGAAGCTGTCCATGCCGACAAAGCCGCCGCGCGCGCCGATCCAGCGGTCCCAGCCAAAGCGGACCCCGGCTTCGACCACCACTCGCGGCAGGTCCTTGCCCAGCGTCTCTTCCTGATAGGCAGGTGTCTGCTCGGCGAACAGCTCCATGCACGGCATGGACACCACGCGCGCGCTGATCCCCGCCTCGCGCAGCATCTCCTGCGCCTGCACGGCGATATCGACCTCGGAGCCCGTCGCGATGAGGACAATCTTTTCCTCGCCATCGCCGGAAGAGAGGACATAGCCGCCCTTGGCCGACAGGTTCTCGTCGGTATGCGCCTTGCGCACGCTGCCAACCGTCTGACGGGTAAGCGCCATGGTCGACGGGCCATCTGTCTTCTTCAGCGCCAGTTCCCAGCATTCGGCCGTTTCGACGCCGTCCGCAGGGCGGAAGACATGCATGTTCGGCATGGCCCGCAGGCTGGCGACATGCTCGACCGGCTGGTGGGTCGGGCCGTCTTCGCCAAGACCGATGGAATCATGGGTCATCACATGGATGACCCGTTCACCCATCAGCGCGCCAAGACGGATCGCCGCGCGCGAATAGTCGGCAAAGACGAGGAAGGTGCCAGAATAAGGGATGATGCCCTTGTGCAGGGCCATACCGTTCATCGCGGCTGCCATGCCATGCTCGCGCACGCCATAATGGATATAGCGCCCGCCCCAATTGTCCGGCGTCATCGGCTCCTGGCATTTCGCCTTTGTATTGTTGGAGCCCGACAGGTCAGCCGAGCCGCCAATCATTTCCGGGATGGAGGCGGTGAGTTTCTCAAGCACCGCGCCTGACCATTTGCGGGTCGCATCATCCTTGCCGCTGTCGACGACATCCTGTTTGTGGGCGCGGACGATGGCTTCAATATCGCCAAGCTCACCCGCCATGGCCGCATCGAACGCACCCTTTTTGGCGGAGGCGTCCCGGCGCTTTTTCCATTCGCCATGCTGGCTCGCGGCATGCGCGCCTTCGCGCTTCCAGGCGTCGGCAATCTCGTCCGGCACCATGAAGGGCTCATGATCCCAGCCGATATTCTTGCGGATGCCGGCAATCTCATCCGCGCCATAGGGGCCGCCATGCGCCTTGCCGGTACCGGCAATGGTCGGGGCGCCATAGCCGATGATCGTCTTGCAGGCGATCATGACCGGCTTGTCCTGGCTCTGCGCCCAGCTGAGGGCCTCATGGATCTCTTCGGTATTGTGCCCGTCGATGCGCCTGGTGATCCAGCCGGCCGCCTCGAACCGCATGCACTGGTCGGTCGAATCGGCAAGATCCGTCCCGCCATCAATGGTCACGGCATTGTCGTCGAACAGGACGACCAGTTTGTTCAGCTTCATATGGCCAGCCAGCGTGATCGCTTCCTGGCTGATACCTTCCATGAGGCAGCCATCGCCCGCGATGACCCAGGTCTTGTGGTCGACCAGGTCGTCGCCAAAGCGCGCATTGAGGTGGCGTTCGGCAATCGCCATGCCGACAGCCGTCGCAATGCCCTGCCCAAGCGGGCCGGTGGTCGTCTCAACGCCCCGTGTCACGAAATTCTCCGGGTGGCCCGGAGTCTTGCCGCCCAGCTGGCGGAAATTGCGGATATCGTCGCGGCTGACACTATCATAGCCCGTCAGATGCAGGAGAGAGTAGATCAGCATCGAGCCGTGGCCCGCCGACAGGACGAAGCGGTCGCGGTCAGGCCAGAAGGGATCGGCCGGATCATGTTTCAGGTAACGGGTCCACAAAATGGTCGCGACATCCGCCATGCCCAGTGGAAGACCGACATGCCCGGACTTCGCCTGCTCCACCGCGTCCATGGAAAGCGCGCGGATGGCATTGGCCATATCCTTGTGTTCAACCGCCATAATACACCCTCATGATTTTGCGAAACGCTTTGGACGTTGCCGGGCTTGGCTGTCAACCAGCTTGGCACGCAGGGCTGCATCCTGCTATCGGAAATTGTGATGGATAAATTTCAATCAGCCAGCCAGGAACTCGACGACGCCCTCTCACGTCTTGAAGATGCACTTGAGGGGCTTTTCGAGACCGCAGGCGACCCCGGCCTTGCACGCCGGGAACTCGCCGCCATGGTCGCCGACCGGGCTCGGCTTGCTGAAGATCTCGACGCCTCCATGGCGCGCGAGAAACAGTTGCAGGCCCTCGCGGATGAGGCGTCTGCAGCGCTGGGATCTGCCATCGAAGAAGTGCGCGCCGCGCTGAACCGCGAGAAGGAAGCCTGATGGCCAAGGCCGATATCACCATACAGGGCAAGCTCTATTCGGTCGCCTGCGCGCCCGGCCAGGAAGCACGTCTGGTCGATCTCTCAAAGGATCTCGATGTGCGCGTGCGCCAGATCGCCGAGGCCGTGGGCGATATCGGTGAGGAGAAACTTCTGCTGATCGCCGCGCTCGCGCTGCTTGATGAGCTCGATGAAGCAAAATCGGCCACGCCCGCCATTGCGGGGGCTGACAGGGCCGCTGCTGCCATTGGCGATGCTGCCGCACGGATCCGGGCCCTCGCGGAACGCATTGAGGCCGGCCAGTGACGCAATCGCGCGACCTCAGCGTTCTCATCCCATTCTACAACGAAGCCGGAAATGTCCTGCCGCTGCTCGACGAAATTCACGGCGCGCTTGCCGGGATCGACTATGAAATTGTCTGCGTGAACGATTGCTCCGCCGACACCACAGCGGCTGAGCTTGAAGAGGCAAGAACCGCCCACCCGGACCGCGTTATCGTGCGCACCCATGTCGTGCGGGCCGGCAAGTCCGCAGCGCTCATGACAGGCCTGCGTGAGGTGAACGGACGCTGGACCCAGCTTCTGGACGGCGACGGCCAGAACGATATCGCCGACACAAAACGCCTCTGGGCCGAGATTGTCGCGCCGGGCCATACCGGCCGGCTCGGCCTCATCGCGGGCAAGCGCAACAGCCGCAATGATAGCGGCTTCAAATGGCTGCAGTCGCGTGTCGCCAATGGCGTTCGGCGCTTCATGCTGCGCGATGACGCCACCGATACAGGCTGCGGCTGGAAGCTGATGCGGACCGATGCCTTCCGCGAACTTCCCTATTTCGCCTCGATGCACCGCTTTCTTCCCGCCCTCATGAAACGGGCCGGATGGGAGGTGCGCGAAGAGCGGGTGAATGACCGGCGCCGCTGGCATGGCAGCTCGAAATACGGCTTTCTAGGACGTCTCGGGGCCGGGACCGGCGACCTGGTCGGCATGTTCTGGCTGGTGCGCCGCGGCCAGCCCGGCATCGCTGCCGAATGGAATGACCCGCGCGCGCCCTTCTACATGAAAGAAGCTCAGCCGAGCGAGGCGAAGAAGTCCTCATAGAGGCCTGCGGCGTCCTCTTCGAGAAAGCCTGTCTCGACCTCAATTCCCGCGGCCTCTATGGCCGCCTTGCCGCCCGCCCCCTTGGGGTGACGGTCCATGACCGCGATGAACACCTTGCTGATGCCCGCATCGATCAGACGGGAAGAACAGGCCGCTTCCCCCGTCGACCGCTCAAGGCAGGGCTCCAGCGTGACATAGGCAGTCGTGCCAGGCGGCAGCTTTCCTTCGATCGCGGTAAGCGCCAGCTGCTCGGCATGCGGACGCCCGCCATCGCCGGTCGCGCCCTCTGACAGGCGTTTGCCGGCCGCAGAGACGAGCACGCAGCCCACAGCCGGGTTCGCCCCGGTCCGACCATGCTGGGCCCGGGCAAGTTCAATCGCCCGGCGCATGAAACTTGTGTGCTCAGCGCTCATTCGAATACCACCGTCCGCAGTCCGTTCAGGAAAACCCGCCCTTCTGCATGTGCCGTAACCGCGCGCGAGAGGACACGCGCTTCAATGTCGCGGCCGATTTCCGCCATGCGCTGCGGCGTCATACGGTGATCGACCGGGGAGACATCCTGCGCAATGATCGGCCCCTCATCGAGATCGGCGGTGACATAGTGCGCCGACGCGCCGATCAGCTTCACCCCGCGCCGGTGGGCCTGATGATAGGGCCGCGCGCCCTTGAAGCTCGGCAGGAAGGAGTGATGGATATTGATACACCGCCCTTCCAGCGCGCGTGACAGATCATCGGACAGGACCTGCATATAGCGGGCAAGCACAACGAAATCGCTCTGCGTTGCCTCGACAAGGCCCAGAAGGCGCGCCTCGGCCTCCTGCTTTGTCTCCGGGGTGACGGGCACATGATGGAAATCAAGCTCATGGCGCTCGGCCAGCCAGCGCGCATCCTCATGGTTTGAAACGACAGCGCTCACCTCGGCGCCAAGCTGGCCGCGTCTGTGACGGTAGAGCAGGTCGTTCAGGCAATGATCGCCTTTCGACACCATGATCAGCGCACGCGGCTGGTCTGCCTTCCGGCGCAGTGTCCAGTCGATCTGACGTTTCTGCGCCAGCGTTCCGAACCCAGCCTCGAATCCTTCCCGGGAAAAATCGTCCGGCGTCTCAAACTCGACCCAGACGAAAAAACGCCGCGTTTCGCTGTCGCCAAAGTCCTGGCTCTCCACGACGTTCAGACCCGCCGCCGCGAGGAAGCCCGCAATATCGGCCAGAATGCCGATTGCGTCGGGCGCGGCGGCCCGCAGGATATAACGCTGCTGAGGCATTTTACGGCCTAAGGCAGGGCCGGCAGATCGGTGGCCCGTGCGCCGTCGAGATATTTCGCCGATGTCGGCTTCAGCCCGTCGCCAAGCTCGATCAGGAGCGGATTGCCCGTCGGGATCTCCACACCGGTGATCTTGTCGTCCTCGACCTGGAAGAGGTGTTTCACCAAGGCACGCAGGGAATTGCCATGCGCGGCGATGACGATGTCGGCGCCATGGCGAAGGCGCGCGGCAATCGTCTCGTGCCAATAGGGCAGCACCCGCTCCAGGGTCAGTTTAAGGCTTTCCGTCGCCGGAATGTCGATACCGGCATAGCGCGGATCTTTCGACATGTCGTACTTGCTGCCAGCCTCCATGGGCGGCGGCGGCGTGTCATAGGAACGGCGCCAGATATGGACCTGGTCTTCGCCATGCTTCTCGGCAGTCTCTTTCTTGTCGAGGCCGGTCAGGCCGCCATAGTGGCGCTCATTGAGCCGCCAGCTCTTTTCCACCGGCAGCCAGACACGATCCATCTCGGTCAATGCGATCCACAGCGTGCGGATGGCGCGGGTCTGCATGCTGGTAAAGGCCTGCTGCGGCTCGAAACCGACATCCTTCAGCAGCTCGCCGGCCTGCTTCGCCTCAGCCTCGCCCTTGGCGGTCAGGTCCGCGTCCCACCATCCGGTAAACCGGTTCTCGAGATTCCACTGGCTCTGTCCGTGCCGGATAAGGGCGAGTTTGGGCATGTGCGGCATTCCTGTTGCAAGCGGTGTGTAGGTGTCACGGGGAGGTTTAAGCTCAGACGCCGGTTACGCGCAACAGCTCGCAAAACGCCAGCACGACGTGATAGCCGCTTGAAGCGGGCATCGTGTCAGCCGCCACCTGCCCGTCGGCATGGTAGGCATCGATCCATCCGCCTTCGGGGGTGAGATACTCATCCATCAGCACATCGAAACACTCGACGGCGCGCGCGTCGCAATGCTCGTCGGCGTCCAGCTCCAGCATCGCGAGGTGGGCCTTGAGCGCCTCTGTCTGCATCCAGAGCCGCCGGGAGCCGTCGACAATCTCACCCTCGCGCGTGGCCTTGGCAAAGACACGCCCCTCTGCGTCCAGCGTGCGAAGCCCGAAATCATAGAGCCGGCCAATTGCGGGGTTAAGGTCGCGGCCCGACACATCGGCATAGGATTTCAGCAGCCACACCCATTCGAACTGATGGCCGGGCTCGACATAGAGCCCCGCCTTCGACGTCTCCGGCGCCCAGCCCGCCTGAAACGTCTCTGCGATCGTGCCGCTGGTCTGGTCGAGCATCTTCTCGTCGAACAGTTTCACCAGCGCGCGGGCCCGGTCCAGATGATCGCGCTTTTCCTCAATGGCGTAGAGGGCCAGACTTGCTTCCAGAAGATGCATATGCGGGTTCTGCAGGCGCTTGTCGCCGTGCGGCAGCGTCTCGAAGAACCCGCCGCCCCGTACGTCTTCCATCTTCGCATCGAGGTCTGCGGCCAGCTGGCGTGCATAGGCGCCGGCCGTCTCATGGCCAGCCTGCGCGGCATGGGCGAGCGCGAAGAGCGCGAAGGCGATATCATAAAGGTCGGCCGTGTCCTCGCTCAGCCCGCTTCCGTCCGGCGAAATCCGCCGCCCCGTCAACCCGTCCGGCCGGCGGGCCGACTTGGCCAGCGCCTCAACGCCATAATTGATCAGCCGGTCGGCCCGGTCAGCCTCCCAGCCAAGACGCTTTGCCTGCGTGAACACATAGGTCTGGCGCGCCTGGACGCGGGCGCGGACCGTGTCGCTGTCAATCGGCCGGTGGGTGATGTCCAGCGCTTCGCGGAACAGATTGCCCCCCTGCACACCCTCGCGGCTCCACAGGTCGAAACACTGATCCAGCATCCATTCGCGGGCCTCGCGCGCCCGCCGGGCAAGGGCTGTCGATGTCATGTCACCCTCCGTGCAGAACGCGCCTTCGCCAAGAGCTGTCGGCTGCCAGCTTGCTATCAACTGCCCAACGTGTTTTCCAGCTTCCAGAGACCACATTTTTCGCGTCCACGCTTCCAGGGCCTGCCACCAACGTCATGACAGATCGCGTTTTCTTCCCCAGCGCCCTCGCCGCAGCCGTGCTTCTGGTTGCCATCGCCCTCCTGCCCGGTCTGGGTGCGCTGCCGACAGGACCGGTCAGCGGCGGCAATACCGACTATCAGCGCATCACGGTCAGCGGCGACCAGCTCAACCGCTTCGTGGCGGGCGGCGATGCAGACATCTCGCTCGAACGTATCGACGGCCAGACCGTGCTTCGTGTCGCAGTCACCCATGACGTGCTCAGCGAAGCCCCGCTACAAGGCCCTCATTTCGTGCTGGACCGCGACCTTGAAACCGTCTTTGCCGGTCGCGAGCTGAAGGTCACGATCCGCGTGCGCGCCGCAGAGGAATATGGCGCAGAGGAGATGCGGGTTAACTATGTTGTCAACAATGACGACGAATCCGGCTGGCAGATCCTGCCGGTGACGCGCCAGTTCGAGGACACCAGCTTCACCTATACACTGCCGCCCCGCGCCGATGACGAAGCCCGTTATGACTATCTCGCCATCCGGCCAGTGGTCCCGGAGAAACAGCGCGCCCTCCTCATTTCCTCGGTGACCTTCGAACCGCTCGGACCGCCGCAGGGCGCCGGCGGCTGACAGGCGAACTCGGCCGGACCCTAAGTCCTGAAAATTGGCTGCAATCCTTACCACAAGGTGGACGTCTGTTAAGGATACAGTCACCCGCCTCATGCCATGACCGGTCTGTCATGCGCATACCTCTTCACCGTCTCCTTGTCCTCCCGCTCGCAGGCTGTCTCGCCGCCGCAGCGCCGCGCGAATATTCGCGCGAGGAACTGGCCGCCCTCGAAGCCCAGCGCCAGGCCGCCGTGCGCCAGCTGGAAGCGCTCGAAAATGCCGAAGCCACCAGCGGGCGCGATGTCACCGAACTTGAGCGCCAGCTCATCTCCGCCGCACTCGAGAGCCGCAGACGCGAGGAGAAGGCAGCCGCTTCGGAGCTGAAACTCATCGACCTGGAGACACGCCGCACCTCTGCCCGCGAAGCGCTGATCGAGGGCAATGAAAACCTTGAAGACATCATGGCCAACCTTGCGGTCTCCGGCCGTCACCGCCCGCCCGCTCTGGTCGCATCTCCCAAGGAAGCCAATGCCGCCATCCGGGCCGCCATCGTGATGAGCGGCGTGGCGCCAGAGATCAATGCCCGCACCGAACAGCTCACCGAAGAGATCAGCCAGTTGCAGGCGCTTGAACAATCGGTGCGCGAGGAACAGGCCCGCCTCGCAGAGGCCGAGGAACGCCTGGAAGCCAAGCAGGCCGAGATCGAGACCCTCGTCGCCGCCAAGCGCGCTCAGTATGAAAGCGTCTCGGGAGAGGCTGAAGCCCTGCGGGCCCGCGTGCGCAAGATCGCCGGCGAGGCAGAAACCCTGCGCGACCTGCTCACCGCCCTGGAATCCTCGGCGCCGCGTGCGCCGGCCATCAAGCCGCGCGCCCAGATCCAGGTCGCCGCCGCGCGCACCTCGAACGCCATTACGGACGCCCCGTCCAACCCATCACGCGCCGCCATTTCCAATCTGCGTCCGCTGGGCCGCGAGGCACTGGGCGGGCTGATGCAGCCTGTCTCCGGGCTCGTCTCCCGCAGCTGGGGCGATGACTTGCCGGGGGGCGAAACGGCGAAGGGTCTCTACATCCAGCCACGCTCGAACGCCGACATTGTCGCGCCCGTGGACGGCACAATCGAATATGCCGAAGCCTTCCGAAGCTACGGTCAGCTCTTGATCATTTCGACAAGTGATGGATACCATATCCTGCTAAGCGGTATGGACCGTATTTACGGCACCCCCGGACAGACTGTCCGCGCCGGCGAACCGGTGGGACGCATGTCGGGACGTGAAAACCCGCCGCCTGAACTCTATCTTGAAGTCAGGCGGGAAGGTGTGCCGATGAATCCGGCCCGCTGGATGCAAGGCGGATAAGCCGCCACAGGAGAATGATGACCATGAGAGCAATGCTTACGGGGGCTGCAATCGGTGTCGTGATGGGCGGAGTCGCGGTTGGCGTGTCCGCTGTGGCCTGGCCCGAAAGCACAACTGCATCCGACAGCCGCGCCGAGACCTATCGCCAGCTCGACCTGTTTGCAGAAGTTCTCGCCCGCGCCCGCGCCGACTACGTCACCGAAATCGACGAAGCCAAAGCCATGGAAGCGGCCATTAACGGCATGCTCGGCTCGCTTGACCCCCACTCTTCCTATCTCTCGGCCGAAGACTTCCAGTCCATGCAGGTGCAGACCTCCGGCCAGTATGGCGGCCTCGGCATCGAAGTGCAGATGGAAGAAGGCTTCGTGAAAGTCATCACCCCAATGGACGACACCCCGGCCAGCCGCGCGGGCCTGAAGAGCGGCGATCTGCTCACCGCCATCAATGGCAAGCCGATCGTTGGCCTCAATATCGACGACGCCGTCGAGGACATGCGCGGCCCGCCCGGCTCTGAGATCATCGTCACGGTGATGCGCGACGGCGAAGACCCGTTCGACGTCACCATGGAGCGTGAAGTCATCCGGCCGAAATCGGTCAACTGGAAGACTATTGACGACGATATCCTCTATCTGCGGATCTCGACCTTCAATGAGCGCACGACCGATCTGCTTGAAGACGCCATCGAAGAAGGCTCTCAGGCGATTGACGGGCGCCCCGATGGCATCGTCCTCGACCTGCGCAACAATGGCGGCGGCCTGCTCGACCAGGCGATCTCCGTCACGGACAAGTTCCTCTCCGGCGGTGAGGTCGTTTCCACGATCGGCCGCCGGCCAAGCGATATTGCCCGCTACAATGCCCGCTCCGGTGAGGTCTTCCAGAATGTGCCCATCCTTGTGCTGATCAATAATGGCACCGCCTCGGCCTCGGAAATCGTCGCCGGCGCCCTGCAGGACCGTGGCCGCGCCACGGTGCTCGGCACGACCAGCTTCGGCAAGGGCTCGGTCCAGACCGTTATCCCGCTTGGCACCGACCGGGGCGCGATCCGCCTGACCACATCGCGTTATTACACCCCGTCGGGCCGCTCGATCCAGGCGACCGGCATCGTTCCGGACATGGAAGTCGCCCAGACCCGTGTCAGCGAAGAAGAGCTGGAGCGTATCCGCCGCTTCTCCGAAGCCGACCTGCCCAACGCCCTTACCAATGAGGACGGCGTTGAGCGTGAAATCCCGCACCTGCCGGATGAGCAGCCGCCGGAAGACTATGAAGGCGACGACTATCAGCTCGACCGGGCGGTTGAGGTGCTGCGCGGTGGCCAGATGAGCGCGGCGGAAACACAGCAGGCGGGTTAACCGATATTTGCGTTGTCTTAACGGGTCGCTGCCAGTCTCTGGTTGAAACTGGACACTGGCAGACGACCGGAGACACGCCTCATGCCCCAACGGGTGACCCGCGACCCTTCCCCGCTGCGCAGCGCGGCCCTGCATGGCGGTCTCAGCGTCTCGCTTCTGGCCGGGCTGGTGCTCGCGGCAATTGGCGCGATCCATGTCTGGGGCGACGATGCTTCAGCAACCCCCGTGCGCCAGATCGCGCTTTTCGAAGCCGACCTCCCCGAGGCGGCTTCTCCAGCACCGGCACTGAAAGCACGCCTTGCTACCGCCGAAGCGCCTGTCGCCCGGCGCGCGCCCCCGCCTGTGGCGGAAGAGGACACGCCGCCGCCCTTCTATACCGATGCGACCGCCCCCGCGCCTGACCTTGGCGTCGAATACACCAATGGTGTCTCGCGGGTCCTTCGGGCCTCGGCCCCGGCAAGCGATGAGCCAGCCGTCCGCATAAATGGTATCAGCGTCTCGACGGGTCAGTCCTGGCAGGAGCGGCGCACCGCCAAAGCTCTGCCCCCTGCGCCGGTTGACGCGGTCAGCGAGATCACGCCGGATGGCCGCCTGCCGAAAACAGCCGCAGACGGGCGCACGCCTGCCGGGGTCTATGGCCGCCCCTTCTCCAATCCCGAAGGCCGCCCCACCGTCTCCATCGTCCTTGGCGGTCTCGGCATCAACCACACCCATACCCGCTCGGCCATCGATGAACTTCCCGCCGAGGTCACGCTCTCCTTCGCGCCCACCACGCGCGACCTCCAGGGCTGGATCGACCGCGCCCGGGCCGCAGGTCATGAAGTTCTCCTCGAAGTGCCGATGGAAGCCTACGAAACCGGCACCGAACGGCCCCATCCGCAGACACTTTCAGCCAGCATGGACGCTGCCCGCATGGAAGCGGGTCTGAACGGCATCCTGGCCAGCGCCTCGGGCTATTTCGGCATCACCAATTATCAGGGCGGCCGCCTCGCGCGCGACGAAGCCGCCAGCGCCGCCCTCACATCGCTTGTCGCCGGGCGCGGTCTCGCCTTTGTCGAGGATGGCAGCCTGTCACGTTCTGCTTTTTCAGGCGCTGCAGGCGCCGCCGGCCTTCGCTACAGACAGGCAGACACGCCCATCGATACCAAGCCGGACGGCAGCGACATTCAGGCCAAGCTGCTGGAGCTTGAAACGCTCGCGCTGGAAAACGGCACCTCCGTCGGCTCCGGCTTCGCCTATCCCGTCACCATCGACATCCTGAAGGACTGGACAGACGGCCTCGCCTCCAAGGGCCTGGCGCTCGCCCCGGTCTCTGCAGTGACGCGGGCGGCGCCTCTTGCGGCTGAAACTGCGGACACGGCCACGCAAGCGGGTGGGCAAGCGCCCCAAGAGGCATTAGACAAGGCCGGGTGAAACCGCAGACCCCTGATCCAAAACTCTATCGCCCCAATGTCGGCCTCGCCCTGTTCTCGGGCAGCGGCTACATTTTTCTTGGCCGCCGCATAAATGGCCGCGGCGCCTTCCAGTGGCAGATGCCACAGGGTGGAATCGATGAAGGCGAAAGCCCGCACGAGGCCGCGCTGAGAGAGCTTGAGGAAGAAGTTGGCGTTTCGGCCAAGCTGGTTGATGTGCTGGAGGAGACCTCCGACTGGCTCCACTATGAATTTCCCACGGAAGTGCGCCGGCGCATGCCGGGCCCCTTTATCGGCCAGCGCCAGAAATGGTTCGCGCTGCGCTTCAAGGGCTCGGACAGCGACATCCGCCTCGACCGCCACACACCGGAATTCGACGCCTGGCGCTGGGCCCGTCTCAGTGAGGCCCCCGGCGCCATCGTGCCGTTCAAGCGCCCGGTCTATCAGGCCGTCGCAGAGCGCTTCCGGCCCTGGGCGGGAGACAATTATGCCATGAGGGCTGACAAGGGGGAGTGATATGAGCCGGACAATATTGATGATCCACGGTGTGGGCTGTGGCGGCGACGCATGGGACCGGATGCGCCGCGACTTCGAGGCCGCTGGCTGGCGCGTCGAGACCCCCACCCTCTATGGCGACCAGCGCACCATCGACAATCCGCCTGAGACGCTGAAGGACCTTACCCTTTCAGACTATATCGACGCCATGTCCGCCAAGGCGCGCGAGCTGGAAAGCGAAACCGGCCAGAAGCCCGTTATCATGGGCCATTCCATGGGCGGCCTCATCACCCAGCACCTCGCTGCGCGGGGCGACGCCGCCGCCGCCATCTTCCTGACGCCCGCCCAGACGCCGGACTGTCAGGTCCAGGACCTGCGCCTGATGATCACCTTCTGGAGCATCCTGAAATCCGGCCGCAAGAAAGTGCCGGAGAACAGCCACAAGGTGGGCAGGTTCGGCTTCAGATGGGGCGTGCTGAACGAGGTACCCAAAGCCCGCCATGACGAGATCTATGCCAAGGCCCGCTTCGATTCCGGCAAGGTCTACCGCGACCTCGCAGAACCCGCGCCCATTGATGAAAAGACCGTCGCCGTCCCGACGCTGACCATCGGGGCCGGCAAGGACCGGGCGACCCCGGTCAAGGCGGTGCGCCGCGTCGGTCAGAAGTATCAGGGCGCGGCCGTGCCGGGCGATTATATCGAATACCCCCAGCACGCGCACTGGATCCTGGATGAGCCGGGCACCGAAAGGGTTGCGGCCGACATCCTCGCCTGGCTGGACCGGAAACTTGCCACGGACACCGCGCCGCAACCGGCCCCCGCCGCCTAATCCAGCGCACCGATATAGGGCAGGCCGCGATACTTGCCCTTGTCGTCCATGCCATAGCCGACGAGAAACCGCTCGGGCGCGTCGAAGGCGTGATAATCGACATCGTCGGCCCCGCCCGGCGCTGACGGTTTGCGCGCCAGCGCAACGGTGATGACTTCACGCGCGCCCTTGGTCAGGAAATGCTTGCGCGCAAAGGCCAGCGTGCGGCCGGTATCGAACACATCATCGATCAGCAGGACACCGCGCCCCTCAACGGGCCGCGTGATGTCGGCGCGCACATTCACCCGGCCAGAGCTCTCGCGCTCGTCGCGGTAGCTTTCCAGCCACAGCGCATCGAGCACGGGATGTATCCCGCGCCGCGCCAGCGCCTTCATGAGGTCGCTGGTAAAGGGCGTCGCCCCGATCAGGATATTGATCGCGGACCATTCACCCTCAAGACGCGGCGCCAGCACTTCGGCCAGCTTGTCGACCCGTGCCATCAGGTCCTGTTCGTCCAGCACAATATCGATGTCAGGTGTCTCGTTACTCAAGATGTCTCATCCGTCTCAGCCAGGGCCTGCGCTTCTTCTGGCCGGGTCTCCCCCTCGGCGGCAAGGGCAAGCTCCAGCTGGAATGCCTCAAACGGCGGGTTCTCGACGCGCTTGACGAACCGGCCGAGCCCGCCTGCCGCGATTTCACCGGGGTCGACCTCGGCATAATAGGCGCCGATCTGCACGCCCGCATCGTCCAGCAGCCGCACCTCGATCAGCGGCGCCTCACGCGTCTGACGGGTAAAGTTCCGCACCGCTCCGGTGATCTCAAGCACAGGCGTCGTCCCCTCAAGAAAGCGCTCTGCATTTTCATCGACAAATTCCATCCCGAACCGGTTGACCTTGAGGCCCAGCGCGCTGAAGGCCGAGGCCGATTGCGGCCAGGTCTGGACCACCTGGTTGCGCATCAGCACCGCCGCCCCCGCAAGGCCAGTCAGAACAAGGAAACTCACCGCCCACACCGCAATAGCCGCCCGGCGGCTTGCCCGCTTGCGCCGCTCTCTCACCCGGCTGCGATAGGCTTCATGTGCCCCGCCTGTGCGCGTGCCGGAAGCAGCCGCCTGCTCGCCCTCACCGACAAACCAGGAATGTCCGCACGCGGCGCACTTCACCGTCCGCCCGGCCTCACCGATCGTTGAGTCTTGTGCGAAATACTGGGTCTCGCAATTCGGACAGGTGAGAATCATGGCTTGGAGTTTCGCCCAATTCTCTGGAATAGTCGATTGGAGCGCTGCGGATTCGAAAGGGAGCTGATGACAGAAGAAGGACCCCCTCTGTCCGGTGAACCCGCCGTTGAACTGAACGGCGTCAGCCTGCGCTATGATACCGCCGACACCATCCTCAGCGATCTGGATATCCGCCTGAAGCCGGGGACCTTTACCTTTCTCACCGGCCCGTCCGGGGCCGGTAAATCCTCGCTCCTGAAGCTTCTCTACCTCGCGCACGCGCCCAGCGAGGGAGAGGTCCGCCTGTTCGGCCAGCGCACCGCAGACCTCTCACGCAAACAGCTCTCGGCCCTGCGCCGCCGCATCGGCGTGGTCTTTCAGGACTTCCGCCTGCTCGAACACCTCACCGCCTTTGAGAATGTCGCCCTGCCCCTGCGCGTCAGCGGCGAGAAGCCGGAACAATACACAGACGAGGTTGTCGATCTCATCCGCTGGGTCGGCCTTGGCGCACGCATCAATGCCTTCCCGCAGGCGCTGTCGGGCGGCGAACAGCAACGCCTCGCCATCGCCCGCGCCCTGATCAACAAGCCGGATCTTCTCATTGCCGACGAACCGACCGGCAACGTCGATCCGGACATGGCACGGCGTATCTTCCGTCTGTTCATAGAGCTTAACCGCCGCCTCAACACCACCGTGATCATCGCGACCCACGACATGCACCTCATCCGGGAGTTCAACTCCCCCGTGCTCAAACTGCAGGACGGGCTGCTCTTCGCAGACTCCGCCTATGAGCAGGCCTGATGCAGAAGATGAACCCCCTCCTGCCCGCCAGCGATGCGCGTGAAGCCGCGCTCTTCTTCGTCGTGGCCGCGCTCTGCTTCCTCGCCGTCCTGGCGACACTGACGGCCCGCGGCACCTATACCGCCGCCAAGGCGTGGACCGCACAGGTCGAAGGCGAGATGACGGTCCGGATCAGCGATACCGACCGGCGCGGCGCCGAAGAGGCTGCAACCCTGATCGCCGGCATGCCCGGCGTCGATGCGGCCCATGTCCTCACCGAGGAAGAGCTGAACGAGCTTCTTGCGCCCAGTTTCGGGCCGGGCGGCATTCCGGATGGCATTCCGCTGCCGCTTCTCATCGCTGTCGATGCCTCCGGCGACGCCCTAACACTAGCGGCTGCGATTAATGACCAGCTTTCCGCTGAAGGCATTACCGGGCATGCCGAGGCCCATTCGGCCTATGCCGCCGAGGTCCGCAAGGCGCTCGCCACGCTGCGCGCCGCCGCCATCGGCATGGTCCTCCTGCTCACCATGACGGCCATATCCGTGATCGCCTTTGCGACCCATGCCGCGCTTCTGGCCCGCAAGGACATTGTCGATGTCCTTCACCTTGCCGGGGCCGAGGACCGCTTCATTGCCCGCCTGTTTGAGCGCCGCTTCTGGCTGCTCGGCCTGAAAGCGGGCGCGGCGGGCTCCGTCGCAGCACTTGCGGTCACCGCCATGATCGTCTTTTCGGCGCAGAGCTCCAGCGCACCGAGTGAGCTTCTGCCCAAGCTCTCGCTTGATGCCGGGGACCTCATCATCCTTGCCGTCGCACCGGTGGCCGGCGCGCTGGCGGCCCGTATCGCCGCGCGCATCACGGTTGGCCGCTCTCTGAGGAGTTCGCTTTGAATACGATCCGCTCCTTTCTCTTCGTGATCTGGCTCTATGGCGGGATGGCGGTGATCGGCATTGCCTGCCTGCCCACCCTGCTTTTACCCCGCAAGTTCGCCATCGGCGCCATCGGCCTCTACGCGCAGTATATCCGCGTCGGCCTGCGCCTGCTTTGCGGGGTGCGTGTAGAGCTTCGCGGGCGTGAGAACATCCAGCCAGGCGCCGCCCTCATCGCCGGCAAGCACCAGGCCATGCTGGACGTCTTCATCCCCTTCATCCTGTTTTCCGACCCAGCCATCATCCTCAAGAAAGAACTTCTCTGGTATCCGGCACTCGGCTGGTATGCGCTGAAGACGAAGATGATCCCTATCGACCGGGGCGGCACATCGAAGACGCTGAAAAAGATGCTGCGCGATGCCAAGACCCGCAGCGAGCAGGGCCGCCAGATCCTCATCTATCCCGAAGGGACACGACAGCCTGCGGGTGCCACGCTCGACTATAAATCGGCCGGGATTACCGCCCTCTACAGCCAGCTCGATGTGCCGGTCATTCCGCTCGCGACCAATTCCGGCCTCTGCTGGAAACCGCGCGGTATGACCCGGCGTCCGGGCCTTGTCGTTTATGAGGTTCTGCCGCCCATCCCTGCCGGTCTCGACCGCAAACAGATGTTTGCCCGCATGAAGGACGAACTGGAAGCGGCTTCCGAGAAGCTGCTCGACGAAGGCCTCGCCGCCCAGAACCGCACACGCGAAACACTCAAACTGACCTGATCCGGTAAATCGTCATCCCGGAATTTGCGCCGCAAATGTCCGGGACCCAGCATCTTGCCAGACTTGAGGGCTCAAGGGTTCAGGCGGCGCTTTCAGCGCCTTCCTTCCTGCGCAGATAGATCGAATTCTTCGGCTTTGAGAACACCCGCGCCACCATCGGCTCAAAGAATTCGAGCGGTTCGCTCTTATAGTCGGGGTCGAACGCGGCCTGATCGTATTTATGGCAGAACTCGGCGCAGCGCTGGAAGTGCGGATGGTCCCTGAACTGGTCGCGCATATTCCGGTCCAGTCCCAGATGCTCAAAGAAATAATAGCCCTGGAAGATGCCATGATTGGCGACCATCCAGAGGTTCTCTTCCGACACAAAAGGTTTCAGGATCGCAGCAGCAACGTCGGGATGGTTCATGCTGCCAAGCGTGTCGCCAATATCATGCAGCAGGGCGCAGACGACGTATTCCTCATCCCGGCCATCGCGATGGGCACGCGTTGCGGTCTGCAGGGAATGCTCCAGACGGTCGACGGGAAATCCGCCAAAGTCACCATCCAGCAGGCGCAGATGGTCCAGCACCCGCTTGGCAAGGCCCTTGTTGAAGATACGCGAATGCTCGGAGATGATCTCCCAGTCTTCCTTCGTGCCTTCCATCATCTCGCGAAACTGGGCGCGCTCGCCCATGCCGTGTCGGTCTGCCATGCCGTTTCTCCCGTCTTTTATCTGCGGCACAGGATAGGCGCAGCCTGGACCATGGTCAAAGCCTCTCCCTCGCGGTGCGCCATCCCTTGCGCTAGGGTGGCCCGGCAAGACGGAAGACGGGCCACAGATGACAACACCAGACGACGCGACGCTCAGACAGGCCTGCGACGAGCTCATGGCCCGTGACCCGGCCTTTCAGGCCGCCTTTGCCGTCATTGGCCTGCCGGACTGGCGCTATAGCCCGCCCCTCTATCGCACGATTGCCCGGATGATCGCCTTTCAGCAGATCACGACCAAGGCCGCTGCCTCCATCTGGGCCCGCGTCGAAGCTGCGCTGGGCGAGGTCACGCCCGCCGCGATGCTTGCCGCCAGCGAGGATGAGCTTCGCGCATGCGGCCTCTCGCGGCCAAAGATACGCCACCTCAAATCCATTGCCGAGGCCGTCGAAAGCGGGGCCCTGGACCTCACCCGCGTCTATCATGGGGAGATGGACGCCGCGCGCGCAGAGCTTCTGGCCGTAAAGGGCATCGGCCCATGGACGGCCGATCTCTTCCTTCTCTCCTGCGGGCGGCTGGATGCGTTCCCCATAGCCGATGTCGGCCTCATGGAAGCCTACCGCCTGCTGAGCGGGCATGAGGACCGTTACGCCCCAAAGGCGTTCACCCAGCTTGCCGAATCATGGCGCCCTTGGCGCGGCGTCGCGGCCCATCTTCTCTGGGGCTGGATCAATGCAGAGCGCGCAAAAGCCTATTCCGCGAGCGGCGGCGAGGACGCCTGATCTGGAGCAATCATTACAGCAGGGGCGGAATTTGCGCATTGGTGCTGGTCAAAGGCCGAAACTGTCATAAAGTGGTCTCAGGGAATCAGTAATGATCCCGATCAAACCGATGGAGGCGCGTGTTCACTGACTTTTCGTCAGCCGCTACAAAGGGACAGCTTGGAGGCAGCGATGCCTGAAGTCCTGACAAGCCCACCAAATGGGCGACCCGCCCTTGTATTGAACGCCGATTTCCGGCCGCTTTCCTACTATCCGCTCTCGCTCTGGCCCTGGCAGGATGTCGTGAAAGCCGTCTTCCTCGACCGGGTCGACATCATCGCCGAATATGACACCGTTGTGCGCAGCCCCAGTTTTGAGATGCGCCTGCCCTCTGTCATCGCGCTGCGCGAATTCGTCCGCCAGGACCGCTCGCCCGCCTTCACCCGTTTCAACGTCTTCCTTCGCGACGGCTTCCAGTGCGTCTATTGCGGTGCGCATGAAGAGCTGACCTTCGACCATGTGGTCCCCCGCTCGCGCGGCGGGCGCACCAGCTGGACCAATATCGTCGCGGCCTGCTCGCCCTGTAACCTGAAGAAAGGCGGGCGCATGCCTACCGATGCGGGGATGGTCCCGCATAGAAAGCCGGTCCGCCCGACCAATTACCAGCTTCAGGAAATCGGCCGGCGCTTCCCGCCCAACCACCTCCATGAGACGTGGATGGACTATCTCTACTGGGACGTCGAACTCGAAGCCTGACCGCTTTTACCACCCAAACAAAAAGCCCCGCAGCCAGATGGCGCGGGGCTTTGTTTCTGGTCAGTCACTTCGAACTAGTACTGGGTGCTGTCCTTTTCGAGCTTGTCGATATCCTGCGCGGCGTCTTCACCGGCTTTCTCGATCTGCTCTTCTTCATATTCGGTCAGGCCTTTGACATCGACATCCGGATTGTCGACGCGGTTGAGGTCGCCATAGCGCGCGGCCGCATCATCACGGTCTGCGGCCTCAGGACCGCCCATGCCATCCTCTTCATACTGGCCTTCCGTTTCGGTCTCGAGCTCTGTCTGGACGTCTTTCTCGTCCTTCAGCGTCTCGGCCTCGTCTGAATAGAGGTCGGCGTCGGCTTCTGCGGCTTCCTTGTTCTCATAATAGGTGCCGCCCTGACCGTATTCCTCATTCATGTTGGACTTGGACTCCACGTCCAGCTCCGTCTCGGACTCAGCCTCGATATCGGCGGCCGGCGTATCGACCTCGACACCGGTACTGGTATTGAGATCGGACCCGGTGACGGTATCGTCGTCATTCTCATAGAACTCGCCGTCGACCCCATCATCGATGTTGGTCTGCGTATCGAGCTCGGCGTCACCGTCCCAGCTGGGCGTTGAGGCGGTGGGGGTGTCGGCATCCATCTCTGCGCCGGTCTCGCCCTCAATGGCGACATCCGGCACATTTGTCGTGACATCGGCCTCTGTCTCTGCGGTGACATCGGCGGTCGGGGCCTGTGCAAGGGCCGGGGCTGCCATCAGGGCAAGCGCGGCGCTCGCGGTCAGAAGGGTGCGTTTCATAGCGTTTCCTTTCAGCATTCTGCCTTGGACCGGATAAACGGGCGCGCCGCAGCGCTGTTCCTGGCGCCATCCTTAATTCGCGTTCACGCCGTCTCCGGCTTGCCGCCCCCAGCGCACCGGTCCAGTGTTCGCATATGACCGACAATTCCCGCCTGCGCGGCCGCAACGCCAAGATCCTCGCCACGATCGGACCGAAGAGCGCGAGCCCCAGCGCCATCCGCTTGCTGGCCGAAGCGGGCGCCGACCTCTTCCGCCTCAATTTCAGCCATGGCACGCATGAGACCCATGCCGCCGTCTTCGAGGCGATCCGCTCGGCCGAAGCCACGCTGGGCCGCCCGCTCTCCATCCTCGCAGACCTGCAGGGCCCAAAGATCCGTGTCGGCACCTTCCCGGACGGCGCACTGGACCTGAAGCGCGGCCAGACCTATGCGCTGAGCCCCGAGGAGACCACCAGCGCCCGCGACACCATTCCTGTCCCGCACCCTGAAATCCTCGCCTCCCTCGAAGAGGGCGACGAGATCCTCTGCGACGACGGCAAGGTGCGCCTCACGGTCAGTGAGGCCGGCGAGACACCGCGCGTCACCACCCCCTTCAACGCGGCCCTGTCAGACCGCAAGGGTTTCACCGTTCGCGGAAAGACCCTGCCCCTGAAGGCAATGACGGAAAAAGACCACGACGACCTCGCCTTCGCGCTGGAACTTGGCGTCGATTTTGTCGCGCTGAGCTTCGTTCAGTCGGTCGATGACATTCGTGAGGCCAAGTCCGCCATCAATGGCCGCGCGCCGCTCATCGCCAAGATCGAAAAACCCGGCGCCGTCGCAGATCTCGACGCCATCATCCGCGCCTCGGACGGCGTGATGATCGCGCGCGGTGACCTCGGCGTCGAATTTCCGCTGGAACAGGTCCCGATCATCCAGCGGCGGATCGTGCGCGAGGCCCGCGAGGTGGGGCGCCCCGTTATCGTCGCAACGCAGATGCTGGAGTCGATGATCGAGAATGCGGCCCCCACGCGCGCAGAGACAGGGGACGTCGCCACAGCCATCTATCAGGGGGTTGATGCGGTCATGCTCTCGGCTGAAACCGCCATCGGCCGGCATCCGCCCACCGCCGTCGCCATCATGGACCGGATCATAAAGGCCACCGAAGAGGCGCCCGACTATCGCGACTCCCTGCGCCAGTTCATGGGCGACCGGAATGAGGAGCGCGTCATCGATATTGTCGCGCGCGCCGCCCAGTCGCTCGCCTTCGCGGTCAAGGCACGGGCGCTTGCCCTGCGCACCGGCTCGGCCCGGCGCCTCGCCCAGTTCGCCAAGCATCGCGGGCGCTATTTCATCCTTTATGGCTCTGCCGACGATACGCGCCTGCGCCGCGCCCAGCTTCTCTGGGGCGTCCACCCCATCCAT
This sequence comes from uncultured Henriciella sp., assembly GCF_964005855.1. Classification (NCBI taxonomy): domain Bacteria; kingdom Pseudomonadati; phylum Pseudomonadota; class Alphaproteobacteria; order Hyphomonadales; family Hyphomonadaceae; genus Henriciella; species uncultured Henriciella sp. The sequence continues at coordinate 194,670 of NZ_CAXFSW010000002.1, forward strand.
GTCGAACATATCGAGCAGGGCGACTGGCCCCGCGCCCTGATGGATGCGGCCGGTCTCGACGGCGCCGTCGCTTATGCCGCCTGGAAAGGCGGCGGCGACGACACCGCCTGGGAGATGGGCATCAAGCGGGGCTAAGCCTGCTCCCAGTCCGCGACGAGGCTGCGGCGCAGGTGCAGGACGTAGACAAATACGGCGACGGTAAAGACACCCACATAGCCGAACACGCCAATATTGCGGACCTGCATGTCGTTCAGAACGACTCCCGTCAGTCCCGCCAGAGCGAGCACCCCGCTCCCCAGGAAAAGTGCGCTGACGCATGACGAGAGCGGACCCGGATGAACCGCCCGCGCGGCGCAAAGTGCAGCCACGGCGAAGAAGCCATCCCAGGCGAGAATGTCGAGCGCATAGACAAGCGACGGCCAGTGAAACGAAAACACAAGGTCGTGCCCGGCCATGTTCGCGAAGGCGGGCGCGCGACTGAGTGTCAGGATGGCAAAATGCACGCTGGCCGTCAGGCCCGCCGTCAACGCCGCAAAGACAAGCGCGGTCAGGCTGAAGCCGCGCCGGCTATTGGGTGCCCTCAGGTGAATAACGGCAAACAACGCGACGAGCATGGGACACATCAGCAGGATGAGGATTTCCAGCACAGTGAAATAGGGGTCGCCGATGGGATCATCCCTGAACGCCAAGGATCCGAGCCCTACCGCCAGCACGCCAGCATAGGCCACCGAGAGAAGGACGTAGCCGACCCCCACACTGACACCAAACGAGCGTATCTGATCCCTGTCTGCGGTATGCATGTTTCAAAAAGGCCAATGGAGCACGAATGCCAAGCTAGCATATTCTGCCTTGTTGTCTGCGCCGCCATCAGCGAACTGCCGCAGCGCCACACCACTGCACACCTGCGTCGCCAATCCTTGACAGTAGGCGACCACTCCGTAATGTAATCTTATTACAATTTAGGATAATTCAGATGGTCCCTTTCGGTGAAGAACACGCAGCTGTCTACGACACCCAGTTTGGCGATATGGCGCCCATTCGCGACAGCCTGGACCTGATCACGAACCTCGCTCTCGACGTCCTGCCGGAGGATGCGCCCGTCCTCTGCGCCGGCGCTGGCACAGGCACGGAAGTTCTGGCCCTCGCCGCCGCGCATCCCGGCTGGCGCTTCTGCCTTGCAGAACCAGCGCCCGCCATGCTGGCCGTGGCGCGCAGGAAACTGGGCTCGGCCGGCCTGCTTGAGCGCTGCACCTTCCATGAAGGCTACCTAGACAGCCTGCCGCCCGGCGAACGCTTCGATGGCGCGACCTCTCTTCTCGTCTCGCATTTCCTGACGGAGACAAACGAGCGCGAGGCCTATTTCCGGGAGATCGCCGTCCGCCTTAGACCCGGCGGCACGCTGGTCGACGCGGACCTTGCCGCAGACCGCAGCGACCCTCGCTTCGACCGGCTGATGGAGGTCTGGCTGACGGGCATCCAGACCAGCAATGCGACAAGTGACATGAAAGACAATTACCGGGCGGATTTCGGCACAGCCTTCGCCGCCCATTCCCCGTCAGAGGTCGAAGCCCTGATACAGGGCGCCGGCTTTGAGGCGCCGGTGCAGATCTTTCAGGGCATGCTCATCCGCGGCTGGGTCACGAGCCGCACCTGACCAGCGTCCAGCCCGTCTTCCCCGCCCTTTTGCCCACACATGAAAACGCCCGGCCATGTCTGGCCGGGCGCTCTTGAAAACCGTTGTGCAATCAGACGCCTAGACGTCCAGAAGCAGACGTTCCGGATCTTCCAGCGCTTCCTTGACGCGGACGAGAAAGGTCACGGCTTCCTTGCCGTCGACGATGCGGTGATCATAGGACAGCGCCAGATACATCATCGGGCGGATCTCGACCTTGCCATCGATAGCGACAGGACGTTGCTCAATCCGGTGCATGCCAAGCACGCCGGACTGCGGGGGGTTCAGGATCGGCGTCGACATCAGCGAGCCATAGACGCCGCCATTGGTCACGGTGAACGTGCCGCCCTGCATATCGCCAATCGTCAGCTCACCGTCGCGCGCCTTGCGGGCAAGGTTGCCCAGCTCACGCTCGATCCCGGCAATCGACAGCTCATCACAGTCACGGATCACCGGCACGACAAGGCCTTTGTCGGTTCCGACCGCCATGCCGATATCGTAGAAGTTCTTGTAGATGATATCGGTGCCGTCGATCTCGGCGTTCACAGCAGGGATCTCCTGCAGCGCAGAGACGATCGCCTTGGTGAAAAAGCCCATGAAGCCAAGCTTCACGCCATGCTTCTCAGCGAAGCTATCCTTGTACTTGGACCGAAGCGCCATCACGGCGGACATATCGACATCGTTGAATGTCGTCAGCATCGCGGCCGTGTCCTGCGCCTCTTTCAGGCGGCGTGCGATGGTCTGGCGAAGACGGGTCATCTTCACCCGTTCCTCACGCGGGCCGATTTCACGCTGGGAGGCAGCCGCCTGCGGCTTGCTTTCCTGCTTCGGTGCCTGTGCGGCCTTGTTCACAAAGTCGATGGCGTCGGCCTTGGTGGCCCGGCCATCGCGGCCCGTGCCTGGAATGTCCTGCGGATTGACGCCGCCCTCGGATGCCACGCGGCGCACCGATGGGGAGACCGGACGGTCTTCCTGGCCGGAGGCGGACTCGCCGGTCTCTGCCGGGGTCTGGCTGGTCGTCGCGCCTTCGGACACGCGGGCTTCCTTGGCCTCAGTGCCGCCGGAGGATTTCGAAGACGAGGCGCCCGCGCTGCCGCCGGCCCCGCCGGAAATACGTGCGATGACCGATCCCGGTGTCACAGTGTCGCCCGGAGAAACCAGCAGTTCGGCAATCGTGCCGTCGGCCGATGCCGGGACTTCCAGCGCGACCTTGTCGGTCTCGATCTCGGCAATCGTCTCATCCTTGGAGACGCGGTCGCCGACTTTCTTCAGGAACTCGCCCAGCGTGCCTTCGGTGACGCTTTCGCCCATGGCGGGCACGACGACATCTGTGAGGTCGCCGCCCTCATTGCCGCCACCTGAGCGGCCGGGATCGCCCTTGGGCGCGGCTTCCTGCTCACCGGCCTTCTCGGCGCTTTTATCCTTGTCGGCTTCCGGCGCGCTGTCCTCGCTCGCCGCGCCTGCGCCATCGCCGCTGCCAAGACGGCCCAGAACCGCGCCGATCTCGACCGTGTCGCCCTCATTGGCGACGATCTCGCTCAGCGTGCCGTCTGCCGTTGCGGCAACCTCAACTGAAACCTTGTCGGTTTCCAGCTCGACCAGAACCTCATCCTTGGAGACCTTGTCGCCAGCTTTCTTGAGCCACTGGCCCACTGTGGCCTCCGTCACGCTCTCGCCGAGCTGAGGGACTACGATATCAGTCATATGCTTCCGTTTCCGTTAGGTATCGTTCTGTTCAGGCGGAAACGATGCTGTCTTCGACCGGCTGGTCACCCAGCGCGGCGGCGATGAGAGCATCCTTTTCCTTGTTATGTTGCGAAAGTAGGCCGGTTGCCGTCGCTGCCGAGGGCGGACGTCCCGCATATTTCGGCCGCGGGTTCTGCGCACCGACCTGGTTACAGGCCCATTCGATCTCGTCACGCATGAAGGTCCAGCCGCCCATATTGCGCGGTTCTTCCTGGCACCAGACCATCTCGGCCTGGGTAAAGCGCTTCAGCTCCGCCATGATTGACTTGCGCGGCACCGGATAGAATTGCTCGATCCGGAGCAGATAGACGTCATCGATCCCGCGTTCCTCACGTGCCTCGAACAGGTCGTAATAGACCTTGCCCGAACACATCACGACGCGGCGGATCTTGTCATCGCCGGTCAGTTTCACCTTGCCTTCGCGGCCCGGCGTCTCGGCATCGTCCCACAGCACGCGGTGGAAGGAGGATTTCGTGTTGAAATCATCCAGCGAGGACGTCGCCAGCTTGTGACGCAGCAGCGATTTCGGCGTCATGATGATCAGCGGCTTGCGGAAGTCGCGGTGGATCTGGCGGCGAAGTGCATGGAAATAGTTCGCAGGCGTGGTGAGGTTCACCACCTGCATATTGTCTTCCGCGCACATCTGCAGGAAGCGTTCAAGACGCGCCGAGCTATGTTCAGGCCCCTGGCCTTCATAGCCATGCGGCAGGAGGCAGACGAGACCGCTCATCCGCAGCCACTTGCGTTCGGCCGAGGAAATGAACTGGTCGAAGAAGACCTGCGCCCCGTTCGAGAAGTCACCGAACTGTGCCTCCCAGAGGACCAGACAGTTCGGATCGGCGAGCGAATAGCCATACTCATAACCGAGCACCGCTTCCTCGGAGAGGAGCGAGTCGATCACTTCGTAATTGGCCTGGCCGTCTGCGATATTGTTGAGCGGCGTATAGCGCGCACCACTGGTCTGGTCGACGAAATGGCTGTGGCGCTGGGAGAATGTGCCGCGACCGGAATCCTGACCCGACAGGCGGACCGGAAAGCCCTCCTCGAGCAGCGTGGCAAAGGCCAGATGCTCTGCGGTCGCCCAGTCGAGGCCGTGACCGGTCTCGATGGCTTCACGGCGGGCATCGATCACGCGGCGCAGCGTCTTGTGGATGTCCACATTGTCCGGCACCGTGGTGATCGTCTCGCCGATTTCCTTCAGCTTCTTGATCGCGACGCCGGTCTTGCCGCGCCGCTCGTCATCCTCAGGCAGGCCGAGGCCGGACCACTCACCATCGAGCCAGTCGGCCTTGGTCGCTTCAAAGGTCTTGCCATCGTCAAAGGCCTTGTCGAGGAAATCCTCGAAATCCTTGATCTGCTGCTTGACCTCATCCTCGGAGACCAGCCCCTCTTCAACGAGGCGCTTGGCATAGATTTCCCGCGTCGATTCATGCGTCTTGATCTGCGAGTACATGACCGGCTGGGTGAACATCGGTTCGTCACCCTCATTGTGGCCGAACCGGCGGTAGCAGAACATGTCGATGACGACGTCCTTGCCGAATTTCTGGCGGTACTCGGTCGCCACCTTGGCGCAATAGGTCACTGCTTCGGGGTCGTCGCCATTCACATGGAAGATCGGCGCCTGCACCATCAGCGCCACGTCGGACGGATAGGGCGATGAGCGCGAATACATCGGGCTTGTCGTAAAGCCGATCTGGTTGTTGACGATGAAGTGGATCGTGCCGCCCGTGCGATAGCCGGCAAGGCCAGACAGCGCGAAACACTCAGACACGACACCCTGGCCGGCAAAGGCCGCATCGCCATGCAGCAGAAGCGGCAGCTTGTGCGACCGGTCGAGCGTGCCCGTCTCATCAGCTTCCATCGCCTGTTTGGCGCGGGTCCGGCCAAGAACGACCGGGTTCACCGCCTCGAGGTGAGACGGGTTGGCGTTCATGGTGAGGTGAACTTCATTGCCATCGAAAGCGCGGTCAGACGATGCGCCGAGATGGTATTTCACATCGCCGGAGCCAAAGCCTTCGGCGCCCTGGGTGGAGCCGCCCTGAAACTCGTGGAAGATCTTCTCATACGGCTTGCCCATGACGGCCGCCAGCATGTTGAGGCGGCCACGGTGCGGCATGCCGACCACGATCTCGTTGACGCCAAGTGCGCCGCCGCGCTTGATGATCTGCTCCAGCGCCGGCACGGCTGCTTCGCCGCCATCGAGGCCGAAGCGCTTGGTGCCGGGATAACGGCGGTGCAGAAAGCGCTCGAACGTCTCCGCTTCGATCAGCTTGGCGAGGATCGCCTTCTTGCCTTCCGGGGTGAACGCAACGCCCTTGTCCGGGCCCTCGATACGTTCCTGAAGCCAGGCTTTCTCCTCAGGCGAGGAGATGTGCTGGAATTCGATCCCGACGGTCGAGCAATAGGTCCGGCGAAGGATGTCGACCATTTCAGGAATGGTCGCATAATCGAGGCCGAGATAGCCATCGATATAGATGCTGCGATCCATGTCCGCATCGGTGAAGCCATAGCTGGCCGGGTCGAGCTCGGGCTGGGTCGCGTCATTATCGATGGCCAGCGGGTCAAGATTTGCCGCGAGATGGCCCCGCACCCGATAGGCGCGGATCATCATCAGCGCGCGGATCGAATCCTTGACCGCATTGGCAATATCCTCGGCGCTCGCCGCCGGGGCGTCGGACTTGATCTTCTCCTTGAGTTTGGGCTCAAGCAGCGTCCAGTTGCCGTCGAAGGCAGCGACCTGGTCGGCATCGGCAGGCTTGGGCCAGCGCTCACGCTTCCAGCTTGCGCCATCCGCATTGCGGGTCGCCGCCTCATCGCCATCACCCAGCTGGGCAAAGAAGTCGCGCCAGCTGTCAGGAACCGATTTGGGGTCGCGCGCATACGCGGCCTGCATCTTTTCGATCCAGACCGCGCTGCCGCCATAAAGAAAGGCAGTCTCAAGCATCGCGCTGTTTGCTGCGCTCCGCTTGCCCGTAATCGGGGAACCGTCATCTGCCATGGTTTATACCGTCCTGTTGTTTCACTGGACGGCCCGGCGGGGTCGTGTCTCAGGCCTCGTCTGGCCGCCATGCGGACACTTAGTGTCCGCGGCTATCCTTTCAAAACCTCTACCATGGTATCGCCGAGACGCGCAGGGCTCGGTGACACCTTGATGCCAGCAGATTCCATCGCCTCGATCTTGGACGGGGCATCGCCCTTGCCGCCCGAAACAATGGCACCGGCATGGCCCATGGTACGGCCCGGAGGCGCCGTGCGGCCAGCGATGAAGCCGACCATCGGCTTCTTGCGGCCCTTCTTGGCCTCATCCTTCAGGAATTGTGCAGCTTCTTCCTCGGCAGAGCCGCCGATCTCACCGATCATGATGATCGACTTGGTCTCGTCATCGGCGAGGAAAAGCTCCAGCACGTCGATGAAGTTGGTGCCGTTGACGGGGTCGCCGCCAATGCCGACAGCGGTCGTCTGGCCAAGACCGGCCTGGCTGGTCTGGAACACGGCCTCATAGGTCAGCGTGCCCGAACGCGACACGACGCCGACAGAGCCCTTCTTGAAGATCTTGCCCGGCATGATGCCGATCTTGCACTGCTCAGGGGTCAGCACGCCCGGGCAGTTCGGCCCGATCAGGCGCGAATTGGATTTTTCGAGCTTTGCCTTCACGCGGACCATGTCCATGACCGGCACACCTTCGGTGATACAGGTGATCAGTTCGATCCCCGCATCGATGGCTTCCTCGATGGCCGCTGCCGCGCCGGCTGGCGGGACATAGATGACCGAAGCATTGGCGCCGGTGGCTTCCTTGGCCTCACCCGCCGTCGCATAGATCGGCAGCTCGGTCCCGTTATCGGCGGTCCATTTCTGGCCAGCCTTCTTCGGGTGCGTCCCGGCGACCATCTTGGTGCCGTAATATTCGAGCGCCTGATTGGTGTGGAACGAGCCGGTATTGCCGGTCAGGCCCTGCACGATGACTTTGGTATTGGAGTCGATAAGGATGGACATTCAGTGCTTCCTACTTCGTAGCGTTTAGCGCCGGCTCTACCGGCTTTGTTTTGTTGAGGGAGAGGTTGAGCACCTCCCCCCGATTGGCCCTCATGGCATAGATGGTGACCACCGACCCGTCCTGGGTCACGCCGCTCCAGCGGCCCAGACCCACAGAGTCGCCGTCCTTCTCATAGGTGTCGACCTTGCCCATCATGCCTTCGATGCCGTCAAGGCCCGCAATATCCACGCGGGCGATGTCATTGGCGCCGTAGCCGGTGACGCTACAGGTCATTCCGTCCACGTGAGGAAAGTCCATCGGCATGAGCTGGAGCATGAGCGGCATGTCGGCCGTCATCTCCTTCTCCGCCACCGCGCCGCCAAAGGCCGCCATCTCCTCAGGGGAGGTCCCGTCAGGGATCTCCCATCCCAGCGCGGTGAAAACCACGCCCGGATCGCGCGCTTCCAGCACGAGGGAAGAACAGACATTGACGAAATCCACGAGGACGGGTGAAGCCCCTTCCGGGGCCGAAATCCCGCCCTCCAGCGTCGGGGTAAGCTTGCCGTCGCCGCCAGCGCTCTCGCAGGCGGCCAGCAAGACGGCCGTAAGACAGATGAGAGAAGAACGAACCATCGGGCCGGATTACCCCTTGACCGCGTCGGTGATCTTCTTGGCCGCGTCGTCGAGATCGTCGGCCGGGATCACGTTGAGGCCCGAATTCTTGATGATGGCCTTGCCCTCATCGACATTCGTACCTTCCAGGCGGACGACCAGCGGCACGCCAAGATTGGTTTCCTTGACCGCTGCGATCACGCCTTCGGCGATGACGTCACATTTCATGATGCCGCCGAAGATGTTCACCAGGATACCCTTCACATTCGGGTCCTTCATGATGATCTTGAACGCGGCTGCGACCTTCTCCTTGTTGGCGCCGCCGCCAACGTCACAGAAGTTCGCCGGCTCTTCGCCATAGAGCTTGATGATGTCCATCGTCGCCATGGCGAGGCCCGCGCCGTTGACCATGCAGCCAATCGTGCCGTCGAGCGCGATATAGGCGAGGTCCCATTCAGACGCCTCGATTTCCTTTTCGTCTTCCTCGGTCTTGTCGCGCAGTTCCACGATGTCCGGGTGACGGAAGAGGGCGTTGGTGTCGAAGCTGACCTTGGCGTCGAGAACGCGCAGATGGCCATTTTCCATGACGATGAGCGGGTTGATCTCCAGCATCGACATGTCCTTCTCCGTGAACGCCTTGTAGAGCGTCGGGAAGAGTTTCATGCCGTCCTTGCGCGCGTCGCCTTCCAGCTTCAGCGCATCGCACAGCTTCTCGCTGTCCTTGTCGGTGACACCGGCCATCGGGTCGATCGGCAGGGTCAGGATCTTTTCCGGCGTGGAATGGGCGACTTCCTCGATGTCCATGCCGCCTTCGGTCGAGGCGACGAAAGCCGGCTTGCCGGTGGCGCGGTCGATGAGGACAGAGAGGTAAAGCTCACGGTCGATGTCAGCGCCATCCTCAATGTAGAGGCGGTTGACCTGCTTGCCGTCCTTGTTGGTCTGCGCGGTGACGAGGTGGTTGCCGAACATCGCCTTGGCGTGCTCGACGGCCTCTTCCTTGGAGAAGGCGAGGCGAACGCCGCCCTTCTCACCTGCAGCCGGCTCCACAAACTTGCCCTTGCCGCGGCCACCCGCATGGATCTGGCTTTTCACGACCCAGAGCGGTCCGGGCAGCTGGTCGACCGCCTTTTCCACATCGTCGATCGAAAGCACGGGCGCGCCGTCAGCAACGGGCGCACCATAGGTCTTCAGCACGGCCTTGGCCTGGTATTCATGGATGTTCATGGGGAAATTCAGCCTCTTGTATATCGTCGGCGGGACGGGGACGCGCGAGACGCCACCCGCTCAGAAACTCGTGGCCTTATAACACTGACATTCCATGGCGCAACCAGATGGGTTCGCATGGTGGACCCAAAGCGCCGCTAATCCGTTCGCGGGTCAATTTCGCCCGTATTTGCCGTACTCGGAAGAGTAATCATCCACGGTTCCTGCGCATCCTTGGGCACGTCTTGCCGGCGCGTGCGACGATACATCATGGAAACCGTCAGCACGATCGACAGAATTGCAGCCAGAAGGAACAGTCCGCCCTCTGTAAACGGCACCCGGAAGGCATAGCCAGACAGCGGCGGCCCGATCACGGACCCGGCGGCCCAGACGAAAAGCAGCCCTGACATGACGCGTGAGATCTGCGCCGTATCCGAGCGGTCAATCGCATGCGCGACACCGATGCCATAGAAGGAGAGCGAACCCAGCCCCCAGACGCCGAGCGCAATCACGATCCAGTTTTCGGGAAGCCCCGGAAAGAGACCCAGCACCAGCGCCGCGGCCGCGGAAATTCCGCCCATGACAGCGATCACGACACGCCGGTCGATATGGTCGGAGATCCGCCCCGCCGGCCACTGGCTGATCAGCCCGCCGGTCCAGCAGGCCGCCGCCGCCACGGCGGCAGCGCCTGTCGAGCCGCCCGGGACATCGGGCAGCGCCACACCGGCATAGAGCGGCAGAAGGGCCAGCGTCCCACTATTGATGAGGCCGGCCAGAAACACCGCGATCACGGCAGAGGGCGCAATCTCGAACAGGCGCCGGAAGGCCAGCGGCTCGACGCTCGGCGCCGGCGGCTCACCGCGCCGCGTCAGGCAGACCGGCAGCAGCGACAGCGTGAGGAAGATGGCCGCCCAGAGATACGGCCTGAAATCGACCGGCGCGAGACCGGCCACAAAGAACGGCCCGACCACCAGAGCGACCTTGGCGATGAGATGATAGAAGCCGCTGACACTGCCCCGGTTCTTCATCGAGACGGTGGCACCCAGCCAGGCTTCGATACTGGAGAACATCCACGCAAAGGCCGCCCCCTGCAGGATCCGCACAACCGTCCAGCTCCACGGGTCGAGCGCCAGCTGCATGACCAGAACACTCGCCCCGCAGGTTGCTGCGGCGGCCGAAAAGACGCGGATATTACCGAACAGGATCACCGCATTGGTCGCGGTATAGGCGCCGACCATGAAGCCCAGCGCATAAGCGGCCGCAATCGCCCCGATCAGGCCGGGACTGACCCCGAGAGTCTCAAGGCCGAGCGGCGTCACAACACCGAGTATCCCGCCGCCGAGCTGAAGAAAGGCCGCGGCAGCAATCAGCGCCCAGACGTTCCGATAATCGCTCATTGGCAGGCTGGGCTCCTTTAGCCCCTGTTCAGGTCAGTCTTGATGTTTGCCGGGCTTATTTCACGCCAATATCGTCAAACGCAATCACGTTTTCCCGTACAGTTTCACCTTCGCTGTTCTTCAGTAGCAAGGAAAGCTGGCGCCCCTGCCAGTCGATCTCGACCTCGCCATAATTCTCCGGCGGAAAGGGCGCGCCAACCTGACGGGGGTCCATCTCAGGGCTTTCCTCGGCAAAGGCGACGTTCAGCGAGGAGGCGGTCAGCTCATTGGCCTCATAGGGCAGCACGCCCTGCTCCTCATAGATGAAGCCGGTGTGGCGGTCGCCGCTCAGGAAGACGACACCGCCCGCGTCGCTCTCGCGGACCAGCTCGAACAGGCGCTCCCGCTCGGCAGGCAGCTTGTCCCAAGACTCCCAGCCATGCACCGTCGGCATCACCTGTACGGAAGAGACGATGAAACGAAGCTCCGCCTCATCCTGAAGACGGTTCTGCAGCCAGGTCCACTGCGCGCTGCCCAGCATGTCCTGATAGCTGCCCTCCGGCGCGGGCATATAGCGCTCCTTGCCCTCGGCGCCATAGTCATCGGTCGGTGTCAGATCGGAGCGGAAAAAGCGGGTATCCAGCACGATGACCTGCACGCGCTGGCCTTCCGGCCCGAAGGTGCGCTCATAGTAGGTGCCCGGATACTGGCCGACTTCATCATCGACAAGACCCCAGAAGGTCTCGTGGATCAGTTCGGCATACTGTTTGAACGGAAAATCCCTGCCGCCATCATTGGTGCCATAATCATGGTCGTCCCAGGCCACCATCATCGGAAATTTCGCGCGCACCGCCTGGAATTCCGGCCGGGTGGCCAGCTCCTCAAAGCTCTCACGCAGCTCGTCCAGCTCCGGCTGGTTGTTGGCATAGTCGCGCCCGTCGCGGTCGCCATAGACATTGTCGCCGATCATCAGGAATAGATCGGCATCCTCTCTGGCCAGCTGCGCCAGTGTGGGGCTGTCCAGCTCCTCATCATTGCAGGAGGCCAGCAGGATGCTCGTCAGCGTCTCGTTCAGCGGCAGAGAAACACCGGCTGGCGCCTGCGGCAGGGTCGTTGGGTCTATCGTGTCATAATACCGGTTCAGGGCCTCCACTGCCGATTGCGGCGGTCCCTCAAAGATCGACGGCAGGGACGGCGCCCCACCCTGCGAGGCACAGGAAACAAGCCCGAAGGCTCCAAATACGGCCAGAGACCTCAGATGCATGAACAGACCCTCTCACTTAACAAAGACGCAATGCTGTTATGCAGAACGCCGCTGTATAGATAAAGGTCCGCTCGCCTAGAGGGCGAAGAAGATGTGCCACATCATGCGGCCCGGCAGCAGGGTGAAAAGCCCGGCAACCAGCATCCCGCCGACAAACAGATTGGTCATTTCCTTGCGATGCTTCTTCACATCGCGCCGCTTGACCGCCGCGATGGCGACCGGCAGGCCGATCAGCGTCCAGGCCGACAGGGCGTGGATCGGGCTCCAGAAATTCTCAAACAGCGTCATGATGAAAAAGGATGAGCCGGCCGTCAGCGCCATACAGATGACCCAGGCCCAGCCGAAAATGCGGTGCAGGCGCAGGCCCTTGCGCGCCATCATCAGATAGACACCGATCGCCAGTGTGGTGAGCGCGGCGGCGACATGGATCTGGATCGCAATGCCGGACTCGATCAGTGGCTGCAGATCGAAGCGAAAGCGGGGGACCGACCCCGCATCGATCAGGGTCAGCGCGCTCACACCGGCATAGACAGGCAGGGCGATGGCAAATGTCCATTGCGTCCGCGAGAACTTTGGCAGGCGGGGGAGGAAACGCGGGCGGATAACTGTGTCTGTGAGGCTCATTGTCGGCTCCTTGTCTTCTGTCAGACCGGCGCCGGGCATCTGCTCGCCCGTGCGCCTTGACGACAGAGATCGCCCGCCCCGCCCCGGCCTGCGAGCTGGACTACGCGAGAGGTCTGGAATCCTTCGCGAAATGCAGCCAATGTCATTCACGAAGCGCGAATGGAGAGGGGCCCACAGCTTGCGCAGCGCCATCGACTGGAAGAAACGCAGCCGGGAAGCGCTGATCCTGATGGGGATTTCGCTCTTCCTTGCCTTTGTCCGCCCCTATGGCAGCAACGCCAATGCGCCCTTCCTCCTCAATTTCGGCGTCTGGCTGCTCCTGATCGGGTCGGGCACGCTCGTCGGGGAACTGACGGTGCATGTCTTCTACCGCCTGAGACCGAACGGCCCTGACTGGCTGATGGTTATCATCACCTCGCTTGTCACTGCCGTCGGCGTGACCGGCGTCATCTACGGTCTCGAATTCCTCTCCGGGGGATACATTGTGGTCGGGGACGGGCCGGTCCACATCATCTATTTCTATGTCCTCGTCATCGCGACGGCCATGACGCTGATCGGCTATACGGTCAGCCGCGCCTTCAACCTCGCCGGCCCGGACTTTGCCCAGGCCGCAGATGAAGGCGATGCGGTGAGCGATTTCCTCAAACGCCTGCCGGTGCGCTTTCACACCGCTGACCTCTGGGCCGTTTCCTCTGAGGACCATTATTGCCGCGTCCACACTTCGCTCGGCAGTGAGCTCATCCTGATGCGGCTCAGCGATGCGGACCGCGAACTTGCCAGCGCAGACGGCCTGCGCGTTCACCGCTCATGGTGGGTGGCGCGCAAGGGCGTCGCGCGCGCCGAACGCGGCGATGGCCGGATCCGGCTTTACCTTCATTCCGGTGAGGACGTGCCCGTCTCCCGCTCCTATCAGGCCGCGGTCAAGGATGCGGGCTTCACCGGCTGAAGGCGCCGGTGTCTCCCGAAAACCACGCTGTGACGGGCAAATCCGTCCATACCTGCCCGGCATGGAACATATGCCCCCGCCACGCATACTGCTGTCAGGATCGCGCCCCTATCTGGCGCCCCAGCAAGACAGGCCGCATGGGGCGGCGCATTCGCACAAAGTGGGTCACATGACCCAGGGCATCTCAAAAACCGCCATCATCGCCATGCTCGGCGTCATCGCAGCCCTCACACTGGTCATGGCCTTCACCCCATCCGGCTCAATCTATCAGGGCTGAACGGCCGCCCTCATGATGAGAGGGTAGACCAGCCACCCCCTAGGCTCCAATTCTCGTAATCGCATCGGCGTCGGCAGACCCCGCCCATTCGCGCACAGCCTGCCCCTCCACAACCAGATCCGGCGCAATCTCCGCCAGCGGCACCAGCACGAAGGCCCGCTCCGTCATCCTCGGATGCGGCAGGGTCAGCCGCTCGCTTGTCAGCGCGACACCCTCCATCCACAGCACATCGATATCGATCAGGCGCGGCCCCCAGCGCACACCCGGCTCACGCCCCAGCGCCACTTCCAGATCCTTGCAAGCTGCCAGCAGGTCCAGCGGCGCAAAATCCGTCTCCACCCGCGCGCAGGCATTTATGAAATCAGGCTGGTCCTCGACCCCCCAGGGCGGCGTTGCATAGAGCGAGGAGCGCGCCGTCACCGACAAGCGATCCATCGCGTCGAGCGCCTCCATCGCCCGGCCGATCATCCCGGCGCTGTCGCCAAGGTTCGACCCGAAGGCGAGGGCGGCCTGCCGCAGCTCAGTCACGGCTGAGTTCGATCTCCACCCCGACATGGTCGAGGAAATGCCGGATCGGCGCGTTCGGCTTGCGGATACGCACCCGCACGCGCGAGACCAGCGGAAAGGTCTCCATCACGCCCTGCCCGATCCGTTCGGCCAGCGTCTCGATCAGATTGAACGGTCCGCTGGCAGAGATCTCATGCGCAAGATCGCAGACTTTGCCATAGTCGACCGCATCCTTCATCGTGTCGGAAGGGGCTTCCTGCCGCGCGACGAGGCATTCGATATCGGCATAGAATTTCTGGCCGAGCCTCTGCTCTTCCGCGATGAGGCCGTGAAAGCCGTGAATGCCGAGGTTTTCGACGAAGACCCGTTCAGTGCGCCGCATTGTCGATTGTCTCCCATAGGTCGAGCGCGGCCCGGTGAGCGGCCACATCATGGACGCGCAGCATATGCGCCCCCCGGCGTACCGAGTCGAGACCAACAGCCACAGACGCAGTGTCGCGCTCTGCCGCCGTCTCGATCCCAAGCCGCTTGCCGATAAATGATTTGCGCGACACGCCGATCAGCACAGGCAGACCAAGGCCAACAAGATCGCCCGCCGCTGCCAGCACCTGAAAGTTCTGCTCATACGTCTTCGCGAACCCGACACCCGGATCGAGGATCACATGATCGCGCTTCAGGCCCTCGGCCTCGCAACGGTGCACGGCCTCCTCAAAGAAGCGCAGCATGTCACGGCCCGCATCCAGCGCCTCATCCTTCACCCCTCGATGATAGGTCAGCACATAGGCCGCGCCCGCATCTGCCGCGGCGCCCGCAATCTCCGGGTCCGACATCGCCGTCACATCATTGACGATCACCGCCCCGGCCTCGCACGCCGCCCGGGCAACACCCGACTTGTAGGTGTCGATCGAGACAGGCACCCGGCCCGGCGCGGCCAGTGCCTCCACCACCGCCACAGTGCGCGAAAGCTCATCGGCTTCGCTGACAGGGGTCGCCCCCGGCCGCGTCGACTCCCCGCCCACATCGAGAATGTCCGCCCCGGCCGCCACCATCGCATCGGCATGCGCGAGCGCCGCGCCCGCCTCATCGAACCGGCCGCCATCGGAAAAACTGTCCGGCGTCACATTGAGGATCCCCATGATCAGCGTGCGCCGCCGCGCCTCGGCCAGCAGCGTATCGCGCAGGCGGGTCCGGTCTGCGCGCGCCAGACTCACGGCTTCGGCCCGCCCGGCATGACCGGCCGGTCGCGAAAGCCGCCCATGGACAGCACCCGGTCATACATGACCAGTGCGCCGGCAAGGCTCACATTGATACAGAACCGCGTCGGGATCTTCACCACATGGTCACAGCGCGCCAGCATCTCTGGCGACAGATCCCCCCGCTCGCGGCCGAGAACATAGGCTGCCGATTTCGGATGGCGGAACTCCGGCAGCTCAATCGCATCCTCGGTGAGCTCGATGCCCACCATCTGACAGCCCTTGGGCAGCGCGATATCGCCAATCGCATCCCACTGATAATAGGGCACGCTCTCGAACGTCTTCGATGTGTCCGCCTTATAGGCAACTTTCAGCCGGTCTGCCGCGGCGACCGAGAACACAAAACTCGCCCCGAACGCATTGGCCGTGCGCATCAGCGCGCCAAGGTTCATCGGCTTGGAAATGCCTTCGGCCCCGATGGCGAAATAGCCCCGCATCGTCTCTCTACCCTTCTGCCCCGGCGGTGACCCGCCAGCCAATCAGCACCGCCAGGAAGAGCACGCCCGTCACCGCCGTCGCGCGCCGCGCAAGCCTGATATGGCCGATGGCGCGCGGATATTCGGCGCGCAGCCAGCTCGCCGCCTCGCCGACCGTATCGCCCTCTTCCAGCCCGGTCCCGGCCACCGCATGCACCACGGCAAAGCGCGCCGTGCCGTCTTCCAGCTCATCGAATTTCGCCCGCGCCGCCCGGCGCAGGACCAGACCCGTCATCAGCCGCATCTGCAGCGCCAGCGCAAAGGCGAAGGCCACCAGCACCCCGGCAATGAAAAAGCCCAGCGTCTGCCCGCTCATCGCCCCATCACCTCATCGTCGCCACATCGAAGCGGCCCGCGCTCGTCACGACGCCGCGCTTCATGGTCTCGGCGTTGAACACGACCTCGACATGGCCGAGCACATCGAGACAGATCATGCCGCCATCCCCGCCCAGGATAGCGAGGTCCTCAAGCGAACCCTCGGCGGCCTGTTTCAGGCTCTGCTTGCCATAGCGCACGCGCGAGGAGACATCGGCGGCCGCATTGGTGCGCAGGAAATACTCCCCCTGCCCCGTACAGCACACCGCGACGCGCTCATCCGCCCAGAGGCCCGCGCCGATTATCGGCGTATCGCCCACCCGGCCCGGCGTCTTGCCCAGCAGCCCGCCGGTCGAGGTCGCAGACGCCAGCCGCCCCTCAGTGTCCAGCGCAATCGCGCCAACCGTGCCATGCGCCAGCTCGCCCTTCTTCACCGGGCGGCTCACCGCGGGGGTGTAATAGGCTTTCGGATTATGCACCCGCTCCAGCTTGTGCTCGCGCGCGATCCGTGCCGCGCCCTTGCCGACGATCAGCACATGCGGCGTCTTCTCCATGACGAGGCGCGCCGCCGTCACCGGCGATTTGTAGCCGCGCAGCGAGGCAACCGCCCCGGCATTGCGCTTGCGCCCGTCCATGATGGCGGCGTCCAGCTCCCACTGGCCGATGGCATTGGGCGATGAGCCGCGCCCGGCAATGTGATGGCCGCACTCTTCCAGCGCGATCACCAGCGTGTGCACCACGTCCAGCGCCGCCTCCCCGCGTGCCAGGCGCGCTTCGCCCTCGCGCAAGAGTTCCGCCATATGCTGCTCTGCCGCCGCATGGTCGCGCTTGCGCAGCGGTCCGGCTCCACCATGAAGGGCAAGCGCCCAGCTCTTTGCCATCTCGTCAGTGCTCCAGAAATCGCGTTCAGCTTTTTCGCCGCGTCACGCTTCACAGCGCGCGGTGCCACGGATACGTTCGGCCCGTCAATTACAAGTCCCAGAGGCGACTGCCAAGGGACACAGCAAGAGGAACACGTCCATGAAAGCCATTCTCTCAAAGAGCCCAGGTAAACCCGACTCCCTCGTCCTGGAGGACGTGCCCGCCCTTGAGCCCGGCAAGGGCGAGGTCATTGTCGACGTGAAAGCCGTCGGCGTGAACTATCCCGACGTCCTCATCATCCAGGACATGTACCAGTTCAAACCCGAACGCCCCTTCTCTCCGGGCGGCGAGCTTTCGGGCGTCATCAAGGCGGTTGGCGAAGGCGTCACCAAGGTCAAGGTCGGCGACCGCGTCATGGGCTCCATCGGCTGGGGCGGCATGGCCGAAGAAGCCAAGGTGGACGAAGCCCGCGTGCGCCCCTTCCCGGACTCCATGTCCTTTGAAGAGGCCGCCGCCCTCCTCATGACCTATGGCACCTCCTATTACGCGCTGAAGGATCGCGGCCAGTGCAAGAAGGGCGAGACGCTCCTCGTCCTCGGCGCCGCCGGCGGTGTCGGCCTTGCCGCCGTCGAGCTTGGCGCGGCCATGGGGATGGAAGTCATCGCCGCCGCCTCAAGCCAGGACAAGGTAGACCTTGCCATTGAGAAAGGCGCAAAGCACGGACTCGTCTATGATCGCGGCCCCCTCGACAAGTCCCAGCAGAAAGCCCTCTCCGACAAGATCAAGGAACTTGGCGGCGGCGGCGTGGACGTCATCTATGACGGCGTCGGCGGCGACTATGCGGAACCGGCGCTCCGCGCCATGAACTGGGACGGCCGCTTCCTCGTCATCGGTTTCCCGGCCGGCATCCCGAAAATGCCGCTCAACCTCACCCTGCTCAAATCCTGCAACATTATCGGTGTATTCTGGGGCGCCGCGGTCGCCCGCGACCCGAAGGCGAATGAGCAGAACATCAAGGAAATCTTCGAGCTTTACGAAGCCGGCAAGATCAAACCCCACGTTTCCAACACCTATCCCCTCGAAAAGGCCGCCGACGCCATCACTGAACTGATGGAAAGAAAGGCTAAAGGGAAGGTCGTCGTGACGATCTAGCTTTATGCTCCTTCAGCTGACGGGGCGGATTTCTCGTCAGCTGAAGGAGCTATAGATAGAATATCTCGAACTATGAGATACGTGTAAACGACATACCTATCTGCTTCTTGTCTGCTCGAAATTTCGGCGTGGGACCCTTTTTGCGAAGCCTTAAAAATGGAGTCCAATCGCTCGCCAATATACTTCAGATGAGAGCCAACAATCTCAGTAAACCGGTCTGAATTAGAATTGTCTTCCACAAAGCACATCAACCGGTTCACATAATTATCGGGCCCTAATTTGATTGTCTTGCCGTTTCGCAATTGCTCGCCTGAACTTGGAAAGAGAACATCGGCGATAGATTGCAATATGCGTCGACAAGAGTGCACAGCGTTGGCCCAATTCTCGGCATTCTCGCTGGCCAAATTTTCGTAAATCGAAGAAAATTTGGTTACTGTTTCCGGCACTCGAATAGCTAATTGGTCATCAGCTTCGGCACGAATACGATCAAACGCGTTGCTCGCTATTGAGGAGTATTTCAACTCAACGAGTTTCTCGAGCGCGTAGCTATAGATACGACTTCTGCACCCGCTAAGCGCTATTGCCATAGTGCTTATGGCGGCTTTTTCCTTCTCGCGCTCGCGGTTGTTTGACATGCCTCCGTATACAAACTGCTGAGGATTGGCAGAGGATACGTGGGAGGGTGCGTCTACTGCGGCAGCCAATCGCAATTTCGCGGCTTCCAGTTGCGCTTCCATCGCTTCAATCGAGAGAGTTTTCATTTTCTCGAGAATTTTATCTTTCTCTTTCTGCTGACTTACCCGTCCTGCTTTGCGTCCTAGTTCAAAGATTTCTTGAGGGACACCTTGCGGAGTCGTCGGATAACCACCCGCTTCGTACTGAAAAATTTTTCTGGACTCATCATCGTTTAGTAAACGAGCGAGGCGGCTAGCCTTTAAGGCTGCGTGACTTAATGGGATCCGGCTAAGTTCTATATCTGTAACCAATTCGTCCGCGAGAATGAGTGCGTCTCTCAAGTTAGCAGAGCCAATATTCCTAGATTCCGGCGGCACAGATGAATCCATTGAAATAATCCCTTGTCATTACTTGGTTGCTTAGCACGATTCTACGCAAGTAAGGTTTTGACATCGCCCAATGGCGGGACCCCGCCATTGGGCCACAGCCAGCCAAAGCCCGGTCTGTTTCAG
Source organism: uncultured Henriciella sp. (assembly GCF_964005855.1). Taxonomy (NCBI): domain Bacteria; kingdom Pseudomonadati; phylum Pseudomonadota; class Alphaproteobacteria; order Hyphomonadales; family Hyphomonadaceae; genus Henriciella; species uncultured Henriciella sp. The sequence continues at coordinate 214,114 of NZ_CAXFSW010000002.1, forward strand.
GCGGTCAAGGCTGCCGAAGGCACGGCGTCAGCCGCCCGGCCGTGAGGGCCTGAAACAGGACGGGCAGCACGGCCACCTCCCCTCCTCCAGACCGAAGCCTAAACACGAAAATATCCCCCAGCCGCCCAGAACAACACGGTCCGTACCCCGTCTCCTCACGTCCCCACACCGCCCACCCAACCAATTCATCCGCCCCCTTCGCGGCCCGGCCTATGCTGCACGGCGATGGTGACCGCTAACCCCCTTCTTGACCGCACGCTCGTGCGCCTCTGGCAGCATCTTGCCGGACTGGTCGCCGCGATGATGGGTCATGTGAAGGACGCGCAGACAGGCGATCCCGCCAGCAATCTGCCGCGCTGGCTCCGCCCGTCGCTGGTGGCCGCAGAGGCGCTCGCCCGCCGGCTCCTGATGATCGAGGCGCGTCAGCTGGATATGGCAGGCTGGACGCCCCGCCCGCGCGGGCCAGTTCCGCCCACCAGAACCACGAAAGCCAACGGCACCACAGCCCGCCCGCGCGGCTTTGCCCTGTTCGAGCCTGTCGCGTCCCTGTCCAGCTGCATAAAAATCGAGGGCGGGCCAACACGCCGGTTCGGGCCCGTCAGAGCACCCCGCATCATCGATATTTTCGGGGAAAAGCCACCTGTAGCAGAGGCTGGCCAAACGCCCCGTACGCCGGTCTGGCAGGCCCGTCTCGCTGCACTGGGTCACCTGCTTGAGACAAAGGACACCGCCGCCCGCCGGCTTGCCCGCAGGCTGGCCGCCCGGCCATCCGGTACCCGGGCGCGCCGCCGATCCCCGCTTCGGCCCGGGTCGCCGCCCGGTGCCCGGTCGCGGCAAATCCCGGACTGGCTGCGCGAGGGCCTGCAGATGTCCGCATTCGAGCTTCGCGGCTGGCCACCGCCACATCTGATCGCACCTGCCAGCTAGACACGCCATCTGATCTCAGACGGGCGCCGCCAGTCATGCCCGGCGGCCCGTCATCCCCCGGCGCAAAGCGTCACGCATCAAGCTCTGGATAGTGGCGGAAAATGCCATTGCTGAACGGCTGGCGGCGCTCGCTTTCCAGATAGGCCGCAATCTTCGGGCGCGCGCGCACCTCTTCTGCGAGCTTCATGACACGCGGATAATCCTCCTCCAGCGCGTTCATCGTGTTGGGAAAGGCGTGGCGCAGCCCCTCCACCGTATGGAAGAGGGAGAGGTCGGCATAGGTCAGACGCTCGCCGGCAAGCCAGCCGCCCGCCGCATCATTCTTCTCGATCACCTCCTCGAACCAGTCGAGGAATTTCGGGATGCGCGAGGTCCGGAAGGCATGAGCGCGCGTCTTTGCCTCTTCCTTCATGTCCTCATAATAGGCGCCCGGCCCCAGCGGATGGTGGCTGTCATGCGCCTCGACCACAAGGTCGGCAATGGTGAGCTGGATTTGGTGAATCCATAGCCGTTCGGTCTCATCGTCGGGGACGAGGCCGAGCTTCGGCCCGAGATAGAAGAGGATCGCCGCCACCTGGCCGACCGTCACCTCCCCATCGGTCAGGAAGGGCGGCGCGAAACTCGGTTTTGCGGGGTCTCCCGCATTCCAGTCGGGGCTCTGGTCGCGATAGTCGGCACCGGCTTCTTCCAGCGCGAGGCGGATATATTCCCCGCGCCCCGGAATGCCCTGCCAGTAGTGAAGCGTATAGGTCATGCAAACCGAATGCGCGCCGCGCCCGCCCCGTTCCCGCGCTCACCCGATGTCCCGGCAAAAAAATAGCCCGCACCCCATAAGGCGCGGGCTATAATCTTTGATGGGCTGGCAAGCGGCGTTACGCGACGCGCTCGACCATCATGTGCTTGATCTTGGCGATCGCCTTGGCCGGGTTGAGACCTTTCGGGCAGACCTGCGCACAGTTCATGATGGTGTGGCAGCGATAGAGCTTGAACGGGTCTTCAAGATCGTCGAGCCGCTCACCCGTCGCCTCATCGCGGCTGTCGATCAGCCAGCGATAGGCCTGCAGCAGCGCGGCGGGGCCGAGATACTTGTCGCCATTCCACCAATAGGACGGGCAGGAGGTCGTACAGCAGGCGCAGAGGATGCACTCATAGAGGCCGTTAAGCTCATTGCGCTGTTCTTCGGACTGCTTCCACTCTTTCTCAGGCTCCGGCGTATCGGTCTTGAGGAAGGGCTGCACATAGGCGTGCTGGGCGTAGAAATTGGTGAGGTCCGGGACCAGGTCCTTGACCACCGGCAGGCTCGGCAGCGGGGCGATGGTAATGGTCGACCCGGCAATCTCGTCCCAGCCCTTGGTGCAGGCAATCGTATTGCGCCCGCCAATATTCATCGAGCAGGACCCGCAGACCCCCTCGCGGCAGGAGCGGCGGAAGGCCAGGGTTGGATCGATATTGTTCTTGATCCAGATCAGGACGTCGAGAACCATCGGCCCGCAGCGATCCATGTCGACATGGTAGGTGTCCCATGTCGGATTGCCGCCCTCTTCAGGAGAGTAACGGTAGATCTTGAACGCCTTGGTGTTCTTGGCGCCTTCCGGCTTTGGCCATTCCTTGCCCTTTTTGGGCGCAGAGCCTTTGGGTAGTGTCAGCTGAACCATATCGCTCCCCTAATACACGCGCGCCTTCGGCTTGATATACTCAATGTCGTTGGACATCGTGTACTCATGCACGGGGCGGTAATCGATCGTGACCTTGCCGGCATCGTCGACCCAGGCAAGCGTGTGTTTCATCCATTCAGTATCGTCGCGGTCGGCATAGTCCTCACGCGCATGCGCGCCGCGGCTCTCGGTGCGGTTGGCGGCCGAGTTCACGGTGACAGCAGCCTGCGCGATCAGATTGTCGAACTCCAGCGCCTCTACGAGGTCCGTGTTCCAGATCAGGCCGCGATCCTTCACATCCATGCCGCCGACGCGGCCATAGATGCCAGCAATCTTCTCGACGCCTTCGTCGAGAACTTCACCGGTGCGGAAGACGGCGCAGTTTTCCTGCATCGACTTCTGCATGTCGGCGCGAAGCTTCGCCACCGGCTGGTCGCCGGTCGCATTACGGATGCGGTCAAAGCGGGCAAGGTGCGCATCGGTCTGGCTGTCGCGGATTTCCGGCTGGCTGGCGCCGGCTTCCAGCGTGGCGCCGCAGCGAAGACCGGCGGCGCGGCCAAAGACGACAAGGTCGATAAGCGAGTTGGAGCCGAGACGGTTGGCGCCGTGAACCGACACGCAGGCCGCTTCGCCGACAGCCATCAGGCCCTGAACCACACTGTCCGGGTCGCCGCCCTTCTTGGTGAGAACCTCGCCATGATAATTGGTCGGGATGCCGCCCATATTATAGTGAACCGTCGGCAGGACCGGGATCGGCTCTTTGGTGACATCGACGCCGGAGAAGATTTTCGCGGTTTCCGAAATGCCCGGCAGGCGTTCGGCCAGCGTTTCCGGCGGCAGGTGTTCAAGGTGAAGGTGGATATGGTCCTTGCCTTCGCCGACCCCGCGGCCCTCGCGGATCTCCACCGTCATGGCGCGCGCCACGACATCGCGGGAGGCAAGGTCTTTCGCGGAGGGCGCATAGCGCTCCATGAAGCGCTCGCCTTCCGAATTGGTGAGATAGCCGCCTTCGCCGCGTGCCCCTTCTGTAATGAGGCAGCCTGCGCCATAGATACCGGTCGGGTGGAACTGGATGAACTCCATGTCCTGAAGCGGCAGGCCGGCGCGCAGCGTCATCGCATTGCCGTCACCGGTACAGGTGTGCGCCGACGTACAGGAGAAGAAGGCGCGGCCATAGCCGCCCGTCGCCAGGATCGTCTTCTGGGCGCGGAAGCGGTGCAGCGTGCCATCGTCCAGTTTCCAGGCGGTAACACCGCGGCAGGCGCCTTCCTCATCCATGATGAGGTCGAGCGCGAAATACTCGATGAAGAATTCGGTCTCTTCCTTCACACACTGGCCGTACAGCGTGTGCAGCATGGCGTGGCCGGTCCGGTCAGCAGCCGCGCAGGTGCGTTGCACGGGCGGGCCTTCGCCATATTCGGTGGTGTGGCCGCCAAAGGGGCGCTGATAGATCTTGCCGTCTTCATTGCGCGAGAACGGCATGCCCCAGTGCTCGAGCTCATAAACGGCCTTGGGCGCCTCGCGGCAGAGATATTCGATGGAGTCCTGGTCGCCGAGCCAGTCGGAGCCCTTCACCGTGTCATACATATGCCAGCGCCAGTCATCCGGGCCCATATTGCTCAGAGACGCGGCAATCCCGCCTTGCGCGGCCACCGTGTGGGACCGCGTCGGGAAGACCTTGGTGATACAGGCCGTCTTGAGTCCCGCCTGCGCGGCACCGAGCGCGGCGCGAAGGCCGGAGCCGCCGGCGCCCACAACGACGACATCATAGGTGTGATCGACAAATTTATAGTCAGACATGGTGGCGTTTTCCTTCCGGTGGCGGGGCGGCTCTTAGAGGCCCGCCGAAATCCAGACCTTGAGGACCGACAGGGCCGTAGCCGCAAAGAGTCCTACGCAGGCAAATGTGTTCAGGATCAGGAGTCCCTGTTTCATACCCGCCTTTTGGATATAGTCTTCGATGACAACCTGCATACCAAGGCGCATGTGGTAGAACGCCGCGCCAAGCGTGAGAACCATCAGGATGGCATTCCAGGGCTGCGCCAGCCAGGCCGTCGCGCCTTCATAGCCGCCGCGGCTCGCCGCAATGACGGCATAGAGAAACCACGGGATCAGGAAGACAAGCGCGATGGCAGAGACGCGCTGCTTGATATGATGGCCGGTGCCGGACTTGGCGGAGCCGAGCCCGCGGGCGGCGGCGGCCGGTGTCTTGAAATTGGTGCTCATCCTCGTCCCCTAGAACAGATTGGTCGCGAGCGACCAGGTGATAGCGGCCGCAACGATGCCAAAGGCGAAGTTGACGATAGACCAGAGGCTTGCCGTCTTCGGCTCAAACCCGGCCTTCGGCCCGTCCCAGATCAGGTGGCGGACGCCATTGGCAAGATGGAAGAGGACAGAGACCAGCCAGAAGAAGAGCAGGATCTGCCCCACCGGATGCAGCATCACCGCCTCGACGGCGCCATAGGCCTCCGGCCCGGTCGCCAGCGAGATGATCCAGGCGCTCACCAGGAGCGCGCCGAGATAGTTGCCAACACCGCTGACGCGGTGAAAGATCGATGAGGCCATCGTCCAGTGCCACTTCCACACTTGAAGGTGTGGTGACATCGGGCGTGGATCAGTCCACTCTGAACCTGACATTGGGGTCTCCCGAAACATATGTCTTGTGACACCGGGTTCTAGATTGGTGCAGCGCGGTGTCAACGCGGCAAGAAAGGTCAATTGCGTATGATTTCCCGGACATTCATCAGTCTCATGGCACTTTCCCTTGCGTCGCCCTGTTTCGCAAGCGCACAAACCGAACCTGCGGAGAGCGCCCGGCCAGCGGGCATTCAGCCGCTCATAGAGGCATATGAAGCCCTCCTGCGGTCGGCCGATCCGGAAGAAGCTGCCCGCGCGCAGGATCGCGCGCCGAGGGAGTGGTCCGACATCAGCCCGCAGGAAATCTCTCGCATGGCCCGCGAGGCACGCGCCCTGAAGCGCCAGCTTCTTCGCCTTGATGACGCTTCTTCTCCCGAAGCAAAGATTCTCACCCACCTGCTCGACCGGCTGATTGCTGCCGATGAGTTCGACACGGCCCGCCTCCCTTTTAATGGCGACTGGGGCTTTCAGGCCGAACCGCTCTTTGTCGCGCGCCAGCTGCGCATCGCGAATGAAGCCGACGCCGAAGCCTGGATTGCGCGGCTTGAAGACCTGCCACGCTATTTCGACGACCACATCGCGAATATGCGCCGCGGCATTGAAACCGGCTGGACCTCTCACGCCGACCCGCTGGCAACGACGACCGCTCAAGTCCGCGAGCAGGCGGGTGTGAGCCCGGAGGAAAGCGGCCTCTACGCGCCGCTCACCCGTCTGCCGGACACGATCGATGCCGAAACGGCAGAGCGCCTGCAGGCTGAAGGGCGGGAAGCCACCGCCGCAGCCATCGCCGCCTATGGCAAGGCGCTGGCTTTCCTTGAGGAGGAATACGCCCCGCATGCCCGCCCCGAACCCGGCATCGTCTCGCTGCCGGGGGGGCGGACCTATTACCAGTCCGCCATTGAGGACCACACGGCGGGCGCAGGCTACTCACCCGAAGAGATTCACCAGCTCGGCCAGCGCGAGGTCGCGCGTATCCGGGCAGCCATGGACGAGATCATCGAAGAGATCGGCTTTGAGGGCAGCTTTCAGGATTTCCAGTCTTTCCTGCGCACCGATCCGCAATTCTATGCCGACAGCCCGCAGGCCCTGATGGAAAAGGCGGCCTGGCTGTCGAAACGCCTCGATGCGCTGCTGCCGCAATATTTCGGCAAGCTGCCCCGCCTCACCTATGGCGTTGAGCCGGTCCCGGCAGAAATTGCGCCCGGCTACACGACGGGGCGCTATTCCAGCGGCGATATGGAGAAGGGGATTTCCGGCACCTATCTGGTCAACACCTATGCGCTGGATCAGCGCCCGCTTTATGAACTGCCCGCCCTGTCTGCGCACGAAGCCGTGCCCGGCCATCACATCCAGATCTCGCTTGCCCAGGAACTGGAAGGCGTGCCGCGCTTCCGCCAGCAATATTACGCGACAGCTTTCGGGGAAGGCTGGGGCCTCTATGCCGAAAAGCTCGCGGGGGAAGCCGGTTTCTATCAGACGCCCTATGAGCGGTTCGGCGCGCTTTCAATGGAGATGTGGCGGGCCTGCCGCCTCGTCGCTGATACCGGCATGCACTGGTATGGCTGGAGCCGCGAGGAGGCCGAAACCTGTTTCAAGGAAAACTCGGCGCTCGCCCCGCTCAATATAGAAACCGAAGTGACGCGCTATATCGGCTGGCCGGGTCAGGCGACCGCCTACAAGATCGGCGAGCTGAAGATATTGGAGCTTCGCGCTGCCGCGAAAGAGGCGCTGGGCGACGATTTCGATATCCGCGAATTCCATGACACGGTTCTGGGCGCAGGCTCATTGCCACTCGACGCCCTGGAAGCCCGCATCATGGCGTGGATCGATGCGAAAACTGAGGCCACGTCAGGCGCCCGATCGCGCTAGCCCGGCCGCAGGAAAAATAAGGCATCGTCACTGCTTGCGCGGCCACAGGTCCCGCGCCACATGGGCGAGCCATGTATCGCTTCTTCGAACGCCGCATAGATCCTTTCCCGGAAGGCCGGGACGAGTTGCCGCCCGGCAACTTTCTGGCGTTCGTCTGGCATTATATTCGCGGCGCGGTGCCGTGGCTGATCGGTATGTCGATCTTCACCGCCATTATCGCGGTGGGAGAGGTGGCCCTGTTCGGTTTTCTCGGCGGGATCGTCGACTGGCTGGCAGAGGCGGACCGCGACGGTTTCGTCCAGCGTGAGGCCGGTACGCTGATCCTGATGGGCGGTGTGCTCCTCATCGGCCTTCCTCTGGCGACACTGATACAGGGTTTGATCGTCTATCAGGGCCTGATGGGCAATGTCCCGATGAGCGCACGCTGGCGCATGCACCGGCAGATGCTGGGCCAGTCCATGGGCTTCTTCGGGAACGAGTTCGCAGGCCGCGTCGCCACCAAGGTCATGCAGACCGCGCTGTCGGTTCGCGAGTCGGTGATGAAGGTGCTCGACGTCTTCGTCTTCGTAATCGTCTACTTCATCTCGGCGCTGGCCCTTGTCGCGAGCGCGGACTGGCGCCTGACCCTGCCGCTTATCCTCTGGGCTGTGGTCTACGGCTTTATCATGTGGTGGTACGTCCCGCGCCTCGGAAAGGTGGCCGAGGATCAGGCCGATGCCCGCTCCGTGATGACGGGCCGCATCGTCGATTCCTATACGAACATCCAGACCGTGAAGCTGTTTGCCCATTCCGGGCTTGAGGAAGACTATGCCCGGCAGAGCATGTCCGGCTTTCTTGGCACCGTTTACCGCCAGATGCGCATGGTCACGAGCCTTAACGCCATCGTCTATCTCAACAATTCGCTACTCGTCTTCCTGATCACGACGGGTGGGCTTTACCTCTGGCTGGGTGAGCTGGTGAGCGCAGGCGCTGTGGCCGCCGCCGTCGGCCTCGCGCTTCGCATAAAATCCATGTCCCAATGGATCATGTGGGAGGTGGCGGCCCTCTTTGAGAATGTCGGCGTCGTCTTTGACGGGATGTCGATGCTGAAAAAGCCGGTCGCCGTGGAAGACCGCGACGGCGCGGGCGCACTCCCGCCTGTCCGCGGCGCTGTGCACTTCGAGAACGTGACCTTCCATTATGGCAAGGGCAGCGGCGTGATCGAAGGGCTTAACCTCAATATCGCGCCGGGCGAGAAGATCGGGCTTGTCGGGCGGTCCGGCGCGGGCAAGACGACGCTTACCAACCTCCTCCTGCGCTTTTATGACGCCGAGGCCGGCCGCATCCTGATCGATGGCCATGACATTGCCGGCGTCACGCAGGATTCGCTGCGTTCCCAGATCGGTGTTGTAACGCAGGACACCTCGCTCCTTCACCGCTCTATCCGCGAGAATATCGCCTATGGCCGCCCGGGCGCGAGCGATGGAGATATCCTTGCCGCCGCCCGCCGCGCCGAAGCCCTCGATTTCATCGAAACCCTGGAAGACGCCAAGGGGCGTATTGGCCTGGATGCGCATGTCGGCGAGCGCGGCGTGAAGCTCTCCGGCGGCCAGCGCCAGCGCATCGCCATTGCCCGCATCTTCCTGAAGGACGCGCCCATCCTGATCCTCGACGAGGCGACATCCGCCCTCGACTCCGAGGTGGAGGCCGCCATTCAGGGCAGCCTGTTTGAGCTCATGCAGGGCAAGACGGTGCTTGCCATCGCCCATCGGCTGTCCACCATCGCCGCCATGGACCGGCTCATCGTGCTCGACCAGGGCGAGATTGTCGAACAGGGCACGCATGAAGAACTCGTCGCAGCCGGCGGGCTTTACGCAGACCTCTGGTCGCGCCAGTCCGGCGGTTTCCTCGTCGAGCCCGAGCCGCTGCCAGATACAGATTACGAAGAAGAGACGACCTGATGAAACTCACCATCCTCGAAACCGGCCTGCCGCCAGAGGCGATCCGCGATGACTGGCCGCGCTACCCGGCCATGTTTGAGGAGCTGATCTCCCCGCACATGCCGGGCCTGACCTGTGAGAGCATCGCCATCAGCCAGGGCGCGCCCTTTCCAGAGCTGGAAGAGGTTGATGCGCTTCTCGTCACCGGGTCCGCGGCCGGGGTCTATGAAGCTCATGACTGGATGAACCCGCTGCTCAACTATATCCAGCGCGCCGCCGCCAAGGGCGTGCCGCAGATCGGGGTCTGTTTCGGGCATCAGGCTGTGGCGAAGGCCCTCGGCGCGAAGGTCGAGAAGTCTGACAAGGGCTGGGGGCTTGGCCGCCATGTCTATGATGTCTGCGAGCGCCCGGACTGGATGGGCGATTTCTCCGACGACACTTTTTCGCTCGGCGTCAGCCATCAGGATCAGGTGCTGAGCCTGCCGCCCGGCGCCAGCGTCGTCGCACGCTCCGACTTCTGCCCCTATGCCGTGCTCGACTATGGCAGTGTCCCGGCGATCAGTTTTCAGGGCCACCCCGAATTCAGCCAGGGCTTTTGCTGCGCGCTCTACAATGTCCGCCGCAACACCGCCTTCAGCGCCGAGCGCGTCGATGACGCCTGCGGCAGCCTCGATACGCCGGTGGACAATTCCCTTGTCGGCGCCTGGATGTCTAATTTCCTGCGCCGGTCTGGTCCAGCGCAGGAGAGTTAGGGGTCTAGAAGGTCTTCGACACGGAGAGGCGGGCGGTGCCGTAGCGGGTGTCCTCGCCGGCCTCGAGGCCAAGGTCGAGGGCGCCGATCCAGCCATTCGCAAAGAGATAGCCGGTGCCGATCTCGCCGCTGAGCGAGTCCGTCAGCCAGCCGGCCGCGGTGAGGCGGAAGCGGCCATGAGACATAGAGGGAGATGGTGTTGGCCTCGGACTCGACCCGGCCGTTGCGATCGTCGCCGATCTCCGTCGTGCCGAAGCCATAGCCCCCGCCAAGTCCTTCATGCTAGTCGCAGAATTGCAACCTGAAATATATGAAATCATGATGATGAATACTCTACCCTCGCCACCGCAGGTGGCCCTCAAACCCTGCCGTTACAGCAGATTATAGGGAGTCGCAATGGAATTAAGGGTTTATTAGTGATTCAAATATGATCTATTCATAGTAGAACTATTTAAATACTGTTTCAGGCCGATCTAACACCGTCAGGATTAACCATAAGGCGCGCGGGCCGCCGGCACAAATTGGACTGCCCTCTAGCCATCCGCCGCTTAATTGTGCCAAGTGACAATCAGAGATTTGCCAGGGAGACTTTGGCTCATGATGCCGAAACCGCGCGCCGACATTGCCCCCAATTCAATCGAATATGAGACGCTGCCGCTGGTGAAGCCGACCGGCTTTCGCGAATATGATGCGCGCTGGTGGTTCGGAATTCCCGGCAGTGAGAAGCCGCCAGAGCTCAACCTTCTGGGGGCCGAAGCCCTCGGCCTTGGCATGGCGACGCTGTTCCATGAACTGGGAGTAACGCCGAAGGTCGTCACCGGCCACGACTTCCGCTCCATTTCGCTGCCGATCAAGAACGCGCTGAAGCTGGGCCTCGTCGCGGGCGGCTGCGAGGTTCTGGATATCGGCCTTGCGCTTAGCCCCATGGTCTACTGGTCGCAGTTCGAACTGGAGGCCGATTGCTGCGCCATGGTCACCGCCAGCCATAATGAGAATGGCTGGACCGGCGTGAAGATGGGCGCCAACAAGCCGCTGACCTTCGGGCCTGATGAAATGGGTCGCCTGAAGGAAATCGTCCTGAACGGGGACTTCCAGCCCCGCGCAGGCGGCGGCGCCTTCCGTGTCGACGGCATGCGTGAGAAGTACATTGCATCACTGTCGGAAGGCATCTCGCTGAAGCGCAAGATCAAGGTCATCGCGGCCTGTGGCAATGGCACGGCGGGCGCCTTCGCGCCGGACGCCCTGCGGGCCATGGGCGCCGAAGTGATCGAGATGGACTGCGATCTCGACAACACCTTCCCGAAATACAATCCGAACCCTGAAGACTCCAAGATGCTTCACGAAATGGCGAAAGCCGTGAAGGAGACTGGCGCCGATGTCGCGCTGGGTTTTGATGGCGATGGCGACCGTTGCGGCGTCGTGGACAATACGGGCGATGAAATCTTCGCAGACAAGATCGGCCTGATGCTGGCGCGTGACCTTTCAAAAGTGCATCCGGGGGCGAATTTCGTGGTCGATGTGAAGTCGACGGGCCTCTACAAGACAGACCCCGTGCTGAAGGAGAACGGCTCCAGCGTCGATTACTACAAGACCGGCCATTCCTATATCAAACGCCGCACCACGGACCTCGGCGCGCTGGCCGGGTTCGAGAAGTCCGGCCATTTCTTCTTCCGCCCGCCCATCGGGCTTGGCTATGACGATGGCATCGTGGCGGCCGGCGCGATCCTGCAGATGCTGGACCGCAACCCTGACAAGACGATGGCAGACCTGAAGGGAGAGCTGGGCATCGCCTATACCTCGCTTACCATGTCGCCGCACTGCGATGATGAGCTGAAATACGCCGTGGTGGACAAGATGGTCGCTGAATATGAGGGCATGGCGGGCAAGGAAATCCTCGGCCGCAAAGTCGCCGATGTGAATACGGTAAATGGCGCACGGGTGACGCTGGACGATGGCTCATGGGTCCTGGTGCGCGCCTCGTCGAACAAGCCGGAACTTGTCGTCGTGGTCGAGAGCCTGCAGTCCGATGAGGACATGCGCGACCTCTTCCACAAGGAGGTCAAACCCCGCCTTGGCAAGCATGAGGAAGTCGGCGCGTACAATCAGGAAGTCTGAGTCCAGCGCCCCCAGGCCGTCTGCAATCGTTTCCGGCGAGCTGGCCATGGCTGCAAGCCAGCTATGAGTGGTGAGGTTCACTTGACCTTGCCGCGTAAAATTAGCACCCATTGCCCACTTCTGACGGCAATCAGCATACAGGACGTTTTGCATGCGCGTAGCGATGATCGGGACAGGCTATGTGGGCCTGGTAAGCGGGGCGTGTTTTGCCGACTTCGGGCATGTCGTGACCTGCGTCGACAAGGACACCTCCAAGATCGACCGGCTGAAACAGGGTGAGATCCCGATCTATGAGCCCGGCCTGGACGATCTCGTCGCGCAGAATGTTGAGGCAGGCCGCCTCAGCTTCACGACAGAGGCAAAGGACGCGATTGCCGATGCCGACGCGGTCTTCATCGCGGTGGGGACACCGTCGCGGCGCGGCGATGGCCATGCCGACCTCTCCTATGTCTATGCCGCCGCCAAGGAAATCGCCGAGCTGATGGACGGCTTCACCGTCGTCGTGACCAAGTCGACTGTTCCGGTCGGCACGGGCGACGAGGTTGAGGAGATCATCCGCCAGGCCAATCCGGATGCTGACTTTGCTGTGGTCTCCAACCCGGAATTCCTGCGCGAAGGCGCCGCCATCAAGGACTTCAAGATCCCCGACCGCGTCGTGGTCGGCACCGACAGCGAGCGCGCCCGCGAAGTGATGCGCGAGCTGTATCGCCCGCTCTTCCTCAATGAGACACCGATCCTGTTCACCAGCCGGCGCACATCCGAGCTGATCAAATATGCGGCGAACGCCTTCCTGGCGGTGAAGATCACTTTCATCAACGAGATGGCCGACCTTTGCGAGGCAGTGGGCGCGAATGTGCAGGAAGTCTCGCGCGGAATTGGCCTTGATGGCCGGATCGGGCGCAAATTCCTGAACGCGGGCCCCGGCTATGGCGGCTCCTGTTTTCCGAAGGATACGCTGGCCCTCACCAAGACGGCGAATGAGCACAATTGCCCCGTGCGGATCGTCGATACGGTGGTCGAGGTGAATGCCGCCCGCAAGCGCGCCATGGCCGACAAGATCATCAAGGCGATGGGCGGCGATGTGAAAGGCAAGACGGTCGGCGTGCTCGGCCTCGCCTTCAAACAGAATACGGACGACATGCGCGATGCGCCTTCGCTCGACATCGTGCCCGCGCTGATCGAGGCTGGCGCAACTGTCCGCGCCTATGATCCGGAAGCCATGCATGAAGCGCGGAAGCTGATGAGCGGTATCGACTATGCCGAGAACGCCTATGATGCGATCAATGGCGCAGATGCCATGGTCATCATCACCGAATGGGACCAGTTCCGCGCACTCGACTTTGGCCGCGTCAAGGAGAACCTGAAGAGCAATATCGTCGTGGACCTGCGCAATATCTATTCGCCAGAAGACATGAAGAAGCGCGGGTTCGACTATTACAGCGTGGGCCGCCCCTGATGCATCTCGCGCCGCGGATCATGGTGACCGGCGGGGCCGGTTTTATCGGATCGTTCCTGTGTGAGCGTCTGCTCGACCGGGGCGCCGAGGTTTTGTGCGTGGACAATTTCTTCACCGGAACGCGGACCAATGTCGCCCACCTGATGGGCAATCCGCGCTTCGAGCTCATGCGCCATGACGTGACCTTTCCGCTCTTTGTCGAGATCGACCAGATTTACAATCTGGCCTGCCCGGCAAGCCCGATCCATTACCAGTTCGACCCTGTCCAGACGACGAAGACCTCGGTGCATGGGGCGATCAACATGCTGGGCCTCGCCAAGCGGACCAAGGCAAAAATCCTCCAGGCCTCGACCTCCGAGGTGTATGGCGACCCGGAAATTCATCCGCAGGAAGAGAGCTATTGGGGCAATGTGAACCCCATCGGCCCGCGATCCTGTTATGATGAGGGCAAACGCTGCGCCGAAACGCTGTGCTTTGACTATCACCGCCAGCATGGCACGCAGATCAAGGTCGCGCGGATCTTCAACACCTATGGCCCGCGCATGCACCCGAATGATGGCCGCGTGGTCTCGAACTTCATCATGCAGGCCCTGCGCGGGGAAGACATTACCCTTTATGGCGACGGCCAGCAGACGCGCTCCTTCTGTTATGTGGACGATCTGGTCGAAGGTCTGATCCGGCTCATGGACACTGACAGCAGTGTCACCGGCCCGATCAATATCGGCAATCCTGGCGAGTTCACGATCCGGGAGCTGGCCGAACTTGTTGTCGAGATGACCGGCTCACCCTCGAAACTGGTCAACAAGCCGCTGCCGCAGGATGATCCGCGCAAGCGCAAGCCGGATATCACCCGCGCGCAGCAGGCGCTGGGCTGGGAACCGACGGTCAAGCTGCGCGACGGCCTCGAAAAGACCATCGCCTATTTCAAGCGGCTGCACGAAGGCGCCTAGCCGGGCGGGCCTATCATTGCTAAAGCGCCTGCAGACACCCCGCAGGAGACCAATATGAAATTCTTCGTCGACACCGCCGACACCGAAGAGATCAAATCGCTGGCAGAGGCCGGCCTCATTGATGGTGTCACGACGAACCCGTCTCTCATCGCAAAGTCCAGCCGCAAGATGTCGGACGTGATCGCGGAAATCTGCGAGCTGACCCCCGGCCATGTCAGCGCAGAAGTCGTGGCGACGGATTTCGACAAGATGGTCAGCGAGGGCAAGAAGCTTCAGGCGATCGCGTCGAATGTGGCCGTCAAGCTGCCGCTGACAATGGATGGACTCAAGGCCTGCCGGACGCTGGCCGATGCGGGCACCGCCGTGAACGTCACGCTCTGCTTTTCCGCCAATCAGGCACTTCTCGCGGCAAAGGCGGGGGCGACCTATATCTCTCCTTTCATTGGTCGTCTGGACGATATGAATATCGACGGCATGGAGCTGATCGAGGAGATGCGCATCATCTATGACAATTACGGCTTCGAGACCGAAATTCTCGCCGCCTCGATCCGCAGCCCGAACCATGTGAAGCTCTCGGCCCTGGCCGGCGCCGATGTGGCGACTGTGCCGCCAAATGTACTGCGCGGCCTTGCGAACCACCCGCTCACCGACAAGGGGCTTGCCGCTTTCCTTGCCGATGCTGAAAAAGCGGGCATTGAGATCTAAAGCACCGCCGCGGCGGACCTTTTGAAGGCGCGCCGGACTCTGGCGGGCCATATTGCGAAAACAGACCAGTTGAGGTGATTTTTGACCGATACCCGATTCGATGTCGTTGGCCTTGGAAACGCTATTGTTGACGTCTTTGCCAGTGTCGAGGACTCCTTCCTCGCCGAGCACGAAATCCGCAAGGATGGCATGACGCTGATCGATGAGCCGCGCGCAGACGCGCTTGTCGAGGCCGCGCCGGAGGGCCCGCAGCTCTCAGGCGGGTCCGGTGCCAATACGATTGTCGGGATTTCGAGTTTCGGTGGCCGGGCCGGTTATATCGGCAAGGTCGCAAAGGACACGCTCGGCGATGTCTTCCGCAAGGACATGAATGAGAGCGGTATTCCGTTCGATACGCCCGCTCTCGAAGATGGCCCTGCGACCGCACGCTGTATCGTCTTCGTCACCCCGGACGGCGCGCGCAGCATGAACACGTTTCTGGGCGCCTCGGTCCTCTTTTCGCCGGCGGATATCAATGAGCAGATGGTGAAGGATGCCGCCATCCTCTATCTTGAAGGCTATCTTTTCGATCAGGAAGACGCCAAGGCTGCGTTCGTCCACGCGTCCGAGATCGCCCAGGCGGCGGGCCGGAAGGTCGCGTTGACGCTGTCGGACGGGTTCTGTGTCGAACGCCACCGCGACAGCTTCCTTCACCTCATCAAGAACCATGTCGATCTTGTCTTTGCCAATGAAGACGAGGCGCTTTCGCTCTACCAGACCGAAGACTTCGATGAGGCCGTCGAACGCATGCGCGCCGATACCGGGCTCGCTGCCATTACACGCTCGGAGAAGGGCTCCGTGGTCATCGGGCCGGAAGGCGTCGTGGCCGTGCCTGCCGAACCTGTCGACAAGGTGGTCGATACCACCGGGGCGGGTGACCAGTATGCTGCCGGTTTCCTGTTCGGCGTCAGCAAGGGCCTGCCTCTGGAAACCTGCGCGAAGCTCGGCCATATCGCCGCCGCCGAGGTCATTTCGCACTATGGCCCGCGTCCGGAAACCCCCTATGCGGATCTGGCGCGCAAGGCCGGTATCGAGATCTAGCCGCGCAACCGGTAGTTGACCGGTACTCAGCACGGCTAATTTTTTCTAAACCTATTGGGCGCTGTATATCTACATTTGGTAGAGGTATCGTGTCCCATGCGCCTGGCTGACAATCTTGAGCGTGAGCTGCCCTATATGCGCCGCTATGCCAGGGCCGTCACAGGGTCTGGCGAGCGCGGCGACGCGCTGGTCGAGGCCGCGCTCGTCTCATTCATCGATGATGTGCCGCCCGCAACAGGCCGTCTGGAAATATTCACGCGGCTGGAACAGACGATCCGTGCATCTGTTGTTGCGACCGCCGGTACGGACACGGCCTCCTTGCCGCGCCGCGCGCTTTTGCTGACAGCTATGGAAGGGTTTGCCCCGGGCGACGCCGCCCTCATCATGGGATGTGCAGATGAGGAGATCGGCCAGCTTATCACCGATGCGGAGAACGACCTTACCGCCTCTCTCGCCGCCGATGTCTTCATCATTGAGGATGAGCCAATTGTGGCCGTTCATATCGAGCAGATCGCGCGAAGCCTGGGCCATAATGTTGTCGGCCATGCCACGACATGTGAGCAGGCGGTCGAGGCCTGCCGCACGTTGAAACCCTCCTTGCTGCTGGTAGACATTCAGCTTGCCGATGGCTCGTCTGGCGCAGAGGCGGCAAACATCATCACCCGCGAGCTTGATATTCCGGTTGTCTTCATAACGGCCTTTTCTGAGCGGCTACTGACAGGCCGGATAGGCGAACCCATCTATCTGATCGCCAAGCCGTTCAGGCCGGATATGCTAAAGGCTGTCATGAGCCAGGCGCTGATCCAGAGCGCTGCCGACCAACCGTCTAAAAATTATCCGGCGTCCTAAAGGCGTGCCGGCCTGAAGGATGGGGGTGTCGAAGCTGGAGAATAAGTGCTTCGACTGACCTATGCGGGGGCCGTTCAGCCTGCTGCGATCAGAGCCTCTCTGGCATAATCAAGACGGTCATGCCCGAAGAAGAGTTCATCTTCGACGAAGAAGCTTGGCGCACCGAAAGCGCCGCGCTCAATCGCGCTATCGGTATTGGCCTTCAGCCGCGCTTTGGTTTCTTCGCTTTCAGCAAGACCTAGAATCCGGTCTGCGTCGAAGCCTGCAGATGCGCAGATCGCGCGAACCTGTTCCAGATCATCCGTCTTCAACGGCTCTTCGGCGCGCCAGACATGGTGAAATATGGTTTCGATGAAGCGCTTCTGCGTATCGGCATCGTCGGCAAGGCCGATCGCGGCGCGTAGCATTGGCCGGGTGTTCATCATGGGGAAATGCGGATTCATTCGAAACTCAATCCCGTAACGCGCGCAGCATCGCTGAAGATCGCGCTGCATGTACTTGCCCTTGGCCGGGACCAGGCCGGGCGGACGATTGCCCGTAGTCTGCATGACAGCGCCCAGAAATAGAGGACGAAACTCCACTCGGTCAGAGAGGTCCCCAAGTTCATGGGGCAGCGCATGGTAAGCCACATAGGAAAACGGGCTGATGAAATCGAAATAGAATTCAAGCTTGGCTGACATGAAAACCTCGTGCGTTTCTTTTTAGAACTTTTCTATCCACGGCCGCAGGTCAAGTTCCTGCGTCCAGGCTGACCGCGGCTGGCTATGAAGCATGAAATAGGCGTCCGCGATTGCATCCGGATCAAGGATGCCGTCCATATTCTTCAGTTTGTAGCGCTCTGGAAAATTGTCTCGGATGAAGGCGGTATCGATCGCCCCGTCGATAATGGCATGCGCGACATGAATGCCTTTCGGTCCCAATTCGCGGGCCATGGACTGAGCGAGCGCACGCAGGGCGAACTTCGCGCCGGCAAAAGCCGAAAACCCCGCGCCGCCTCTTACAGATGCAGTCGCGCCCGTGAAAATGATCGTGCCTGTCTCACGCGGGATCATCACTCGCGCTGCTTCGCGTCCTGCCAGAAAGCCCGCAAATGCTGACATTTCCCAGACCTTGCGGTAAACGCGAGCGGTCGTTTCTGTGATCTGGAAATTCACGTTTGCGCCAATATTGAAGACCAGAACTTCGATTGGTCCGACTTCGCGTTCGACCCGGTCGAACAACTGGATCATGTCGTCTTCCGACCGGGCATCGCAGCCAAACCCGACAGCTGAATGGCCCTTGGCCTCTATCTCGGCTATGAGAGGATCCAGTGCCTCGCGGGTGCGCCGCGTACAGACGGCGGTAAAGCCCGCCTTTGCGAAACGTCTGGCGATCGCCCCGCCTGTCGCATCTCCAGCACCTATAACAACGGCAGCAGTTTTCATGATCTTTCACGTTCCATTTTGGAACTTTAGCAAATCAGTCTATGTCCTGTCATCATGAAATGGGCCGAACTTGAAGAAAACTGGTGTCCTGTCGCACGCACGCTTACCGTGGTGGGTGACCGCTGGACCCTGCTCATCCTGCGTGACTGCTTCCTTGGCTATTCGAAGTTCGAGGAGTTCGCAGAGAACACAGGGGCGACCAGGCACATCCTCGCATCCCGTCTGAAGCGGCTTGTTTCAACCGGCATACTCGAGCGTACACTCTATAATGAGCGGCCCAAGCGCTATCAGTATGTGCTGACCGAGAAGGGCAAGGAGTTTGCCCCGGCCCTGCTTGCGTTCAGGGACTGGGGCAAGAAACATATGCCGGTGCGGCGGTCGGTGTCGGCCACTAAAGAATGAATTTCGACAGATCGCTATTGCCGGCAAGGTCGGACAGCTGGGCATCGACATAGTCGGCTGTGATTGTCACCGTCTCACCCTTGCGGTCATTGGCGGTGAAGCTGATCTCATCGAGCAGCCGTTCGAGGACGGTCTGCAGGCGGCGGGCACCGATATTCTCGACCGTGTCATTTACGCGGACCGCCACATCGGCGAGCGCATCGATCGCGGCGTCTTCAAATTCCAGCGTCACGCCTTCGGCCTCCATCAGCGCCTGATGCTGGCGGATAAGTGAAGCCTCCGGCTCAACCAGAATACGGCGCATGTCGGCGCGGCTGAGGGGTTTCAGCTCTACCCGGATCGGCAGGCGGCCCTGAAGTTCAGGCAGCATATCCGAAGGTTTGGAGACGTGGAAGGCGCCCGACGCAATGAACAGGATGTGGTCGGTACGCACGGGGCCGCGCTTTGTGGAAACAGTCGTGCCCTCAATGAGGGGCAGCAGGTCGCGCTGGACCCCCTCGCGGGAGACATCGGCACCGCTGCGATTGCTGCCGCCCGCGACCTTGTCGATCTCATCAAGGAAGACAATGCCGTCCGATTCGACCAGGCGCACCGCTTCACGCGTCACGCTGTCCTCATCGATGAGCTTGTCGGCTTCCTCGCCGATCAGCGGCTTGTAGGCGTCGCGAACCGTGGTGCGCACACGCTTGGTGCGCCCGCCCATCGCCTTGCCGAGAAGATCGCTGAGATTGATCATGCCCATGGAGCCACCCCCGCCGGGGATGTCCATCATTGGCAGATCGCCGCCTGTATCCTGTAGCTCGATATCGATGTCGCGGTCATCAAGCTCGCCATCGCGCAATTTGCGACGGAAGGCTTCACGGGTGGAGTCGTGGGCGTCCTCCCCGACAAGAGAATCCAGCAGGCGCTTTTCCGCCGCCTCGCGGGCCTGTTCCTCAACCTGTTTGCGGCGCTGGGTTTTCACCATGCCGACAGCAGATTCCACCAGGTCGCGGACAATCTGTTCAACATCGCGGCCGACATAGCCGACCTCGGTAAACTTGGTCGCCTCGACCTTCAGGAAGGGCGCATTGGCAAGCTTGGCGAGCCGACGGGAGACTTCGGTCTTGCCGACGCCCGTTGGGCCGATCATCAGGATATTCTTCGGCGTAATCTCATCGCGCAGATCCTCAGGCGCCTGTTTGCGGCGCCAGCGATTGCGCAGGGCGAGGGCTACGGCGCGTTTCGCATCGCCCTGGCCGACAATATGGCGGTCCAGCTCGGCAACGATTTCCTTGGGGGTCAGAAGATCCATCAGTCGTTCAGGTCCAGTTTCTCGATCGAGAAGTTCGAATTGGTGTAGACGCAGATATCGGCTGCGATTTCCATCGCCTGCCGGCCGAGCTTTTCGGCATCTGCTTCGTAAGGGTAGAGCGCGCGTGCCGCCGACAGGGCGTAATTGCCGCCGGATCCGACGGCGACGACATTATGCTCTGGCTCCAGCACGTCGCCCGCGCCGGTAATCACAAGAGTCACATCGCGGTCTGCCACGATGAGCAGGGCTTCGAGCTTTTGGAGGTATTTCTCCGTGCGCCAGTCCTTGGCAAGCTCCACCGCAGCGCGCTGGAGCTGGTTCGGAAACCGTTCCAGTTTCTGCTCAAGCCGTTCAAACAGGGTGAAGGCATCGGCGGTGGCGCCTGCGAACCCGGCGAGGATGTCGCCCTTGCCGAGGCGGCGCACCTTGCGTGCATTGCCCTTCATCACGGTCTGACCCATCGACACCTGGCCATCGCTCAGGAGGACGACATGGTCTTTGGTGCGCACCGCCAGGATCGTTGTCCCGTGCCAGAGCGCCGAACGCTGTCTATCTTGATCTGTCACGCCCGGTGATGTGGCGCAGGGGTGGCCACTCTGCAAGAGGGCGAGCGCTGTATCAGGCTGCGGCAGGTTGACGGTTCTGACGCACCATCTCGATGAATTTCTCAAGCCCGACCGGTGGGCTGAAGAAATAGCCCTGATACTGGTCGCAGCCGCGCCGGCGCAGGAATTGCTGTTGTTCCTCGGTCTCCACCCCTTCGGCAACCGTTTCCATGCCAAGCGATTCCGCCATGCCGAGGATCATTTCAACGATGGCCGGGGCCTGCTTGTCGGTCTCAAGGTTCGAGATGAAGGCACGGTCGATCTTGAAGACGTCAAAGGGCAGACGGCCCAGCATGGCCAGGTTGGAATGGCCGGTGCCGAAATCGTCGATGGCAAGACGCACACCCATGGATTTGAGTGGACCCACCACATGGCGCAGACGCTCGGGATCGGTCACCGCGACGCTTTCCGTGATCTCCAGCTGGAGAAGCCGTGGCAGGAGACCCGCCGTTGTCATCGCGTCGATCAGCATGGTGCCGAGATCGTCATTCTCGAACTGGCGTGGGGAGACGTTCACCGCAACAGAGATGTCGCGAAAGCCCATATTGCTCCACCGGGCCGCGCCTTCGCAGGCCTTGCGGGTAATCTGCTCACCGATATCGCCAATCAGGCCGCAGGCTTCCGCCACTGGAATGAAAACGCCCGGCGAGACAATGCGTCCGCTTTCCAGCTGCCAGCGCGCCAGCGCCTCCGCGCCGACAATCTTGCCGGTGGAGAGATCCACCTTGGGCTGGAAGACGGGCGTGAAGGCGTTGGACTCCACGGCTGTGCGGACCTCTGCCTCAAGACGTTTGCGCGCGGCGCTCTGGCGGTCGAGTTTGGGCGAATAGAATTGCAGCTCGGCGCCTTCCTTGCGGCGGGCCTGCATGAGGGCCGTATAGGCGCGCTTGCGGATATCCTGCGGCGCCTGCCCGTCCTCCGGAATCATCGCAATCCCGGCAAATGCAGTGAATTTCACCGTCTTGCCGCCGATCGCATAAGGCTCCTTGAGCCGTGCGATCAGTGCTTTGGCGAACTTGTTGATTTCATTGCGCGAGCCGATGCGGTCAACAATGACGCCGAAGTCGTCCGAGGCGAGCGAAAAGGCCGGCCAGCGCCCGTCCGGCATGCTGTAAACCTTCTGCTGCTCGGCAACAAAACCGGTGATGCGGCGCGCCATGGTGGTCTGCAACTCCAGCGCAAAGGCGGTGTCGTGATACTCCCCGTCATGCTGAAAAGGCTCGGTGTCGATCTGGATAAAAGCCGAGGGATATTCGAATGAGGAGCGCGAAATGAACTGGGTCAGCTGGCGGGTCAGTTCAGCCCCGTTCCCAAGGCCCGTGCGCTCATCGGTATACGCAGTGCTCATCAGGCGCTCGTTTTCGCGCTGCATATGCTGAAGACGGCGTATCAGACTCGCGCGCAGACGGCGGAACTCTGAGAAGATGACCGGCCGGTCCTCTTCCGGCATGCCCCGTTTCAGTGTCGTCCGGTTGACCAGGCTGGTCAGCCGGTCGGCCTGCTGGCTGACGGATTGGGCAAATATGTTCGAGAAGAAATAGGCCGCCGCCGTCGTCAGCAGAATCATCCCTACGACCAGGGGCAATGGCACGCTGAGGTCGCCCGGAAGAGCCCGAAGCATCACAAGCTCGCCAACGACGTCCTCGCCTGCGGAAATGGGATAACGCCGGCCCTCGGAGAGGACCTGTTCATTGGCGTCGCCTGCGATCACTGTGCCGTCCGTTGAGAAGGCAGCGGCGCGGCCCGGAGAAAGACGCTCAAGCACAGCGTGGGCGTCGCCCGGCTCACCGAACGCAATCTCGACATAGAGGCCGTCGGCGACCCGGCGGGCAATGTCATCGGATTTTCTTGAAGCTGCCAGTTCGGCGGCCGTCAGATACATGATGGAGGCCCCGCTCGCGACAAGGAGCGCGAGAATTGCCGCGACAGCTGGCAAAGCATTCGCAAAGCTGATCCTGGATAGCAGCCGCCCTATTCCGGATGTCTTCGCCAGCTTACACCTCGCAATTCATGTTGGCCCAGTCCAACCTGAAGAAGACCATGAACGACAATCTTTAGAATTCTGTGAATGAATCTGCAGTAGCACTTGAGCTTCAAACGTCCTATCTCGGTGCACGATGACCAAGACTCGTACTTCTACCGTAAGCCGCAAGACGCGAGAGACCGATATATCGGTCACTGTCGACCTCGACGGCACAGGCAAGGCCGATATTGAAACCGGCGTCGGTTTCTTCGACCATATGCTGGATTCCTTTGCCCGGCACAGCTTCATCGACCTCAAGGTGAGGACGAAGGGCGACCTGCATATCGACGCCCACCACACGGTTGAGGATACCGGGATCGTGATTGGTCAAGCCATCAAGGACGCGCTTGGCGACTTTGGCGGCATCACCCGCTTTGGCCACGCCTATATCCCGATGGACGAGACGCTGAGCCGTGCCTCGATCGACCTCTGCAAGCGGCCCTATCTGGTCTGGAAGGCCGATTTCCAGCGCGACAAGATCGGCGAAATGGATACCGAACTCTTCAAGGAGTTCTTCCACGCCCTCGCTGGCAATGGCGGCATGTGCCTGCACATTGAAAATCTCTACGGTGAGAACAATCACCACATCGCCGAAAGCTGCTTCAAGGCCGTCGCCCGCGCCCTGCGCATGGCGGTGACCATGGATCCGCGCCTTGGCGGCAAGGCCGCGAGCACCAAGGGCAGCTTATAGGCTGGACGTCTTTCGTTTTCGTCCAAGCAGGACGCTTCGCCCGGCAGTGCTTTGGTCTTCAGGAACAAAGGTGAGCTCGCCAAAGCCTGCATCCGTCAGAATCTGCTTGTATTCGGACGGCGCCAGGCTGGCATGGTAAACTGGTTCGCCGCCAACCGTACCCGTCACCTCGCCTTCCGACGGCCCCACTGTGAGCAGCATTGCCCCGCCCTCCCGAACGGCGCGCGCAAGCACCGGCAGAAGCTGCCGCTGGTCTTCGATGCCAAGGTGAAAGAAAGCGTCCCAGCTACAGATTCCATCGAAGGTCTCTGTATCGGTCAGGCGCCGCATATCCTGTAACCGCCAGTCTTCGTTGGGGAAATCTGACCGGGCGAGCGCGATCATCGCGCTGGAATAATCTATCCCGGTAAGGGCAAAGCCCCTCGACAGAAAATAGGCCGATATCGGCTGGCCTGTCCCACATCCCAGATCAAGCAGCCTCCCATTTGCCGGAAGCTCTTTGAGAAATCGATCCAGCCAGACGCGTTCGTATAGGTCGCGTCGGCGCTTTTCATGCCAATGGCTGGCCTGCCTCTCATAGACCGCGCGCATTCCCGCTTCGATCATTGAGAGGCAGGCCGCCTTTTTCATGCCGGCCTAATTGCGATAGTCCAGTGGCGGCTCGCGGTCGCCGAGCAGGGATTTGTACTCGTAATCAGGGCCGCGCTTTTCCTCGAATTCTTCCTTCGCCGCCTCGACGAGGTCGGGGTTCTGGTAGAGCTCGATGGCAGCTGCCGTCAGCGTCTTGGCGGCAAGCTCTGCGCCTTTTTCACCGATGGACATGCCGCTCGCGGCGACAGCCTGCCAGCTATGGGCCGACGTGCCAGGCACCCAGGTCGCGGTGTTCAGGCCAACGGTCGGCGCGGCATAGGACACGTCACCGACATCGGTGGAGCCATAGCCCAGCGACACCTCATAGGGCTGTACTTCTTCCTGGGAGCCAAGCTTATTGTCCGGATTGTCGAAGGTGGATGCAATGCTTTCGGCAAATTGCTGCTCTTCAGGCGTATAGGTGATGCCGCCAAGCTCACGCAGCTTGCTGTCCATCATCTTGGCTAGCGTCTCATTCACCAGAAGCGGGTTATTGCCGTGAATGATCTCCCAGTCGACCTGCGTCCCTGTGCCAAGGGCGGCACCGCGGGCGGCGTTTTCAAGGCGGGCCCAGATCTCCTCGACGCCTTTCGGGTCGGGGTGGCGGACATAGTAGAAGACTTCGGCGAAGTCCGGCACCACGTTCGGCGCTTCGCCGCCTGACGTGATGACATAGTGCATCCGCGCATCCTGCGGCATGTGCTCATGCATCATGTTGGCCATCATATCCATCGCCTCGACACCATCGAGAGCGGAGCGGCCACGCTCCGGTGCGCCGGCAGCATGGGCGGACTGGCCGGTAAAGCGGAACTTGGCCGACCGGTTGGCCAGCGATGTGCTCGCGGCGGCGGAATTGCTGTCGGAGGGGTGCCAGTGAAGGGCGATGTCGACATCATCGAACAGGCCAGCGCGGACCATATAGACCTTGCCGCTGCCGCCTTCCTCAGCCGGGGTGCCATAGAGACGGACAGTGCCTTCGGTGCCGGTATCCTCCAGCCAGTGGCGGATGGCGACGGCAGCCGAAACAGATCCCGCGCCAAAGAGATTGTGGCCGCAGGCCTGACCGGCATGCTTGTTTTCAATGGGCTCGCGCGTCGGCGAGGCGTCCTGGTTGATGCCCGGCAGGGCGTCCATTTCCGCAAGGATCGCGATGATCGGGCCGCCAGAGCCATATTCGGCGATAAAGGCTGTCGGGATATCGGCCACGCCAGCCTCGATGGTGAACCCTTCTGCGGCAAGCTGGTCCTGCAGAAGTTTGGAGGATTGCGTTTCCTGATACCCGACTTCAGCCCAGTCCCAGAGGCTCTGGGCAATCTCAGCCGTCATCTGTGAGCGTTCTTCGACAAGCTCCGAAGCGGTCTCTGTCGAGGGGTCGCTGGCCGCCGGAAGGGCGAAGGCCGCTGAGGCAAAACCAATTGCCACAAGTGAGGGGATCAAGCGCATGAATGGGTCTCCACTTTCGATTATCGCGCGACCTTGCGACAGGGATGCACATCAATCAAGCCAAGCCTACTTTTCCTTGTCGCATTGGCCCGTTAAGAGCGCAGGCGATGGCTGACCTCATCCTGATCGATTACGGCTCCGGCAATCTGCATTCTGCAGAGCGCGCGCTGAAAACGGCGGCGCTTGATTGTGCGCGCGATATATCCATTACAGTCAGCGATGACGCCGAAAAGGTGCGTGCCGCCGACCGGATCGTGCTTCCCGGCGTGGGCCATTTCGCAGATTGTGCGCGCGGGCTTTTTGCCCGTCAGGGGCTTGTGGAGGCTATGACCGAAGCGGTTCAGAGACGCGGCATCCCCTTCCTCGGTATCTGTGTCGGCCTGCAACTTCTGGCGACACGCGGGCTTGAAGACGGCGTGACGGCGGGGCTCGACTGGATTGGCGGCGAGGTGGATCGCATCCAGCCCGGTCCCGGTC
The DNA here is from genome assembly GCF_964005855.1 of uncultured Henriciella sp. Lineage (NCBI taxonomy): Bacteria > Pseudomonadati > Pseudomonadota > Alphaproteobacteria > Hyphomonadales > Hyphomonadaceae > Henriciella > uncultured Henriciella sp. The sequence continues at coordinate 240,016 of NZ_CAXFSW010000002.1, forward strand.
TGAAGGTGCCGCATATGGGCTGGAACGGCCTGAATATCCGCCGTGCCCACCCCGTCCTGCAGGGGTTAGGCGAGGATCCGCACGTCTACTTCACCCATTCCTATAGTTTCAGGGCCGATGACGAGGCTTCCGTTCTCGCCACGACCGATTATGGCGAACCTCTGGTCGCCGCCATCGGCCGGGACAATCTGGTCGCCACACAGTTTCACCCGGAAAAAAGCCAGCGCGTCGGGCTGCGGCTTCTTTCGAACTTCCTTGAATGGGACCCGTCATGATGCGCGATTTCGAACTCTGGCCGGCCATCGACCTCAAGGACGGGACCTGTGTGCGCCTGCTTCGCGGGGACATGGATCAGGCGACCGCCTTCAATCCGGACCCCGCTGACCAGGCCGCCCGGTTCAGAAAGATGGGCTTCGACCGGCTGCACGTGGTCGACTTGAACGGCGCCTTTGCGGGCGACAGCGCCAATGGCGATGCGGTGCGCGCGATCCTCTCGGCCGTCGATGTGCCTGTCCAGCTTGGCGGGGGCATACGCACACGTGCGCAGATCGAAGCCTGGCTGGAGGCCGGCCTTAGCCGGGTGATCCTTGGAACGGCCGCGCTGCGGGACCCGGACCTGGTCAAGACGGCGGCGAAGGCTTTCGAAAATCAGATCGTTGTCGGCATCGATGCGCGCGATGGGCGTGTCGCCGTGGAAGGCTGGGCTGAAACATCCGACATGGAAGCGGTCGAGCTTGCCAGACGGTTCGAGGGCTGCGGCGTCGCGGCGCTTATCGTGACTGACATTTCGCGCGACGGCACGAAGACCGGCATCAATGTCGACTTTACCGCCGAAATGGCTGCTGCGGTCTCTATTCCTGTGATCGCCTCTGGCGGCCTTGCGCGAGTGGAGGACATTTCAGCGCTGCGCAAAGCGGGCGGCGCGCGGCCCATTGCGGGCACCATCCTCGGCCGCGCGCTCTATGATGGCGATATTGACCCGCAAGCCGCGATCGACGCGGCCGGGGCCCGCTAGATGCTAAAGTCGCGCATCATTCCCTGCCTCGATGTGAAGGACGGGCGCACTGTGAAGGGCGTCAATTTCGTCGATCTTCGCGACGCGGGCGACCCGGTGGCGCTTGCCAAAGCCTATGACGCTGCGGGCGCCGACGAGCTTTGTTTCCTGGACATCACGGCCAGCCATGAAGGGCGCGGCACCATGCTCGACGTGGTCCGGCGAACGGCTGAGCAGTGCTTCATGCCGCTGACCGTGGGCGGCGGGGTCCGCAGCGGTGACAACCTTGTTGAGCTCTTACGGTCCGGGGCAGACAAGGTCGCGATCAATTCGGCCGCTGTGGCCAATCCAGCCGTTATTTCTGAATGCGCAGCACGCGCGGGCAGTCAGGCGGTCGTCGTCGCCATCGATGCGCGCCAGAGCGGCGACCATTGGGAAATCTTCACCCATGGCGGGCGAAAGCCGACCGGGATCGATGCCGTTGAATTTGCAAAAGAGGCCGAGAAACGCGGCGCCGGCGAGATCCTGCTGACCTCCATGGACCGCGACGGCACCAAATCGGGCTATGACATTGCTTTGTTGCAAGCGGTGACCTCGGCTGTCAGCCTGCCGGTGATCGCATCGGGCGGGGCCGGGTCTGCCGAGCATCTTGCGCCCGCCATACTGGACGGCGGAGCGACGGCGGTACTGGCAGCCTCGATCTTCCATTTCGGCGAAGTCAGCCTTGCCGAGGCTCGCGCCGCCCTATCGAACGCTGGCGCGCCCGTGCGCCCCCTCTAATAGTGACTGGAAACAACGACATGTCGAAGACCGAACTCGGTTCTGCCAAACGCCTGAACGAGCTCATTGCCCTTCTGTCGAAGACCGTGGACAGCCGGGTCGGCGGCAATACCGAGAAGAGCTATACGGCGCGGCTCATCAAGTCCGGGCCGATCCGCTGTGGCAAGAAGATCGCCGAGGAAGGCGCTGAAGTGGCGCTGGCGATTGCCGCGCAGGGACGTAAGGAAGTGGCGTCGGAAACGGCTGACCTTCTGTTTCACCTGCTGGTGGGCCTTCGGGCAAAGGGCGTTTCGCTGGATATGGTGGCCGATGCGCTGGCGGAGCGCCGTGGCGTTTCAGGCCTGGCCGAGAAGGCAGCTCGAACCCAGAAAGACTAGCGTTTTCTGAGGAATACGTAGAAAGCCCCTGCCCCGCCATGTTTTGGATGAGCGGTGGCAAAGCCCGAAACGAGCGTCCGGGCTTCGGGCATTTCGATCCAGCGCAGGAAGTTGTGGCGCAGAATACCACCGCCTGCCTTGCCCTTGCCGGTAATCACGATGACGCAGCGGCTGCCGCGCGCCTGTTCGCGGGCGAGAAAGGCAGGCAGCGCGCTCCAGGCGGAAGCCTGGGTATGGCCGTGGAGGTCGAAGCGGGCGGAGATGGAAACTTTCCCCCTGCGTACCTCCCTGTCGGCGCTGCGATCACGCGGTGCATGGACGGTGTCTGGACGGTGCACGGACGGTGTTTCTGAAGTGCTTTTGGCCGCCGGCTGCTCCAGAAGCGGTTTTGTGGCGGCGGGTCCCCGCGCGCGTGGCATGGTTTTGCCGCCATGAAGCGGGCGGACCGACCGGCGCACCTGTTCCCAGGCTTTCTTTTCTTCGGGTTTGAGAGGCCGGTCGCTCATTGGCCCGATCTAGTGGGAAGCGGGCCCCTGGCCAAGGTCGGCATAGGCATCGACGCCTGGAATGCGGTCTGCCACCGCGCGCGGCAAGAGGGCCCAAAGCCTGCCGGGGGCGTTCATCGTGCCCGCCCGTTCACCTGCTTCCTTGCCGGTGCCGAAATAGATGTCACCCCGCACAGCCCCATTAATGGCCCCGCCTGTGTCCTGCGCCACCAGAAGGCCGGACCAGTCGCCGCCAAGACCGGGTGCGCTGGTATTGACGAACATCGGCACGCCCATGGGGTTATGTTCGCGGTCGATGGCGAGCGAGCCGAGCGGGGTCAGCGGCACGCCCATGGCCCCTTTCGGCCCGGTCTCGCCATCTTCGGGCGCTTCGAGCGTAAAGAAGATATAGCGGGGATTGGCGTTCATGGCCTGTCGGACCTGTTCCGGCGTGGCGCGGTCCATCCAGGCGCGGATGCCCTGCATCGAGGCTTCACCGCGCGAGATCCAGCCCCGTTGCAGAAGCCAGTTCGCGGTCGAGGCGAACGGATGACCATTATGGCTGGCATAGACAGCCTTCATTGTGGTCCCGTCCGGAAAGACGAGTTTGCCCGAGCCCTGAATCTGAAGGAAGAACACATCGGCGGGATGGGCATAGGCGAGCGGTTCGACGCCCGCTTCCGTAATGGCCTTACGGTCCGGATAGGGCCGGCGCGCGCCATTTGGCAGGCGCTGGAAGATGCCGACCCCGTTTTCCCGCTCCAGATCCGCCGGATAGGCAGGGATCGGCTCTGTGAAGGGGGGCTGGGGAGTCGTGCGGGCTTCGTAGACAGGCTCAAAATAGCCGGTAAAGCGCGACTCGCCATTGGGGGCGCTGATCTCCACCGGGCGGAAAAGTGCCTGGATGACAGCGCGGGCGCTGGCCTCGTCCTCGACCACCTCCAGCGCCGCACAGGCCGGCAGCCAGTCGAGGGTCCGGCCAGCCCATGGCGCCACATCGGAAATCGGTGCGTCGGCCGCGCCTTCCCGGAAGAGGCTGCAGCTTTTCCGGAGCGCCATTGTACCGGGATAGACATCTGCATCGGACCAGCCCGGCAGGCTGGCGAAAGCCGCGGGCGCGGGCGGCATCTGCTGGGCACCGCCCGGCGTGATTTCCTTTTCAGGCGGGCGTTCTGACGGGCGGCGCGAGTCGGGGGTTGGCGCAGGATGACCCATGGCGACATCGGTGTGAGCCGCACCCCGTCCGGTGTGTCCCGGACCCTGCGGATTGCTGGCGCAGGAGGCGGTCAGGCAAGCAGCGAAGATCAGGCCGGTCAGTCTTTTCATGAGGGCGAGATTTGACCGGATTTGACGTTATCGACAACCGGGAAGTCGCAGACAGGCCTTATGGCGTATCGACATCATCCAGTATCCAGTTCGGGTCATCCGAGCCGGTGTCGCGCATGAAGGTCCAGTATTCTTCGGAGCCCCGGGTCATGTCCCCGATGCCGAGTTCCGCCTCGAAACGCACTGTGACCCGGGCGGCCCCCTGCTCATCAAGATCGGCCGCATCGATTTCGCTCTGGCGCAGGCGCAGGAGCTGGGGCGCTTCGCTGCCCGTCTTCTCGCGCTCTGCAATAGCGGCGTCCCATGCCTCATAGACATCGGTGTCGAGCCAGCGTTTCAGCGTTTCGCGGTCACCGTCTGCGAAGGCCTTCACGAGCATTTCATAGGCGCCGCGCGCACCGGTCAGGAATTCCTTCGGATTGAAGGAGGGATCGGCCGCATGGATAGTTTCAAGACCGCTGGCGGCGGGCCCGGTGAAAGCGGGGCGCAACCCGGCCGGGTTTTCACGCGGCTGGGATGCTGGCGTCGCCGGAGAGGACGGCTGCTGATTGCGCGGGCGTCCATCGGGCGACCCGGAATCGCTTCCGAGCGTCGTATAGAGCCGCCAGCCGACAAAGACGGCAATTGCGGTGAGGAGGAGAAGTTCGATCATCGAAGAGGACATTTCGTCTCCAAGGGGGCTTACAGGGAGTCATATAGTCAGCTTTTGCCCTATGCCACCCGTTGTTGCGCAAGCAGGGGCTGCATGATAGGCGCGAAACCCAGTTTTCAGAGGATTTCCCTGTAATGTCAGACACGACAGATACCGCTGCGCAGCCGCAACAGCCGACCGGGCCGAGCCTTCGCATCCTTAATCAGTATATCAAGGATCTGTCGTTCGAAAATCCTGGCGCCCGCGTGAATGAGCAGCCGAATGTCGATCTTGGCATTGATGTCCAGGCAAATGCCCAGAACCGTGACGAAGGCGTCTATGAGGTCGTTCTGAAACTAAATGCCCGCGCCGGCACAAAAGATACCGCCCTTTTCCTGGTCGAGCTTGAATATGGCGGCCTGTTCCAGCTTCAGGGCGCTTCGCAGGCCGATACCGAAGCCATGCTTCTGATCGAATGCCCGCGCCTGCTCTTCCCGTTCGCCCGCCGACTGGTTGCAGACCTCACACAGGAAGGCGGGTTCCCGCCGCTGCGGATCGATCCGGTGGACTTCACTGCCCTCTATCGCCAGCAACGTGCCCGTGCCCAGCAGCCGGCCACGAATGGCGGCGGCGCTGCAGCAGCACCTGCCCCGAACGTCGAAACCGGCGCAGCCGATGCACCTGCCGGCGAGCCGGAAAACAAAGACAACGAGAAATAGGTCCCGAACAGGGCGCGCGCCGGACTTAACCGGTATAGCGCGCCCAGATCGGATTATCGCCGAGCGTGGCGATAAAGGCTGCGTGAGCTTCGACTTCAGCTGGATCGAGCTCGCGGCTGAGCGGCTGCGGGCGCACTTTTGCCTGACGGAAACGCGCCTGGCCGTCGCCGCCCTCATCGCCTGAAAAGTCGAACGCCCGCGCGCGGCCGCCGCGAAGTTCAAGATAGACTTCTGCCAGAAGCTGGCTGTCGAGAAGCGCGCCGTGCAGGGTGCGCGCTTCAAGCCCGATATTATAGCGCTTGCAGAGCGCATCGAGTGAGGCTGGCGCGCCGGGGTGACGCTTCTTTGCGATATCGAGCGTATCCACCCACTGCTCCAGCGGGATTTCGGCCTTTCCGCAGCGCACCAGCTCTGCGTTCAGAAAGCCGCGGTCGAAACTGGCATTGTGCGCGACGACCGGCGAGTCCCCGATAAACTCCAGAAGCGCATCGACGATGCGGGGATCCTCGAAGAACGGCATGTCGACCAGCATTTCGTCGGTGATGCCGGTGATCTCTACCGTCTTGGCAGAGACCGCACGGCGCGGATTGATGCGCTCATGGAAGGTGCGCCCGGTCGGCACATGATTGATGAGTTCGACGGCGCCAAGCTCAATGATGCGGTCTTCACCGGCCCAGTCGAGGCCCGTGGTTTCTGTATCGAAAGCAATCTCGCGGAGCGGTTGGCTCATCGGTTTTCGGTGTCCATTTCACTGAGCAGGTCAATGATCGCGTGTACATGTGTTCGGGTGAAATCGAAACCGAAGGCTGTCGAAATGATGAAATCGGCGCGGGCGCGCTTCTCGGCATCCGGGACCTGTTTCGCGACGATCTTTTCGAAGTCGGCTTCCGACATTTCCTGCCGGGCCATGACCCGTTCACGCTGGATTTCCGGCGGCGCCGTCACGACGGCAACATAGTCGCAGCGCTGGTCACCGCCCGTCTCATAGAGAAGGGGAATATCGAGGACGGCGAGTTTTGCGCCGGATTTCAATGCTTTGGTGCGAAACTCAACCTGCGTGCGGCCGACCAGCGGATGAACAATGGCTTCCAGATCCTTCATCGCGTCCGGGTCCTCCATGACGATGTCGCGCAGGCGCTGGCGGCTGACGGCGCCGTCCACGACCACGCCGGGGAAGCGCTCACCCAGCGGTTCGACGGCAAGGCCGCCCTCGGCATAGATGGAATGGACAGCCGCGTCGGCGTCGTAGACCGGGATTCCCGCATCGGCGAACATGGCGGCCGTGGCGCTCTTGCCCATGCCGATCGAGCCGGTAAGGCCCAATATGATCACTCGCCCGCCTCCATATAGTCGCGGCAGACAGTGATTGCCGCCTCCAGGTCGGGGCGCGTCCCGTCAAACCAGATCGCGAAACTCTCAGCCGCCTGGCAGACCAGCATGGCGAGACCGTCCTCGGTCTCCCAGCCCTGCTCTCGCGCGTGGCTGAGCTGCGCTGCGGCAGGGGCGCCATAGCTGATGTCATAGAAGAGGCGGCCATTCCCGGCTGGCAGCTCGATGACTGCACCGCCATGACCAGCGCTTGTCGTGTTGATAATCAGGTCGGCGCTGTCCGCATGCCGTGTCAGATCATCCAGCGGACCATGTTGATGCGGGCGCTCGCAACACGCGGCGAGAACGGCGGCGGCCTTGTCGACGGTCCGGTTGAGAAGGAAGATATCGGCACCGGCCCGGTCCAGGGCAAAGAGCGCTGCGCGTGCGGCGCCGCCCGCGCCAAGGATCAGCACCGTCTTGCCGGACAAGTCCTTCAGGCCCATGCGGGCGAGAGCCATGATAAGGCCCGGCGCATCGGTATTGTCGGCGCGCCAGCCTTCATCCCCGAGATGGGTCAGCGTATTGGCTGCGCCGATGGCATCGACCGCTTCGGACCGGCGCGCCACCTTGTCGAGAACAGCCTGTTTATGCGGCAGGGTGACATTGAGCCCGCGGAACCCTTCGCGCAGAAAATCATCGAGAGCGCTCGCTGTCTGACCTTCAGGCACGCGAATGGATTCGTAGGAGGCTTCGAGCCCCAGCGTATCGATCCAGGTCATGTGGATCAGGGGTGAAAGCGAATGACCGACCGGGTCACCAATGACAGCTAGGCGTTCCATCAGGCCTCCAGCACGCCGCGCGTGCGCAGATAGTCGAGTAGTGGAAGGAGCGGCAGTCCCAGAATGGTGAAATAGTCGCCTTCGATCCTTGTGAATAGCTGCGCACCTAGATCTTCGAGCATATAGGCACCCACGGTCTTGAGCAGACCTGGGCCGCTGGCCTCCAGATAGGACGCGATGAACGCTTCGCTCAAGGGGCGGACCGTCAGCTTTGGCGCGGCGAGGTGGCGCCAGACGGATTCTCCGTTTTCCGCGATAACGATGGCGGTTTCGAGCCTGTGGGTCTTTCCTGAAAACCGCCGCAGATGGCCGGCAGCTTCGGTCATGTCCTTTGGCTTGTCGATCGGTTCGCCATCGAGGTTGAGCATCTGGTCGCCGCCGATAACGAGACCTTCGCGGCGCTGCGAGACCTTCACGGCTTTCAGCTCAGCCAGCTGCATCGCCTGATCGGACACGCGCATGCCCTTGGCGCGGAATGTGGCCTTGGCGGCATCCTCATCGACATTGGGGCGCACGGCTTCGGCGGTGACGCCGGCATTGGCAAGGAGGCGGCGGCGGCTCTCGCTGCCAGAGGCAAGGATGACGCGCGTCACTGGCTATGCCTCTGATTGAGCTTGTTGAGGATGGCTGCCGCGGTTTCCTCGACGCTGCGGCGGGAGACATCGATGATCGGCCATTTGCGCCGCTGGAAAAGGCGGCTCGCCTCGGTCACTTCTGCGCGCACGGCCTCTTCGTCGGTATAGTCGGTTACCGAATTCTCATTGAGCGCCATGAGCCGCTGGCTGCGGATCTGGACGAGGCGCTCCACGCCGATCTTGAGGCCGATAATCATCGGCCCGGTCACGGGATCTATCGAATCGAGGACGGATGGCATGGCCATGCCTGGCACGAGCGGGATATTGCCGGCCTTGACGCCGCGATTGGCGAGATAGACGCAGGTCGGGGTCTTCGATGTCCGGCTGACCCCGAGAAGGATGACATCGGCGTCCGCAAGGCCCTGAAGGTTCTGGCCGTCATCATGGGCAAGCGCGAAATTGATCGCCTCGATCCGCTCGAAATATTCGGCGTTGAGCGCGTGCTGTCCGGCGACACGGTCGCTTGCCGTCACGCCGAGATGGCGGCTCAGCATATGAATGGAGGGGTCGAGCACGGCCAGTGTGGGAATGTGACGGGCGCGGCAGAACTGTTCGAGCTTGAGGCGCAGGGCCTCATCCGACACGGTGAACCAGACAACGCCGGGCGCCGCCTCGATATCGCGCATGACCCGTTCCAGCTGGCGATCGGACCGGACGAGATAGTAATTGTGCTCCAGCGGGGTCACATTCTCGAACTGCGCAGCGGCGGCGCGCATCACGGCATTCAATGTCTCCCCCGTCGAATCGGAGACGAGATGGACATTGAAATATATACTCGGGCGCATCCGCTCCCCGCCAATCTGTTGAAACCGGCTGGACCCTGCCGTGTCTTCACAAAATGGACAACCCCTGTGGAAGACCTGTGGGCACAGAATTTCATCCGCAGCCATGCACGTCTTGTCCACATTCCCAAAGGACTCACAGGCCGGATTCACCGGGTGTTCCAGACCAGCGAATTTCGCAAATGGTTAACGAAGAATTAACGGCGATTCCAATTCGTTGACGAATGGTTAACAGAACAGCCCGCCTATGGATGCGCTGTGGAAAACCTGTCGACAAACCTGCCTGGGACTGTTTGTCCACCTTATCCAGCGCTTAGTAATGATAAGAGCGCATTAGATGCTTGAAGGATTAAAGAGGACCAGATGGCCCCTGCCCCGCAAAAACCACTTCTGAACGTTCTGCATGGCAAACGTCAGGACCCTGTGCCCCTCTGGATGATGAGACAGGCTGGTCGGCATCTGCCGGAATATATGGAGCTGCGCGGGCGGGCGAAGAACTTTCTGGACTTCTGTTATACGCCGTCTCTGGCCTGCGAGGCGACGCTTCAGCCGATCGAGCGCTATGGGATGGATGGTGCCATCCTGTTTGCGGACATCCTCCTGATCCTTGATGCCCTTGGCCGGGGTGTGCGGTTCGAGAAAGGTGTCGGCCCTATCGTGGAAGCGGTCGATGTCGGCGGGCGGCTCAATGAGGTGCCTGTGCAGACCGTGGTGGAGCGTCTCTCGCCTGTTTATGAGACGGTCTCACGGGTAAAATCGCGCCTGCCATCGGAAACGACACTCATCGGTTTTGCAGGCGCGCCCTGGACCGTGGCGCTCTATGCCATTGAGGGCCGCGGCGGCACCGACAAGGCAACCGCAAGGATCTGGGCGCACAAGTATCCGGCCGAGCTCGACCTGCTTCTGGATGATCTTGTCGAGGCGACGGCCCATTATATGGCTGCGCAGGCAGAGGCCGGCGCCGAGGCGCTGATGATGTTCGACTCCTGGGCCGAGGGTCTGCCCAACGATATTTTCGAACAGATCATCATCCGGCCGAACCAGAAACTGGTGAAGCGCTTAAGAGAGCTCGGCGTGACCGTCCCGCTCATCGGGTTTCCGCGCGGCGCGGGTGTTCAGCTGCCAGACTATGCCGCCCAGACCGGGGTAAGTGCTGTCGGGCTCGATACCGCCGCGCTGCCGAGCTTTGTGAACCGCGAACTGCCGGCAACCATGCCGGTTCAAGGGCATCTGGATCCGTTGCTGCTGATGACGGGCGGTGAGGCCATGGAGCGCCGGATCGTTGACATACTGGAAGCCTACAAGAACAGGCCGCACATTTTTAATCTTGGCCATGGCGTCAAACCCGAGACGCCGATTGCCAATGTCGAGCGCGCAGTGAAGACTGTGCGCGACTGGAAAGCCAGCCAGTAAATTTCCGTATACGGAGCGAAAATGCTTTATCTCTGGGTCAAATCGTTTCACCTGATCTTCGTCATCGCCTGGATGGCGTCGATGCTCATCTATCCGCGCTACAAGCTTCACCAGCTGTCGTCGGCGCCGGGCGAGCCGCTATTCGAGACGATGAAGTCCGCATCGGCAAAGCTGCGCAAGATTATCCTGACGCCTGGCATCATCATGGTCTGGGTGCTGGGCCTGACGATGATCTTCATGAATCCGGCGCTGATGAGTTCCGGCTGGCTTCATGTGAAGCTGCTGCTGGTCCTGATCCTGTCCGGGCTGCACGGCTACTTCGTCGGCATCGGCAAGAAGATCGACCGCGGCGAGGACTTCCCGGCGAAAAGACTGAAGCTTCTCAATGAGCTTCCCTTCATTCTGATGATTCTTGTCGTGATCCTGGTGATCGTGAAGCCGTTCTGACCTGACGGAAAAGTCTTGACCTGGACGGCACTTTGATCACATAAGCCAGCAGAAGAGGCCGCCAGTCCTTGGCGGGCCGCACTTCCCGATATCAATCGAGTGGCCACGCGATCTTTCCTGCGGGCCGACCTTATCCAGAAGAATTCATGTCCGATCTCCAAACGCCCCCCGACTCTCCCGCTGCGCCCGGTGCCGAAACCCCGAGCCATGTCTATCTGCGCGACCTGAAAGCCAAGAGCCCGACAGAGCTGCTGGCCTATGCCGAGAGCCTTGAGGTCGAGAACGCGTCGTCGCTGCGGACGCAGGACATGCTGTTCGCGATCCTGCGGGAACTGGCCGAACGCGATATCGTGATTATCGGTCAGGGTGTTCTGGAAGTTCTGGTCGACGGCTTCGGCTTCCTGCGCTCACCGGAATCGAACTATCTGCCGGGTCCCGATGACATCTATGTCAGCCCGAAGGTCATTAAGCAGGCTGGCCTCAAGACCGGCGATACGGTTGACGGCCCGATCAAGGAACCGGGTGAAAGTGAGCGTTACTTCGCGCTGACCAGCGTGAATTCGATCAATTTCGAGGAACCGGAAAGAGCCCGCCAGAAGGTCCACTTCGACAACCTTGTTCCGCTTTATCCGGAAGAACGCCTCCATATGGAGAGCCAGGACCCGACGAAGAAAGACCGGTCGGGCCGTGTCATCGATATTGTGTCCCCGATCGGTAAGGGTCAGCGGGCCCTGATCGTGGCGCCGCCGCGTACCGGTAAGACGGTGCTGCTGCAGAACATCGCGGCATCCATCGAGGAAAACCATCCTGAATGCTATCTCATCGTCCTTCTGATCGATGAGCGGCCGGAAGAAGTCACCGACATGAAGCGCTCGGTGAAAGGTGAGGTCATTTCCTCGACCTTTGATGAACCGGCGACGCGTCACGTTGCAGTGGCCGAGATGGTTATCGAAAAGGCAAAACGTCTCGCAGAGCACGGCCGTGATGTCGTCATCCTGCTCGACTCGATCACGCGTCTGGGGCGGGCATATAACACGACGGTTCCGAGCTCCGGCAAGGTGCTCACCGGCGGTGTCGATGCCAACGCGCTTCAACGCCCTAAACGTTTCTTCGGTGCCGCGCGGAATATCGAAGGTGGCGGGTCGCTGACGATCATTGCGACGGCGCTGATCGATACGGGCTCGCGCATGGATGAAGTCATCTTCGAGGAATTCAAAGGCACGGGTAACTCGGAAGTTGTGCTCGATCGCAAGATTGCCGACAAGCGGACCTTCCCTGCCATCGACATCATGAAGTCCGGCACGCGTAAGGAAGAACTCATCACACCCAAGGAACAGCTGCAGAAGATCTACATCCTGCGCCGCATCCTCAATCCGATGGGCACATCCGATGCGGTCGACTTCCTGCTCGACAAGCTGCGTCAGACCAAGACGAATGACGAGTTCTTTGAGGCAATGAAGAACTAGGCATGTCTGGCGCGCAAGATACGATCTGCGCGCTGGCCTCTGGCCCGCCGCCATCTGCTATCGCAATTGTGCGGATCAGTGGGCCGGGCGTGCGGGATATCTGCGCGGCGATTTTTGAGCATGGCGTTCCCGCGCCGCGGAAGATGGTGTTTGGCCGCTTCCTTGATGTGTCACGTGAAACAATAGATGAGGGCCTCGGTGTGTTCATGCCGGGGCCTAATTCGTATACAGGGGAAGATACAGCCGAGCTTTACCTTCATGGCGGCGCTGCGGTTATCGAGCATGTGCTCGACACGCTCTGCGCGTTTGATGGTGTACGCCTTGCTGAGCCGGGTGAGTTCACGCGGCGGGCCTTTGAGAATGGCCGTCTGGATCTCGTGGAGGCTGAAGGCGTTGCGGATCTGATCGATGCCGAGACGCGGGCCCAGAAATCCCTCGCCCTCGAGCAGCTGGGCGGAAGTCTCTCGCAATCCTATCAGAGCTGGCGTGGTGATTTGCTGGAAGCAATGGCGCTTCTGGAGGCGAGCATAGACTTCCCGGATGAGGAGGATGCGCCAGACGAGTCCGACGGTCCGGTCGCCGTGAAACTTGATATGCTCGAATTGGCGCTTGCGAAAGCGCTGGACGACGATCAGCTGGGCGAACGGATCCAGGATGGATTTCGTATTGCGATTATCGGGCCGCCAAATGCCGGCAAGTCCTCGATCCTCAATCGTCTTGCCAGACGGGACGCAGCGATTGTTACCGACATCCCTGGCACGACCCGCGATGTGGTGGAAGTCCGCGTGAAGATCGCGGGACAGGTCGTCTGGATTGCGGATACCGCTGGACTTCGTGAAACGCGGGATATCGTCGAAGCAGAGGGCGTTCGGCGTGCTCTGGAGCGGGCCTCGGCCTCGGATATCCGTATCCGTGTGTCTTCGTCAGATACACCTTACGATCATGAGGCGGATGAGGGTGATATTATCGTTCTGAACAAGGTGGATCAGACCCGCCCTGCGGATGCGTCCGGCAATACAATCTTTGTTTCGGCGCGGACAGGCGAAGGGATTGAAGCCCTCGAGAATGATATTGAAAGGCGCATCAGGGCATTTACGTCGGGGCGCCCTGCCCCGGTCATTACGCGTCGCCGGCACAGGCTGGCCCTTGAGACGGCATTGTTTCACGTGAAACAGGCCAGACAAAATCTTGCAGCGGGGTTTGGCGCTGAGCTGGTATCTGAGGATGTGCGTCTGGCGGCCCAGAAGCTTTCCGGCCTGGTCGGGCAGATCGGTGTGGAGGACATTCTGGGCGAAGTCTTCTCCAGCTTCTGCATCGGGAAATGACTCGCGCCCCTGTGTTTTATCCCCCGGATAAGGTATAGGCGCTGACATTCAGACAAGTAAGATAGTCAGGCCTGCGAGGTAATATGCCCTCAGCAAAAGATTTCGATGTCATTGTGGTTGGCGGCGGCCATGCCGGTTGCGAGGCTGCGGCGGCGTCCGCGCGAGTGGGCGCAAGAACCGCGCTCGTCACCCACAAGAAGGCGACCATCGGCGAGATGTCGTGCAACCCGGCTATTGGCGGCCTGGGAAAAGGTCACCTTGTACGTGAGATTGACGCGCTCGATGGCCTCATGGGCCGGATCGCTGACAAGGCCGGCATCCAGTACAGGCTTCTGAACAGGTCGAAGGGTCCCGCCGTCTGGGGTCCGCGTGCGCAGATTGATCGCAAACTCTATCGCGAAGCGATGCAGGCGGAGCTAGCCGACTACCCGAACCTGACCATCATTGAAGATGGCGTTGACGATCTTCTTGTTCAGGACGGTCATGTTGCCGGTGTCGTTGGACTTTCGGGCGAGAGCTGGTCTTCGCGTTGTGTTGTCATCACAACGGGCACTTTTCTGCGCGGCATCATTCATCGCGGCACCGAAAGAGTCGAAGCCGGCCGCGTTGGTGAAGCGCCGGCGATCGGTCTTGCCGAGAGGCTTTATGCGCTTGATCTGCCGATGGGGCGGCTGAAGACCGGCACGCCTGCCCGCCTCGACGGCAAGACAATTGCCTGGGACCGGCTGGAAAAACAGCCTGCAGATGAGCGCCCGGTGCCCTTTTCGTTTCTGAACGAAAGCGTTGATGTGCCCCAGGTCGCGTGCGGGATCACCTATACGAATGCAGAGACCCACCGCATCATCGCGGAGAACCTCGACAAGTCGGCGGTCTATTCCGGTGCGATTGCCGGTAAGGGTCCACGCTATTGCCCGTCCATCGAGGACAAGGTTCACCGGTTCGCGGACAAGGATCGCCACCAGATCTTTCTGGAGCCCGAGGGGCTGGACGATGACACGGTCTACCCGAACGGCATTTCGACCTCCCTGCCCGTAGATGTGCAGGAGGCATTTATCCGCACAATTGAGGGTCTGGAAGATGTCCGGATCATCCAGCCCGGTTATGCCATTGAGTATGATTATGTTGATCCGCGCGCGCTCTACCGCAGCCTGGAAGTCAAGGCACTCGGCGGGCTTTATCTGGCCGGCCAGATTAATGGGACAACGGGCTATGAAGAGGCGGGCGCTCAGGGGCTTGTTGCTGGCATGAATGCGGCCCGGGCGTCTGCGGGCCATTCACCCGTCGAGTTCGATCGTGCTGAGGCCTATATCGGGGTGCTCGTCGATGATCTGACAACACATGGAGTCACCGAGCCCTATCGGATGTTTACCTCGCGCGCCGAATACCGTCTGGCCCTACGCGCCGACAATGCCGACCAGAGGCTTACGCCGAAGGGTATCGAGACTGGACTTGTGCATGGGTCCAGAAAAGAGATGTTTCACGTGAAACATAAGAAGCTCTCTCGCGGGCGCGATGTTCTGCAGTCGCTTGCCCTCACGCCAAACGAGGCGGCTAAACAGGGCTGGAAGATCAATCAGGACGGCCAGAAGCGGAGCGCCTGGGATTATCTGGCATACCCAGATATTGGTTTTGCTGAGATCGAGACCGCCTTTCCCGAACTTCAAGATCTGGATCAGCCGACAAAGACCCAGCTTGGGATCGAAGCGATCTATTCGGGCTATATCGAACGCCAGCGCGCCGACGTTGAGGCCTTACGCCGTGACGAAGCAGTCGAGATTCCGAAGGACTTCGATTATGCGCGGGTCGGCGGGCTTTCCAATGAGGCCCGCTCCAAGCTGGAAACCATCCGTCCCTCGACGATTGGCCAGGCCTCGCGCATTGAAGGCGTGACTCCGGGCGCGCTCATCGCTCTTCTCTCTCATGTAAAGCGTAGCCAGAAGCTGCGTTCGGTTGGGTGATGCAGAAAGATATTGAAAACGAACTCAGCCAGCTGGGTGTTTCACGTGAAACATTCGAGCGGCTCGAGCGGCTTGTCGCGCTACTGGATGAGTGGCGCCAGCGGATGAATTTGATCGGGCCGCGTGAGATGGAGCAGATCTGGACGCGCCACATCATCGACAGCGCGCAAATGATTGCGCTGACGGGGCCGGAAAAGAGGATTGTCGATATCGGATCTGGGGCCGGGTTTCCCGGTCTCGTGCTCGCTTGTGAGGCAGCGACGCGTGGCGGCGACGTGACCATGGTGGAGTCGACCGCAAAAAAGTGTGCATTTCTCCAGACCGTCATCGCCGATCTGAAGCTCCCGGCAAAGGTCATCAACGCGCGGATCGAGTCTGCGCCTCCGGAACGCGTTGATTTTATTACAGCGAGGGCGCTCGCCCCCCTGCCCCGTCTCCTTAGTTACGCATATCCGTGGATTTCACGTGGCGCGACGGGGCTGTTTTTCAAGGGCGAACGGTGGCAGGAAGAATTGACGGATGCCTCAGATTACTGGACTTTGAGGCATGAAGCGATCCCGAGTCGAACCAACCCGGCCGGGATCATACTCAAGATCGAGGAGGCCCACCGTGTCTAAGACTGGTACCCGGATCCTGGCTATCGCGAACCAGAAAGGCGGCGTGGGCAAGACCACAACGTCAATCAATCTCGGCACGGCGCTCGCCGCTGTGGGCCGCCGCGTCCTTGTTGTGGATTTCGATGCGCAGGGCAACGCCTCCACCGGACTTGGCATCAGCCGGGCCGACCGGAAGCTGACCAGCTATGACGTGGTTGTCGACGCCTTGCCGCTTGAAGAGGCGATCCTTCCAACTCTCGTCCCGCGTCTTGAAATCGTACCTGGGGACGAAAACCTCTCTGGTGTGGAGACCGAACTCGCTGATGAGGCGCGGCGCTCCTATCGTTTGCGGGATGCTATTCGTGGCCATGTGGAAAAGTACGCCAATGACCCGGACAAGCGGTATGATTTCATCCTGATTGACTGCCCGCCTTCGCTTTCCTCGCTGACGATCAACGCCATGACAGCCGCGGATGCGCTGCTTGTGCCACTCCAGTGTGAGTTCCTGGCACTTGAGGGGCTTAGCCAGTTGCTGCGGACGGTGGAAGTTGTGCGCTCCGGTCTCAATCCGGACCTTGAGATTCAGGGCATCGTGCTCACCATGTATGACCGGCGCAACAACCTGTCCGACCAGGTGGCTGATGAGGTACGTGAGGTTCTGGGTTCAAAGGTCTATAAAACCGTGATCCCGCGCAACGTACGTTTGTCCGAGGCGCCGAGTTTCGGCAAACCCGCCCTGCTCTATGATTATCGTTGTCCCGGGAGTGAGGCTTATATCCGGCTCGCTTCTGAGGTGCTGCAGAGAGAGCGCGCCCGCGCGATGGAGCCAGCCTGATGTCTGGTGATCCGAAGCAGAAGCCGAGCCGCCTGGGCCGCGGCCTCTCCGCCTTGATCGGTGAGGTCGAAGGGGCCTCCAGCTATGAAAGCCGCGACCCGGAGGCAAAGACCGACGCGTCGACCATCGCGATCAGCGATATTCGTCCAAACCCGCAGCAGCCGCGCCGCTATTTCGCGGAGGCCGACCTTGCGGAGCTGGCCGAATCCATCCGGGCGAAGGGTGTGCTTCAGTCTATTCTGGTGCGCCCGGACCCGAAGAGCGGCGGGAAGTATCAGATCGTCGCCGGTGAACGCCGCTGGCGGGCGGCAAAACAGGCGGGGCTGACCGAGATTCCGGCCACAATCCGCCAGATGGATGAGCTGGAGCTTCTCGAGATCGGTATCATCGAGAACGTCCAGCGGACAGATCTCAACCCGATTGAAGAGGCCGAGGCCTATGGCGCGCTGATGAAGCGTTTTGGCCGCACGCAGGAAGGCCTTGCCGAAAGCGTTGGAAAAAGCCGGGCGCACATCGCTAATACATTGAGATTGCTCAACCTTTCAGAGGTTGCGCGCAACCATCTGCGCGAAGGCCGCATTTCTGCCGGCCATGCGCGCGCGGCGCTGGGGGCACCGGATCCTGACGCGGTCATCGCGATGGCGGTGACCAAGGGGCTCAGCGTGCGCGAGGTCGAGAAACTTTCACGCTCGGCCAAGGATGATGGGAGCGTCGAGGCCGTCGCCGGCCGGGTACGCCGGGCGGAGAAGGATGTCGATACAGAGGCGCTTGAGGCCGACCTCGGCCGGGCGCTTGGCCTTGATGTCGATATCCGCCACAAAGGCGATAAGGGCGAAATCCGTATTAAATACAGTGACCTAGAGCAGCTGGACGACCTGTGTCGCCGGCTGACTGCGAAGCGCTAGACCTGCTTTCGGCGAACGGCCGCAGACCGCACGATATCAAGTAGAAGCAGCCGCAGGGCCGGATCGCTTGCCGCGCCGGCTGTCTTCGCCTGCATTTCCATGTCGTGGACAGCAGACAGCAGCCGTGTCAACGAGGTCGCCGACCAGAGATCGAGCCGGGCTCTGAAACCGGGCCATTCGGAGCCCCAGACCGGCGGGCGCAGTCTTTTGCCGATATCACCGCCCGTTCCGAGTAGACCGCGCGCCTGGAGGAGGCGCCGGATCTCCATCTCAAGCACGCGAAGCACGCTGATTGTCGTCGTGCCGCTTTCGATGACGCGTTCATATTCTGCCTGGGTGCGGTTTGGCTCGCCGCTGAGGGCGGCCTGGGCCAGATCGCGGACGCTGTCCTCGGCATCGGTCCGGCAAACCTCGCGCACGTCACTGACCGAGAGTGGCCGGCCGAGCCCCTTGCCATAGAGGGCAAGCTTTTCGGTTTCCTGATTGGCAAGTCCTCTATGCCCCGGCAGGAGACCGACGAAATCCTCCAGCGCCTCAGGGGCAATCTCCACATCGAAGGCGGCGAGCTTGTCCCGCACAATGGATTTCAGACTTTCAGTGGTATCCGAATAGACCTGGATCGCCGCGGCCGACTTCGACTGTTCTATCGTCGTTCGAAGTTTGGAGCGTTTGTTCAGGCTGCCATTGAGGACGAGAAGACGGTTGGCAAAACCAGCCGACATCTGATCGGCGCGGGCTATGAGGTCGAGAACCGGTTTGGATATCTTCTCGCCCGAGGTTCGCACCCGTACGATTTCGATCTCTCCAAGAAGCGAGCCGGTTTCAATCCTGTCTGACAGAAGGTGCGGCTCGCGGCGTATATCATCGTCATCCAGCGTGATCTGACGTGCCGCTCCGCTGGCCTTGTTGGTCCATACGTCCGCAATTTCATCTGCGAGATCATTCACAACGCCATCATCGTCGCCAAAAACAAGCGCGCACCATGGAGATGTGTCGGACTTTCCTAAACGGCTGGAGACCTGTCCGGCTTTCAGGATCATTTCTTCGTCGGGTCGGGTTGCCGCGTATCGGTGTCGTCGGCATTTTGCAGCTGGATTCTGAGGTCCGCGACGATCCGGCGGGCGAGCAGCTGCATGCCCTGTTCGGCGGACTGCGTCTGGGCCGCGACGTCCGCAAAGGGAGAGGGCGCGGCCGCAAATGGCACTTGAACGCCGGCGGATCCGTTCAGCGTCGAGTCGCTCGTCGCCAGCACATAATTGGCACGTCCATCATAATAGGAGCGGGAGACGCCGCCGTCCGGGAACAGGGCGATCCGCGGATAGGATTCCGAGAGTGATATTGTCAGCTGCGCAGGTTCTTCCAGATTCGGAAGGCCCACCGACAATTCGCGCATAAGCTCCCGCCGCAGCATATAGCCCGACCTGCCCGGAATCTCGGCTATCTGGATCCCGGACGAATTGACGCCGCTGAAATCACTGCCCGCGTAAAGCGGCTGAAACCCACAGGCGGGAAGGAGCGCGATAGCGGCAAGCAGGCTGGCAAGTCGGATCATGACGCCACGATATTCACGATGCGGCCGGGGACCACAATGATTTTCTTGATCTCCTTGCCTTCAATGAAGCTGGAGACGTCGGGGCTGGCGAGCGCGAGGCTTTCAATGTCGTCCTTGCTGGCGGACCGTTCGACCTCAATTTCGCCGCGGCGTTTGCCATTGACCTGGATGGGCAGGGTCATGGTGTTTTCAACCATGAGGTCCGGGTCGGACACCGGCCAGGCCGCGTCTGAGGCAAACCCTTCCTGTCCGAGCGCGCGCCAGCATTCCTCAGCAAGGTGCGGCATGAAGGGTGTGAGGCACAGGGCTAGCATGCGCGCACTTTCGCGCCGGGCGGCGAGGTTTTCCGCGTCTGAGGATTCCGCCTTTTTGAGCGTGTTCACCCAGTCGTGGCAGAGTGCAATGGCCGCGTTGAGCCGGAACTCTGCGATGGCCTTGTCCACCTCCGCGGCAGCCCGGTGCGAGAAGCGCAGCAACGGCGTCGGATCGGTCTTGCCGGACGCCGCCGTGCCTTCGAGCCCTGCGAAGATCGACCAGACACGCTGAACGAAACGGGAGGCACCTTCCGCCCCGGCCTGGGACCATTCGACATCGCGTTCGGGCGGACTGTCGGAAAGGACGAACCAGCGGGCGACATCCGCGCCAAAGGTCGCAATAATGGCGTCCGGGTCGACGACATTCTTCTTCGATTTCGACATCTTCTCGATCGGGCCCGCGGTTAGCGGTTCATCGCTGCCCTTCAGGAAGAGGCCCTCATCGCGGCGGTCAACATCAGCCGGCTCGACCCATTTTCCATCGGCCGTGCGATAGGTCTCATGGGTGACCATGCCCTGGGTGAAAAGGCCCAGAAACGGCTCTCCTCCCGGCAGATCCAGCTCTCCCAGAGCATGAAGGGCCCGGGCGACGAAGCGCGAATAGAGAAGGTGAAGCACAGCGTGCTCGACGCCCCCGATATACTGGTCGACGGGCAGCCAGTAGGCGCGCTCCTCCCGGTCCTTGATCCCTGCGAACCGGGCATAATACCAGGAGGAATCGACAAAGGTGTCGAGCGTGTCGGTTTCACGCTGGCCATCCCCGCCGCATTCCGGGCATTTGACCTTTTTCCATGTCGGGTGATGCGCGAGCGGATTGCCGGGTTTGTCAAAACTCACATCCTCCGGCAGTTTTACCGGCAGATCAGCCTCTGGCACCGGGACCGAGCCACACGCGGCGCAATGGATGATCGGGATCGGGCAACCCCAATAGCGCTGGCGCGAGACGCCCCAGTCGCGAAGGCGATAATTCACGCTGCCTCCGCCGAGGCCAAGAGATTCAAGCTTCTCGATCGCGGCGCTGATGGCCTCGTCTGTGGCCATGCCATCCAGGAAATCAGAATTAAAGATCGTGCCCGGCCCGGTATAGGCTGTGTCAGTAACCTCGTAGGTTTCCGCCGCTTCATCGGGCGGCAGGACGACGGGCTGTACAGGCAGGCCGTACTTTCGTGCGAAATCGAGGTCGCGCTGGTCGCCGGCGGGCGAGCCAAATATCGCGCCCGTGCCGTAACCGGAAAGGACAAAGTTCGCCGTCCAGACAGGTATGGTCCACTCCGGATTGAACGGATGCTGAACCCTGAGACCAAGATCAATACCCAGCTTGGGCGCTTTCTCGATGGCCTCTTCCGACGTGCCGATCTTTGCGGCGTCAGACATGAACTGCTTGATATCCGGGCGGTCCTCGGCCAGGGCCTTTGTTATGGGATGATCGGGAGCCAGGGCGAGAAAGCTCGCGCCGAAAAGCGTGTCCGGCCGCGTGGTATAAACCTCAATCTCTTTTCCGAACCTGGCTTGTGCGTCGTCACCGTCCACAACCCAACGAACGGTGGCGCCCTTGGACTTGCCGATCCAGTTGGCCTGCATCACGCGGACTTTCTCAGGCCAGTTGTCCAGCGTCTCTATGCCTTCAAGGAGCTCATCCGCATAGGCTGTGATCCGGAAGAACCACTGGGTCAGCTCCCGCTGCTCGACCGGGGCGCCCGTGCGCCAGCCCTTGCCGTCAATGACCTGCTCATTGGCCAGAACCGTATTGTCGACCGGATCCCAATTGACCTTGCTTGCCTTGCGGTAGGCGAGCCCGCCTTCGAGCAGCTTCAGGAACAGACGCTGCTGCTCGCCATAATAATCGGTGTCACACGTCGCAAATTCGCGGTCCCAGTCGAGGGTCAGGCCGAGCTTCTGCAGCTGGGCGCGCATCGCGTCGATATTCTTGTAGGTCCACTCGCCCGGATGCACGCCGCGCTCGATGGCAGCGTTCTCCGCCGGCAGGCCAAAAGCGTCCCAGCCCATCGGGTGAAGCACATTATGGCCTTTTGCCCGGCGGTGACGGGCGACGACGTCGCCCATCGCATAATTGCGCACATGTCCCATGTGCAGTTTCCCTGAGGGATAGGGAAACATTTCAAGGACATAGGATTTTGGCTGGTCCTTGGCCTCGGACGGTGGCCGGGTGCGGAATATCCCTGCATCGGCCCAGGCCTTACGCCATCGGGTTTCCGCAGCCTGCGGATCATAGCGAGACGTCACGGGCGCCCCTCCTGGAATTGATTATGTGCCGGCGTGCTCGCCTAGCTGAGTTCAGAAGATTTGAGAACGCGTGCCCGGGTCAGGATGGCATTCTCCAGCTGGGGTCCTGTGGCCCGGTCGACCGGCGCATCCGTCCATGTTCCGTTTTCCTGGACCTGGCGGAAGACCGACACTTTCACACCGTCAGCCCGTAGCCGGGAGTCGAGGATGTAGACGGTCGCGCGGATCCGTTCGCCTTCCGCGCCGGGATAGGACTTCCAGTCATAATTGATGATGCCGCCAATCGGGTCGGCCGTCATCAGGGGGAGCGTGTCGAGCGTATCGAGGCTGGCACGCCAGAGATACGGATTGACCCCGCCTTCGAAATCTTCAGCCACACTGATATTCTGGTCAGAGCTATTGCCACCGAACAGGCACCCGGAGAGGGCAAACAGTCCGGTCATGGCGGCGGCAATCTTGATGGAAGCCTTCATATCGAGAATCCTGTCGGCAATATCTTCTTTGTTCGCCGACCTGTATATCATCTGCGACCCGTCGGGCCAGTGCTGATATGTGCTCGACCAATACCAGCCGACCGGACCCGATTGCCATGACACGAACCGCCCTCATCACTGCCCTGTTTGGCGGGACCTCCCTGCTGGCCCTGCCTGCGGCCGCCCTGCCCCTCGATATTGAATCGGAGATCGAAGCGGCGACCGTGATCGGCCTGCTCGATGAAGACGCCAGCGACGCGGAGGACATACTCTATGAGATCACGCTGGACACCGAGGCGGAAACCATCCTGAAGAACGGGACAGTGCTGGGCGCCAGGCTGACCTTGCGCGGCCAGCGCGACCATCCGGACCGGCCGGGATTTGCAGGCCGGTTCGACACGGGCGCTCCCCTGGCGGGCGGATATAGCGGCTTGTCAGGCCTGGCCCCTGACGAGGAGACCGGCGCGCGGGGCCGTCTGGAGACAGCCTATCTTGTCGCCGATGGCGGCTATGGCGAGCTGCGCCTTGGCAAGGACCGGGGCGTTGCGGCACGATTTCACGAAGGCGGTCCGACCAGCCTTGTCTTTTCAGGTGTTTCCAACCCGTATCTCGATCCGACGGGCCTGAAGATAAACCGGACCAATCACGACGTGACTGGGCCGTCGGTAAAGCTCAGCTATGCGACGCCGCGCATCCTCGGGCTGCGCGCGGGGGCGTCCTTCACCCCGGATGGCGATGGGCGCCATCTTGACCGGAGCCTGTCGCAGTTTCGCGAACAGCCAGGCCTCAGCGATGTCTTCGAGGTTGCTGCCAATCTTTCCCGCACTTTGCGCAGCTCCGGCACGCGGATCGAGGCGTCGCTGGGCTGGTCCAGCGCCAAGATCGACAGTCCGGCGCCAGGCGCACGCGGCCGGATGGAGACCTGGTCGGCGGGGGCGAATGTCGAGTTTAGCGAATTTTCCGTCGGCGCTTCCTGGCTGGGCAGCGATAACGGGTTTCAGGGCGGTGATTATGAAGCCTGGGAGGCCGGCATCGCGCGGGATTTCGGGGAGACGGAGGTCTCGCTTGGCTATGGAGAAGCCGATGACAATCTGGCCCGCCTTTCCTCAAAAGGCTTCAATATCGCAGCCGCGCGGGAACTTTCCGACGGTTTTGACGTCGCGCTTTCTTATCAGGACGAGAAATTGGATACTCCGGCAGGCGAAAGGTCCGGTGCGGGCATTGTGGTAGAAATCACACTCAGCAGTGATTTTTTCCGGATGAGCAGGAATTAATATTCATTTCGCGTTTCTGTCTGATTATGTAACCGCTCAGAACAAGGTGGCAGATGAAATATTCTTTGACAGCTCTTGCGGCGCTCGGTGCGTTCACGGCCCTTCCGGCCGCGGCGCAATCCGAGCCTATTGAGCTGTCGCCGCCAACCGTTTCCGAGACGGAAGAGGCAGAGCCGGACTGGTACCGCCAGTTTACGCTCAACTCCCCATCCGACGCCACGCCGATCTGGCAAGGCGCGCCCAGCAAGGAAGTCCGCCTCGCCTGGGTGAAGGGCGACCGGTGGCAGCTGAGCGTCGATCTGACCTCGCGTCCTGCAGAGTCCCCACTGGCGAAGGAAGAAATGCGCGCTGGGGCAGAGTTCCGCATTACGCCGCGCATCAGTGTTGGCGGTGTCCTGACGCTGGGCGCGACGGAGCTGGACGACAATCTGCAGCAGCTTCAGAACGAGGAAATCGAGACGGGTATCCGTCTGCGGTCGGCCTTCAAATTCTAGGCATTTTGCCTTTCACCTGAAACCAGACACGCTCGCAAAGCCGCCAAACTGCGCGGCTCTTTCGGCATTTATGTGCGTGATTCCGCCGAGTGCATAGACCGGGCACTGGGTCTGTCGGGCTATGGCAGCAAACCGCATGAGGCCCTTGGCCGCTCCGGCGCTGGGGCTGGATGAGGGGAAAACGGCCGAATAGATCAGCGCGTGCGGCCGGCAGCGTGTGGCGGCCCGGACTTCATGGGCCGAATGTACGCTCATCGTATGAAGTCCGCCCTCATGGCGTTGCTTCAGCATCTGCCGCTGCAGGCGAAACGGCCAGTGCACCCCATCGGCGCCGGTTTCTTTTGCCAGCGCCGGGTCTGCCGCGATGAGAACGATGCGCCCTGCCCGTCTGGCGTCGGCGACAATGGCGCGGGCTTCCCCTATCGCCTCCGCCTGTCCGAAGTGGCGGATGATCACGCCTATACCTTCCGGAAGACCGGCAGCTATGGTGCGCGCGCTATAAAGACGATCCGGGTCTGTCAGGAAAAAGCCGCCCGGCAGGTGCGGCCCTGTGTGCGCGCTGGCGCGGCGCGCAGCGTTTCGAAACTTGCGGGAACGGGCCGGGGCGTGCTTCATCGCAGGTATGACTAGCACCCATACAGAGCCGGATATAGAAGCCAGCCGCGCGCGGATCCTCAAGGAACTCAGCGAGGCCGCCAGCCATGAGGTCGAGCTTGTGGCTGTCTCCAAGAAACAGCCCGATGAGCGGCTGCAGGCCGCGCTCGATTGCGGCCAGCGTGTCTTTGGCGAAAACCGTGTTCAGGAAGCCCAGGAGCACTGGCAGGCGCGTCGAGATATTGACGGGCTGCGGCTGCATCTCATTGGCCCGCTTCAGAGCAACAAGTCGGAGGACGCCGTTGCCCTCTTCGACGTGATCGAGACGGTGGATCGCAAGAAGATCGTGCGCACCCTGTCCGAAGCAGCCGAGAAGCTTGGCCGGTATCCGGACCTCCTCATCCAGGTGAATACGGGCGAGGAAGAGCAGAAGTCTGGTGTGCTGCCGCGCGATCTCGATGATCTCATCGCCTATACGCGCGAGACCTATCCAGGTGAGCTGAAGGGCCTGATGTGCATACCCCCGGTGGATGAGCCGGCCGCGCCGCACTTTGCGCTCTTGAAGAAGATGGCTGATGCGGCCGGTCTGCCCTGGGTCTCCATGGGGATGAGTGCCGACTACGTGCTGGGCGCGCAGCTTGGTGCGACGCATGTGCGGGTCGGCAGTGCCTTCTTCGGCGAGCGCGAGACGGCCTAGCTCGCGCGCAGGATCTCGATCTTCGTATCCTTCTCGCAGCGCGCGAGGAGCTGGCGCAGATCGTCGAGGCTGAGGGCGATACAGCCCTCGGTTGGGGCGTAATCGGGTTTTGCGACATGCATGAATATGGCGCTCCCCTTGCCGGGCACGACCGGATCGGTGTTGTGGCTGAGCTGGACGACGATGTCATAGAGGTCATCGTCACGCCACATGACCTCATGGCTGGCCGGATAGGGGCGTTTGACGGCGCAATTATAGAGCGGGTCGCCGGGTGCATCGCACCAGCCATCGTCCGGATGAAGGGGGGTCGCCGGCAGGGCTGTCCTCGGCCGGTCGAACTTGTCGGCCCGCCAGAAGACCCGCTTGACCGCCCAGAGACCGATCGGTGAGGCGCCATCGCCTTCCACCTTGCGGTCGGCATCGAGCATACCGCCGCGCCCGATGGCGCACTGGAAGGTCAGGCCCTGACCTGAAATCTTCCTGTCGGGGGTCACCCGGAAACGTGTTGGCATGCGGCCGCTCCCAAAATCGTGATCGCCTAGTTATTCGACGGCGAGTCGGTATTATGTGTATCGCGCCCGGGCCATAGCCAGCAACCACTGCACAGACCATGATCAGCACCAAGACCATCCTTCTCGTCGATGATGATGACGAGCTTCGCGGCGCGCTCGCCGAACAGTTCAGCCTGCATGACGGGTTCGAAGCCGTTGAGGCGGCGAATGCGGCGGAAGCCCTGCAGACAGCAGAGGCGCAGCGGCTGGACCTCGTTCTTCTTGATGTCGACATGCCGGACATGGATGGGCGCGAGGCCTGCAAGCTGATGCGTCAGCGCGGCCTTCGGGCCCCCATCATCATGCTGACAGGTCAGGATAGTGATGCGGACACAATTCTCGGCCTGGAGTCCGGGGCCAATGACTATGTGACCAAGCCCTTTCGCTTCTCGGTGCTGCTCGCCCGGGTGAGGGCGCATCTTCGCAGTTTCGAACAGAGCGAGGACGCGATCTTCAAGCTGGGTCCCTATGAATTCCAGCCGGCGATGAAGCTTCTGGTCATGGAAAACGACCGCAAGGTGCGCCTGACCGAGAAAGAGACCAGCATCCTCAAATATCTCTACCGCGCGGGGGGAAAGCCGGTGGCCCGCGATGAGTTGCTATCGGAAGTCTGGGGCTACAACGCGGCTGTTACGACCCACACGCTGGAGACGCATGTGTACCGCCTGCGCCAGAAGATCGAGCCCGACCCGGCCAATGCGCGCCTTCTTCTGACCGAGGCCGGTGGCTATCGCCTGCAATCGGGCGACCCGGCCTGAGCGGGTTTATTTCTGTATGTGGAAAGTGGTGCTGACAGGCGCGTGATCTGAAGGTTTCCATCCACCGCGCCAGGCGAGATGAATCTCATAGCTGTCCAGGTCCGCGCCGCTCATCGCCGCGTCATTGGCCCAGATATGGTCCAGACGGCGCCCACGGTTAGAGGCGGCCCAGTCCTTGGCGCGGTAGGACCACCAGCTATAGAGTTTCTGGTCGTCAGAATGGCGCTCGCGGGCGATGTCGGTAAAGCCGCCAGCCTTCCGCGCCTTTTCCAGTGCCTCGGTCTCGGCGGGGGTGTGCGATACGATTTTCAGAAGCTGCTTGTGCGACCAGACATCATTCTCATGCGGCGCCACATTCAGGTCGCCGACCAGGAGGCGCGGGGAACTGTCAGACGCTGCCGGCGCAAAATCGCGGGCCATGCAGGCCAGAAAGTCCAGCTTGTGCGCGAACTTGTCATTGGTCTCAGGATCCGGCTCATCGCCGCCTGCGGGCAGGTAGATATTGTGGATCTCCACCCCCTTGATGCGCGCAGTCTGCACGCGGGCATGACCCTCCCGGCAAAGTGGATGGGGGTCTACCGGTTCAATCGGATGGCGTGACACAATGGCGACGCCGTGATGGCCGCCGGACTGGCCGAGCACCTGAAAGTGATTGTAGCCGATTTCGCGGAAAGCTTTCTGCGGGAACTGATCGGTCTGGCACTTGATCTCCTGCAGGCAGAGAACGTCAGAGGCTTCCTCTTTCAGGAAGGTCTGGACATTCGGTGCGCGCAGGCGGATCGAATTGATGTTCCAGGTGGTGATCTTGAACGGGGTCGAAGGCATGGCGATGGCCTTAGCCGCGCCGCCCGGGCTGGTCAACGCAGACGCTGGCAAACGAGAAGGGCGGCCGGGACGCTAGTTTGACTCCGTATCCAGCGGTTCAAAGCGCAGCTTCGAGACCTGAAGCGTGACCGTACCGATATCATCCGTATCGGCCTGGATTTTCACAGGCATGTAGGCGCCATTGTCGAGCGGGGCCATCCACATGCGGAGCGGGCCGTCGATCCCGGTCAGTGTTTCCTTGGCGCTGATCTCGTCGGCGTCATAGCCGGCCACCTTGTCCATGGAGACGTGACACTCATAGGCCTTGCCGCGATAGGCGGCAGTCTTCACGTCCTTGAGGCCGGCATTCTCGAAAGTGAGATGGGTGAGCTGGCGGCCGTCGAAAATCTTCATCGGGCCGCCGCATGGATTGCCGTCTGCGGGGCGCGGGGTGAAGGCATGACCCAGAAAGGCCGTGAGGGGATCGGCGGCTTCGAGTTTCTGCGCAGGTGTGGCCGGAGGTTCGCCAAGATTGCCGAAGGCCGGCGTCGCGGTCATGGCGACATCATCCTTGCCATAAGTCATTTCAACGCGGCGGTTCTTCTTCCCGTCCCGGTTCTGCGAAATATAGGCGTAGGGTTCGAGATGATCTTCCCTCACATAGCCGCTGGCGGCCAGGCGAAGGTCATAATTAACCAGAATGTCGGCAAGACCGGTGGTCTTCACATTCCCGTTGATCGAATAGGTGTCGGGCTTGAGGTCCATTCGGAAATTTGCCTTGCCCGTGATCGGGATGAACAGCGCCCAGGCGGTCGCCTTGACCTCATAGATGAGCCGCATCGGCTCGCCATCACGGATATCGGTCAGCGGTGTTGCCATGGCGCCAGAGGCGCTCTGGGCAGAGGTGGCGCCTGCTGCGGTCAGCGCAATGAGACTGGTGGCTGCGATCATCTTCTTCATAAGGGATTGGTCCTTGTTGGGCATTTCGGCACGCCGGTCATAAATGTGCACACCTCAACCCGGGCTGAACAGGGGCGCCTGTGCTTTGCCGCATTTATATCACTGTTCTGCCTTGTGCGATGGGCTGTGGGTGGCGGTTGACGTCGGCGCCCCCGGCGCGTATGAGCGCCGCTTCGGATTTGATCTAACACTATTTAAGCGAGCGCCCCATGGCACGCCAATGCGAACTTTCAGGCGTCAAGCCGATTATTGGCCACAAAGTGAGCCACTCGAACGTCAAGACCAAGCGCCGGTTCCTGCCGAACCTGGTCAACGTCACCCTTCGCTCTGAAGCCCTTGACCGCAACGTTTCCCTGCGCATTGCCGCAAAGACGCTGCGCACGGTCGACAAGCTGGGCGGCCTCGACGGCTATCTGGCCCAGTCGAAGGACGACACGCTTTCCCCGAAAGCGCTGAAGATCAAGCGGGACATCCAGAAGCAGGCTGCTGAAGCAAGCGCCTAAGACGCCCGATTGAACTTTGAACATTCTGAAAACGCGCTCCTTCCCGGGGCGCGTTTTTGTTTGCGTTGCGCGGATATATGGGTCAGCCAGAAAGGGGAAAGTCCGGGGAGCCCTCATCATGTTGCGAAACACCTTCATTCTGTCCGCCATTGTCCTGTCTGCCTGTGCGCAGCCTTCCATGCCGCGAGCGGCGGGGCCCTCTGAGTCTGCGGAAACGGTTCAGCCGGTAGCGGCGCGCATTTTCGCAAGCGGCACGATCTATACGGGTGTCGAGGGTGAGACAGTGGATACAGTGGCGGTCGATGATGATGGCCGCATCGTCTGGACCGGCTCCATCGACGATCTTGATGCAGAGGTGGATATCGAGGGGGCTGAGTTCGTCTGGCTGGACAATAATTTCATGTATCCCGGCTTTACAGACAGCCACGCTCACCTTCTTGGTATCGGTCAGCGGGAGCTGTCGCTCGATCTTGCTGACACCGCCTCGCTCGAAGAGCTGGTGACACGGATAGAGGCGGAAGCCGGCGGTCTTGGCGATGAGGCGATCATTGTGGGGCGCGGCTGGATCGAGACCGACTGGCCGGAGGGCCGCATGCCGGCTGCCGCGGATCTCGATGCGGCGGTGGGCGACCGGCTGGTTATCCTGATGCGGGCCGACGGGCACGCCCTTGTGGCAAGCACAGCTGCACTCAACGCCGCCGGCATCGATGAGACGACGCCTGACCCGGAAGGCGGCAAGATCGAACGTGATAGCGATGGCAAGGCGACGGGAATTCTCATCGACAATGCGATGACACCCGTCTGGGGCCTGGTTGCCGAGCCAAGCGAGGAGGAAATCCGCCGCGCCTATGTCGAGGGTTCGCGCGTCTATGCAGAGCGCGGCTGGACGGGCCTTCACAATATGAGTGTGCCGCCTGCGCATGCCCCGCTGATGGCGGAGCTGGACGCGGCCGGTGAGATGCCCGTGCGAATTTATAATGCCCTGTCGGAAGACGGCTTTCCGCTCGCCGCCGGACATGAGTACGAGACCGATACAATCTCGAACCGGGCAGTGAAGCTCTATATGGACGGCGCACTCGGCTCTCGCGGGGCTCTGCTGATAGAGCCTTATTCCGACAGGCCGGATACGAACGGGCTCTCCCTTCTGGAGCCTGAGGGCCTGCACAATCTCATGATGAAGGCTGAGGAAGAGGACGTTCAGCTCGCGATCCACGCCATTGGTGATCTTGCCAATCGCCGCATCCTGAACGTCTATGAGGAGCTGGACATCAGCCCCGACCGGCGCTGGCGCATCGAGCACACCCAGATCCTGCACCCCGATGATATTGCCCGTATCCCGGAGCTCGGTCTGATTGCCTCCATGCAGCCCTCGCATGCCATTGGAGACCTGAAATTCGCCCCTGCCCGGCTCGGTTTCGACCGCCTGGACGGCGCGTATGCCTGGCAGAACCTGCTGGATGCCGGCGCGGTGATAGCTGGCGGGTCGGATGCGCCCGTCGAGGTCGGCTCCCCGCTGATCGAATTCTATGCTGCTGTGGCGCGCGAGGATCTGGAAGGCAATTCCGGTGAGGGCTGGCATCCAGAACAGGCGCTCTCGCGTCAGGATGCGCTGGCGCTCTTTACCTCTTCAGCGGCCTATGCGGCCTTCATGGAGGATGATCTGGGAACGATTGAGCCGGGCAAGCTTGCAGATTTCACTGTGTTCGACCGGGATCTGATGACGGTCCCTGAAGACGAAATCCTGGAGGCAAATGCAGTGATGACAGTCGTCAACGGTGAAATCGTCTGGTCTGCGGCGGAGTGACCTTTACCTCACGTCGCACTAGTCGCATGTCATTCGCGTGCTAGAACCCCCTGTTGAGACCCGCGAGACCAATTCGAGGACGATAGTTTTATGAGCCTGACCAGCGATACCGATGTTCTGACCGAGCTCGAGCCGACCGTGGAGATCAACGTCCGCGATGTCTTCGGCATCGACACCGACATGGTCGTTCACGGCTTCGAGACGAAGACCGAATATGTGCCCGAAATCGATCCGTCCTACCGGTTCGACCCGCAAACCACGATGGCGATCCTGGCCGGCTTTGAACATAATCGCCGCGTCATGGTGCAGGGCTATCACGGCACCGGCAAATCGACCCATATCGAACAGGTCGCCGCGCGCCTGAACTGGCCGATGATCCGTATCAACCTCGACAGCCATGTCAGCCGGATCGACATGGTCGGCAAGGATGCCATCGTCCTGAAGGAAGGCGTCCAGGTCACCGAATTTCGCGAAGGCATCCTGCCATGGGCCCTGCAGCGCCCGGTCGCGATCACCTTTGACGAATACGATGCCGGCCGCCCCGATGTGATGTTCGTGATCCAGCGCGTGCTTGAGGCCTCCGGCCGCCTGACCCTGCTGGACCAGAATCGCGTTATCTCGCCGAACCCGTATTTCCGCCTCTTCGCCACGACCAACACGGTTGGCCTCGGCGATACGACCGGCCTCTATCACGGCACACAGCAGCTCAACCAGGGCCAGATGGACCGCTGGAGCATTGTCACCACGCTCAACTATCTCGAGCATGACGCCGAGGTGGAGATCGTCTCGACCAAGGCGCCCGACCTCGACAAGGAGCTGCTGTCCAAGATGGTGCGTCTGGCCGATCTCACGCGGAACGCCTTCATGAATGGCGACATCTCTACCGTGATGAGCCCGCGGACCGTGATCACCTGGGCGGAGAACTACAAGATCTTCGGCGATCTGGGGCACTCTTTCCGGATGACCTTCCTCAACAAGTGCGATGAACTCGAACGCCCGCTGGTGGCCGAGATGTATCAGCGCTGCTTTGGCGAGGAGCTGCCGGAAAGCGCCCTGATGGTGCGGGTGGCCTGATCGCTGGGCCAGCCTGCATTCTTCATCGCATCTGCGAAATCCGGCGCTAGGTAAGACTCATGGCAAACAAGGACGATACGCCTTACGAACTCTTCAAGCAGGCGCTTGCGGCCACCGCCAAGGCGATGAGCCAGACGCGGGACGTCGAAACCTCGTTCGTGTCCGAAGCGGGCCGCGCTGACGACAGGCGCCTCATGCTGCAGTCGCCGCCGCGGGAGCTTTCCCCGCAGCAGGCCGCGCGGGCGCGCGGGGAGGCAGATGCCCTGTCGCTGCGCATGGCCCACCATGATGAAGCGGCCCACCTTGCAGACCGTCCGAGCGGCGAGATGGCCCGACAGGTCTATGAGGCCGCCGAGCGTGCGCGCATCGAGTCCATAGGCGCCAATGCGATGAACGGCACGGCCGCCAATCTCGATGCGGCGCTGGCCGCGCGCTGCGAGAAGGCCGGATATACCCGCATGCAGGACCGGACCGATGCGCCGATTGCGCCGGCGATCGAGTTCCTGCTGCGTGAGAAGCTGACGGGCCGCCCGCTGCCGCCGGAAGCTGAAGGCATTGCCTCGATCTGGCGTGAGGAAGTGACCGAACGCGGCGGCGACGCCCTGGAAGACCTGCTCAGCCAGCTCAATGACCAGCGTGCCTTCGCCAAGACCGTCCAGCGCCTCATCAAGGATTTGACCGAAGGCGATGAGGCCGGCGACGAGCAGGAAGACGACACCGAATCCGAGACCGAAGAGGAATCCGAGCAGCAGGAGAGCTCCAGCGACGAGCCCGACAGCGGCGATGACACGGACGGTTCCTCTACCGAGGAGATGGAGGCCGGCGAGAGCGACGATGTCGAGGGGGAAGAGACCAATGTCTCCGTCGACGCTGAGTCAGAGGCTGAGGGTGAAGACGATTATGAGGACAGCGAGGATGGTTCCAAGCCGCTGCGTCCGAACTATCGCGACGGGGATGAGCGCAAGGATTTCACCTATCGCGTCTTCACAACCGCCCATGACGAGATCGCCAATGCGGCCGACCTCTGTGATGCTGAAGAGCTGACGCGGCTGCGGGCCTATCTCGATCACCAGCTTCAGTCGCTTCAGGGTGCGGTGTCCAAGCTGGCCAACCGGCTCCAGCGCCGCCTCATGGCGCAACAGAACCGCTCCTGGTCCTTCGATCTTGAGGAAGGTGTGCTGGATACCGCGCGCCTCACCCGTGTCATCACGGACCCGACGGCGCCGCTTTCCTTCAAGCAGGAAGAAGACTCCGAGTTCCGCGACACGGTGGTGACGCTGCTGCTGGACAATTCCGGCTCCATGCGCGGGCGCCCGATCATGATCGCGGCCCTCTGCGCCGACATTCTGGCGCGCACGCTGGAGCGCTGCGGCGTGAAAGTTGAGATCCTCGGCTTTACCACCAAGGCGTGGAAAGGCGGGCTTGCGCGTGAGGACTGGGTCAAGGCGAACAAGCCGGCCGGGCCTGGCCGTCTCAACGACCTTCGTCACATCGTCTACAAGTCGGCCGATGCGCCCTGGCGCCGGGCGCGGCGCAATCTCGGCCTGATGATGCGTGAGGGCCTGCTGAAAGAGAATATCGATGGCGAGGCCCTGCTCTGGGCGCATGAACGCCTGCTCGGCCGGCCCGAACAGCGCAAGATCATGATGGTGATTTCCGATGGGGCGCCGGTCGACGATTCGACGCTCAGCGTGAATGTCGGCAATTATCTTGAGCGCCATTTGCGCCAGGTCATTTCCGAGATCGAAAGCCGCAGCCCTGTCGAACTGATTGCCATCGGCATCGGCCATGACGTGACCCGCTATTATCGCCGCGCCGTGACGCTCGTCGATGCCGAACAGCTCGGCGGCGCCATCACCGAACAGCTTGCCAGCCTCTTCGATGAGGAAGGCAATCTGCCCGACCAGAAAGCCATGGCCGTGCAGACGCCGCGTGGCGGGAGCGGCGGGCGGTCTTCGCTGAGCGGTGTCTCCGAAACGGCCCGCGGCGGGCCGCGCTATGGCTCGCGTGACGTAAAACGGACGTCCTTGCAGGATATAGCCAGCAAGGCCTCAAAGAGCTGAGAGAGAAAGCCATGAGACGGATGCCCCGCTCTCGCCTGTTATCGGGTCTTCTTGTCGGCATCCTGCTTGGCGCCTGTACGGCCGGCTCACCCAGTGGGCCCCCGGCCCCAGAGGCGGCGCCATGGGTCTACACGCCAGAGAAGGCGCGCGAGATTGCAGACCAGTCCTGCCCCGGTAGCGAACCGGCTGGCTTTGCGATGTCCGTTCTCCTCAATGTCCAGCCTGTCGATCTGGGCAAGGCCGCCGACAAGGCGAAAGCCCTGGACGGGCTCATTTTCCGTGGCGGATGGTCGCTCGATACGTCGCTTGCGTCTTTTGGAGGGCTTTCCGGCCTCGATATCCTGCCCGGCGGCGACCTTCTGGCCGTTTCTGACGCGGGCGCGCTGGTCCATCTTCCCTTTGACCAGGCCGCGCTTGAGCCGCAGACCCAGGCCACGCTCACCTATCTGAAGGATCAGGATGGTGACATGCTGACCGGAAAGGCCGAGGGCGATGCTGAAGGCCTGCAGCTGCGCGATGGCATCGCCTTTGTCAGCTTCGAGCGCAATCACCGTATAGAGGCCTATGGCTACGAACGCTGCGGCGGCAATGCGCGCGCGGTCCGCATCGCCAGTATGGACCCGCGCCCAGCAGGGCTCGACCGGGGCATCAGCCAAAATTCAGGCGCAGAGGCCCTGGCCATGGTGGATGACAGCCTGCTTGTCGGTCTTGAGACACTTGTTGGCGGTCAAGGCCCTCTTGGCCGCGTCACCGAAGATGGGGGTGTTTCGTTTTCCGCGAACGACTGGGTCAATGCAGAGGGCACACCGCTGGTCGGTGCCGATGAAGCAGAGGGCCGACTCTATACGCTGCACCGCGCCTATAACCCGCTGACCCGGCAAAACACCATCGCCATCCGTGTGAGGGAAGGTGGCGAAAGCCGCACTCTGGCTTTCATGCGCGCGCCGCTCACGCTTGATAATTTCGAGGCAGTTGCGGTCTGGCCGCTGGAGACGGGCGAACACCGGATTTTCATCCTGTCGGACAACAATTTCAGCGATAACCAGCGCACACTTCTCTACGTTTTCGAGACAGAGGGGCTCAGCTAGTCCTTGATGGCGTCGATCAGGGCAGCGGCTTCATAGGATTCCCAGTCAGCCTCGCCAGAAAGGCGCGCGATTTCAGCGCCCGTCTCGTCATAGATGACCGTGGTGGGAAAGCCCCGCGCTCCGCTGTCATAGACAATGTCCCAGCGATCCGGCGGGGCGAAATAAAAATCAAGCACGCCGCCCGTCAGCTCCTGCAGGCGTTCGCGTGCATAGTCGCGGTCTTCCTCGGCGTCGACGCTGATGGCGATAACCTGAAAGTCCTCATCGCCCTTCAGTTTCTGCAGCGCGGCCAGAGAGGGCATCTCGCGCTCGCATGGCCCGCACCAGGTGGCCCAGAAATTGACGAGCGTGATGCGGCCTTCAAAGTCCTTCAGGGTGACCGGACTGCCGTCTGGTCCGTCGAAACTGGCGCTCGATGTGGGGTCTCCGCGCTGCGTGACATCGAGTGCGGCAATCGATCCCGTCGCAAGTTCCGCGATGGCATCCTTACTTCCGCCCTTGGAAGTTGCCTGAAGCCATGCGAAAGCGACCGTCACAAGCCCTATGACCAGAAGTGCCGGGATACCAAATTTCACCAGGCGGGACATATGCAAGCCCTCTCACTTTCCAGGATGCAGGACAATGGTAGATAAGCCCTCAAAAGGCCAGCAGATGTGGGGAGGACGCTTTGCCGCGCAACCCTCCGACATCATGCAATCGATCAACGCGTCGATTGACGTCGACCGGCGCATGGCGCTGCAGGACATTGCCGGCAGTCGCGCGCATGCGGACATGCTGGCCGAAACAGGCATAATCGAGCCAGAGGACAATGAGGCGATCCAGTCCGGCCTCGACCAGGTTCTGGAAGAGGTGAAGGCCGGGACTTTCCCTTACCGCGTCGAACTTGAAGACATTCACATGAATATCGAGGCGCGCCTGAAGGAGCTTATCGGCGCGCCGGCCGGCCGGCTGCATACGGCCCGCTCGCGCAATGATCAGGTGGTAACAGACTTCCGCCTCTGGACGCGCGGGGCCTTGAGTGAGGCAGCGCGGGCGCTGACCGGTCTTCAGCATTTGCTTATCGGCCGGGCGAGTGAGCACGCCGAGACGGTCATGCCCGGCTTCACGCACCTGCAGACAGCCCAGCCGGTGACGCTCGGACATCATCTGCTGGCCTATGTCGAGATGGCAGAGCGCGACAAGGCGCGTCTTATGGGGGCTGCCGCGCGGCTTAATGAATCGCCGCTGGGCGCAGCGGCGCTCGCGGGCACCGGCTTCCCCATCGACCGCGACATGACAGCCGAAGCGCTCGGCTTTGACCGTCCTATGGCAAACTCGCTTGATGCCGTCTCTGCCCGCGATTTCGCACTGGAGGCGCTGGCCGCGCTTTCCATTGCGGCGACCCACTTGTCGCGTCTTGCTGAGGAAATCGTGCTGTGGACCAGCGCGCAGTTCGGCTTTGCCCGCCTCTCTGACGCGTGGTCGACCGGTTCCTCCATCATGCCGCAGAAGCGTAATCCGGATGCGGCAGAGCTTATCCGCGCCAAGGCGGCCCTTATCGCAGGTCAGTTTGCGAGCCTCCAGGGCGCGGTAAAGGCCCTGCCACTCGCTTATGCCAAGGACCTTCAGGATGACAAGCGCCTTACCTTCGAGGCGTTCGACACGTTCGGCCTCTGCGCCAAGGCCATGACCGGCATGATCGATACGATCAGTTTTGATGCCGCCAATATGCGGGCCGCCGCAGCGAAGGGGTATTCCACCGCAACCGACCTTGCCGACTGGCTGGTGCGTGAGCTGAAGCTCCCTTTCCGTGAGGCGCACCATGTCACGGGGCGCATTGTGGCCATGGCGGAGGCAGACGGCGTTGGCCTTGAGGCGCTTTCATTAAATTCCATGCAGGAGGTCGAGCCCCGCCTTACAGAGGCTGTCTTTTCCGTGCTAAGCGTCGAGGCGTCTGCTGCGAGCCGGGAAAGCTATGGCGGGACGGCGCCCAAACGCGTGAAAGAGCAGATCGAACTTTGGACCAAACGCCTGGGCCTGGAGGCCGCGACATCATGAAACGACTGAGTGCTATCGTCCTTCTCGGCGCCGCAACATTCGGCCTTGCCGGCTGTGGTGTTCGCGGCGATCTGGACCGCCCGCCGCCAATCTTCTCTTCGGCGCCCGATGAGGCCGCCCGCACGCCGGTGGACACCGCCGTGGAGGTCGATGGCCCGCCTGCGCGTTCGGCCGACGAAGCCTATTATAACGACCTTGGCGGCGAGATCCCGAAATCGGACCCAGAGGCGGATATCGATGAGTCCGGTATGGGCGACGTGTCGCCGGAATAAGCCCAGTGCATCACTTCGATTACCGGAATGGCCGCCTCCATTGTGAGGATGTGGCGCTTGATACCATCGCTGATGAGGTGGGAACGCCCGTCTATGTCTATTCCTCGGCCACGCTGCGCCGCCATGCGCGGGTGATCGCTGGCGCGTTTGATGGAATGAGCTGTCTTATCGCCTATTCGGTCAAGGCGAATGGCAATCTCGGTGTGCTGCGGACGCTCGCTGAGGAGGGCTGCGGGGCAGACGTGGTCAGCGGCGGCGAGCTGATGCGGGCCCGGCGGGCGGGCATCCCGGCCTCCCGCATCGTCTTTTCCGGCGTCGGAAAGACGCGCGCGGAAATGCGCCTCGCGCTGGAGGAAGGCATCCACCAGTTCAATATCGAAAGCGCGGCAGAACTGGCCGTGCTGGCAGAGGTTGCCGCGAGCACGGGCAAGACGGCAAAGGTGGCGGTCCGCGTCAATCCGGATGTGGCGGCCGGCGGCCATCCCAACATCTCGACCGGCAAGTCCGGCGACAAGTTCGGCGTGCCATGGAATGAAGCGCGCAAGGCCTATGCCCAGATTGCCGAGATCGACGGGATCGAAGCGGTTGGCGTCGATGTCCATATCGGCTCGCAGATCGATGATATTACACCGATGCGCGCGGCGTTCGAGAAGGTGATGGGGCTTGTGCGGGAGCTTCGTCAGGAAGGTCATGACATCCAGCGTGTGGACCTGGGCGGCGGCCTCGCCATTCCCTATAAATCCACGGACAACCCTCCGCCGCCCTCTGACTATGCCAATATGATCCGTGAAGTCACCGAGGGTCTGGGTCTTGAAGTCATACTCGAGCCGGGCCGCGTCATTGCGGGCAATGCCGGTGTGCTGGTCACGGAAGCCCTGTTCGTGAAGCCTGGGCCGGCGCGGAATTTCCTGATGGTCGATGCGGGGATGAATGACCTCATGCGGCCCGCCCTCTATCAGGCGCATCACGATATCCTGCCGCTTCGCGAGCGTCCGGCCGGCGACAAGATGCGGTATGACATTGTCGGGCCGATCTGCGAGTCGACTGACAAGTTCGCTGCAGAGCGGGACATGCCCCCCATTGAAGGCGGCGACCGGCTCGCGATAATGTCAGCGGGCGCCTATGGCGCCGTGCTTTCGTCGCAATACAATGCGAGACCTCTTGTTCCGGAAGTGCTGGTCGACGGTGACAGATATGCCGTTATCCGCAGGCGCCCGGACTTCGAAGAGATGATCGCATTGGAGAGCATCCCCGATTGGCTGAGCTGAAACGGATTCCCGGACTGGAGCCCAGGATTGCCCGCACAAAGGCGGCGCTCTGGCGGCTAGGTGCGGCCCGCTCCTTCTGGCCGCTCGCTGTTTTCGTGTCTGTTTTTCTCATCATGGCGCTCACCGGCCTGATTGACGCGGCCAGTGAGAAAGTCGCTTCGGTGGCGCTCATTCTCTTCCTTGCGGGGCTCTTGCCGCTCGCTGCCTTGGGGGCGGCGCGTTTCAGACCGCCAACGCGTCCCGACGCGATCCGCCTGCTCGACCGCCAGTCCGAACTTCGCCCCCTGTCCACGCTTTCCGACCGCCCGTCACGGCCCGACGCGACCGGAGCCGCGCTCTGGCGCGCGCATGAAGCCGAGCTAACTGACGCGGCGCGCCGTCTCAATGTGCCCGATTTTGCCAGCCGCTGGAAAAAGACCGACCCTTTCTATCTGCGCTATCTTCTGCCGCTTCTGCTCGCCGGAGCCGCGCTTCTGGCGGCCTCCAGCGCGGGCGAGCGCCTGTCGCGTGCGTTTGGCCCCGATATTGGCAGCCTGTTTGGTGCCGAGACCATCCGCATCGAGGCGTGGATCACACCGCCTGAGCATACGGGCAAGCCGCCCGTCTTCCTCTCGGCCGGACAAGGGCCCGTGCGCGTGCCCGCCGGGTCGCAGATCACCGTGCGGGCGCAGGCGCCATCGGCCCCGAAGCTGGTTATCGAGACCGCAGATGCCAGGCAAAAGATCCGCTTCAGCAAGACGCCCGAGGACGCCTTCGAAGCAACGGGGACGATTACCGCAGACAGCGACATTCGCGTCACCTGGTGGAGCGAGCGGGCGAGCTGGCCGGTGCAGGCTTCTCCCGATACACCGCCAGAGGCTGAATGGGTCTCCACACCCGAGATGACGCCCACGGACCGGACAGAGTTCGAATGGAAGCTGAGCGACGACTATGGCGTGGAAAGCCTTCAGCTCGTCCTGCAGCGGACCGATCGCGGGCCTGATAGCCCCCCCGACATTGTTGACCTGCAACTGCCCGGCGTGGCGCCGCGCGACTCACAGGAAGTGACCTCCATCGACCTGACCCGCCATCGCTGGGCCGGTCTGGAGCTGAGCGCGCGCCTGCGCGTCACGGACGGTGCCGGTCAGGTGGGTTATAGCGAGCCTGCGGTTTTCGTGCTGCCGGAGAAATTGCTGCTGCAGCCGCTGGCGAGGGCGATCCAGGATATCCGCGTGACCGTGCTGCGTGAGGATGGCGAGTATGAGGCTGCGGAAAACCCCAATGCTGAAGCTCTGGAGGCCGGCGAGCTCTTCGCGGCCGCCACACAGCGCATTTCGCGCGCCCCGGACGGCATTCAGCGCGCCTCCCGCATGATTGAGGCGGTCACCTACAAGCCGGAACATTACTTCGAGGATGTAAGCGTCTATCTCGGGCTGAGCCATGCGGGCTCAATGCTGCAGGCGGCGAGCTCAACCGATGAAGCCGATGAGACGGACCCGCTTCTCTGGTCGCTGGCGATGCGCGTCGAATATGGCAGCGCTGCGGACGCCCTGCGTGCGCTGCAGGCGGCCAAGAAAGCGCTGGAGGAGGCTCTGCGCGATGGGGCGTCCGAGGCAGAGATCCGCCGCCGGCTGGAAGCCTTCCAGCAGGCGGCAAAGAACTATCTCGCCGCGCGCATGGCCGAAGCGATGGCAAATGGTCTCGAAGCGCCGCCGAACGATACCGACAGTGCGCAAGGTGGCGGCGAGGGGTCCATGATGGGCGGATCCGACTTTGCCGGCATGCTGGACGCCCTGTCGGACCTGACTGAAACCGGCGCCAGCGACCAGGCGCGGCAGCTTCTCTCCGACATCACGAACATGCTGGAGAATCTGCAGTTCCAGCAGGGCAACGGGTCCGGCGATGGCCTGCCCGGCATGCCGGGTCAGGGTGAGGGCGAGAATGACGAAGACCTGCCTGAAGGAGAGCGCGAGCTGTCCGATACGCTGCGTGAGCTCTCAGACCTTCTGCGCGAACAGCGCGAACTCAATGACGACACGATGGCCGAGCAACGCGGTGAGCGAAGAGGGCCACAACAGGGTGAGCAACCGGGTGGCCAGCAAGGACAGCAACCCGGCGAACAGCCAGGTGATGAGGAGGGTCGCCAGCCCGGCCAGCGTCCGGGTGAAGAAGGTGAGCAAGACGGCAGCGGACCTTCCCTGGCAGAGCGCCAGAGGCGGCTTGGCGACCTGGTCGATGAGCTTGCCCGCAGGGGCGCCGGTTCAAATGAGGACGGCGAAGGCGGGTCAGGGATGGACGAAGACACGCTGAAAACCATTGAGCGCGCGCAGCGGCGGGCCGCCGAAGCGCTGGAGGATGGCAATGGCCTGCGTGCCCAGCGCAATCAGCAGGACGCGACCGATCAGCTCCGCGACCTTGCCCAGGACCTTGCCGGTGAGCTCGACGAGCTGCGCCGCCAGCGGCTTGGCGATCAATATGGCGACCCGTCAAATCAGGTCGATCCGTTTGGCCGGCCCATGGGCGGCGTTTCGGATAATCAGGACGTCAATATTCCCGACGAGGCCGAACGCCAGCGCGCCAAGGACATTCTGGAAGAACTTCGCCGGCGCTATGGCGACCCGGCTGACGAGGAAGAGCGCAACTATCTCGAACGCCTGCTCGACCGTTTCTAGGCGGCGCCCGGGCCGTCTCCCCCGGTATCACTGTCCTCTTCGGCATTTTCCCGGAAGGCGCGCATCATGAAGATGGGCACGGAGCCGCGCTCAGTGACGGCCCAGTCGAGCGGCTGGTCATGCGGTTCTGACGGGAGCTCATCCATCATCTGCGCATGAAAGGCGAGACCGCAGGCAAAGACGCGGCCCTCATCGCGAAGGCGCGCAATCGTCTTGTCATAATGGCCTTGTCCATAGCCGAGGCGGACGCCGAGATTGTCGAAGGCGAGAAGCGGCATCAGGATCAGCGTCGGGGTGACAATCTCCGCGTCGTCCATCGGCTGCTGCAGGCCCATCGGGCCTTTCTCCAGAGCGTCCCCGGTTTTCCAGGCCCGGAAGGTCATCGTTTCCTTCGTTTCAAGGCGGGGCAGAGCCAATTGCGCCCCCTCGCCTTCCAGACGCGCCATGAGCGGCTGCGGGTCGATCTCGCTGCCGATGGGCATATAGCCGGCGACGACGGGGCCGTAGCGCTCCAGAAGTTTCAGCGGAAACTTCGCCGCAAGCGTCTCGCCCGCATCCGGATCGCGCGCATGGGCTTCCTCGCGCAGGGTTTTCAGCTCCTTGCGAAGGGCAGATTTCTCCTCGGCGCTCAAACCGCTTCCTCTTCTGTGAGGCCGACCAGAGCCCTGGCATAGGCCTTCGCGCTGAAGGGCTGAAGGTCTTCTGCTTTCTCGCCCACGCCGACAAAATGGATCGGCAGGGCATGCGCTTCGGCCACGGCGACGAGCACGCCGCCCTTGGCCGTGCCATCCAGCTTTGTCATCACAATGCCGGAGACCTCGGCCGTATGGCGGAAAGCCTCAACCTGGCTCAGCGCATTCTGGCCAACCGTGGCATCGAGAACGAGGATCACGTCATGCGGGGCGTCGGGGTCGAGCTTGCGGGTTACGCGGACAATCTTTGCAAGCTCCGACATGAGCTCGGCTTTGTTCTGAAGCCGGCCGGCCGTATCGACCAGAACAAGATCGAGGTCTTCCTGCTTGGCCTTCTCGATAGCCTCGTAGACAAGCCCGGCCGCATCTGCGCCCGTTGGTTTGGAGAGAACCGGAATACCGGCCCGCTCCCCCCAGACGGTCAGCTGCTCGATGGCGGCGGCGCGGAATGTATCTCCCGCCACAAGGAGCGCCTTTGCCCCCTGCTCTTTCAGTTTCGAGGCAATCTTGCCGATTGTCGTTGTCTTGCCAGAGCCGTTGACGCCAACGAACAGGACAACGCGTGGACGCGGCCCGTCCGAAAAGTCGACGACCTGTTCACGCGGTTTCATGATCGCTTCGATCTCTGAGGCCAGCGCGACGCGGATTTCATCGTCGCTGATATCCTTGTCGAACCGCGTCTTTGCGAGGTTTGACGTGATCTTCGATGAGACCTTGGCGCCCATGTCGGACATGATCAGCAGGTCTTCCAGATCTTCCAGCGCGTCATCATCGAGCTTACGCCCGCCGAACATACCGGTCAGGCTGGTGCCGAGCTTGGAGGAGGATTTGGAGAGCCCGCCCGACAGCCTGTCGAAGAAGCCGGGGTCGCGGATTTCGGCATAAGGGTCAGGTTCGCCGCGTGCGATGGCGGCCTGTCGCTCTTCTTCCTTGCGGCGCGCTTCCTCTCGGGCCGCTTCCGCGCGGCGGCGTTCCTCCAGGATCTTGAGTTCGTTTTCAGCCTTCTGGCGGGCCGCTTCGTCTTCGGCCTCCGCCGCTTCGCGCTTCTGGCGCTCTTCCCAGGCCTTGTTTGCCTCGGCGATAGCGGCATCGATCTTGGCCTGCTCTGCGGCTTTGCGCTCGGCTTCGGCAGCTTCCTCGGCGGCTTTACGGTCCGCCTCGGCCTTTTCGGCGGCTTCCTTTTCGGCGATCTCTTCTGCCGAAAGCTCCGGCTCGCGCATCTGCGCGCCAGCGTCCTCAAGCTCTTCTTTTTTCTTTTTCTTTCCGAACCAGAGGATCATACAGGCTCCGCAATCAGTTTCTGTCCGTCCTGAGCGACTATCCGCGCGGGCACGGGGCGTCCAGCCTCAAGCGCGGCAAACCCCCTCAGGGCAACGCGCGAGAAATCGGAAAGTCGCCCGTCAGTTTCCTGCTCGACAAGAACATCCCGCACGGCGCCGACATGGGTGTCGAGGTGACGGGCGAGCGCGCGCTCGCCAACCTCGCGCAGGCGCGCGGCACGCTCTTTGATCAGGGACTTTTCCAGCTGCGGCATGCGCGCGGCCGGCGTGCCGGGGCGCGGGCTGTAGGGAAAGACGTGAAGGAAAGCGAGGTTACAGTCCTCGACCAGACGGACCGAATTCTCGAACGCGCTCTCGGTCTCTGTTGGAAACCCCGCGATAATGTCTGCGCCCAGGGCGATATCCGGTCGAATGGCGCGCAGCTTGTCAGAGAGCTCGATCGCCTCTTCACGTGAGTGGCGCCGCTTCATCCGCTTCAGCATCAGATTGTCGCCATGCTGAAGCGAGAGGTGCATGAAGGGCGCAAGACGCGGATCACCAATGGCGTCGAATAGCGCGTCATCCATCTCGATGGCATCGATGGAGGAAATGCGCAGCTGCTGCAGTTCCGGCACCAGTTTCAGAATGCGCTGGACCAGATTGCCAAGCTGCGGCTGGCCGGGCAGGTCGGCGCCCCAGCTGGTCAGGTCGACGCCGGTCAGGACGACTTCATAATGGCCGGTCTCAACCAGGCGCCGGACCATCTGCACGACATCGCCGGCCGGGACCGAGCGGGAATTGCCGCGGCCATAGG
The DNA here is from genome assembly GCF_964005855.1 of uncultured Henriciella sp. Lineage (NCBI taxonomy): Bacteria > Pseudomonadati > Pseudomonadota > Alphaproteobacteria > Hyphomonadales > Hyphomonadaceae > Henriciella > uncultured Henriciella sp. The sequence continues at coordinate 284,080 of NZ_CAXFSW010000002.1, forward strand.
GAATGATGCAGAAGGTACAGCGATGGTCGCAGCCATTCTGGACCTGGACATAGGCGCGCGCCCTGCCCTCCATCCCGTCGATGAGATGGGCGGCCGTTTCCTTCACCGACATGATGTCATTGACGAGGATTTTCTCGCGACCCTCATTCAGCGCCGGTGAGGTCCATGTTCCGGCCTGCATCTTTTCATGATTGCCGATCACGCGATCGACTTCCGGCATGGCGGCGAATTCATCTGGATTGATCTGCGCGGCGCAGCCCGTCACCAGGATGCGGGCATCCGGATTGTCTTTCCTGGCGCGGCGGATGGTCTGGCGGGCGCTTCGGACAGCCTCGGATGTCACCGCGCACGTGTTGACGATGATCGCGTCTTCCAGACCTGCAGCATCGGCATGCCCGCGCATCACCTCACTCTCATAGGAGTTGAGGCGGCAGCCGAGCGTGATTACCCGGGCTTTCGATTGTGGGTCTTTAATCGCCGTCATTGCCAGAATGCCTGTCCAGAACCCCGCCACATCGCGCCGAACGCCTCTGAAATCAAGGTTTCGCGGGCAGGACGGGCGCGCGTAACCGCTAAAGGTCGAAGCTCATTTCGACCTCGACCGGTCCGGTCATCATGACGTGATTATCGCTTTGCCGCCACTCGATGATGAGATCGCCGCCATCAAGGATGAGTTTCGCCGTCCGCTCTGTCTTTCCGGCCCGCGCCGCGCAGACCAGCGCCGCGCAGGCGCCCGTCCCGCAAGCCTTGGTGAGGCCTGCGCCGCGTTCCCAGACGCGCAGGCGGATGGTTTCGCGGTCAATCACCTGTGCAAAGCCGACATTGGTGCCTTCCGGAAACAAGGGGTGCCATTCGACCAGCGGCCCGATTTGCGGAATGTTATAGGCATCGACATCGTCGACGAAGAACACCGCATGAGGGTTGCCCATGGAGACCACAGCAGGCTTTGAAAGATAGGGATTATCCATCGGCCCGATGCGCACATCGACGCCGCGGACATCCATCTTCTCGGCAAGCGGAATCTCTTTCCAGCCCATACGAGGCTGGCCCATATCCACGGTTACGAGGCCGCCCTCGGCGCGTGCGCCCTTCAGAAGGTCGGCGGACGTCCTGATGGAGACGCTGTCTGCTTCTGCCTCCTCCAGCAGGAGGTGTGCGACGGCGCGTGTCCCATTCCCGCAGGCGCCAACCTCCTCGCCGGAAGAATTCCAGATGCGCAGGAAGGCATCGCTTGAGGGGTCACGCTCTATCGACATGACCTGATCGGCCTTCATCTCGGCGGCAATGCTGCGGATTTTCTCCGCATCGGGCGCAAAGGCTTCTTCGCGCGCGTCAAAGACCGCGAACGCATTGCCGGCACCATTCATCTTCCAGACTTTCATGGCGGCCTATGTAGGCGCGATAGGGCTACAGAGGAAGCGCCAGATTTGGCGCTAGACCTGCCGCGGCAACTGATAGGCGAGGACCCAGCCGGAGATCTGGGCCAGGGCAGCGGTAATGACGAGGCCGTCCATCAGGGCGTGCTGCCAGAAGAAAGACAGGAAAACCACGCCCATACAGGCCCAGTCGACGCGGTCATCACTTATGAGATAGCCGGGAAAGCGCCGCTCTTTCTCGATCTGTTTAAGGGTGATTCCCTGCCAGAGCCGGTTCATGGTCGGCGGCCCGAAGACGTCCTGCAGGATGCGTGGATCCTGAATGCCGGTCAGCTCGCAAAGCAGGGCCGCATCGACGGCGCCGCCCTCGACCTGCTGCTTGCGGGTCATCGTGCTGAGCAGGCTCGCCAGAGCCGAGAGCAGGATCGCAATCGCGGTCGCCACATAGGCCACGCCATCAAAGCCAGGAACGCCGCCCATATCAGGCGCCGGCCGGTCTGGCAGAAAGGGGCGTGCGGTGGATGTGCGTCATGACCGGCTATCTGGGGATCGCGGCCCAGTAATCAAAGTCGAGAAGGACATCGGCGTGATATTTGCCATCCTCCCCCTTGAGCGGAAAGTCGCTGCAGGGGTGGTTCTTCGCCGCGACAAGGCGCAGGCGCAGGGCGCCGGTCCCGTCAGACAGTTCTGCCTTGTCCAGGACTTCCGACCAGGCATAGACCGTGTCGCCGGCAAAGAGGGGGCCTGCATGCGTGCCGGCATTGATGGCCAGCATCTGCGCGGCGCTTTCCAGCCCATTGAAGGACAGGGCGCGCGCGATAGAGATCACGACGCCGCCATAGATGAGACGTTTGCCGAACCGGCTGCCGGCCTGCGCATGGGCGTCGAAATGGACCTTTGCGGTATTCTGATAGAGGCGCGTTGCGGTCTGGTGCTCGGCTTCCTCCACCGTCATGCCGTCGACATGGTCGATCTTCTCGCCAATTTCATAGTCGTCATAGCGCCAGCTGGATCCGGCAAGCGCACTGTTCCAGTCCTTGTAATCTGGCGCGACGAGATCGTCTGGCGAAACTGCGTCGGGCAGGTCCGGAGCGGTAAAATCTGGTGCAGGACTGGATGGGTCCTTCTTGTGGACCATGACCCAGCGCACATAGGAAAGCACAGTCTCGCCGCGCTGGTTTTCCCCGCGCGTTCTGACCCAGACAACGCCGGTCTTGCCGTTAGAGTTCTCCTTGACCCCGATCACGTCTGAAATCGCGGTCAGCGTATCGCCGGGATAGACGGTCTTCAGGAATTTGCCATCGGCATAGCCGAGATTGGCGACAGCATTCAGGGAGATATCCGGCACCGTCTTGCCGAAGACGACATGGAAGGCCAGCAGCGGATCGATGGGCAGGGCGTCGAACCCATTGGCGGTGGCGAAGGTCTCAGCCGAATAGAGCGCGTGGCGGCTGCCCGTCAGGGCGCGGTAAAGGGAGATATCGCCTGTAGAGACCGTCAGCGGGGTGGCGTGGACAAGCTCCATGCCCGGCTTGAAGTCTTCGAAATAATGGCCTGGATTCGATTTGGTCATGTTGCCCTCCGAGCTTTCGCGAGGGCCGATAAGCGCCTGATCCTGCGCTTTAGCTGGCCCCGTCAATTCATGCGGGACCAGTTGCACCGTCTAGAGGCTTGAAATCAAGGCCACATCCCCGCCTGGCAGGAGAATGGCGAGAATAAACGCCGCAACGAGGAACAGGCCGATCATCCGGGCGTCGCCGCGCCGGACGATGTCGCGGAAGCCATCGGGGCCATAGGCAATAAAATAGGGCCCGAAGAACAGGGCTCCGGCGAGGAGGAGAAGCGCGAGCGCGATCAGGACGAGCAGGGTCATGAGCGTGGTTAATACCGCGCCCGATTGAAGATCACGCTCTCAGAATAGATGAAATTTCACCCAGTCAGGTAATTTCGAGAAGCTTCTCATTGGGGCGGCCCAGCACAGCCTTGTCGCCATTTATCCCGATCGGGCGCTGGATGAGTTTCGGGTTCTCTGCCATCGCCTCGAACAGCTTTTCGTCGTCCAGGGTCGGCGGAATGTCGAATTTCTGCGCATCCTTGTCGCGCAGGAACTCACGCGGGGAGACACCGCCCATTTTCTTCGCGATGTCTTTCAGCTCCTCGACCGAAAGACGCTCACCCGCATTCATGTATTTGCGGACCTCAGGCTCGATGCCGTTTTCCTGAAGCAGGGCCAGCCCCTTCTTGGAGGAGCCGCAGCCGGGATTATGAATGAGGGTATAGGTCATGACTATCTCTCGTCTGTGTGATCAGCGCTGATCTGGGACGCGCCAGACGGAGGTCAAGCGCTCTCCATCGCCTTGATCGCCTCATTAACCGCGACGATACGCCTGGCTTCTTCGAGATGCAGCAGCTCGGTCATCTTGCCATTAACCTTGAGGACACCCTTTCCCTTGTTGGCCGGGTCCGCAAAGGCGTCGATGACGTCCTTGGCCTGCGCCACATCGGCCTCGGCGGGCGCGAAGATCTCGTTCGTGATGTCGATCTGGCTTGGGTGGATCAGCGTCTTGCCATCAAAGCCTAGAAGACGGCCCTGACGCACTTCAGCTTCAAGGCCTTCGGCGTTCGAGATGTCATTATACACGCCGTCGATGGCGATGATGTCATAGGCCCGGGCCGCAGCGAGGGTGAGCCCCAGGAAGGTCTGGAAGGCTGTACGGGCCGGATCATTGGTCGCGCGCAGCTCCTTGGCGATGTCATTGGTGCCCATGACGAAGGCGTTGAGGCGCGTACGGCCAGCCGCTTCAGCAATATCCTGAATGTTGAGAAGCGCCTTCGGCATCTCGATCATGACCCAGAGGCCGAGATCCCTGGGGGCGCCAGCGCGCGTCAGGGCATCGTCCAGGCGGTCCACATCGCTGCCATCAATGACTTTCGGCGCGAGAATGGCGTCCGGGCCGGCCTCTACTGCGGCCTTGAGGTCATCAAGACCCCATTCGGTGTCGAGCCCGTTGATCCGGATGACGACTTCGCGCGGGCCGTAACCACCGGCTTTCACCGCCTCGCAGACCGTCTTTCGCGCTTCCAGTTTGGCGTCCGGCGCCACGGCATCCTCCAGGTCGAGAATGACGACGTCGGCCGCCAGTGACTTGGCCTTCTCAAGCGCGCGGGCATTCGCGCCCGGCATGTACAGGCAGGAGCGGCGGGGACGGTTGGCGCTGGACATGTATGTTGCTCCGTTTGTTATCATTCGGCAGCCTTTTACAGGCTGCATCATCGACATGACAACCGGAACTGCTCCCGCCGCCTGGAGAGATTACAATTGCGGTTTCAAGCTTCCCCCCATGATTGTGCTTAGCCCGCAGCTTCGCCGACAATGGCGGCCAGGGTCGCCTCAAGGCTGCCAGCGTTCACATCCTGTGGAGCCACACCGTACTGACGCGCCACCGCGCTTATGTTCTGGCGCAGGATCTGAACGCCATTGCCGGTCTGCACCACCAGTATTTTCATTGGTAATTCAAGGCCAAGTGCGGGGTTAGCCTGCATGAGCGGGGTACCGGCCTCAGGGTTGCCAAAGATGAACAGCGTCGATGGTGCAAGCTCCAGCCCCGCATCGCGGGCGCCGGCGGCATGGTCGACGGTCGCGAAGACGGTGAGGGGGCGGGCTTCAAGCGCGGCCTCCAGCCGGGAGACGGTGGTGGCAAAGTCATGGGTACTGTCTTCGGCGACAAGGCCCTGGGCGGCGGGCTGGTTTGCCAGTTGCGGATTGATGGCGGCCGGCTGGCGGGGCTCACTGGTCTCGCAAGCCCCGATGGCAAGCGTTGCGATGGCGGCGGCGGCCAGAAGTGTCTGTTTCATATTGGCTCCTCGATTGTTATCCCAAGTCTCGCAACGCGTAAGATTGGTCTTACGTTCAGCCTTTCAGTTCAGGCGGCAAGGAGCAGGCGATGAGTGAGATCAGGGGCCATGTGGCAAGCGGGTTCGAACCGGTGCGGGACGTCTTCGCCGAGACTTTCGAGGCCGGAGAGGAGCTGGGCGCCGGCTTTTCGGCGATCCTCGACGGCGAGGTGATTGTCGACATTCAGGGCGGCTTTGCCGACCGTCAGCGCGAGAAACACTGGGATGAGGAGACGCTCGTCCCTGTCTATTCCACGACGAAGGGCGTTTCGGCGCTGGTCATCGCGTCGGTCATCGACAGCCTCAATGAGGGCTATGAGACAAAGGTGGCTGAGGTCTGGCCGGAATTCGGGGCTGCTGGAAAAGCCGAGGTCACGATTGGCGAGCTTCTCTCCCATCAGGCCGGTCTTGTCGGCTTTCCCGAACCCATCGACCCCGGTCTCTGGCTCGATCCTGACGGGCTCGCGGCGGCTCTGGCCGAGCTTGAACCGCTTTGGGAGCCGGGGACAGCGCATGGCTATCACCCGACCACATGGGGTTATCTGGCAGGAGAGATCGTCAAGCGCATCACGGGCCGTACACTTGGTACCATATTGAGAGAGGACTTCTGCGGACCGGCAGGTGTCGATTTCCATATCGGGCTGCCCGACAGCGAGCATGGCCGGGTCGCAGAGATCCAGCGCCCGAAAGAACTGCCCCAGCTGGGCGAGCTCAATGATTACAAGAAGACAGCCTTTCTGACCAAATGGGCCTCGCCCAATCGCGGCGGCGGGGAATGGCGGCGTATCGAGATTCCGTCTGCCAATGGGCATGGCACGGCGAAGTCGGTCGCGCAGCTCTATGGTCTCTACGCCAATGGTGGGAAGCTGGATGGTAAGTCACTGATTCCGGAGACGTCTTTCCGGGAGGTGACGCGCCGGCGCGTCATCGGTGACGACCTCGTCCTGCCCTTCGTGACAGAGTTCGCCGCGGGGGTGATGCGCAACAATCTTGGCATCTATGGGCCCAATGCAGAGACGCTGGCGCATTCCGGCTGGGGCGGGTCGCTGGCGCTTGGTGACCCCGACCGGCACCTGTCGGCCGCCTATGTGATGAACAAGCAGTCGAGCTATCTGCAAGGCGATCCGCGCGCCCGGCGCCTGGTGGATGCGCTCTATGGCTGCCTGTAGGAAAGTTTCGGACTTTCCCGCAGAATCCATGGTGCACCCATGGTGCATGGGTGGTGTTCGGGCAGTGTTTCTGCGGTGTAACGCCGCCCGGCTGAGGGAAGAGTGATGCTGAGCGACATGAACTGGCTCGCCTTTATAGGGGCAATGGCGCTGGTCGAGCTGACCCCCGGCCCGAATATGGGCTGGCTGACCGCGCTCGCCGCCCAGCAGGGCCGCCGGGTCGGCTTCATGGCCGTTCTGGGTATCACAATTGGACTTGGGATACAGCTTGGACTTGCCGCGACCGGCTTTTCGGCCTTCATCGAAGGAAGCCCGCTGGTCTATCACGCCCTGCGCTGGGCCGGGATTGCCTTCATGCTCTATCTCGCGCTCGAAGCCTGGCGCGAAACAGGCGAGGCCTCACCCTCGGCGGCGAAAGCGCTGGAGGGCTTCCGGCGCGGCGTCATCGCCAATCTCCTCAATCCCAAGGCGCTTGTCTTCTATATCGCGGTCGTGACCCAGTTTGCGGGCCGGGGCAGTGAGGCCCCCACGGCAGGTCAGATCCTGTTTCTGGGGAGCCTGCACATTCTGGTCTCCGTCATCGTGCACAGCGGCCTGGTCCTGGCGGGGGCGCGCCTTGGGCGTGAGATCGCGCGCTATCGCCAGTCAGCCTGGGTGCGCGGCGGTTTCGCGCTGGCGCTGGTCGCGATTGCGGTCTGGATGGCGCTGAGCACTTAAGGTCTCAGGGGCTGGTATGGCTCTTGCTGCAGGCCAGTTGAAGTGGGCCTCCATCCAGCTTCACATGCATCGACCTTGGCCGGCTGCTCAGTTTGAGCGGCCGGTTTTTTCTGTCACTCTGCAACCGGCGCCGCGCGGGCGAGACGCCGCGCCTTTCGCTCGCCCATCAGGCTGTCGATGGTGAAGACGGCGAGGGCCGTCCAGATGAGGCCGAAGGCGACCGCATCGACGGGCCCGAAGGGTTCGCGGAAGATGAGCACGGCGATCAGGAATTGAAGCGTCGGCGTCAGATATTGCATCATGCCGATCGTGGCGAGTTTCAGCCGTTTGGCGGCGAGCGCGAACAGGATGAGCGGCACGGCCGTGATCGGGCCTGCCAGCGGAAGGAGCCAGTCCAGCCAGATTCCATCACCGAGCCAGCCGCCACCATCGGTCTGCTGGAACCAGGAGAGCCAGACAAGGGCCACCGGAAAGAGAAGCGCGGTTTCGACGGCGAAGCCGATACGGCTGTCGACATTGATCGTCTTGCGCACCGCCCCATAGGTCGCAAAGCTGAAACAGAGGACGAGCGAGACCCAGGGCAGGCGGCCAAGCTCCCATGTCAGGACGCCGACGCCGCAGGCGGCAATGGCGATAGCGATCCATTGCGCGCGGCGCAGCGTCTCTGAAAAGAAGACCATGCCAATCAGCACGCTCACCAGCGGATTGATGAAATAGCCGAGGCTCGCCTCAGTTACCCGCTCGGCCGAGACGGCCCAGATATAGACCAGCCAGTTGGTGGCGATGAGGGCGGACGAAATGGAAAGATAGCCTAGCCGGCGGGGCGTCAGCGCGGCGCGCAGATCCTTCCATCGCCTTGCTGCGGTGATGAAGAGGAGTGCCGTCGGCAGGCCCCAGAGAATGCGGTGCGCCAGCATCTCGACCGGGCCGATATGATCCAGAAGCCGGAAATAGAGAGGCAGCCCACCCCAGAGGAGGTAGGCCCCGAAACCGCTGAGCAGGCCAAGGCGAAGTTCTGAAGACATGGGCGGGCACCTAATGCGGATCGCGCCGTCTCGCCACCTGAATCTTGTTCCGTCACAGGACAGTTCAGCAATGCTCTCATACGCGCATCAAAAAACGCCGCCCCGGCGGGACCGGAGCGGCGTTTGTTCTGTCTGGCGAAGATGCCTTTGGTTTACGCCTTCAGCACGCCGCGCTTGATCAGCTCTTCGGCGATCTGGACGGTGTTGAGCGCTGCGCCCTTGCGCAGATTGTCAGCGACAACCCAGAGCGACAGGCCATGCTCGACCGTGTTGTCGACACGGATGCGCGAGACGAAGGTGTCCCATTCGCCCTTGCACTCAACCGGCGTGATATACTGGTCTTCTTCCGGATTATCGATGACCTGGACGCCCTCGAAATTGCGAAGCGCCTCGCGGGCCTCTTCCGGGGTGATCGGGTTTTCAAACTCGATGTTCACGCTTTCCGAATGGCCGACAAAGACTGGCACGCGCACACAGGTGACGGTGAGCTTGATGTTCGGGTCGATCATCTTGTGGGTTTCATTCCACATCTTGGCTTCCTCGTCGGTGAAGCCGTCCTCACGGAAGGAGCCGATCATCGGGATCGCGTTGAACGCGATCTGGCGCGGATATTCTTCAGGCTCTGGCGCATCGTTGACGAAGATGCCCTTGGTCTGGTTCCAGAGCTCATCCATGCCGGCCTTGCCCGAGCCGGAGACCGACTGATAGGTCGAGACGACGCAGCGCTTGATCTTTGCCGCATCGTGCAGCGGCTTCAGCGCCATGACGAGCTGGGCCGTCGAGCAGTTCGGATTGGCGATGATCATCTTCTTGTCATAGCCGAGCACGTCTTCGCCGTTCACTTCCGGCACGACGAGCGGGACGTCCGGGTCCATGCGCCAGGCCGAGGAATTGTCGATGACGATAGCGCCTTGCTTGCCGATCTTCTCAGCCCACTGCTTCGACAGCGTGCCGCCAGCTGACATGAGGACGACGTCGACCTTGGAGAAGTCGAAATCATCGAGCACTTCGCATTTCAGCGTCTTGTCGCCAAAGCTGACTTCGCGGCCCTTGGAACGGCGCGAGGCGAGGGCATAGACTTCAGCGGCGGGGAAATCGCGCTCGTCCATGATGTTGAGAAGTTCGCGGCCCACATTCCCGGTGGCGCCAACAATTGCGACTTTGATAGCCATATTCTTTCCTTTCGCGATGCCCGCTCATTTAACGCCAAGCGGGCGTTCGTCCAATCTTATGGTCGACGAGCGGGCTGTTCGCATGTTTCCGGTGAAAGTGCGCCCCGCCCGCCTTGATTTGACTGGCATGTAATGCAGGACTGGGGCGGATTCAGGGTGGGAACTGCAATCACTTTTGACCGAGCGAGGTGGCACCCGTGATCGAGGACATGATCACCAGATATATCAAGAGCTATAATTCCCGTGACATTGAGGGCATGCTGGACTGTGTGACCGAGGATGTCGTCTTCGAGAACATCTCCAATCACGGGCAGACCATGACGTTTGAAGGCCGCGACAAGATGCGCGAAGTGGCCGAGCTGTCAGGCCACGCCTTCTCCTATCGCCGGCAGAAACTTGTCAGCCTGGTGATCGGACAGGGCAAGGCGGCCGCCGAGATCGAGTTCGAAGGCAAGGCCGCCGTGGATCTGCCGAATGGACGCAAGGCGGGCGAGACGATCAAGATCCGCGGGGCGAGCTTTTTCGAATTTCGCGGCCAGCTGATGAGCCGGGTCGCCGACTATAGCTAGAGGCAGTCGATGATGGCGTCGGCCATCTCTGCCGTCGAGAGCGAGCCGCCGAGATCCTTGGTCCGTGCACCTGCATCGAGCGCCTTGGCAACCGCGCCCATGACGCGGTCTGCCGCATCCGGGCGGGCGAGCGACCAGCGAAGGGCCATTTCCAGCGACAGGATCGCCGCGCAGGGGTTTGCGATGCCCTGGCCGGCAATGTCGGGCGCGGAGCCGTGGACGGGTTCGAAGAGGCCAGGTGTGCCTTCCGTGCCGAGGCTGGCCGAGGGCAGCATGCCGATGGAGCCTGTCAGCATGGCGGCGGCATCGGACAGGAGGTCGCCGAAAAGGTTGTCAGCCAGGATCACGTCGAACTGTTTCGGGTCGCGTACCAGCTCCATGGCGCAGGCATCGGCCAGCATGTGGGAGAGTTCGACCCCCTCACCATACGTTTTATGGACCGTGGTCACTTCCTCGCGCCAGAACTGGCCGCTTTCCATGACATTGGATTTCTCGACCGAACACACCCGGCCGGAGCGTCCACGGGCGATCTCCAGTGCGACGCGGGTCACGCGTTCGACTTCCGGGGCGGTGTAGATCGACATGTCATAACCGCGCCGCACACCATTTTCATCGGTGTCGATGCCGCGCGGTTCGCCGAAATAGACGCCGGATGTAAGCTCACGCACAATCATGATGTCGAGGCCTTCGACGCGGTCGCGCTTGAGGCTGGACGCATCGACGAGGGCCCCAAAACAATAGGCCGGGCGGAGGTTGGCAAAGACGTCGAGGCCCTTGCGCAGCCCGAGCAGACCGGCTTCGGGCCGCTTGTCACGGGAGACATCCTTCCATTTGGGTCCACCAACCGCACCAAGGAGGATTGCGTCGACTTCCCCGGCGCGGGCAAGGGTCTCATCTGTCAGGGGAACGCCATGACGATCAATCGAGGCGCCGCCGACAAGGGCGTCTTCAATCGCAATATCCGGGGCGACGAGTTGGCAGATGCGCAGGGCTTCGGCGGTGACTTCCGGGCCAATGCCATCGCCGGGCAAAAGAAGCAGGGTCTGTTTCATGGATCTCGTCTTGGTTAAATGTCTTCCGGGTCGGCTTCGTAGAGCCGGAGTGAGCGGGCGTGGATATTCAGGGACGGCCATGTAGATCGCCATTCGGCCATATGGAGCGTTTGAAAGTGCGCCTTGAGGCTGTCTCTGTCCTGCCAGCGCTCACTCACACGAATTAGGTCGGGTTCGATCAAGTCAGCAGCATAGGCGTAGTCGATGCAGCCGGGCTCGGCTCTGCTGGCGAGCACCACTTTCTGCATTGCAGGTCTCGCGGCTTCAAGACGGTCTGGATTGATCCGTACTGTGCCCTCAATAACAATCATGCCAATCTCGCTCAACTCGCCCGTCTCTGCAGCCACGGCGTCTCGTGGGCGCGGCGCGCTTCGAAGGCATCAATGGTTTCGCCAGCCTGTAGGGTCTGGCCGATATCATCAAGTCCTTCCAGAAGACTCTGCTTGCGGCCCGGATCGATATTGAACTGGATGGTGGCGCCCTCCGGCGTGGTGACCGTCTGGGCCTCAAGATCGACGGTGAAGCGGTGATTGGCGCCGCCGGTCTGCTCGGCGAGCGCCTCGCAAACCTCTGCCGGGAGCGCGATGGGCAGGATGCCGTTCTTGAAGCAGTTATTATGGAAGATGTCGGCAAAAGAGGGCGCGATCACGCAGGTGATGCCCTGGTCCAGCAGCGCCCATGGGGCATGCTCGCGAGACGAGCCGCAGCCGAAATTGTCGCCAGCGATGAGGATGCCGGCGCCCTGATGGGCAGGCTGGTTCAGAACGAAGTCAGGATCCGGACTGCCATCGGCCTTCGTTTTGAGTTCGAAAAAGAGACCCCGCGACAGGCCTTCGCGTTCTGTCGTCTTCAGGAACTGTTTCGGGATGATCATGTCGGTGTCGACATTGGCCATGAGCCGGCCTTTATGGGTCAGCGCGGCGGCGGTCGAGGTCAGGGTCGTGAAGGCTTTCATGAGGTGTCTTCTAGTCCTGCGAATGGGCAATGAACAGGGTGGGCACGCCAAGTGTGCCGCTTTTTACCGTGAAAACGCGGGTGCCGGGCTTCCGGCCGGCGCGGACAGGTGAGGTTTCGATGCCAGCGTTGGCGAGACGGGTGTGTGCGCCATCGATGTCTTTCACGGTCCAGGTCAGACCCCAGATACGATCGTCGGACTCAGGGCCACTGGCCTGATCGAGGCGGTTGATGATTTCCAGGGTCAGCCCGCCAAGGCGGAAAAAGAGAAACCGCGTCTTCCATTGCTCGGCCGTGCGGTCGAGGCGGAGGTCCAGTCCAAGACGCGCGCCATATATAGCGGCGGCGCGGTCGGGGTCTGGCGTATTGATCACGATATGGTCCAGACTGTGGACGCAACTTTGGTCGCAAGACACGGGTGACGGCACATGCTCTGGTTGGAGAACGAATGTCTTGATCCCTGCCATGGCCGCATCGCTGCAGCGAAAACGCCGCCAGTGCCGGATCTCCCCAGATCCGGTATCTGTACTCTGGCCGGGCTGAATTTCATCTGGCGTGAGACCCCGCCGGCCCAGAAGGCGCTGCGTGCCCTCGATATCCTCTGTGCGATAGGCGAGGGAGGTGAGCGCCGCGCCTTTTGCGGTCAGCTGCCGCAGGCGGGGGGCGGCGCCGCTGTCACCGTCCGGCGCCATCAATTCGAGCGCGGTATTGTCGACGCGAAAAAGCGCCGTGGCCGCGCCATCGGACCGGGCGCGCCAGTCCGGCGAACGGCCGAGCACGGTCCGGTAAGCTGCGATGCCCGCCTCGATGTCCGGGCAGACGAGGACGATATGGTCGAGCGCGTCGATCATGGATCTGGTCGCCGGACCTAGCCGATCACGCCGGTGATCGCGGCGCGGGCGGCGAGCGTGGGGCTCATCAGATGGGTGCGCCCGCCGCGGCCCTGACGGCCTTCGAAATTGCGGTTGGAGGTGGAGGCGCAGCGCTCACCCGGAGCGAGGATGTCCGGGTTCATGCCAAGACACATCGAACAGCCAGGTTCGCGCCACTCAAAGCCAGCCTCTGTGAAGACCTTGTCGAGACCTTCGGCTTCAGCCTGCGCGCGCACAAGGCCAGAGCCCGGCACGACCATGGCGCGGACACTGTCAGCGACCTGGGCGCCTTGCGCAATTTTTGCGGCGGCGCGCAGATCCTCAATCCGCGAATTGGTGCAGGAGCCGATAAAGACGCGCTGGACCGGCGTGCCGGAAATCGGGGCGCCGGGAGCAAGATCCATATAATGGAGCGCACGCTCAACCGCAGCCTTGTGGGCCGGATCGTTAATGGTGGCGGGGTCAGGCACATTGCCCGAAAGCGGAATGGCCTGCTCCGGGCTGGTGCCCCAGGTCACGGTCGGCTCGACATCCTCGCCCCGTATCTCGACCACGCGGTCCCATTTCGCGTCCGGGTCGGAGAAGAGGGTGCGCCAATGGGCTTCGGCCGCTTCCCAGGCCCCGGCCTTTGGTGCGGCCGGGCGGCCTTTCATATATTCGAACGTGGTCTCGTCCGGCGCGATCAGGCCAGCGCGCGCGCCGCCTTCAATCGAGAGATTGCAGAGCGTCATACGCCCTTCCATGGAGAGCGCGCGGACCGCGTCGCCGCGATATTCCATGACATGGCCCGTGCCGCCGGCTGTGCCGATGACGGAGATGAGATGAAGGGCGAGATCCTTGGCGGTAACGCCCTCGCGCAGCTGCCCGCTGACCTCAATCGCCATATTGCGCGACTTCTGGGTGCGCAGTGTCTGGGTGGCAAGGACGTGCTCGACTTCGGACGTGCCGATGCCATGGGCGAGGGCGCCGAAAGCGCCATGGGTGGAGGTATGGCTGTCGCCGCAGACAATGGTCATGCCAGGCTGGGTGCGGCCCTGTTCGGGGCCCACGACGTGGACAATGCCGTTGCGCACATCGCCCATGGGGAAGAATTCAATGCCATGCTCGGCGACATTGCGGGTGAGGGCGGCAAGCTGGTTGCGGGCTGCTTCGTCGCGCACGCCTTCAAGCCCGGCGGCCTGGTTCTCGGTCGGGGTATTGTGGTCGGCCACGGCGAGGGTGAGCTCTGGCCGGCGTACGCGGCGCGCATTCGCCTTGAGGCCGGAAAAGGCCTGCGGGGTCGTCACCTCATGGATGAGGTGAAGATCGATATAGATGAGGGCGTCGCCGCTCGCCGGGTCTGTGTGAACCAGATGGGCGTCCCAGATCTTGTCATAAAGCGTCTTGCCGGACATCGGTTTGAGGCCTCCTGCTGCGGGCGCGAAAAGACCATGCAAAGCGGTCTGTGACAAGTCTGTGAGGGCTGCGGCGCCAAGGTGCCGCCGGGAAATGGGCGGGAAAAGAAAAGGGCCAGCTCATCGAGCCGGCCCTGATCGGTACTCTACGCGTCAGGCTGGCCTAGCAAGGGCAGCCCGGACCGACATTGAGGACCACCAGCGAGGCGCGCTGTGTCTCATAACGGGTCGGGGCAACAACCTGCTCGACCTGCGGGCGGACACGGCGATACTCTACCGGCTGGATGATCTTGCGCTCGACCGGCTGGATCACATTGCGCTGGGTCACCGCCTCAAAATAGGATTCGGTGTACTCTTCACGGTATTCCTCAGTGACCTGCGGGATGTAATTCACCTGGGTCTCCGGAATGGGCTCAGCGTCAACCCGGCCCGGAAGATACTCTTCCTCATAGATCGTGTCGCGGACGATGGTCTCGGTCTGCGGACGCAGGACGCGGCGCTCGACCGGCTGGATCGTGGTCACGACGACCGGCTGGACAACATTACGGGTGACCTGGTCGACATAGACGTCTTCAACTTCGAGGACGGTGCGTTCAGTAACCTGCGGGATGACCTGTTCGGTGATCTGCGGGGCCGCTTCGGTCTCGACACGAACCGGCAGACGCTCTTCTTCATAGCGCGTCGGCGCGGTGACCGTCTCGGTCGTGCCGCGAAGGATGCGGCGCTCGACCGGCTGGACCATGGTGCGCACGACAGGCTGATACACGTCGCGGCGGGTCACGGCATCGACATAGGTCTCGGTGACTTCCTGACGGGTGTTCTCGGTCACGTCCTCAACGACGTTCTCGATGACCTGCGGAACTTGGTCCTGCTCAACGCGGACGGGCGCGCGGACCGTTTCATAACGGGTGTCGGCGGTCACCGTCTCGGTGCGCGGACGCGTGATCCGGCGCTGGACCGGAACAATCGTGGTGCGCTCAATCGGCTGTGTGATCTCGCGGCGGGTCACAACGTCGTAATAGGTCTCGGTGCCCTCTTCGACATATTCCTCGCGCACATCGGTGGTCACATTCTCCTGGACCGCAGGCACGTCGTCCTGCTCAACGCGGACCGGAAGGTATTCTTCTTCATAGACGGTGTCTTCGGTCACTTCCTCAACGCGCGGATTGATGATGCGGCGCTCAATCGGCTGGATGAGTGTACGCTCAACCGGCTGGACGACCTCGCGGCGGGTGACGGCGTCGAAATAGGTCGTCGTTTCCTCGACCTCGACATTCTCCGTGACGCGTTCCTCGACATTCTCACAGCAAAGGACGCTGTCGATGGCCTGCTGGTCGCCCCCGAGATAGCGCACATCGGCGCCGCCGGAGGTGCCGCTCTGCTGGATAATCTCGCGGACCTGCGCATCGGTCAGGACGCGCTCATCGGTTGCAGAACCGCTGGAAGAGTAACGCTCCCCGACCGCTTCATTGTCCCAGGTACCCTTTTCACCATCGGCGTGGGCGGCGAGGGGGAGTGTAGCCAAGGCAACGACACCCACCATCAGTTTCTTGCTAAGTTTCATTCCACTTCCCCAATCCTGACCCCACCGGCCAATTAAAAGGATCTCTAAATTTCGCCCGAACGCCCCCGGGACAAAGGTAAATACGCCGTTAATAACGGCTTTGCTTATTTCGTATACGAAACGGTAATCTTGAAACCAACCAGATTCCCTTCGCACGCGAGCAAGTCCTTGAATTTGCCTGTCCCACTGGGGGAATCTGCAGCTTCCGGGGCTTGCCCGAAGGGATGCTGTGCAAGCTGTGTGCCGTGCTAAAAGGGGGCAATCGAAAGAAAGTGTTGCCCGGAAAACACAAAAACCCCGCAACTTTCGTTGCGGGGTCTTAAAAATGTAAGTTTTCGCGAATTTCTATTCTTCGCTGGCGCCGTCTTCGGCGGCTGCTTCGTTCTCGGCAGCAGCAGCTTCGGCCTCAGCGGCCTTGCGCTTTGCCTCTTCGGCAGCGGCCCGGTCCTTGGCGGCCTGTTCGCGGCGGGCAGCTTTCTGCTCGACGCGCTGGCGGCGGCGCTCGGTCTTGGAGACGGTGACTTCCGTCGTTTCCATGCCGTGGCCGGAGGTACGCTCTGCGATACGGGCGGACTTGCCGCGCAGGTTGCGCAGATAATAAAGCTTGGCGCGGCGCACGCGGCCCTTGCGCTTGACTTCAATGCTTTCGATCATCGGGGAGACGACCGGGAAGACCCGCTCGACACCTTCGCCGAAAGAAATCTTGCGGACGGTGAAGTTCTCATTCACGCCCTTGCCGGCCCGCGCAATGCAGACGCCTTCGAAACGCTGGACGCGCTCACGGTCGCCTTCGCGGATCCGGACGTTTACAGACACGGTATCGCCTGGAGAAAAGTCCGGGATTTCCTTGCCTGAAGTGACGCGTGCCACTTCTTCAGCTTCGAGCTGCTCAATCATGTTCATCGTCCGTCTCCGACGCTCGTATTCTATGCCCGTTGAGGTAAGCGGCCCATAAATCGGGACGACGCCCTTCTGTCAACAGTTTACTGCGGTTGAGCCGCCATTGGGCAATCTTTTCGTGGTCCCCGGATAGAAGCACGTCTGGCGTTGCCTGATTTTCCCAGATCCGGGGCAAGGTGTACTGCGGGTATTCCAGCAATCCGGCGGAGAAACTCTCATCCTCGATTGAGGTTTCATTACCGGCCACCCCTGGCAGCAGCCGGACGGTGGCTTCTATAACAGCCTGGGCGGCGGCCTCCCCTCCGGCCAGGACGAAATCGCCGAGCGACACCTCACGCATGCCCCGCTGCGCGATGACGCGTTCATCGAGGCCCTCAAAGCGTCCGCAGAAACAGATGAGACCCGGTCCGGCGGAAAATTCCTGCGCCATGGCCTGCGAGAAGGGTTCGCCGCGTGGACTGAGATAGAGGACGGGGCGGCCCGCGCGCTCGACGCTGTCTATGGCGGCCGAGGCGACATCGGGCCGGATGACGAGGCCCGCGCCGCCGCCGGCTGGTTTGTCATCGACCTGCCGGTGCCTGCCAAGGCCGAACTGTCTGAGATCGGCTGTCTCCAGCGACCAGATACCCTGCTGGCGCGCGCGGCCGAGGATGGACACGTCGAGAAGCCCGGGAAAGGCCTCCGGAAAGAGGGTGATGACGGAAACGTCGAAAGCCATGGCGCTTCTGGTATATCGGGCTGGCCGGTGCGGCCTAGCCCTTCATCATGCCGGCGGCCTTGAGCGTCTTGCCGGCGCGAAGGACGCGGGCAAGCATATGTTCGGTCGACCGGTCCCCGCCATTGGAGTCGGGGTGGAACTTGCGGATATATTCGCTGTAGCGCACCCGGATCTCGCCTGCCGTGGCGCCGGCTTCCAGATCGAGCTCTGCGAGCGCCTGTGCGGTCACGCCTTCGGACTGCTGTTCCTTGCGGCGTTCGGCGCGGGCTTCGGCATTCTGTTCGAAGAATTCCTTGCCCCGCCAGCGGCGTGGATCGTGTGCGGCAGCGGCCTTGCCCTTGCCCATCGGCCCGGTGCCGAACTTCCAGGTTTTCTGGAAGCCGTGGCGGGCCATTTCATTGAAGGCGGAAAGCTCTGCGTCCGACATGCCGGCGAAGAAGTCGTAATTGCGATTATATTCGCCCGCATGTTTCTGGCAGAACCAGTAGACGCCCTCGAGCCCTCTTGGCTTCGGCGCTGGATGGTCACCTGCCAGATCGCAGCCCTCGCGATGACACTCACGTGTCTCGACGGCTTTCTGGCGCTCCTTCTCCTCCTTCGGAGGCTTCACCCTTATGTCGGTGAACTTGACGCGGTATGAGAATGCATCTGCCATGAGCGCGACAACATAGAGTGAAGAGTTTAAAGAGGCCAGAATTGACAAACAGAACAGAGCGGATTCGGGCAAGATTGACGCAGCTTTTTTCACCTTCCGTGCTGAATGTGACCGACGATAGTGCCCGTCATGCCGGGCATGCGGGCGCAAGTCCGGAAGGTGAGACACATTATAATGTCGAGATCGTCTCAACTGCATTTGCCGGAAAAAGCCGGGTGGAAATGCAGCGTGCGGTGAATCAGGCGCTGGCGCCGGAGTTCGAGCGCGGGCTTCATGCACTGTCGATCAAGGCACGCGCAGCCTGAGCCTTACGGCCCTGATTTTGCAGGACCGTCCCTGACCTGTACAGAAGGTGGTGGGGGGAAGACATGCTGCTCGCGATTGCACCAAATCCGCATAAGGGCGGGGCGCCGACACGGATTGCGAGGCTGGCCCAGCGCGGCGGCCCGATCTGGGCGATCGATGCCGAAAGCCTGCACCGCAATCCAGACCTTCTTCTGCCGTTCAGCCGGACCTCTCCCGCCCTCATACGGCTTGCCGACGCCCTGTCGGTGGTCTTCGTGATGATGGCGGTGATGGGCAGCTTCTTTATCGGATGGTGGGTCTTTATCCCGGCCATGGCGCTCAGCCTGATTCTTGGCGGGCTTGCCCGCTGGCTGGCGGGGTCTGTCGCCAAGCGCGCGGCAAGACGCTCACACGAAGCGCTTGTCAGGCTTCATTCCATGGAGCTGATGTGGCTGCTGCCCGCCTGAGCGGAGCGGCGTGTCAGTCGTCGCTGAACAGGCCGGGCTGCGGGCCTGCTTCGGGTGCGGCGAGACCGAGACGTTCATAGGCAAGCGGCGCGGCGACGCGCCCGCGCGGCGTGCGCGCGACATAGCCTTTCTGCATGAGGAAGGGTTCAATCATGTCCTCAACCGCATCGCGCGCTTCCGACAGGGCGGCGGCCAGCGTGTCGGCGCCGACCGGGCCGCCCGCATAGGTGCGCACAAGGGCGGTGAGATAGCGCCGGTCCAGCGCATCGAGCCCGTCTTCATCAATCTCCAGCCGGGAGAGGGCGCGGGCGGCGGCTGCCTTGTCGATGGCGGCGCCCTCCGCTTCAGCAAAGTCGCGCACGCGGCGAAGCAGGCGGATGGCGATACGCGGCGTGCCGCGGGCACGGCCGGCGATTTCGAGCGCGCCATCCCGGGTAAGATCGCAGGAAAGGCGCCGGCCTGCCGCCATCAGGATATGGGCGAGCTGGTCCGGACCATAGAAGTCGAGCCGCATCGGGATGCCGAACCGGTCCCGCAGCGGATTGGCGAGGAGGCCTGCGCGCGTCGTCGCGCCGACAAGGGTGAAGGGGGCAAGGTCCAGGCGGACAGAGCGGGCCGACGGGCCTTCGCCGATCACGATGTCTAGGGCATAATCCTCCATGGCGGGGTAGAGGATTTCCTCGACAGCGGGCGGCAGGCGGTGAATCTCATCAATGAAGAGGACGTCGTTTTCTTCGAGATTGGTCAGGATAGCCGCAAGATCGCCGGCCTTGGCGATGACGGGGCCTGAGGTGGATCTGAACCCCACACCCAGCTCCTTTGAGATAATCTGCGCCAGCGTCGTCTTGCCGAGACCGGGCGGGCCGAAGAGGAGAACATGGTCCAGCGCCTCGCCGCGCGCCTTGGCCGCGTCGACATAGATTTTGAGGTTCGACTTGATCGCGTCCTGGCCGACATAGTCCTCAAAGCTCTGCGGCCGCAGGGCGCGGTCCAGCGCTTCGCCGGACTGGCGTTCAGGATCGGTGAGGCTGCCATCCCGGCTCATGAGGGCGAAAGCTCCTTCAGGCCGGCGCGGATGAGGGCGGAGGTGTCGGCCTCAGGATTATTTCTGGACGCAGCGAGGATGGCCTTTGAGGCGTCGGCCTGCGCGTAGCCGAGATTGACGAGTGCCGAAACCGCTTCGCTGCGCGAGCCGGCAAGTTCGCCGCCAGAGGTCTGCGTTTCCTTTGTGGATGTATGCGGGGCGAAGGCGCCGAAGCGGCCCATCGGCGGGGGCTTGCCGGAAAGCTCCCCGATGATGCGCTCGGCGAGTTTCTTGCCCACACCCTTGGCGCGCGAGACGGTGGCGGCATCGCCCATGGCGAGGGCATCCATCAGCTCGGACGGGGAAACAACATCCATGATCGCCATGGCGGACTTGCCAGCGACGCCCGGCACATCCTGAAGGCGCACGAACCAGGCGCGCGCTTCGTCGCTTTCAAATGCGAACAGGGTGATGGAGCTGTCGGTCACCCGGGTCTCGATATGCAACTCAGCCTTTTCGCCGGGTGAAAGACGCGCGAGGAGACGCGAGCCTGCAAGCGCGACATAGCCGACGCCGTTCACGTCGATCATGACGCTGTCGGCGCCGACGGTTGCGATCTCTCCTCTGAGGCGTCCGATAATCATGCCGCGCCCCGTGCACTGAGTTGGCCGGGCAGGCGGGCGTGATGGGCGGTGCAGATGGCGCAGGCAAGTGCATCGGCGGCATCGGAGGGCAGCTTGCCCGCCTTGGGAAGGAGGCGGGCGACCATGAAGCCGACCTGCGTCTTGTCGGCCGCGCCTGTTCCGACAACGGCGAGCTTGATGGTGCGCGGGGAGAATTCGAAGACATCGAGACCGGCGCCGTGCAGGGCGGCCATGGCGACCCCGCGCGCCTGACCCAGCTTCAGCGCCGAGCGGGGATTGGCGTTGACCAGGGTTTCTTCGACGCCGCCGATCTGCGGCCTGTACTCGGCGGCGAGCAGCCCGATGGCCTCAAAGATGCCGCCAAGCCGGGCGGCCAGCGAAAGCGCCGGGTCGATCCGGATGACGCCATGCGCGATATGGGAAAGGCGCGAGCCTGTCTGTTCGATCACGCCCCAGCCGGTCTGGCGGAGGCCTGGGTCGATGCCGAGGATGCGGATAGGTTGGGTCATGGGGGTGTGAAACCACCGCTTCGGTTAACAGGCCCCTTCTGTTTTCCTGATTTGTTCCGCCCCGGCAAGAGGCGAGGCGTGTTCGCCTCGCGCTCAGCTGTAGATAAAATCCACCGTCTCGGCCTCCGGCGCAAAAATGCCGGCTGTGAGAAGGCCGCCATAGACCGCGCCTGTGTCGAGGTTGAAGCGGCGCGGCGGACTGCCTGCCACCAGGGGGCGGGAATCCTTGGTCGGCGTGTGGCCGTGGACCACCTGCCAGCCCTTGAGCTCCCCCACATCCCAGCGGCCAGGGTCGAAAAACCGGTTCGACCGGGTCCACATGTGAATCTGCTCGCCCGAATGCGGAAAGGTTTTCGGATCGACGCCAGCATGGACGAAGGCGATCTTGCGATCATTGTCGAGATGGAGCGTTGGCAGGTCGCGGACCCAGCGAAGATGTGAGGGGGGCGGGTCTTCATCCCCGCGCCGGATATAGCTTTCCAACGTGGCATCGCCGCCATTGGTCAGCCAGTGCATCCTGAAATCTCTGGCCTCTTCGCCATAGGCGTCCAGCATCATCTGCTCATGATTGCCGCGCAGATTGACGACCTCGATATCGGTGCGTTCTTCGAGCTCCATCAGGAGGGCGATGACGCCTGCGCTATCGGGGCCCCGGTCGATATAGTCGCCGAGATGAACGAGCTTCAGCTCCCTCTGCGGGAACGTCTCGCGGTGATGGTCGAAGATTTTTGCATGAAGGTCTTCAAGCCGTGTGCGCTCGCCATGAATGTCGCCGATCGCATAGGTGACGGGCTGGTGTGACATTCCGGGGGTTTCCTTCGTTCTTGCCTTGGGTCTCACAGGATCAACGAATTCAACCGCCGAATGGCACCATATCAATTTCATATGGGTGGGAGTCGAGCTGCGCGACCGGGCGGAGGCCCCAGAGACTGTTGGTGGCGAAAAGACAGGCACCCTTGGCCCTCAGCTGGTCGAGGGAGATCGCTGCTTGCTCGATGGCGTGACCGTCTGCCTGCAGCTTCGCGATCACCTTGGCACGCATATAGCCGGGGCGCACGCCTTCCTCTGGTGGCGGTGTGAGCCAGCGCCCGTCCGGGCCGCGAAGAAAGAGATTCCCCATCGCGAAACAGGCGGGCCTGCCTCTGGTGTTCAGCATGAGGGCTTCGCCAGCGCCGGCTGCGACAGCTTCACGGCGGGCCGCGAGATTGTCTGCGTAGTTGGTCGCCTTGATCCGGCTGATGGGTGAGGTCTCATTCCGAAGGATGGTGGAGGTGATAGCGGTAAGCGGCGGGAAGGGGCGCGAGTGGGAAAGCGGGGAGAGGCTAATGACAGTCAGGGGCGCGCTGTCGCCCGCATCGGCGCCGCGCCCGCCGGCCCCGCGGCTGAGCGTGATCCGGATGGAGGCGTCGCCGCTGGCCGAGCTGGCCGCTTCTTCCATGGCGGCGCGCAGGGCGGCGTCTTTGGGAAAGCCGGTAATGCCGAGCGTGTTGGCCGATTGCCGCAGGAGCCCAAGGTGTTCGCTGATCCCCTCTGCCTTCCCTGCGCGCACGAACAAGGTCTCGAAACAGCCATCCCCGAGCAGGAAGGACCGGTCGCGGACCGAGACGGCGGGCGTTTCAAGGCGGTCAGTGGCGAGAAAGGCAATGTCCATATGCGGTGCTACTCCCCCTCAAGCGCGGCCCGGATGGCGCGGGCCTTGTCCAGTGTCTCGGCATATTCGGCTTGCGGGTCTGAATCTGCAACGATGCCGCCGCCTGAGCGGAAATGACCGGCCCAGCCACCCTCCGCGCGCTCTTCCAGAGCAATCGTGCGGATCAGGATGGAGGAGTCCATCGCGCCGTCCGGGGCCATCCATATGAGCGAGCCGCAATAGGGTCCGCGCGCCTCATCCTCCATCTCTTCAATGATCTGCATGGCGCGGATCTTGGGCGCGCCGGTGACGGACCCTCCCGGAAAAGCGGCAGCGATCACGTCGAACGCGTCACGGCCGGGCTGAAGTTCTGCCTCTATGGTCGAGACGAGGTGATGGACATTCGCATAGGAATGCAGCGCCTGCAGCTCTGGCACCTTCACGCTGCCCGGCACGCAGACACGCGAAAGATCATTGCGCATCAGGTCAACGATCATGAGATTTTCGGCGAGGTCCTTGGGAGAGGATGTGAGCTCCGCGGCGAGGGCCTCGTCTTCCTGCGGCGTCTTTCCGCGCGGGCGTGTGCCCTTGATCGGCTGGGTCCGCGCTTTGAGGCGGCCATCTGGCTCACGCCGGATCTGGAGAAAGCGTTCGGGCGAATTGGAGACGAGGGCGAGGCCGGGCAGACGGAAACAGGCAGAGAAGGGCGCCTTGCTGGCCGCAAAGAGCCGCGCGGCCAGCATATAGGGGTGTTTGCCGTCCAGCAGGGTAAAATTCGAACGCTGCGAGATATTGGCCTGAAAACAGTCTCCCGCATGGACGTAGCTCACGGTGCGGGCGACGCGGCTTTCATAGTCCTGCTTCTGGATGCAGTTTACCGCCGGCGTGCTGAGCGGGCCGGTTGCGTCTTGGGGCGGTAGGGGCCCAGCCGCAAGCTGGAGCAAGAGTGGCGCCGGGGCGCCTGGCCAGTCCCAGTGTAAGTGCTCAGCGGCCTGCGTCTCATGATCGAATGCGATGAGTTCGTGATAAAGACCAAGCGCAATATCCGGCCATGGACCCCGCTCTGCCCCTCTGCCGAGCTTTGGCAGCAGGGCGCGTCCATACTCATAGGACAGAAGCCCCGCCCAGCCGCCACAGAAAGGCGGGGCGCCGGGCGGGCGCTCAAACGGCAGGCTGGACAGCGTCCGGCGTGCGGCCTCCAGATCGCGGGCGTCCTCCGCCGCCTCAATTAGAAGCGTGCGCATCGGCTGCGCACAGATATAGCTCCACCGCCCGCCGGCTCCATGCAGCAGCAACGCAAAGGGCTGGTCCTTCAGCGGCGCAAAGGCCGCGACAGGATCACGCCAGGCGATGGGGGTGCGGGTCAGCACGCCACCGTGCCTCGTGTGCGTGCGATGAGGGGCTGAGGTCTGGGCGTCGTCGTCATTTTCTAGCGAATGCGGCCTTGTGGGTATAAGATGGCGCGGTGTGGCCCTTCGGAGAACCATATATGAAGACAGCCTTTGTTTGCATCGCTTTTGCCGTTGCTGGCCTGCCGGCCCTGGCGCAGGACGTCACCGGCCTCTGGGAGACGGGCACCAATGGCGCCGAGGTCGAGATCGCGCCCTGCGGCCCCGACATCTGCGGCACGCTTGTGACATCAAACGCCATCAAGGCGAATGCCGACGCAAAGGACGCCGAGAATAACGATCCGGCCCTGCGTGACCGGCCTCTGAAAGGGCTGACCATGCTGTCGGGCTTTTCCGGCGGCCCGGAGAAATGGACCGGCGGCAAGCTCTACAATCCGGCAGATGGCAAGACCTATTCCGGCACGATCACGCTGGAAGGGCCCGACACGCTGAAGCTGAAAGGCTGCGTGGTCGCGCCTTTCTGCAAGACGCGGGAGTGGACGCGGATCGAGTGAGGCTGGAGCCTAGAAGCTCATCTTTGCCGCCACGCCATACTGGCGCGGATCAGAGCGGAAGGTGTTGTAGCCGATGAATCCATAGCCGGAGATGGCGACGTCTTCGTCTGTCAGGTTGCGGCCCCAGAGGCTGAGTTCCAGCCCGCGCGCGTCGAGATAGAGCGTGGCGCTCGCGTCGACGGTGGCGTAACCGTCCTGCTTGCGCGCCTCGAGGCCTTCGGCGTCGAGATAATAGTCGCCCTTGGCCTTTGCGTTCGCCTGAATGGCGGCGCGGCGGGTCTCACCGATCTGCCATTCCTGGCGGATGCCAAGCGTGGCCGAAAGCTCAGGCGCAAAGGGGAGCGGGTTGCCGTCGAAGAGGGCGGCGTTTCCTGCGGTGTTGCTCGTCTGCTCGATCTCGGTTTCGAGCCAGGTGAGGCTGGCGGTGAGGTCGAGGCCCTGAAGCGGCGACCAGCTTGTGTCGGCTTCCACGCCATAGGAGACCGCTTCATCAAGATTTGAGAGCGAGTTGGACGTGATCTGGCTGCCGTCTGGCAGGTCGAAGGCGACGAAGATGCGGGCCTGCGGGGCATCATAGTCCTGATAGAAGGCGGCGGCGTTGAAGGCGAGATTGCCGCGCGCCGTCTTGAAGCCAGCTTCATAGGAGGTCACGGTTTCGGCGCCGAACAGGCCCTCATCCTGCCAGCTGGTGGCATTGTTCTGGACCTCGCCATTGAAGCCGCCGCTTTTGTAGCCATTGGCGACCGAGGCGTAGATCGACGTGTCTGCAGAAAGCGCATAGCGCAGCGCGGCATTGCCGGTGAGCTTGTCTTCCTCGATCTCATTCTGGCCGACCGCGCCACCGAGGCCATCGCGGTTGTTCAGGCCGCGCGTGCCATCGGTGAAGATGTGCTGGCCGTAGCCATTGCCTTCAATATCTTCAAAGGTGTAGCGCGCGCCAAGCGTCAGGGTGAGGCGGTCCGACAGGTCAAAGTCGTTATAGGTGAAGAGGGCAGCAGTTGTCCGCTCTTGTCCGATATGGGTCAGGAGAGTGACGGCTGTAAGTGGTGAGACCGGGTTCGGACCGACGCGGCCGGCCGTGCCGACATAGGGGCAGGTGCCGGCAAGCGTCTGCGGGTCGAGCTCACCGCACCAGATGAGATAGTCCTGGGCGAAATCCTCATAGGCAAGATGGGCGCCGAACAGGACACGCGCGCGCTCGAAATCGCGGCTCGCGCGCACTTCCTGGCTAAGCTGCAGGAAAGAGCGGTCATAGCTCAGATTGGCATTGAGGTTCGGGTTGCCGGACGGGGCCGGTGTGCCATCGAAATCGAAGCCGTAATCCTGACCATAGCCTTCGAGGGCCGAAAGGGAATAGAGTGTCCATGGGCCGAGATCGGTCTGGCCTTCAAGGGCGAGGCCGTAGAACTCATTATCGGTGTCCTTCAGGCCATCGCCTTCGGACGATATTTCGTGGTCGCCGACGCTGAGGCTGTCATTGCGGGGCGTGGTGTTGATGCCATTGTCTTCTTCATAGTGGCCGCGCAGCAGGAGCGAGGAGCCGCCGGGCGTTTCGTAGAGAAGCTGAGCGCGAAGGCCGAATTCGTCGCGCACACCGCCAGCATCTTCCGGGCCACGTGGAATAGCGGGATCGGTCTGAACATTGTCGAGCGCCGGCTCCTGCGAGAGATAGCGGCCCGCGATCCGGTAAGACAGGCGGTCGGTGAGGGCTGCGCCGCCCGCGCCGGAAAGATCGACCCGGTTAAAATTGCCGTAGGAGGCGCGGAGATATCCGTCCTGATCCGGGCTGGGCCGCGTGCTGATGAAGTTGATCGCGCCGGAAGAGGCGTTGCGGCCGTAAAGCGTGCCCTGCGGGCCTTTTAGGACTTCGGCGCGGGCAAGGTCATAGAGGAAGAGGCTGGTCTGGACGTTGGTCGACAGGAAGACGCCGTCAGAATAGATGGCGGCGGCTGTGGGCGTCAGCGCCTGATGGTCCACGGCGCCAATGCCGCGGATCTGGAAGGCGACCTGCGACCCGTTGGCGACGGCGGCTTCGACGCCGGTGAGATATTGCGTGACACCTTCGGCCCCGTCGAGCGTCGAAGCCTCTTCGGCGATGTCGCCCGCGAGCACAGTGACGCTGGCAGGGATGTCGAGCGTGGATTCCTCGCGCCGTGTCGCGGTGACGGCGACGGTTTCCAGTTTGCGGACGGCGTCTTCATCGCTTGCGCCGGTCTGCGCCAGGGCCGGCTGAGCCAGACAGGCAAGGCTGGCGGATGCGAGGCAGGCGCGGCGCAGGGAAGTGATACTCATGGAAAGACTGGCCCTCTGAAAGATACGCTTGGGGGGAGGGACGGTCTTGCGCCGCCCGCTGCGCCATGGGCCATACAGCGGGCAATAGGAGGGTCAACTGATGGCGGCGATTAGCGCTGCTAAGGTTGCTGTGACCCACAAAAGCGATGCCCGGGACGGGCGTGGAAACGCTTGATAATCGTAGAGAAAATTGGAGCGGGCGATGAGATTCGAACTCACGACCCCAACCTTGGCAAGGTTGTGCTCTACCCCTGAGCTACGCCCGCATCCGATAGGGTAACTGACCTGCGCGAGGCCGATCAGCGAGAGACGGGCTTTAAGCGCAAATCAGAAGTCCTTGCAAGGGGGATTCGCAGGACTTTACTGCACACAGCGCCAGCCGCCCTGCTCTAGACGTCCTTCGGGGGTTTGAGGCGGCGTTTGGTCTTGTGGGCGTCGGCCTTGTCGCCGGTGACTTTCTCGCCGCGCATATAGTGGCGCTGCCAGCCGGCCTTCACCGTGTCGGAATCGAGGGCGTTCAGCTTTTCGAGGAAGCTGCCCCGGCTCTGGTGCCAGGCATGATAGTCGTTCTGTAGCTCCGGATTGGAGGCCAGCAGCTTGCGTTCCGGCTGGATCTCTTCGGTCTTGCCATGTTCGAACGGCATGATGAAGCAGAAGGGTTCGCCCTTCTTGAAGGTCACTTCGCCGGGCCGGGTCATCTGCCAGTTCATGGTGAAGGGAAAAGGCAGCCAGTCGGTCTCAACCAGGCCAGTCAGCGGGGCGATCCCATCCTTGAAATAGTTCGGCGGGCCGGACGCCCAGAGGCCCCAGCCGGGCGGGGTGCGGAAGAGGTGGCCGGTGTGGAAGGTGACGATGCCGCGCCGGAAGTGACTGTCGGCAAAGGAGGGGATG
Organism: uncultured Henriciella sp.; assembly: GCF_964005855.1. NCBI lineage: Bacteria > Pseudomonadati > Pseudomonadota > Alphaproteobacteria > Hyphomonadales > Hyphomonadaceae > Henriciella > uncultured Henriciella sp. The sequence goes on from NZ_CAXFSW010000002.1 coordinate 311,756, forward strand.
GCCGCCGGATTGCCTGTCGTGAACAGTTTCAGCGAATAGTCATGCTCGCCGCCATCCCAGATGATCTTGATGTCCATCGGGCAGAGGATTTCCCAGCCCGTGGAGTTGGCCATGGTCAGCGGCAGGCAGCGATATGGATGGCGGTCGGGAAAGGCATCCATCCATTCGCGCTGGGAGCGGCCCGGCACGATTTCAGGGGCGACATTGTAGATCTTGTAGCATTCGAGCTCCATCGGGCGGGCTCCCTTACTTGACGTGTGCGCCCTGATTGCCTGAAACACCGCCATGCCTGCAAGCCCTGACGATCTCTTCGCCTATCTCGACCAGCTCGGCCTCGCCCATGATACACGCTGGCATGAAGCCACTTTCACCGTGGAAGAAGGCCGCGAGCTGAAGGAGACGATGCCGGGCGGGCACACGAAGAACCTCTTCATGAAGGACAAGGATGGCGTGATCGTCCTTGTCTCGGCGCATGCTGACAGCGAGCTGAAGCTCAACCAGTTGCACAAGCTGATCGGTACGCGCAGGCTCTCCTTTGCGAGCGGGGAGCTGATGGAAGAGCTTCTGGGTGTGACGCCGGGATCGGTCACCGCCTTCGCGCTGATGAATGACAAGGCGGGCAAGGTGCGCTTTATCGCCGATGCCGCGCTGATGGCGTATGACACGCTGAACTTCCACCCGCTGGTGAACACAGGCACGACGGCCATTTCCAACAGCGATTTCAGGCGGTTTGTCGAGGCGACCGGCCATGACCTCACCGTGGTCGATTTTGCCGCGCTGCTGCCTGACGCCTAGGACCGGCCTGCCCCTGTTGTTTTTTGGCCGGTGAGGGCCCAAGTTTCCGCTCAGAAAATTCCGAAAGGCGCAAGCGATATGGAAAATATCACGATCGGACCGGCCGGTGGCGCCGGTGGCAATATCAAGGACGCAACCGACCAGAGCTTTATGGCGGATGTGATCGAGGCCTCGAAAGAGGCCCCGGTGCTCGTCGATTTCTGGGCGCCGTGGTGCGGGCCGTGTAAATCCCTCACCCCCGTGCTTGAGAAAGTCGTCAATGAGCAGCAGGGCAAGGTGAAGCTCGTCAAGGTGAATATTGACGAGAATCCGGGCGTGGCCGGCCAGCTGGGTGTGCGCTCCATTCCGGCGGTCTTCGCCTTTGAAAATGGCCGCCCGGTCGATGCCTTCCAGGGCGCGCTGCCGGAAGGCCAGCTGAAACAGTTTGTCGAGAAGCTGCTGGGCGGCACCGATGAAGGCCAGCAGATCCAGGAAGCCATCGAGCATGCCGACAAGCTGCTCCAGTCCGGCGATGCCGGGCAGGCGGCGCAGATCTACAGCGCGATCATCGAACGCGACCAGAAGAATATCGCCGCGATTGCGGGCCTTGCGCGCTGCTATCTGGCCAATGACGATCCGGACCGCGCCGCGCAGATCCTCGACATGGCGGGGCCTGACCGTCAGATGGACCCGGCGATCAAGAGTGTGCGCACCGCCATCGAGCTGATGGCCGATGCGCCGAAGGACAGCGAGCTCGATGAGCTTATGGAGAAGGTCACCAATGACCGGTCCAATCATGCCCTTCGCTTCGAGCTTGCCGAGGCGCTGATGGCGCGCGGCAAGAACAAGGAAGCGGCCGATCACCTTCTGAGAATCCTGTCCGACGACCTCAACTGGGAAGAGGGCAAGGCGAAGGCCAAGCTGCTGGAACTGTTCGAAGCTGCAGGGCCTAAAGACCCCGCCACTATTGAAGGACGCCGCCGGCTCTCCTCTCTCATGTTTGCCTGAGGCCTCGACTTCACTGGCAGGCGCGCCATGTCCTTTCCTTCAAAGGCAAGAGGTGCTGACCCGTTATGACAAGGCACGGCTACAGGAAGATTGAAGATCTTCCCGAAACGATCCCCGTCTTCCCGCTCACGGGCGCGTTGCTCTTTCCGCGCTGGTCGCTGCCGCTCAACATATTCGAGCCGCGCTACCTCAACATGATCGATGATGCGATGTCCGGTTCGCGGCTGATCGGTATGGTCCAGCCGGCCACCAAGGACAGGCGCAATCCGCAGCTTGCCGGCGTGGGGTGCGCGGGGCGGCTGACCAGTTATTCGGAAACCGATGACGGGCGATACCTGATCAGCCTGACGGGAATCTGCCGTTTCAATGTGCGTCAGGAGCTGGATATCCAGACGCCCTACAGGCAGGTGGCGGCGGACTGGGCGCCCTTCGCAGCCGACCTGCAGGAGCCGGACCTGTCGAATCTTCCGGACCGGGACGAGCTGGCAAAAGCCCTGCGCAAATACGTGGCGACCCATGCGATGGACGTCGACTGGGACGCGGTGGAAACAGCGCCCATCGAGACGCTGGTCCATGCGCTGGCGGCCGGGTGTCCCTTTGCCGCGATGGAGAAACAGGCCCTTCTGGAAGCAGAGACCGTTGCGGCAAGATGCCGGGCGCTCATCACGCTGCTTGACATGGATGCGGGCGGCGACGATTCCTCGACCCTGCAATGAGTGAAGACACAAACCACACCGAACCGGCCACGCGTCAGACCGATCCGCGTCTGCTCGAGCGCCTGATCTGCCCGGTCACGCGCACGCCGCTGACCTATGACCGCGCCCGCCAGGAGCTTGTCTCCAGACGTGCGCAGCTTGCCTATCCGATCCGTGACGGGCTGCCGATCATGCTGGAAAGCGAAGCGCGCCCGCTGGACGATGAGGCGCCGTGATGAGTGTCATGCCGTGGCCGCAGGAACTCCGCTTTCGCAAGGGCGCCGGTGTGCTCAGCCTTGTCTTTGAGGACGGGTTTCGCGGCGATATTGGGTACAAGCGCCTGCGCGAAGAGAGCCCTTCCGCCGAAGTCCGCGGCCATGGCGCCGGCCCGCGCCCGCCCCAGCCGCCTGTGCCGGGCGATATCTCCGTGACAGCTGCAGACCCGGTCGGCCGCTATGCTGTGCGCATCCATTTCAGCGACGGCCATTCCAGCGGTCTTTATACCTGGGCCTATCTTCGCGAGCTTGCCGAAGGCGGGCCCGCCTAGGGCTGCATCAGGGGCGGCAGGTCCGGCGAAGATGCGCTGGCAAGGCTGGCCAGCTTGTGTCGCACCGGCGCAATTGTGTTCGCGGCCAGCAGGCTAAGGCCCCGCAGCGGCTTGGCGAACGTGTTGTCATTCGAGAAAAGACGGTCAATCGCATCCATGCCGAGCGCGGCGGTGCTGGCGCCAAAGCGGCGCGAGGACTCATAGGCGCCAAGCGCCTGCGCGCCGCCAATATCGAGCCCGGCCCTGTCTGTCTCCACAATGGCCTGGTGCAGGGCGGCGATATCGCGAAAGCCCTGATTGAGGCCCTGCCCGGCCAGCGGATTGAGCCGGCGTGCCGCATCGCCGACAATTGCGATCCGCTCGCCCACCAGGTGTTCGGCGATCTGGAGGATCAGCGGATAGCTGCCCATCGGACCGTCTATCGTCATGGTGCCCGCAAAATGGGCAAAGCGGTGATTAAGCTCGGCCTCAACCTCTTCCTTGGGCAGTCTGGCCAGCGCTTCAGGCGCGCCGCGCTTCATGTACCAGGCGAGATTTGCCCGGTTGCCGGGCAGGGGAAGTGTCGCAAACGGACCTTCGGGCGTAAAAAGCTGGCGGGCGATGCCGTCATGCGGACGAGACAGGGTCACATTGGCGGCAAAGACCGATTTCCCATAGTCGCGGCCCTGAACCTCAATGCCGGCGGCATGGCGGACTGGCGACTTCATGCCATCGGCGCCGATTAGAAGACGGGCACTGAGTGTGCGGCCATCCTCAAGCTCCACATCGATAGAGCCGGGGGCGGGCTTGCAGTTCTTGAACAGGGCAGGCGCGAGCAGGGTGATGCGCGGCTCGTCGGCAATGGCCTTGTCTAGCGCGTCCTGAAGGATCGGCGCCTGCACCATCTGGCCGAGGGTTTCGTCCTCACCGCGATGAACGAGGTCTTCATCGCCAAACAGGATGGAGGGTGCGCCGAACCAGTGCGTGCCGCCATCGACCGCTTCCAGCCCATGCAGTGGCTGGGTTTCACCCTCAATTCGCTGCGCCGCGCCAATCGCTGTGAGAAGGCGCCAACTGCCTGTCACGATTGCGTAATTCCGCGTGTCGGTAGGCGGGGTTGCGGCCGGGTCGCGGGCGTCGACCAGCGCAACCTTAAAGCCGGCTTGCGCCAGCGCCAGCGCCAGGGAGCTGCCAGCCGGGCCGGCGCCGATAATTGCGATTTCCGTGTCGATGTTCGCCATGTCCCGCAAGGTAAGCAGGCGCGGGCCTCCGGTCCAGAGCTATGCGCGAGGTGACGCAGAAGTGGGCGTTTGCGCCGCAGTCTGCACGATTCTTGGTCAAAGATCGGAGCGTCATTATGGTCGGGGCGTGCCGCGCTGGTCGAGAAACGGGCGAGCGCCTTTAGTCGGCTTTGTCATACCAAATCAATGGGAGAAGGGCATGAACAGTATGGTTAAAAGGGGAATTCGGGGGCTGGGGGCTGTATCAGCTGTTGCCTCCCTCGCGCTAGGCGCCTCGGCGCAGGACGCGTCCGCCGTCGGCGCCTATGTCGACAATAGTTATCTCTTCCTGATCGGCGGCCTGATCGTGATGTTCATGGCAGCGGGCTTCTGTATGCTGGAAGCAGGTCTGGTGCGGAAGAAAAACGCCGCCATGCAGTCCATGAAGAACGTCGCGCTCTTCTCGGTCGCCGGGATCATGTTCTGGCTGGTCGGCTACAATATGGCTTATCCGGGGTCCACGATCGCAGGCTGGGTGGGTATCCCTGCATTTATCTGGTCGCCGGAAGAGAGCCTCGATACCGGCTACGCCGCCTCTTCGGACTGGTTCTTCCAGATGGTCTTCGTGGCGACCGCTGCGTCCATCGTCTCCGGTACCGTCGCAGAGCGCGTGAAGCTCTGGCCGTTCCTGATCTTCACGGCTGTGCTGACCGCGTTCATCTATCCGATCGTAGCCTCCTGGGAATGGGGCGGCGGCGCGCTCGACTCGCAGTTCGCCTTCTCTGACTTTGCTGGCTCCACGCTCGTTCACTCGACCGGTGGCTGGGCAGCGCTTGTCGGCGCCATCATCATCGGCCCGCGGGCTGGCAAGTTCGTCAACGGGACCGTTCACCCGATGCCGGGCTCCAACATTCCGCTCGCTGCGCTCGGTACGTTCATCCTGTGGTTCGGCTGGTTTGGCTTTAACGGCGCCTCGCAGCTTGCTGCCGGCACGTTCGATGACATCAATGCCGTCGCCAATATCTTCGCCAATACCAATATGGCCGCGTGTGGCGGTGTGCTGGCCGCGATGATCCTCACGGGCATCCTCTACAAGGGCAAGGTCGACGCGACGATGGCGTTCAACGGCGCCATTGGCGGTCTGGTCTCGATCACCGCAGAACCACTGATGCCGTCCATGGGTCTGTCGATCCTGATCGGCGCGATTGGTGGTGTCCTCGTCGTCCTGACCGTTCCGCTGCTCGACAAGCTGAAGATCGACGACGTTGTCGGCGCGATCCCGGCTCACCTTGTTTGCGGTATCTGGGGCACGATGATCGTCCCGCTGTCGCACGCGAACGATATCGGCCTGAACGAGGCTGGTAATCCGAGCTATGTCGGCCAGTTCATCGGTGTCCTGGCCTGTGCAATCTTTGTGTCCGTCGCCTCCGCGATCGTCTGGTTCGTGCTGAAGGCAACCGTCGGCGTCCGTCCTACCGAGGAAGAGGAAATCGCCGGTATGGACAAAAGCGAAGTTGGCCTCGAGGCCTATCCGGAATTCGGCTGAGGCTGAATACCTCGCTTCTTTCGAAGCGTTTCCTCCCAGACTTCCCCGGCCAGGCAACTGGCCGGGGATTTTTTTGTGCGGTGGCGGCCGCACATGGCATTTGCGGATTGCAGCTGGGTCTCCCTGCGTTTGCTGTGTGTTAAGGCGCGTCTGCCAATTTCAGGAAAAGACCCTGAAAGCTGATGGACCTTACCCCTCATGGCCTCGACCACCGCTGAAACGAAGACTGGCGCCCATCGCGAGGTTTCCGACCCCGCCTGGCGCATCCTCACAGGGACAGCGGCCTTCGCCTTGGGGGTGCTCCTTTGCGGCAGCGTGGGAACGCACCAGCCGACCGACCCCAGCCTGAACGCGGCCAGTGGGCTCGACGTGGCCAACCTCTTCGGGCCCACAGGCGCCATCATTGCCGATCTTGCGCTGCAGACCTTCGGCTTTGCGGCCTGGATGGCCGGGCTCTGCCTGATGATTGGCGGGGCGATGCGGGCCGTGCTTATCGGCACGCCGCGCTTGCGCCGCTGGCTGTTCGGTGCAGCCTTCATTCCGGTTCTGGCCGCCATGCTGTCAGCCTTTCCTGTCCCTGCCTCATGGCCGTTCTGGACAGGTATGGGTGGAATGGTAGGCGACGGCCTGCTCGCACTCGTCATGATGCCCTTCAAGGCGCTTCTCCTGCCCGCGCCGGCCTTCCTCGCGGGGCTGAGCCTCGGCATCGGCGCCTTCCTTCTGGGCGCCGCGGCGCTCGGCTTCAGGCGCGGCGATGCCAGCCTGCTGCAGACCGCGGCCAGCAGCTCAGGCCGGCGGGCGGCAAGCAGTCTCGGTGCCCTGGGGGGAGGTCTCGGACGCGTCTTTGGCGGCCTGTTCTCACGCAAAGCTGCCCGCGAGCACGCTGAGGCGCGGAGCCCTGAGCGTGTCTTCCCGCCCGAGGAAGAGGCTTTCGAGGAGGAGACCGACGACTTCGATCCCGACTATGAGGAAGACGAGGACCTGCCCAAGGCCATCACGAAACCGAAAGTCTCCCAGCGCCAGGCCCCGCAGCCGAGCGCGCCCGCCGTCACCACCAAGAGCGGCAAGCGCAAGCGCGCCAGCCGCCTACCCTCGCTCGACCTTCTGGGCGCGCCGCCCGGACGCCGCAGTGCCATCGATGAAGACAGCCTTCTGACCAAGGCGAACCGTCTGGCAGAGGTGCTGCGCGAATTCGGTGTGCGCGGGCGCATCAAGGAAGTCCGGCCCGGCCCGGTCGTCACCCTGTTCGAACTGGAACCGGCGGCCGGTGTGAAGTCGGCCCGCGTCATTTCCCTGGCTGATGATATCGCCCGCTCGATGAGCGCAGTGTCTGCACGCGTTGCCGTCATTCCGGGCAAGAACGCGATCGGTATCGAACTGCCGAATGATGAGCGCGAGACCGTCTATCTGCGCTCGCTTCTTTCGGCGAAAGCCTATGCCGACAACAAATCGCCGCTGCCCATGGCGCTGGGCGAGGATATTGGCGGTACGCCAACCGTGGTGGACCTCTCCAAGATGCCCCACCTCCTCATCGCGGGGACGACCGGCTCCGGTAAGTCGGTCGGGGTGAATGCGATGATCCTGTCGCTGATCTACCGCCTGACGCCCGAACAGTGCCGGTTCATCATGATCGACCCGAAAATGCTGGAGCTTTCGATCTATGAGGGCATCCCACACCTTCTGGCGCCTGTCGTCACGGACCCCAAAAAGGCGGTGAACGCGCTGCAATGGGCGGTGCGTGAGATGGAAAGCCGCTATGAGCTCATGTCCAAGGCGGGCGTGCGCAACCTGGCCGGTTTCAATGAGAAAGCTGCGCGCTATCGCGAGAAGGGCGACCAGCTCACCCGCAAGGTGCAGACCGGCTATGATGAGCGCGGCAAGCCCATCCATGAGACCGAAATCCTGCCGCTGGAGCATATCCCGAACATCGTCGTCGTGATCGACGAGATGGCTGACCTCATGATGGTCGCCGGCAAGGAAATCGAGGGCTGTATCCAGCGCCTCGCGCAGATGGCGCGGGCGGCGGGTATTCACCTCATTACCGCGACCCAGCGTCCATCGGTCGATGTCATCACCGGCACGATCAAGGCGAACTTCCCGACGCGTATCTCCTATATGGTCACGACGAAGATCGACTCGCGGACCATTCTGGGTGAGCAGGGCGCTGAACAGCTGCTCGGCATGGGTGATCTTCTCTATCAGGCGGCCGGTGTGAAGACCAAGCGCCTGCATGGCCCCTTCGTGTCCGATGAAGAGGTGGAAACCGTGGTCGGCTGGCTAAAGGAGCAGGGCGAGCCGGACTATAATGCCGAGATCCTGGAAGAGCCCGAGGAGGGTGGCACGGGCAGCGCGATCATGGATGCGATGCTGGGGGTTTCGTCAGGCGATGGCGATGATGACCTCTATGCGCAGGCCATGGCGGTGGTGCTTCGCGACAAGCGCGCCTCTACCTCGTATATCCAGCGCCGCCTCAAGATCGGCTACAACAAGGCCGCCACGCTGATCGAGCGTCTGGAAGAAGAAGGCGTGATCTCCGCGCCCAACCATGCCGGCAAGCGTGAGATTCTGGCGCGCGATACGCCGTCCGAGTGACAGGTTGAGGCTGAACGAGACACAACGAATCGCGGCGGAAATACCTTATTTCAGCCCTGTTTTGCGGCCCATGCGGGACCTATGTTGCTTGGCCAAGACAGGAGAACGACCATGACGTCTCTATTTCCAGCGCTCACTGCCATCCTGGCCCTCGGGACGAGCCCGTTCGCGCTGACCACAGAGTTTGGCGCCATGCCACAGCAGCCGCTCGCCTGGCGTGTTGCCGCCCCTGCATCGACCGGCCTTGCTGCCGGTCCGGTTGCCCAGTCCAGCCAGGGCGAGATCGTTCTGGCCCAGGCTGAGACTGAAGACACCGAGGAGAAGGCCGCAACGCCGCAGACCGGTGTCGCCCCGCCTCCGCCAGAGCCGCGCGCTGAGCCCGCCGCCGCCACAAGCGAGCCAGCCAAGACAGCCGGCGCCGTGTCGGCGACCGAGCGGCGCGCGATCCTGAAAGCGGCCGCAGAGTCGCTCTCGGCCGCGGAGACGGCGCGTGGCCGTTTTACCCAGCTCGCCCCGGACGGCTCGCTGACACAGGGCGATTTTGCCCTTAGCCGCCCCGGCCGGATGCGTTTTGATTACGATGACCCGACACCCATCCTGATCGTCGCGAACGGTACGACTGTCGCCATGGAGGACAGCGACCTTGAGACAGTGGACCGCGTGCCGCTGGCCTCGACCCCGCTTGGCCTTATCCTTGATGATGAGCTCGATTTCGAGACCGAGGCGCGGGTGACGGATGTGCAGAAAACGCCGAGCGAGATCGCCATCACGATGGAGGATCGCCGGGGCGAGGCGGAAGGCATCCTGACGCTCTATTTCGATCCGGCAAGCTATCAGCTGATGAGCTGGCGGACGCTGGATGCCAATCAGCAGGTGACCCGTGTCGCGCTGCAGGACATCGAGACAAATGTCCGCCTCGATCCGCGCCTGTTCCGGCTGGAAGACCCGGCTGACCGGGAAGAGGACGAGCGCTAGGCAGCTGCCAGGCTGACCGCTAAAATGAAAAGCCCCGCAGCGGACCTGCGGGGCTTTTTCTGTCTGGTTACATCCTACCGGGGTTTAGCTGTCGCTGTCCGGCAGATGCATGGCCTCATCGCCCCAGAGCTCCTTCAGACGCGCATCGCGTCCGCAGCCCTGACGGTAGAAGCGGTACTTCACGGGCGTCGTCTTGTAATAGTTCTGGTGATAGTCCTCAGCCTTCCAGAAGGTGCTCTCGTCCAGCACACTTGTGACGACCGGGCCAGGCAGGACGCCTGATTCCTCGATCTCCTCGATCTCGGCTTCGACCGCCTCGCGCTGATCACCGGTCTCGACAAAGACAGCCGAGCGGTAGCTGGAGCCCTTGTCACAGAACTGGCCGCGTTCATCGGTCGGGTCGATGGTGTGGAAGTAATAATCGACAAGCTCGTCATAGGTGACCTTGGCCGGGTCATAGGTCACTTCGACGGCTTCATAATGGCCGGTGTCGCCGCTCGTCACCTGACGGTAGGTCGGGTTCTCGACCGTGCCGCCGGTATAGCCGGAGACGGTGGAGATCACGCCATCGACCTTGTCGAAATCGGCCTCTGTGCACCAGAAGCAGCCACCGGCGAAGATGGCGCTTTCGACATTGGTGCTGGGCGGCGGCGCGTCACGGCCTTCGTCCGCCATGGCACTCCAGACGAAGGCCGAGCCAGCGGCAATCGTGCCTGCGGCGATGGCAACCAGCGTGGATTGAGAAAGTTTCATCGGTCGGTCCATATCAAACGGGTGTCTTCTGCCCCGTCATATGGCGCCGCGCCTGGAGATTACGAGATCGTCTCTGCAGGCCTCACGGAAAGGTGAGCCGGGCTTTAATCCGCCCGTCCTCTCCTTACGGAAACTAGCTCGAAAGGCGTTCGATTTCGGCTTCTGAGAGCTCTGAATTGTCGTAGACGTTCTGGACGTCATCAAGCTCATCCAGGACATCGAGCAGCTTCATCAGCGTGTCGGCCTGATCGCCTTCGACGGGCACATTGTTCTGCGGCTTCCAGATGAGCTTGGTCGACTTGGCCTCGACCTCGCCGAATTTGCCTTCGAGCGTGGAGGCAACGTCCATCAGATCCTCACGTTCGGTATAGATCCAGTGGCTGGTCTCATCGGTCTCGACATCGGTGGCGCCAGCCTCAATGGCCGCTTCCATGATTTCCATCTCGTCGCCGGCTTCCAGCGGGTATTCGATTTCACCGACCTGGTCGAAGCCGAAGGAGACAGAGCCGGTCTCACCCAGATTGCCGCCATTCTTTGAAAAGGCCGCGCGGATCTCGCTGGCGGCGCGGTTCTTGTTGTCGGTGGAGGCTTCGACAATGATGCCGACGCCGCCGGGACCGAAGCCTTCATAGCGGATATCGTAATATTCTTCGGCATTGCCGCCCTGGCCCTTGTCGACGGCCCGTTTGATATTGTCCTTGGGCATGGACTGACCGCGCGCATTGTTTATCGCAAGGCGCAGGCGCGGATTGGCGTCGGGGTCCGGACCGCCAAGCTTGGAAGCGATCGTGATTTCCTTCGACAGGCGGGCAAAGAGCGCGGCACGTTTCTTGTCCTGCGCGCCCTTGCGGTGCTGGATATTGGCCCATTTGGAATGTCCGGCCATGAATTCCTCGCAAAGCTGGCTTCGTCTTTTGTCTGTGGCGCCGAAGTAAAGCAGCGCCGCGTCTTTTTAAAGGTATCGATGCAGAGCGCCAGACCGGCACGCACGTAAATGGCCCGGCCTCATCCGTCAGTCCGGGACGGGAATGGTCTCCGCCAGCCGTCCCCCGATGCGGATCGGTTCGATACGCTGGGCGAGCCCGGTCCTGTCATCTGTCTCGACATAGACCCCGCACAGCGTGCCTTCACCAAGAGCCGGAGCATAGCGCTCTCCCGGCAGCTGGGTCGCAAAGCGCTGGATGGAGTTTTCCTTCTTCATCCCGATCACGCTGTCATAGTCGCCGCACATGCCGGCATCCGTCTGATAGCCCGTGCCGCCTTCCAGGATCATGAGATCCGCGGTGGGCACATGGGTGTGGCTGCCGACAACAAGGCTGGCGCGCCCGTCGCAATGATGGCCCATCGCCATCTTCTCGCTCGTCGCCTCGCAATGAATATCCACGATCATCGCATCGACGGCGAGGCCGAGCGGCATTTCATCCAGAACACGGTCGGCATGCTGGAAGGCGTTTTCCAGCTGCTGTTTCATGAACACATTGCCCTGGAGCTGGACCACGCCGACGCGGCGGCCATCATCGAGCACGAAGACATGAGCGCCCTTGCCGGGGGCGCCGGCGGCGGCCGGATAGTTGGCCGGACGCAGGAGACGCGGTTCGCGCGCAATATAGGTCAGGGCCTCGCGCTGGTCCCAGGCATGATCGCCCAGCGTCAGGCAATCGGCGCCCGCATTGAAGAAGTCGCCGGCGATGGATTCGGTGAGGCCGAAGCCGCCAGCGGCGTTCTCGCCATTCACGACGACGAAATCGAGTTTCAGGTCGCGGCGAAGGGCAGGCAGGTGGTCTGTCACCGCTACGCGGCCGGGCTTGCCGACGACATCTCCGAAATAAGCGAGTTTCATGGGGCAGCTATGCGCGTTCAGGGGGCAAAAGAAAAGGCGCGCCTCTCAGCGGGGAGAGGTGCGCCTTTGTTTTTGGGGTGATTTCCCGTTCAGGCCTATTTGTTGGAGGCCGAGAAGCCGAGATAATCCTTGGTGATCATGCTCGGATCTTCCATGGTCGAAAGGCTTTCCATCGAGACCGGCTCTTCAGGGTCGATCATGATGGTCAGCGTTTTCGGGTCCTGGATGAACGAAGACAGCGCGGTGCCAAGCTCGGTGGCGATGGCGACATCTACACCGGCCTGCTGGGCCATGAGCGGGGCCATGCCCATCATCTGTGAGGCCTGCGCGCGCATCTGCTCCGGGTCCTGACCGCTCTGGGCGGCGACAGCATTGAAGATGCGGTCAATGAGGCTGTCATCGCTGACGCGGATTTCGAGGCTGCCGATTTCCAGAGCGCCCATGGCTTGCTGCATGACCATTGGATCGGGCTCACCGCCCTCAGCAAGGGTTTCCATGTCCATGGAGGCGGCCAGCTGCTCGTTGAATTCAGCATAGCCGCTGATGTCGCCGCCATAGGAGAAGCGGGCGCCATCGACGAGCTCGAAATAATTATCGTCTGCCTCAAAGGTCAGCGCGTCTTTTTCCGGATCGTAATCGCTGATGCTGGCCATGCGAAGCTCAATGCCTTCATAGCCGATCATGCTGAGGCTCTCGGCCAGTTGGGCGCCGACTTCGCCGCCATCTGCATCGGCGTCGAGCGTCATGCTTGTGGGCTCGAGGACGAAGCGCACGGGCTTGCCATCATTGTTGCGCTCGACATAGGCGTCGACGGACGGCACGGCGAGGTCCATGCCTTCACCGGCGAAGGTGAAGTTATCCAGGGAGATGCGGTCATAGCCGGGCTCCATTGGATTGCTCATCATCATGCTCATCATGGCCGCGGCCATGGCTTCCTCATCGCCTGCATTCTGCTGCATGGCGGTCAGGAATTTGAGGTCGGCGCCGGACACACTCATGGAGTCGAGGCCGCCTTTGAAATTCATGTCGTCCTCATCGACGATGTCGAAGCTGAGGCCGCTGATCTCTGCCAGGGCCGCCTTGTCGCCGGTGAAGTCGCGCATATTGACCGAGCTCAGCTTGTACTTGCCCTCGGCTTCGGTGCCGGAGAAGTCGCCGGAAACATCCGAAACGGCCCAGGCATCGAAAGCAACCTGATCGACCGACGGGAAGTCGGCCGGTTCACCGGTACCAAGCGCGCCCGCAACCCATGCCGCCAGGGCCGGTGAAGGGTTGATCAGCTCGATCTCGCCCACGGTGAGCGTCGACGTGTCGGCCTCTTCGGGGGCGTCATAGGTGATGCCGCTGAAGCTCATGCGGGAGAAGGCAGCCTGGCCGTCGATCATGTCGAGGCCTTCGAAGACCAGCGAATCGATCGTCACGCCGTCCATGTCCGCGATCGTGACGTTGGAGAAGGTGGCGTTGGCGCCATCGACGTCCTTGGATTCGTAGGCGAGTGCGCCGTCACCGGAATTGGTGAGCATCATCGCCGAAATCACATCTGGTGCATCGGCTGGATCGCCTTCGCGAAGCGTGATTTCTTCAAGCGGTGCAGCTTCAGAGCCGCCGGACTGGTCGCACGCCGTCATCATGGCAATAGCCGCGACGCCGGAAAGTAGATATCTCATAGTGGGTTTCCCTAATGTTTTTGCAAACGATCTTGTTCGTCGCCACACTCAGCGAGACTTATCATGTTTGTCGATAAAGGCCAGAGTTTGACCCTGATCTCCTCAGACGGTCAAAATGTGAATGTTCGGCTGGAGATCAACCCGCGAGCAAAGCGTTTGATCCTTCGGCTCGATGAACGCGAGAGAGAGGCGGTTGCCGTCGCGCCCTCAAGGCGTCACCTGAAGGCTGCAGCGAAATTTGCCGCTGATCGTGCAGACTGGATCGCAGACCGGCTGGCCCAGCTTCCCGACCGCAATGGGCTTGCGCCCGGCTCTGTCTTTTCGCTGCGCGGCCAACCCTGCAGGATTTCGGTTGAGGGGCCGGGACGGCGCGCGGTTCTGGAGGCGGGAGAGGTCCAGACGCTGCGTCTGCCGGGAGAGGTGGAGACTGTAGGCCGGCGCGCCGAACGCTATCTCCGCAAGGCCGCCCGCGAGGATCTTTCTGCCGCGGTCACGCAATACTGCGCGCGCCTTGGCGTCGATGCCCGGCGTGTGAGTGTGAAGGATACCCGCTCAAGATGGGGGTCATGTACCTCCAATGGCGGGCTCGCCTTCTCCTGGCGGCTCATCATGGCGCCGCCGAGCGTGCTCGACTATGTCGCCGCCCATGAATGCGCTCACCTTCTCGAGATGAACCACAGCCCGCGCTTCTGGGCGCATGTCGCCAGATGTTGCCCGGACTGGAAGCGTGAGCGCGCCTGGCTGCGCCGGCATGGCGGCGAGCTGCACGCCGTCAGCTTCTAGGCTTCAGTTTCTAGGCTTTCTGGGCCTCACCGCTCTTTGCATCCTTGCCGGAAGGGGTTTGCGGTGTGGAAGGCTGCGGCTGCTGGTCCGGGGCAAAGCTGATGATGGTCGCCCCTTCGCCGCCGCGCGCCTCACGGCTCGGCCCCAGAAGGACGAGTGTGCCGTCCGGGCGGATCTCGGCAACCAGGTCGCCTTTCGGCCGCTCGGCCAGATACTGCTCCAGCGTGTACTTGTCGGTGAGCCGCGTGCGCGAGAAATTCCAGCCGCGATACTGGTCGCGGATCAGCCCGTCATAGGTGCGCCCGCGCCGGATCAGCGTGCGCCCGCGCGCCGAGGAGCCGACCGACTTGTCATCGGTCTCATCGCCTTCGGAAAGCGAAAGCTGGTAGACGCGGTGGCGGCCGACTTCCGGGGCAAACTGGCTGCACACCAGCGCATTGTGGGAATCATTGGTCGACAGAGCGACCACGGTCGCGAACCGTGAATGGTCGAGCCGGATTTCGGCGTCCTCTGAAAGAACTTCGCCAAGGAAGGTGTCGAGACCGGCCTCACGCGCGGGCCGGAGGCGCCTGTAATTGCTGTCTGCAACGATGACATCGATCTTCACCGATTTCAGCGCCTTGGCGAATTCCACACTCCAGGAATTGGCGCCCACCAGCAGGACACCCGGCTTTTCAGACCGCGCGAGGCCAAGACGCCGGGCCAGCGGGCCAATGGTGAAGCCATGCAGGACAACGGTGGTAAACACCATCGCAAAAGCGAGCGGCACGATCTGGTCTGCACCGGAGAAATAGAAGCGGCCCTCGCGGGACAGGTCCACCAGAAGCGAGCCGAACAGGCCGGAGACGGCGACAGCAACGATACCGCGCGGCGCGATCCAGCCAAGGAGCAGCGCCTCCTTGCGGCTGAGCGTGCCAATGGTCGCGATCCAGACCGAAAGCGGGCGCACCAGGAAGAGCATCACCAGAAGGAAAAGCAGCGTGTTCATGTTCAGCGCCGATGCAATCGTCGCCGGCGTGAGGTCCGCGGTCAGGATGACGAAAACGCCCGAAACGAGCAGAACCGCGATGTCTTCCTTGAACTTGCGAAGTTCCGAAAGGTCTGCGAGCTTGGAATTGGCGAGCGTCATGCCATAGGCGGTCACGGCGACGAGGCCGATTTCCTTCTCGACCTCTTCGGCGAGCGCGTAACACAGGATGATCGAGGCGAAGATCAGCGGTGCCTTGAGGTATTCCGGCGTCCAGCCGGCGCGGAAGGCGCGCGAGATGGCGAGCCCGAAAACGATGCCGAGCCCAACGCCGATACCGGCAGCTGCGAGGATCCAGAGCCCGGCCGCGAATGTGGAATCGCCCTGGCTGGCCACGCGGATGATTTCATAGGCGGCCACAGCAAAGAGGGCGCCGATCGGATCGTTGACGATGCCTTCCCATTTCAGGAACTGCGCCGGACGGCCAGAAAGCTTGGACTGGCGCATCAGCGGCATGATGACGGTCGGGCCGGTCACGACCATGACGCCGGCAAAGACGATGGCACTCGCCCAGTCGAGGCCGGCGGCATAGTGCGCGGCGAGCGAGCCCAGAATCCAGGCGAGCGGGCCACCGAAGAACACCACGCGGCGGACGGCCGCGCCCGCATCACGAAGGTTCTCGAATTTCAGGATGAGGCCACCCTCGAACAGGATGACGGCGACGGAAAGGGATACGATCGGGCGGAGAAGGTCGCCGAACGTGCCCGACGGGTTCAGCAGCGGATCGCCAAAGATGAGCTGCCAGATGGGACCGGCTGCAAGGCCGGCTAGCGCCATGAGCACGATGGCGGGCGCCTGAAGGCGCCAGGCAAGCCATTGCGCGCCAAGACCCAGCGCGCCGATGAGCGCGCAGGCAAAGATCAGGCTTTCAGAGCCTGTTCCGGCAAGGATGAGATTCAGATCCGGCATATGTTTTCAGGGGTCCGTGGGTTTCAGGCCGCGGCGGTCTGGTCTTCGCGCGAGAAATCGAAGCCGATCTCCCGGGTGCCATAGTCGCCCGCTTCATAATGGTCGATCCTGGACTGAAACCAGGTCTTCAGATGGTTGAAGAGATAGTCGAACAGACGGGTCGAGTCCTCATCGGTTAGGGGCAGGTTCAGGGTAAACGACTCCCCGCCCTGAATGTCCAGCACAAACCGGTTGCCGATCTTCTGGCACTGGGTCGTGATTCTGATCCAGTCAGTGCCGCCTGTGACCCGGACGGCCAGGCCGAATGCAATGGGCCCAAGCGGACGAAAGCCGCGCGGCGGGACAGAAAAAGCCTGATCACCATAAGGCTTGGGCTGGAATTCACCCTGCGGCGGAACGAGCTGCACGCAGATCCCGTCAGACGCGTCGAGATAGTCGCAAAAGCCGGACCGCACCTGTTCTGCCAGCTGGCGGACGCGCGCATAATTCTCGGCGGCAAGGTCCTGATAGACCTTTGCGATCGCTTTCAATTCCTCGAAACGGGACATGCGAGGGACTCCGGCTGCCTCTTGCGCTCGCAGCAAACTAGGGGCCCGGAGGCCCGAATGCGAGTCGGCGGGTGAATTTACTTTTAGGTTTCTCAGGCCACCCGGCCCGGGCGCGCCGCCGGAAAGGCCGCGACATTTGATGAGGGCGGATCGACATCTTCCACGGCTGGCCGCAGATGCACGGGCAGCCCGGCCCGCGCGAGTTCCACCGCTGTCGAGGGCGCAACCCCCTCATGCCAGGCCGTGATCACTGTGCGGATTGTCTCAAGGTACAGTATTTCTTCATCGACCACCTGACCGAAACGCGCCGCCAGCGGCCCGACAAGCCCATAGGCGAGGAAGACGCCGAGAAATGTGCCGAGAAGCGCTGTAGCGATCATCGGGCCAAGAACATCCGGCGACTGGTCGATCAGGCTCATCGTCTTGATGATGCCGAGCACCGCTGCAACGATACCCAGCGCGGGCAGGGCGTCCGCCAGCGAGTTGAGGGCACCCACAGCGCGGTGGCGGGTCTGCGCGGCACTGGCGACGGCATCGTCGAGGTGCGCGCCGACGGGCGACTTGCCTCCGGGATTGAGGGCATGCAGCCGCAGGCTGTCAGTGATCATCGCGGTCGCCGTGCTGTCGGCAAGAAGACGCGGGCGGCTGGTAAAGAGGTCTGAGGTTTCCGGGCTCTCTATGTCGGCTTCGATGGCCAGCATGCCGCCACGGCGGGCGCGGCGCAGGAGATCATTGAGGCCGCTGAGCAGGTCAGCATAGTCGGCGCGGGTCCATTTTGCTCCGCGCATGGCTTTCGCGATTCCGGCCAGCGCATCGCCGGCCACGCGCGGCGAATTGCCAATGACAAGCGTGCCGAGCCCGGCCCCGCCGATGAGAGCGAGTTCGAAGGGAAGGGCGCTGAACAGGGCCGGGCTGCCGGTAAAAACCAGCGCGCCCGCGATAAGGACAACGACCATGAGAAGGCCGAACAGTTGGAACATGACATGGCTCCGGAAGAAGGGTCAGCCAAGAGGTCTAGCAGGTCAGGCTTTAGATATGGTTTCCGTCCATTTCCGGCGTTGAGCTGACGCAAGGGCGCGCTTGTAATTTGTCGCAGCCGGCCCGAAGAGAAGGCATGACCGATCAACCCGCACCGCAGCTCGGACGCGACCGGCCGGACCGCAGGGGCGCGTTCCGGCTGCTCTTCTTTGCCCTGCTGGCTGTGGGCGCGGGGAACACAATGCTGGTGAGCGCCATCCTGCCGCCGCTCGCGCGAGATTTGGGCCTGCCCGACTGGATGGCGGGGGCGATCTTCTCGCTCTCTGCAGCGCTCTGGACGATCACATCTTCCTTCTGGGGCCGCAAAAGCAACGACTGGGGCAGGCGCCCTGTTGCCGCGCTCGGCATGCTTGGGTTTTCCATCTCGATGCTGCTTTTCGGTACCAGCGCGGCGCTCGCAATGGCCGGTTATCTGGAAGGCTCGGTCGTCATCTTTATCTGCCTTCTCTTCTCACGCACCCTGTTCGGCCTCTTCGGGTCGGGGACCAATCCGGCCGCGCAGGCCTATATCGCCGACCGGACGAGCCGGGACAAACGAACCGAGGAGATCGCCTCCCTGACATCGGGCTTCAGCTTCGGTGCCGTGGCCGGACCTGCCTTCGCGGCAGCGGCGGGCGCCGTGTTCGGTCTGCTGACGCCGGTCTTCATGATCAGCGCGGCAGCCGCCGTTCTTTCCTTCCTGATCTATACAAGGCTGCCGGAGCAGACGGCGCCGCGAAAGGAAGCGGGCCTCAAGACCAGCGGCAAGAAGGAAGGCGACGGGCTGTGGCGCGATCCGCGCGTCTACCCCTATCTCATCTTTGCGATTGGCCTGTCAGTGGTAACGGGCACGCTGACGCAGACCTTTGCCTTTGCGATCATGGACAAGATCGGCGTCGACGGGGCTGAGGCGATGCAGTTTACCGGTCCGGCCTATACAGTGGGCGCGGCCGGCACACTGATCGCGCAGCTCGTCATCATTCCCCGTCTCAAGATGACCAACCGGACCCTGATGGTGACCGGCGCCCTGACGCTGTCGGTCGGAGCATTCATGATCGTGCCGACAAGTGAATTTGCCGTCCTGGTTCTGGCGCAGTTCTTTGTCGGACTGGGGCAGGGTCTTGCACGGCCGGGCTTTTCAAGCGGTGCCTCTCTTGCGGTGGGCTCCAGCCTTCAGGGCAATGTGGCCGGCCTTGTCATCTCTGCCAATGGGATGGGCTTTATCGTCAGTCCCTTCTTTGGCCCGTGGACCTATGAACATGTCCATCAGAGCGCGCCTTTCATCGGCGCGGGTGTCGTGCTTCTTGTCATGGCGGTTTTCGCCCGCCGCGTCTTTCCGGCCAATCAGGTCTATCAGGACGATGACGATCAGCCGGAAATCTACGACTAGGCGGGCGGCCTAGCTTCTGAGCTGGGCCAGCACCGCATTGAGCGCGGGTTTGGAGGGATAGCCGTCGGCCACCAGTCCATTGGCCTGCTGGAAACGCTGCAAGGCCCCGCGTGTGCCGGACCCGACTATGCCGTCGACGCCGCCGGCATCATAGCCAAGCTGGTTGAGCGCGGACTGAAGCTGCTTCACTTCCTCAATTGTCAGCCGCTCCATATCGCGCGGCCACGCGGCGACCGGCCCATATTGTCCGCCCAGCCCGTCGGCGAGGAGACCGACGGCGAAGGCATAGCTGTTGGACCGGTTATAGGTCTTGAAGACCTCGAAATTGCGGAAGAGGAGGTATTTCGGCCCGGTCGCGCCCGCAGGCAGCCAGAGCTGGGCATAGTCGCTGTCGGAGGCGCCGAAACTGCCGCCGCGGATGGGGGTGAGGCCCTGCGCCTTCCAGGTGGAGAGGCGCCGGTCATTGCCATCGGCCATCGACCAGTCAAAGCCCTGCGGCGCGATCACTTCGGTGCCCCATGGCTGATCGAAACGATAACCGGAGGCAGAGAGATAATTGGCCGCCGAGGCCAGCGCATCGGGCGCCGAGGTCCAGACATTGGCGAGGCCGTCGCCATCATAGTCCTGCGCATAGGTCAGATAGGTGGTCGGCATGAACTGGGTATGGCCCATCGCCCCCGCCCAGCCGGAGCCAAGCTGATCGACGCGGGCATAGCCGTTTTCGACAATCTCGAAGAGGGCCGTGATCTGACTTTCGGCGAAGCTGCGGCGGCGCCCTTCCACGGCCATGTTCGCCAGCGTGTTCGCGGCGCTGAAATCGCCCATATAGCCCCCGAAATTCGTCTCCATGCCCCAGATGGCGCCCAGCACTTCGCGGTTGACGCCATAGGTCTGTTCGATGCGGTCAAAGACAGGGCCGAGCTCAGCCAGCTTGCGCTGGCCGGTCTCGAAGCGCGCATCCGTGACGGCGGTGGACAGGTAGTCCCAGATCGCCTTTGCGAACTCAGCCTGGTTTGCAACTTCCGACTGATTGTCCGGGCCGAGATAGATGTCCAGCGGGCGGATATCCTTCAGGAGTGCATAGACGAGAGCCGGATTGTGGCCTTCGGCGCGGGCGCGCATGGCAAAGTCCTCGCGCCAGGCGTCCATCTCGGCATTGCCGGTGGGATCGAAGGGGCCGGTGGGCCCTGAAAAGGCGGTGGCATCCGGGGAGCCGGCCGGGTCGCCCGGCACGGCGGCGGGGCCAGTGTTCGCGGCCGGAACCGTGACGGGCGTACTGACCGGCTGCTGGGCCTGTCCCTCCGGTGGCTGCACCGGATATGTCTTCTGGGAGGGCGGTGTCGGCGCCGGGCCTGCCTGCGGGGCGGGCTCAGGGGTGGCCGCACAGGCGCCAAGCAGGCCGGCAAGTGTAGTGGCCAGTGCTAGGCGATTGAGGACCTTGGGTCTAAGCGTCATATGGCGAATCTTCCTTTTACCGTCGCGGTGCGTGTGCGGCGTTGACTCTGTATAGTCCATTCTGTATCTGGCGCCCCTTACGAGTTTTCAAAGATCGCCGGGGCACTCCCATGAAAGTTAAGTCTTCACTGAAATCCTTGAGAACGCGCCACCGCGATTGCAAGGTCGTGCGCCGCAAGGGCCGGACATACGTCATCAATAAAACCGACCCCCGCTTTAAAGCAAAGCAGGGCTAAGCAGAAGATGAACGCATCAGCCGGGTGGAGGATTTCTGCCTGTGTCTGACCGCATCATCCTGTTCGACCTCGGGAATGTCATTCTCGAATGGTCGCCGGTTCGTCTTTACCGGAAGATCTTTCCGAGCGCGGCAGAGGCTGAAGCCTTCTGCCGCGACGTCTGTAATATGGCCTGGCATGTCGAACATGACCGGGGCCGCACCTTCGCGGAGGGTGCCCGCCTGCTGAAGCAGGACTTCCCGCATTATGCAGATGAGATCGATGCCTGGCATGGCCGATGGTTCGAGATGTTCGACGGCTATGTGCCCGGCGTCCTGCCGCTGATGGGGCGTCTGGAAGAGGCGGGCTACCCGCTTTACGCCCTCTCCAACATGTCGCATGAGGTCTGGCCCGAAACGCGCGAGCGGTTCGCCATGCTCAAAATCTTCCGGGACGCGGTCATCTCAGGTGCCGAGGGACTGATCAAGCCGGACCGCGCGATCTATGACGTTGCGCATGAGCGGATGGGCCGGCCCGACAGGGCCTCTGTCTTTTTTATCGATGACAGCCAGAAAAATGTCGACGCCGCGCGCGATTTCGGCTTCCGGGCACACCGGTTCACGACCGCTCAGGCGCTGGAAGCAGCGCTTGTCGAGGAAGGCATATTGCAGCCTGCCACCTGATCGCCGCAATCGGGCCTTGCCGAGACCGCAGCGACACTCATACTCAAGGGCATGCTGAAAGCGCTTTTCATCGCAGGACTTATCTCTGTCAGCGGCCCCGCCTATGGGCCGAGCGACGAGATGTTCGAGGAGCTGAAGAATGCCCCCAGCGAGGAAGCGGCACACAGCACGGCGCTCGACATCTGGGCGGCATGGCTGGAAAGCGGATCGGCGGCTGCCGACCTCGTCATGGAGCGCGCCGTCGCGGCCCAGTCGGCCGGCGAGCTTGAGCTTGCACATGAACTCTATGACCGGGTGATCGCCATCCAGCCGGACTATGCCGAAGCCTATAACCGGCGGGCATCGGTCTTTCTGATGGAAGAGAATATGCCCGAAGCCCTGCGCGACGTGAATGAGGCGCTGCGGCTTGAGCCGCGCCATTTCGGGGCGTGGACGGGACTGGGGCGTATCCTCGAAGAACTGGGCGCGAAGGAAGAAGCGCTTGAGGCGTATCGCGAGGCCCTGAAGATCCATCCGCAACTTGAGGCGGCGCGCGCGGCCGAATCCCGGCTGACGCGTGCGCAGAACGGTCAGGGGCTTTGAAGATCTTCCTGCTCGGCCTGCTCCTCCTGCTGGCGCTTGGCGGTGTCGGGGCGTGCGTACACAGCGCGATCTATACCAGTAATGTGGAAGAGAAATATCCGCCCGTCGGCGAGTTCGTCGAGGTGAACGGGGCAAAGGTCCATGTCATCACAGCAGGTGAGACCGGCCCGCCCGTCCTGATGATCCATGGCGCGTCGGCGAATGCCCGCGAATACACATTCACCCTTGCGCCGCGTCTTGAAGAGAATTTCCGCGTCCTGATGGCGGACAGGCCGGGCCATGGCTATTCCACCCGGCCGGAAGACGATGAGGAACTGGGCGTGCAGGCGGCCCAGATGGCGGGTGTGCTGCGGGCCTTTGCGCCCGGCGAAAAAGCTGTGGTCGTCGGTCATTCCTATGGCGGCGCCGTGGCGCTCAGGCTGGCGCTCGATTTTCCGGACATGGTGAGCGGCGTCGTGCTTCTGGCGCCGGTGACCCATGACTGGGGCGGGGGCGGCGAAGCCTGGTACAACAAGGTTGCAGGCCCGCCCATTATCGGCCCCGTCTTCTCCCAGCTCGTGCCACTGGTGGGCCCTTCCATGGTGAAAAGCGGCGTGGATGGCGTGTTCGATCCGCGCGAGGCGCCTGAGGATTATTATGCCGAGGCAGCCATCGGACTTCTCTTCCGGCCGCCCAACTTCCGGGCCAATGCCGACCAGATGAACGCCTTGCGTGGCGAACTTGCCGCCCAGCAAAGCCGCTATCCAGAGCTGGATATGCCGGTGGTGCTGTATTCAGGCGCAAAGGACACGGTGATCGATCCCAAACTCCATGCCGGGAAGATCAAGACACAGGTCACCGATTTCGACCTCGTCAAACTGCCCGATACCGGCCACATGCCCCACCATGCGCATGGCGGCGATGTGGCCGATACGATCAGGCGTCTGGCTGACGGGGCCGATCAGTCCTCATAATCGACGAGACCGCTTGCGAGCCCCATCACGTGAAAGATCTCGTTCTGCTCGATCGTGCCGCGGACGAGTTCTGCACCCGGCCCGCGGGCAAAGACCGGAACGTCCTCGCCAGCATGGGTTTCAGATCCGTAGAGGACCAGTGTCTGCTGGTGAAAGTCCTTGTCGGTCGTGTCGACATTGGTGAGGTCTTCGCGCGCACAGTCCTCTTCGCCGGGCTTGCAGGCCGTCTGGCCATTTGCATAGCCGAGAGTGGTGTACGGCTTGCCGTCATCGGCGCGGGCGAGACCGCCCGGTCCATAGGCGACCTTGCCGAGGATGGGATTGCCCCGGACCGGATAGCCGGCAATCGTCATCGTATGCGAATGGTCGGCGGTCACGATGATCAGCGTGTCGTCCGGGTCGGTCATGTCGACAGCGGTCTGTACCGCTTCATCCAGCGCGGCCGTATCACCCAGCGCACGGGCCGCATTGACGGCATGGTGGGCGTGATCGATGCGCCCGCCCTCGACCATAAGGACATAGCCGTCCTCATTCTGCGACAGGCGCGTGATCGCCGCTTCCGTCAGTTCTGCCAGTGAAGGTTCCCCGGCCACATCCTCTTCGCGGTCGAGATCATATTGCATGTGCGAGGGCTCGAAGAGGCCGAGGACCCGGGTGTCGCTGGCAAAGTCTACCCCGTCAAAGCCTGCCTTGTCGGTGATGTAGACGTGGCCCGGCAGATCGGTCCAGGCTTTGGTGAGATCGGCTTCATCGCGCCGCTGACCGGCTGGCTCGCCGCTTTCCGGGTCCGTCATGGAAGACGGAAAGAAGGCGCCGCGCCCGCCGCCAAGGACAATCTCGAAGCCGTCGCCGGCCTCCCATTCGACCAGCTGGCGGGCAATGTCCTTGCAATCTGTGCCGCCGACCTGCGCGTCGTCTTCCCAGTTGCGGTCTGCGCTTTCGGCATAGGTGGAGGCAGGCGTGGCATGGGTGATGCGGGCGGTGGAGACAATGCCAGTCGCAAGCCCGGCGTTTTCGGCGATTTCAAACAGGGAATCGGTGCTCTGCCCCTCAACCGAGGCGCAGTTGCCATAAGCGATGCCAGAGCGCAGGCCGAGCGTGCGTGACAATGTCTTGACGCCTGTGACCAGTGCCGTCGCCGTGGCGGCGCTGTCTGGAACCTGTGCATCATGGCTGTAGGTCTTGGAGAAGGCCGAATAGGGCAGGCTCTCCATGGCGAGGCGGTAGCTCTCGCCATCCAGGCCCTTTTGCTGACCGGCATAGATGCGCCCCGCCGTGACGGTGGAAACGCCCATGCCGTCGCCGACAAACAGGATCACATTCTTGGCCTGCGGCACGAAATCGGCGCCCGCGCGGGTCTTCACCGCCCCCGACGCCGTCACGTAATAGGAGTCGCTGGCCTGCTGCGGCACCACGCCGGCGCGCACGGGCGCGGCAGTTTCCGTGGCTGGCGCGCTGGCTTCATCGACGGTGCTGGCGGTCGTGCAGGCAGCCAGCACAACCATGCTGGTCATGCCGAGGAAGATCGGGCGTAGGTTGCGGGCAAGCGGTCTGTTCATGGCGATGGTCTCCTTTGCTCAAGGGCGGGTTGTAGCTTCGGCCTGTGACGGTTTTGACAATTTGCGGCGCCGGCGTTTTACCCCGCCCTGCGAGAGCCAGATCCCGAACAGGATGAGGACCCCGCCCGCGCCCTGTATGCCGGTGAGCGTCTCGCCAAAAAGCTGCCAGGAAAGTGCGGCGGCGAAGACCGGCTGGATCAGTACGATAATGCCTGCAATCGCAGCCGGCGTGCGGCCGAGCCCTGCGATGATAAGGCCCTGTCCACCGACCTGCGCGGCAAGCGCAAGGAAAAGCGGCACCCTGAAACCTTCGAGCGTCTCGGGGAAGACGCGTTCGCGCGCGATGAGCACGATAAGGAAGGCAACGGCTGACTCGACAACTGTCAGCCAGAAGATGACATCCATTGCGCCCAGCCGGTTACGCGCGAGCTTTGAAAAGAGCATGTAGCCTGCCACCATGATGGCCGCGCCGACCGCCATGAGATCCCCGCGAATATCGGCCTGACCCTCAGAGCCTCCGCCCTGCGACAGGGCTGCCGCCCCGATGATGGCGACCACAACGGCGATGAACCAGATCGGTTTTGGCCGCTCTTTCAGCACCATCCAGGCGATAAAGCCGACACAGACATTGCCCATATTCACGATGAAAGTCGCGTTGGCGACGGTGGTGAGCGTAAGCGCCCAGTGCCAGAGCGCGATATCGATGGCAAACAGCGTGCCGGCCAGGATCACATAGGGGTCGATCCGCTTCGGCAGCCGCCGTTCAATCCCGACCAGCAGGACGAACAGCATGGGGATGGCAAACGTATAACGCCAGAAAGCAATGGCCTGGGGGCCCAGCGTGTCGAGACCAAAGCGCAGGCCGATCGGTGCCAGACCGATACACAGGCCGCCAAGCAGGAGCAAAAGAGGGCCAAGCCAGCTACGGGCTGCTGCGGTATCGCTCATGATGACTTGTCCTCAAACGCCCGCGAGCCGTTTCACATCTTCGGGCGTTAGCCCGTCTTCCCGCAGGCTCGCAAGGCTTTTTGATGCAAACCGTTTGGCGAGCTTCTTGCCGTCCGGCCCCTTGATCAGGGGATGGTGGGTATAGACCGGTGTCGGCCAGCCCATCAGCGCCTGCAGCAGGACATGGATGTGGGCAGCATCCTCAAGATCGGTGCCGCGAATGACATGGGTGATGCCCTGCAGCGCGTCATCATGCGTGCAGGCGACATGATAGGCGGTGGGCGCGTCCTTGCGGGTGAGATTGATATCGCCGTGGAGTTCGGGGCGGGCCTTTTCAACTGAACGCGCGCCATCCAGGCCGAGCGTCTCATAGCTCATGCGATGATAGGCCGGGCCAAGATAATCCCGGCATTTCTCCAGTGATAATCGCCACGCGAAAGGCGCCTCGCCGGCAAGGCGTTCGGCCTCAAGCTCTGCAGGAAGCGGACGCCCGGTAAAGGGTGTGTCTGCGGGCAATCCGGCAGCTTCTGTCTCTTCGGCCATTTCCCGGCGCGTGCGGAAGCAGCGATAGGTCAGGCCAAGTTCTGTCAGCCGCTCGACGACTTTCTTATAGTCGGCAAAATGTTCTGACTGGATGCGCGGTGTGCCGGGCCACGTAAAACCGAGCCAGCTCAGGTCCTCGAAAATACCATCGGTATATTCCGGCCGGCACCGTGTCTGGTCGATATCCTCGATGCGCAGCAGAACCTGCCCGCCCGCGCGGTCTGCCGCTTGCCAGACATGAAAGGCAGACGCGGCATGGCCAAGATGCAGCCGCCCCGTCGGGGACGGGGCAAAACGGGTCAGGTAATCGCTCACCCGGCCCGCTTAGCAGATCACCTCAAGCACTGACACCTGTGGGCATGGGGCAGGAGACGCCCGTACCGCCAATACCGCAATAGCCATTGGGATTCTTGGCGAGATATTGCTGGTGATAGTCCTCGGCGTGGTAGAACTCGTCCAGCGGGCGAATCTCGGTGGCGATCGGTCCGCGGCCGCTTTCATTCAGCGCTTTCTGGAAGGTGTCACGCGTTGCGGCGGCAATCTTTTCCTGCTCTTCGGTCGTGGTGAAGATGGCAGAGCGGTACTGCGTGCCGACATCATTGCCCTGGCGCATGCCCTGGGTCGGATCATGATTTTCCCAGAATGTGCGGATGAGGTCGGTCGCCGTCACTTTGGAAGGGTCATATACGACGCGCACAACTTCGGTGTGGCCGGTCTGTCCGGAGCAGGTTTCCTCATAGGTCGGGTTGGGTGTCTCGCCGCCAGCGTAACCGGCCTGCGTGACCCAGACGCCGTCCATCTGCCAGAAGATGCGCTCCACGCCCCAGAAACAGCCCATGCCGAAGACGATTTCCTCAAACCCTTCGGGAACAGGCGCGCTCATATCGTTGCCGTTCACGAAATGGGTGGTGGATGTGGGGATGGGCTGGTCGCGCCCGGGCAGGGCCTCGCCCTTTTCGGGCAGCGCTGCAGGTTTGCGGCTAAAGAACATGGTCGTCGTCCTTTCGGTCTCTCTGCGGCCAATATGGGGTTTCAGCAGCCAGGAAACAATCACGGGCTTGCGACCTACCGCTTCCATCCTCTATAGACGCGCCCTTACGGTGAGGTGGCCGAGTGGTTGAAGGCGCACGCCTGGAACGCGTGTAGGCGGTAACCCCGTCTCCAGGGTTCGAATCCCTGTCTCACCGCCATTTTCCTGTTCCAGAAAACCCAGTATCTAGGTCTGTCGGCCGGGCTGCCCGGCCTTGCGCACCATTGCCCCTTTTCTCAGCAGACATGCAGCGCGTTTCCTATTTCAGGTATCTGCTAAAATATTGCTTTACTTTTCTCGGGTTAAGTTTCGCGGCTTGACTGAGGACGACCTGATGCAACCGAGCCTGGAAAACGTGCGGGAAGCTGCGCGTCTTCATTGCCTTCGCAGGATGAAGATCCTCGATTCTGCTTCAGACGATGCATTTGATGCAATCACGCGCGCCGCCGCGCGGCATTTCCAGACGCCGATCGCACTTGTTTCGCTCGTGGATGAAAAACGCCAGTGGTTCAAGTCGCGCGTCGGTCTGGACGTCTGCGAAACCGACCGCGAGCATTCCTTCTGCGCGCATGCCGTGGCCATGCGTGACATGTTCATTGTTGAGGATGCACAGAAAGACCCGCGTTTCCAAGCCAATCCGCTCGTAACCGGCCCTCCTTTCATCCGCTTCTATGCCGGTGCTCCGATCAACGTAAATGGTTATGATCTCGGCACGCTCTGCGTGATCGATACAGAGCCAAGAACGTTCAGCGCCGTCGAACAGCGTGAGCTGAAGCGCATGGCACATCTGGCTAAAAGGCAGATCAAGCTGAAGGCGAGAATGGCCGGTCTCGAACCGGTTCAGGCGCTTGCGCCCGAGTAACGTGATGGCCCAATTAGACCTTTCAGAGATTCTGGATACGGTTCCCTACGCCGTCTTCATAAAGGACAGTCAGCACCGCTGGGTCTATGGAAACGCCGCGTTCCGCGAGCTGATCGGGGATGATTTCCTCGGCAAGGACGACAGGGACCTGTTCGGTGAAGAGCAAGTGCAGGTCTTCTGGCGTGAGGACGCACGTGTCTTCGCGGGTGAGGAAAGCCTCAATGAAGAAGAGATCGGGGAAAACCGTTTCGCGATCACCAAAAAGGTCCCGTTCAAGCTGCCGGACGGCACGACGGGTCTGCTGGGCATCATCATCGACTATATCGCCACCTCATCAGGTGAGCTGGACAAAAAGGTCCCGGCTGTGGATCTGGGCGGTTTCGAACCGCAGATGACGGCGCTGAAGCGCCGTCTGGAAGAAGCGCTGAGAGAGAAGAACCTTGCGATCGAGGTGGCCTATACAGATGCGGCGACGGGTCTGCGCAATCGCCACGGCCTGGAGGCTGACCTCGCCCGCCAGATCGCCGTCGCGGATCAGACCGGCAGGCCCTTCGCGCTCGCGCTGCTGGACCTCGATAATTTCAAACGCATCAATGACCGTTTTGGCCATGCCGCAGGCGATGAGGTCTTGAAGGTGATTGGCCGGAGGCTGAAGGAAATTCCCAGCGTCATCAGCGTCGGCCGCATCGGCGGCGATGAGTTTGCGATCATCACAGAGAAAATAGATCAGACAGATGAGGCTCGGAACGAGCGACTGGAGCGTCTGCGGCAAATTATTTTCCGGCCGATTTTTGCTGGGGACAGAGAGCTGCAAATCTCTGGCTCGGCCGGCGTGTGTATTTATCCTGCTGATGCCAGCACGGGCTCTGAGCTTCTCAGCCGGGCGGATATGGCCTTGTTCTCAGCCAAGCGCAGCGACCAGTTCTCGGCGAAAATCTTCGATAGCGCCACCTTGGTCGCCTATCAGCGCCGTATCCAGATTGAGGAAAAGCTTCCTGAGGCTATTCGCAACGGCGATATTGTGCCGGTCTATCAGCCGATTGTCTCCAGCACGACCCGCCGCGCGGTGGGTGTTGAAGTTCTGGCGCGGTGGCGCAATGAGGATCTGGGGCTGGTCAGCCCCGACGAATTCATTTCGACGGCTACCGATATCGGCGTCATCGGCAAGCTGGACCGTGCGATCTTCTCGCAGGCCATGCACGATACACGGGCCTGGCTTGAGAACGGGCAGATCGACTTTGTCTCGCTGAATGCCTCGCCGATGGACGTGGTCTCTCCGGGCTATGCGGCCGATTTCCTGCGCCGGCTGAAAGAGGCCGGAATCAGCCCGGACCATATATGTCTCGAGATTCTGGAATCCTCGATTGTCGAGGATGTGAGTTCCGCGCGCCGCAATCTCGGCAAGCTTCGCGATGCTGGCGTAGAAATCGCCCTTGATGATTACGGAACCGGCTATTCGAATTTGCGGGCCCTGCTCGACATGCCGCTCGACAAGCTGAAGATCGACAAATCCCTCGTCTGGGGGATCGAGAAAGACGACAAGGTGCTCGATCTTGTCATTTCCCTGGTCCAGCTTGGCCGGGCGCTTGAGCTGACAACGGTTGCCGAAGGGGTCGAAACCAATGCCCAGAGCGCCTTTATCGAAGGAGCGGGCTGTCCGGAGCTCCAGGGATATCTTTTCTGCAAGCCCCAGAGCCGGGCGGCCCTAGACGAGTGGTTTGCGACGCAGGCCCCTGCGGCCGAGGGAAGCGGCGAATCCCTCAAAAGCCCGGTCTAGGCGCATCGCCCTTCTTCCCGGACGCTTTTGAAACAATGTTCAGCAGTCTGCGTTCGCGGGGACATGTTCAACTTCATCAGCCAGAACGCCGCCGCGATCAGCGCCATAGCCAATGTCATCATGGTGCTGGTCTGGATCACCTATCTGCAGCTCCTGCTGAACAGCTTCATGCGCCAGCGCCGGTCCAGCCTGATCATCTCCTGTTCGGTCAGTCCGAATGACCAGCCCACCTGTTTCATGTCCAATATGAGTGAAGGGCGTTTTCACATCCAGAATATCGCGGGCACAGTTATGGTGGATGGAGAAAGCTACCGCGCGGACATTACCGAACCGACGGCGGACAACCACGAAACCTCCTTTCAGCGTCCGCTGGCCGATGGCCAAAGCCTGGACCTTGGCCTCTTCAGGGAGCTTCTGGAACGGGTGGAAGCGGCAGAGACAGGTCTGCCCTCAGATGTACTGCGCAAGCACGGTGAGATCGATTTCTATATCATCGTGATCGGCATCCATGGAGCCAGCCGCAAGGCCGTGGCTGCGCGCCGCGGGTTTCGTCTTCACCTTGAGGACGGCGACCTCAAGGCGTCCGGCCTTGTGCGGCACACCGAACAATTCCGCTGGGGCCCGGCCCGCCGGCGGATCGTGCAGGAAAGCACGGTCATCAACTAGCGCGGGGCCACGGCCCGCCCGGCAAGGCGCGAGAGAACATTGACCAGACGCGCGTCGCTATAGGGCTTGGAAAGCATATCCATCTCGCGGAATCCATCGGGCAGCGTGTCCCGTCCATAGCCCGTCGCAAAGGCAAAGGGTATCGCCCGCTCGGCGAGGGCGGCGGCCACCTTGTCCACCCGCTCGCCATGCAGGTTCGCGTCGAGCAGGACGAGATCGGGCTCGGTTTTCGACAGTATATCGAGAGCTTCGCTGACACTGGCAGCCGTGCCTACGACATCGAAGCCGAGCTGTTCGAACTTGAACTCCAGATCCATGGCGACGATGGCTTCGTCTTCCACCAGCAGCGCTTTCAGCCCGTCAAAACTGGTCACCGCGACAGCTGGCTTGTCGCTGGCAGGTTGCGGGCCTTCAGAGGGCGCCGTGCCGATATCATCCCGGTCCTGCACGTTGAACTCAATGCGGGCCTCAAGACCGTCCGGCCGGTAGCTGATCGTGGACGTTCCGCCGCTCGCTGCCAGCGTCTTTTTGATGAGCTGGGTGCCGAAGCCGGGCGTCTGCGGTTCGCTTACTGATGGGACACCGCTTTCGGACCAGACCAGCACCAGCCGGTCTGCGGCGTTCGGCGCGCGCTCCCAGCTGACCGAAAGGCGCGCCTGATCAAGGGAAAGCGCCCCGAACTTACGCGCATTTGTCGTCAACTCGTGCAGGATCAGCGCAAGATGGGTTACCAGCGTGCCGCGCAAGGTCACGTCCGGCCCGGAAAGCGTAATGGAGCTGTCGAGTTCAGCGTCAGAGCCGATTTGCGAGGCCACGAGATCGCGCAGGCTGATGCCCTGCATGCGTTCGCGCACCAGAAGGTCATGAGCTTTGGACAAGGTCTGGAGGCGCCCGCCAAAAGAGGCGAGGAAATCTTCCGGACTATCGGCAAAGGCGAGCGACTGGCTGGCGACCGACTGGACGATGGCGAGTGTGTTCTTCACGCGGTGGTTCAGCTCATCCACGAGCAGTTTCTGCATCGCCTCGGCACGTTTGCGTTCCGTGATGTCGCGGCCGATCTTGGAGGCGCCGACAACTTCGCCCGCCTGGTTTCGGAGCGGAGACACTGTCAGGGAGATATCCACCAGCCGGCCATCCTTTGCGACTCGCACCGTATCGAAATGCTTGATGCTCTCCCCATCGCGCAGTCTGGCGAGGATTTCCCGTTCCTGCTCATGAAGCTCTGGCGGGATCAGTCTGAAGACGGGCTCACCGATGATTTCTTCGGCGGTATAGCCGAAGATGCGCGTGGCGCCTGCATTCCAGGTCCGGATAATGCCGTCCAGGGATTTGCTGATAATGGCATCTTCGGAGGAGGCCACGATGGAAGCGAGCCGTTCAAGCTCGATATCATGATCAGTTGATGTGCGGTCCTGCCCCATCCTGCCCTACTCTGTTCTTGACCCCACGCTCGCGAACGCAAGACTCGCGCCAGGGTTCCAACAGCATGCAGATAGAAAAACAGCCGCCCCGCATGTTCGGGGCGGCTGCGTTGGAACCGTTCATACAGCCCAATCAGGGCTTGTCGTAGCAGAGAATGCCCCAGGAGAGCCATCCGGCCTTGCCCCCTTCGACCCAAGCGCCGAGGCCGTTGATCATCCGGTCGGCATAATCGTCGGAGACAATGCCTTTCAGCTCTGCGCGCCGGGAGGTGAGCTCCTCACGCACGCGGCCATAGTGAAGCGGCAGCATCGGTGCCATTTCCTCACGCGGACCCGGCTGAAGGCCGAGCTCTCCGGCAACCCTGTCGTAAAACTCGATTGAGCCCAGGCTGGAGAGGTGAATCCTGTCATAGATGGGCTGGAGCTTGTCAGCGGGCGCATCCGGCGTCTGCAGGATGTCGGTGAAGATCAGCCGCCCGCCAGGCTTCAGGATCCGCGCGCATTCAGCGATGATCTGTTTGCGGTCCGCCCCATGCAGGAAGCTGTCCTGGCTCCAGACGACATCAAAGCTCTCATCCTTGGCTGGCACATCGTCGAACGAGCCGTGCAGCACGTCGATCCTGTCAGCGAGACCGGCCGCCTCGTTCTTCTCACGGTTGAGCTTGTTCTGGGTCTCGGAAATGTTGACGCAGACGCATTCGCGCGCCCCGGCTTCGGTGACGAGATAGCGGGCAGCGCCCCCATAGCCGGCACCAAGGTCGATGACGCGGGGATCCGGGCCCGCCGCCTCCATCAGGCTCGCCATGCGCTTCACCGTCCGGCGGCTGGCAGGCGCGATGGCTTCGCCGGGCGTCTCATAGAGGCCGACATGGATGTCCTCGCCGCCCCAAATGGTGAAATAGAAGCGGTCCGCATCATCGCTGTCGTAGTAATCTTCGGCAACTGCGACATCTTCAGCTCTGGATTCAGCCTTCATCGCGCTTCTCCGCAACATGAATGAAGAAGTCCGGATCATTCTCGTCGAAGTCCGACTGGAAATCGCCATAGGTGCGGATCTTCTCGAACCCGGCTTCCTTCAGAAGCTTCTGCACATAGCGCCGGCGCAGCGGGAACATGTTGAGATTATAGGTCGATCCGTCCGGGAAGCTGTAACGGAAGCGGGCAAGCCCCTCATCAATGTATTCCGGCTCGGCCACGATGTCCTTGCCGCAATAATAGTATTTGTGCTTCGGTTTCGAGGCGGAGTCCTCGCTCAACAGCAGGTCGTAATTGCGCTGGTCGAGGATGAGAATCCCGTCATGCTTCAGCGCGGCATAGAATTCCGCCAGCGCCTTGCGGCGGTCCATCTCGTCATGGATGTGTGTGAAGGAATTGCCGAGGCAGATGATCGCGTCGAACTTGCCCTTGATGTCCTTGTTCAGCCAGCGCCAGTCGGCCTGACAGGTCTTCAGGACCTGGCCGCGCTTGCCGGCATTCTGGAACGCCTTCATCAGCATTTCGGCGCTGCCATCGACACTGGTGACGTCGAAGCCTTCCTCCATCAGACGGCAGGAATGAAAGCCGGTGCCGGTGGCGACATCCAGAACGGTCTGCTTGCCGCGGCCGCGCAGGATGTCGACAAAGAACTGGCCTTCGCCTTCTGCACGTGAGTCCCAGTCGATGAGCGAGTCCCACTTGTCGACAAAGCCTTCGATATATTCATCCTGATAGGTGTCCGTCTCGCGGACAGCGAGCGGATCGTCACCATAGTCCTGCTTGGTCTTCATGACGGTCTCCTGACCGGAGTTGGGTTCCATGTCCTCTCCTTCGAGCCTGTCTGTTTCAATTGCGCGATCAGGGGCGTTCTGGGTGGTCTGTCCCCGTGCTGCGGATTTCGCAGTGAGCCCCGATCGACAAGTCCTGTATGGGTCGAATGCCGATCCGTGCGACCGCATTCCCCGGACCTGACCTTTCAGAAATAGACCGGTTCGTCAAAGTATTTGGGGCTAATTATTTGACTTCGCCACGACAAATCGCGGCGAGATGCTCCGCTGTGCAGCATAATTGGCGCCGCCGCAAATTACTTTATACGTTGATATATTGCGCCTTTCGACAGGGGCGTGCGCCGAGCCAGCCGTGCCCGTATCGGATGCGCTGCGGCAAGTGAGAAACTTTTGTATCAATGCACTTTTGCACAAGTCTTGTGCAGGCCGATTCTGGCGGGTTTAAGCGTTTTTCCCGTCCGCAGGTGCCAGGCCAAGCTCGCGCAGCACATCCTCGCTATGCTCACCAAGGCGCGGCGCCGGCCGGATTTCGCGCTCTGGCTGGCCGACAAATCTCACAGGCGGTTTGACCTCCCAATAGCCGCCCTCGCTTGGATGTTCGCGGCGGGTAAAGAAGTTCACCGCTTCCAGATGGGGGTCGCTTCGCAGGTCCGAGATATCGTTCACACGCGCGGCAGGCACATCCGCCTCGCCCAGCATGTCGAGCAGCTCCTCGGTCGTGAAGTTCACGAAATGAGCCTGGACGCGGGACATGAGATAGTCGTGGTTGAAGAACCGGCCGCGATAGTCGTTGATCCGCTCATCCTCCAGCTCCTGCGGCTGGCCGATGGTCTCAAACAGCGTCACCCAGCGGTGATCCACATAGGGTGCGATCGTGATCCAGCCATTCTTCGTGCGGACCGGCTGACGCGAGGGGTCGATCTGGCGCTGATAGTAATAGGGGCCGACAGGCGGATCAAAGGCGGCTTCGTAGAAATGCTCTTCCAGAAGGAAGCTCGAAATGCATTCGAACATGGGCACTTCGACATGAACCGCTTCGCCTGTCCGGTCCCGGTGGTGGAGCGCGGCCAGCGTTGCATACATGGCATGCAGGCCTGAGACCTTGTCGGCAAAAGCGGTCGGCAGGAAGCGCGGCGCTTCATTTCCGTCGACATTGGGCAGGAGGTTGCAGGCCCCGGCGAGTGACTGGATGAGGTCGTCATAAGCCGGGCGGCCCGCATAGGGGCCTTCTGTGCCAAAGCCGAGACAATGGACATAGACGATGTCGGGCCGGATCGCCTTGACCTCCTCGAAGGTGAGGCCCAGCCGCGCGACCGCGTCCGGGCGTATATTGTGGATGAAGACGTCGCTTTGTCCGATCAGCTTGCGGATCGCCGCTTTCCCCTCATCGGACTTCATGTCCCAGACCACCGAGCGCTTGCCCCGATTGATCGTCATGTGGCAGGGGCCCATGCCGCGGTTATTGGCCGGGCGCCCGACATTCCGGAAGGTGTCGCCGCTCTCGGGCTCGAGCTTGACGACGTCGGCGCCCATGTCGGCAAGGGTCTGGGTACAATAGGGGCCAAAGATGACCGTCGTCATGTCGGCAATACGAATGTCGGCCAAGAGCGATGTGGCGGGCATGGGCGTCTCCTTCTGGCGCCTATTCAGCAAGGACGCGCGCCGTCGTAAATGGGGGGCAGAGGGATACCGCAACGGCAATTGGCCAGAATTCCCCGTCATTGCTGCAGAACGCAGATGAGCCATAGCTGATTGAAGCGAATTTGTTCATCCTTCGTTTAACCATAATCGGCAGACTTCTTACATGACCCAAGAAGACCCCGAACCTCGGCGCGAGTCCCGCCTGGGGCCGTCTTATCTCACACGCTGGATCGCGTGGGATGTCTGGGCTGTTCTCATTGCCTGCGTCCTCACGATTCTGGCAGGCATTCGCTTTGATATCGTGGAAAAATTCTACATTTTCACGCGCGATCATGATGACTGGGAGCTGGATGAGTTCGCCCTTGTCTTCGTCACGCTGTCGGTGGGCGGACTGCTTCTGTCGCTGCGGCGATATCTGCAGGTGCGCGCGGAATTCAGAAGGCGCGCAGAGGCCGAATCCCATCTGGAATATCTGGCCACCAATGATTCCCTGACAGGGCTTGCCAATCGCCGGGCTTTCATGAAGCGGCTCGGCGCTTGCCTCGATCCCGCCGATACAACGGATTATGCGGTCGTCATGATCGATCTTGACCGGTTCAAGCCGGTCAACGACCTTTATGGTCACGACATCGGCGACCGCCTGCTCCAGCAGGTGAGCGAGCGGATGCAGGCCCAGCTGAAACCACAGGATTTCCTCGCCCGGCTCGGCGGGGACGAGTTTGCCGCCATCCTCAGTGATGCGTCCGGTGATGAAGAACTCGACCGTGTCGTGACCCGCCTGCTTCGCACGATTGCAGAGCGTATCGAAATCGGCCGGATCGTCTGTAATATCGATGCAAGTGCCGGGATCGCCTTCGTTCATCCGCAAACGAATCTCAGTGTCTCGCAGATCCTCAAACAGGCCGATATGGCGCTTTACAGCGCAAAAGAGCGGGGAAGAGGCCGCCATGTCTATTTCGATGAGGAGATGAACGAGAAGGCGACCTTGCGCCTGGCCCTTGAGGCGGATCTGGGTGAGGCCATCCGGACCGGGCAGGTTCAGCCCCATTACCAGCCTCTTATCCGCTTCTCGGACAATGCGGTTGAAGGGTATGAAATCCTCGCGCGCTGGGACCATCCGGACATGGGCATGGTGCCACCTGACCGTTTCATTCCCATCGCTGAGGATAGCGGGCTGATCAATGAGCTGACCTTCACCTTGTTCCGCAAGGTATGCGAAGAGGCACAGACCTGGCCGAAGGGACTTTTTGTTTCCCTGAATATATCTCCGGTCCAGTTGCGGACGGAAAATATCGTTGAGGATCTGCTTGCCATTCTGGCGGAGTTTGGCTTGCCGGCGGGTTTCCTCGAGGTTGAGATTACCGAAAATGCCGTCATACACGATGTGGAAGAGGCTGCCATTGTGCTGAACCGGATGGCCGAGGCCGGTATCCGGCTGGCACTTGATGATTTCGGCACGGGGTATTCAAGCCTCCATCATCTCAGGCAGCTACCCTTCAGCAAGCTGAAGATCGACAAGTCGTTCATAATCGGCATGGAAGACAGTCCGGAGAGCCGCAAGATCATTCGGTCCGTCCTTTCACTCAGCAACAGCCTCGGCCTCAGCTGCACAGCCGAAGGGGTTGAGACGGAGTCGACGGCAGAGTGGCTCAAAGAGGCTGGCTGCGGCCTTGGGCAAGGCTATTATTTCGGCCGCCCCTCGCGCCAGCTGTTATCCTTCGACGCAGATGGCGCTCCCCTGCTCGATCTGTCGGATGTCAAACACGCTCCGGCTCAGGATGAGGCTGATACCGCGCTGCCGAAGCCAAAGAGGCGCGCCTCGAACGAGTGATCGTCTCTTGACGCTAGCGCGTACAGGCGCCACGAGCTGAAGCATGGCAAGCGTGAAGATATGCGGCATCTCAGATGCGGACATGGTGAAGGTCGCGGCGGAAGCCGGTGCAGACTGGGCCGGTTTCGTGCTGGTGCCACAGAGCCCGCGCAATGTTCTGGGCGAGGGCCGTAACCGCTTCCAGCGCCTTGTCGATCTCATGTCGGCGGCCACCGCAAACGGTCTTCAGTCTGTTGTTCTCCTGTCTGATCCCGAGCCCGCCATCCTGCGCGGCCTGGACGGCGCCGTCATGCCGGATGTCTTTCAGTTGCACGGCAAGGAGACGCCCGATTTCGTCTCGAATCTGAGGTCCAGCCTGCCTTCTTCGGTGGAGGTCTGGAAGGCGGTCGGGGTCTCGACACGCGAAGACCTGGAAGCTGCCGCCAGATACAAGGCCGCCGACCGGCTATTGATCGATGCCAGGCCGCCCGAGGGCGCAGACCGTACCGGCGGGCATGGCGAAGCGTTCGACTGGTCTATCCTTGAAGGGTGGAAAGCGCCCAAGCCCTGGCTCCTGGCGGGGGGGCTTACCCCGGACAATGTCGCCGGGGCGATCAGGGCTACAGGCGCGAGCGGTGTGGACGTTTCCTCAGGCGTTGAGCGTCAGCGCGGCATCAAGGATGCCGCCCTCGTGCGCGCCTTCATTGCAGCAGCGAAGACAGGAGACTATGAGGGCTCTCATGAACAAGCCAAACACATGGGCCCAATGGCCGGACGAGAAGGGCCGCTTCGGCGAATTTGGCGGTCGCTACGTCGCTGAAACGCTGATGCCGCTTATCCTCGAACTCGAGGATGAGTATCGCAAGGCAAAAAGAGATCCTGAATTTGCAGCCCAGATGGACGATCTCTGGCGCAATTATGTCGGCCGGCCGTCGCCGCTCTATCATGCGGAGCGGATAAGCGAGCATTTCGGCGGACCGAAGATCTACTTCAAGCGCGACGAACTCAATCATACCGGCGCGCACAAGATCAATAACTGCCTCGGTCAGGTCCTTCTCGCCATGCGCATGGGCAAGAAGCGCATCATCGCGGAAACCGGCGCCGGCCAGCATGGCGTCGCCACGGCGACAGTTTGCGCGCGGTTCGGCCTGAAATGTGTTGTCTTCATGGGCGCCACAGATGTCGAGCGTCAGAAGCCGAACGTGTTCAGGATGAAGATGCTGGGCGCGGAAATTGTCCCCGTCTCCTCGGGTACGGGTACACTCAAGGACGCAATGAATGAAGCGCTCCGGGACTGGGTCACGAATGTGCACGACACCTTCTATGTCATCGGCACCGCGGCCGGGCCGCATCCCTATCCGGAACTGGTGCGCGATTTTCAGTCGGTCATTGGCGAGGAAGCCAAGCGCCAGCTTCAGGAGCGCGAAGGCCGTCTGCCGGATGCCGTCATGGCCTGTATCGGTGGCGGGTCGAACGCGATTGGCCTGTTCCATCCTTTCATTGAGGATGAAGGCGTGCGCCTGATCGGTGTCGAGGCTTCCGGCCACGGCATCGAGACCGGCCAGCATGCCGCGGCCCTCAATGGCGGCAAGCCAGGCATCCTTCACGGCAACAAGACCTATCTGCTTCAGACCGATGACGGCCAGATCATCGATGCCCACTCGATTTCAGCCGGTCTCGACTATCCCGGAATCGGCCCTGAACACGCCTTTCTGCGCGACACGGGCCGGGCTGAGTATCTGACCTGTACGGACAAGGAAGCCCTTGAGGGCTTCCAGCTCTGCACCCGGCTTGAGGGGATTATC
This sequence comes from uncultured Henriciella sp., assembly GCF_964005855.1. NCBI lineage: Bacteria > Pseudomonadati > Pseudomonadota > Alphaproteobacteria > Hyphomonadales > Hyphomonadaceae > Henriciella > uncultured Henriciella sp. Next base: position 350,739 of record NZ_CAXFSW010000002.1, read on the forward strand.
CCTGCACTTGAGCCAGCCCACGCCATCGCGCGGCTGGGCGATGTCTGTGAGACGATGGACAAGGACCAGATCCTCATCATGAATCTCTGCGGGCGCGGCGACAAGGACATCTTCTCCGTCGCCGAACATCTCGGGATGGAGATATAGAGGTCTTGATCTCCCACATCACCATCGGAACACGCGACAAGGCACGGGCGAAGGCGTTCTATACGCCGATCATGGAGCTGCTCGGCTATCCGCCGCGCGACCCGGCAAAGTCGAAACAGTTTGTGATGTGGACCGCGCCCGATGGAGGACGTCCCTTCTTCGTCATTGCCGAACCCTTTGACGGGAAAGCGCCCTCGGTGGGCAATGGCCAGATGACGGCTCTTGTCGCGCCCTACCGGCCCGCCGTCGATGCGGCTCATGCCGCCGCCCTTGAGGCTGGCGCAACAGATGAAGGCGCGCCCGGCCTTCGTCCGCAATACCACGCCAACTATTATGGCGCCTATTTCCGCGACCCCGACGGAAACAAGGTCTGTATTGTCTGCCATGATGCGGTAGAAGGCTGACATGACTGAAGCGCTTCTCATCCGGATCACCTGCCCGTCGCAGGACGTCGCCCAGGAGATTGCTGATGCCGCCGTTGAGAAACGGCTCGCCGCCTGCGGCAATATCGAGGGTCCGGTCAGCTCCACCTATCTCTGGAAAGGTGTGGTCGAGCAGGCTTTCGAGCATATTCTGTGGCTGAAAACGGTCGAGCCCTGCTGGCAGGCGCTCGAAGCCCTCGTAAAGACTATCCACCCCTATGATGTGCCCGCTATGGTCGCCTGGCCTTGCTCTCATGTGCTGGCTGAGTATGCCGACTGGCTCCACGACAACACGGAAGCGCCCTCCCGCTAATGCCGACATCACGAATTACCGCCCGGTTCGACAAGGTTCGCGCCGAAGGCCGCGCTGCGCTGGTGAGTTATATCATGGCCGGCGATCCCGATCTTGAAACAAGCTTCAAGGCACTCTGCGCCCTGCGCGACAATGGCGCCGACATCATTGAGCTTGGCGCGCCCTTCACTGACCCGATGGCCGATGGCCCGGCGATCCAGATGGCGGGCCAGCGTAGCCTGAAGGCCGGTACGAAGCTCACGGATGTCCTGGCGCTGGCCAAGCGGTTCCGCGCCGAAGACAAGGACACGCCGCTCATCCTGATGGGATATGCCAATCCCGTTTTTCATATGGGCTATCAGGCCTTTGCCGATGCGGCCGCCGAGGCTGGAATCGATGGCACCATCCTTGTCGACCTGCCGCCCGAGGAAGACCATGAGCTGCGCGAGGCCTATGCGCATCATGAGATTTCGGTCATCCGGCTGGCCACGCCGACCACGACAGACAAGCGGATCGCCAAGGTCGCCGAAGGGGCCTCTGGCTTTCTTTATTACGTTGCCGTCGCCGGTGTGACAGGCTCTGGTTCGGCAGATCCCGAAGACATCCGCGAGGGCGTGGAACGCGCGCGGAAAGTCTCCGGGCTTCCCGTCTGCGTCGGATTTGGCGTGCGGACCGGGGAACAAGCCGCCGCCATGGCCGCTATTGCAGATGGGGTTGTGGTCGGGTCCGCATTCGTGGATCATGTAAGACTTGCCCTTGAGGCTGGTGAGCCGGATGCGATAGCTCCGCGGATTGGCACACTGGCTGCAGAGCTGTCGGGCGCGCTCAGGTCGGCTGAGTGATGCGGAAGAGACAGACCAATGAAGGAGTTGAGCTGACATGAACTGGCTCACCAATTTCAGAACACCCGGATTGAAGACATTCCTGTCTTCAAAGAAGGACACGCCGGATAATCTCTGGGTCAAATGTCCGAAGTCCGGCGAACTCGTTTATCGCTCGGACCTTGAAGAAAGCTGGTATGTGACACCGGCTGGCGCGCATCTCAGGATTTCGCCGCGCCGCCGCTTCCGCCTTCTTTTTGACGGGGAGCGCTGGGAGCCCTTGCAGCTGCCGCCCGTCGTTCAGGATCCGCTGAAGTTCCGCGATGACAAACCTTACCCTTCGCGCCTGAAAGCGGCGAAGGCCAAGATTGCAGGGCGCGAAAAGGAAGAAAGCCCGGACGCCAGCCCGCCCATTGCGCAGGATGATTGCATGGCCGCGGCCTTTGGCCGGGTGAACGGCAAACCTGCCGTCATCCTCGTCCAGGACTTCGCCTTCATGGGCGGCTCGCTCGGCATGGCTGCGGGGGAAGCCTTTATCGCCGCCGCCCAGATGGCGGTCGCGCGCAAGGCCGCCTTTGTGGTCTGCACGGCTTCCGGCGGTGCGCGCATGCAGGAAGGCACACTTTCCCTGATGCAGATGCCGCGCACAACGCTCGCGATCGATGAAGTTCGCGAGGCCGGGCTCCCCTATATCGTTGTCCTGACCGATCCGACATCGGGCGGGGTGTCGGCCTCCTATGCGATGCTGGGCGATGTTCATATTGCAGAACCCGGCGCGATGATTGCCTTTTCCGGCCCGCGCGTGATTGAGCAGACCATCCGCGAAAAACTGCCGGACGGCTTCCAGCGGTCTGAGTTCCTGCGCGAAAAAGGCCAGGTCGATATTGTCAGCGACCGGCGGGAGCTGAAGAAGACGCTTGGCCGGCTTCTTGTCCACCTCATGCCCAAACGGGCCGGTGACGACACGCCAATCGGGCCGCTCAAGGCGCCGCTTGCCGATGTGCCGGCCCCCGAAGCAGCCGACAAGTCGCGGGGCAAGAAGGCTTGATCGACGCCCAGCTTGGCGTCGAAACGGCGCTGAAACGGTTCGAACGCTATAATCCGAAAGACCGGATCCTCGCGCTCGACCGGCTTTTGGTCGTGCTCGAAGAGCTGGGCAATCCGCATCTGGATCTTCCGCCGGTCATTCATGTCGCGGGCACAAATGGCAAAGGCTCGACCGTTGCCTTTATCCGCGCCATGGCAGAAGCGGCCGGGCTTGCCGTTCACACATCGACATCGCCGCATCTGGTCCGTTTCAATGAGCGCATCCGGCTTGGCGGGCAGCTGATCGGGGATGATTATCTTGTCTCCTGTCTTGAGCGCGTCGAAGCCGCCCTCAAGGGCCACCGCGAGATCACGCATTTCGAGGCCGCGCAGGCGGCCAGTTTCCTTGCCTTCCATGAAACCCCGGCGGACCTCCTCATCCTCGAGGTCGGGCTTGGGGGGCGGTATGATGCCTCCAATGTGATCGAGCAGGCGGCTTGCTCTGTTTTCTGCCCCATCGACCTCGATCATCAGGCCTTTCTCGGCAACACGATCACGAAGATCGCGACCGACAAGGCCGGGATCCTGAAGCCCGGCTGCCCCGCAGTGTCCGCCATTCAGGGCGCGGAGGCGAAAGCCGCGCTGGAGGCTGAAGCCGCGCGCACGGGCAATCACATCGATTTTCTCAGCCTCGATGACCTCGCCCTGATCCAGCCGCCGCTTGGCCTGTGGGGGGAGCATCAATATGCCAATGCCGCGCTTGCGGCGAAGGCGCTGAAAGCCGCGAATATTCAGGGCATTACCCCCGAAGCCATTGCCAAAGGCGCTGCCAGTGCCCGCTGGCCGGCGCGGATGCAGAGGCTTTCCAAGGGGCCGGTCACCGCGCTCGCCGGGGAGAAGCCCGTCTGGCTCGATGGCGGGCATAATCCGCATGCGGGCCGGGCGCTTTCTGCGGTGCTCGACACGCTGGACAGCGAAGAGCCCGCCAAGCGGACCATGCTCGTCTCGGCCATGCTGGCCAACAAGGATGCGGCAGGCTTTTTTGCTGCCCTCAACCGGCCCGGCCTTCGCGTCTTTACCTGCCCCATCGACAATAATGAGAACAGTTTCACCCCCGAGGCGCTGGCCGATGCGGCCCGCGAGGCGGGCGCTGGCGCCGAGGCCCATCAGAGCTTTCGCGCCGCGATGGAAGCGGCCCGGGAGGCGGGGGCCGAACGTATCCTGATCTGCGGCTCGCTCTATCTGGCGGGCAAGGTGCTGGCGATGAATGAGGAGCTGCCGGACTAGGGCGTCTGGACCTTTCCTCCTCGGCTTTCGACAGACTCAGGATGAAGTAAAAAGGCTGCGCGTGCGGCCACAGACCGGGCCGGTCTGTGGGATGCGTGCCTGATTTTCCCTGCCTTTCAGCTCGTATCGAACCATCGGCGCAGCACCTCATTGCCGCGCACGGGCAGGGCCTGCGCCAGCAGGGCGACGGGGTGGGGCACACGCGCCAGCCCCTGAAGGGGCATCATGAAAGGGCGCGGGTCACCGGCGTCTTTCACACGGTTCAGGATCCGCGCCATGCGCCGGGCGAGCGGCACCGGATTGTCGAGATGCTGGAGGAGTAGCCCCAGACGGTGCAGCAGGGGTGCAGCGTCGGTGTCCGGCCCGGCGGCCGGATGAGCGCCTGCCCGCAAATCGTCAAAGCCTGGCCCCTCCGCGCTCAGCGAGGGGACAAGCTGGAACAGGCTGCGTTTGCTCTCTCCGGCGGCAGCCCCGGTGCCGGTGGGTACGTCCGGGGTGGATGGCTTGACCGGCGCCAGGGGGCCAAGCTCTGCGGCGAGCAGGACCAGAAGGCGGCGCAGCAGCGTCTCGACCAGTTTGATCTGCCTGCGGGCATAGCGCGCGACGGCCTGTGTCAGAACCGGCCGGAAATCCACGCTCAGCCGGTCCATGGTTTCCACGACCGCATCGCGCACGGTGGAAAAGCCTTCCTCGATGAAACCGGCAAGCTGGGTCATGCGAGAGAGGATAGGGCGGGGCGGTTTAGGGTAGGAAACTTTAGATAAGTTCTTCAAATGGTCTCAGCATACGGCTGGTTTCTGTCAAACCACGAGCTTCCATTTTTAGCAGCAAATCTGACGCGGACATTTCGGGACGTTTGAGCCGAGCGCGCATCTTTTTCACCACTCCAGCGGCACGGTAGATATCCAAGTCAATTTCATCTGCAATGAAGTCATCGGCGGATTTAGCTTCGATTCCATGCATTGCTAGTTGGGAAGCCGGAAAGTCCCTCAAGTTGTCCGTTACTATTGTAGATGCCCGGCAATGAATTGCTGCCGCCAGCACGTGTCTGTCCTTTTCGTCGGGAAGGAAGAGGGATGGTTCGAACACTTTGTAGCCGTTGTCCACGTAGGCTTCAGGGAAGATTTGCCGCATTTTTCTGATAAGATCCGCAGCCCGCTGTTCAGCCTTCGCTTTTTCTAAACCCCGCCTTTCGAGGATTGCCATCGCTGCTTGGTGAGTTTCGCTGAGAATTTCGTCTGACCACCTCGGACGGAAAAATTTAGCTTCTGCCAAGCATAGAATTAAATCACGGTTGGCTGCGGGTGCTAATACGCACGCATCCAGCACTACCGTGAATCGATTGGCAAACATTAGTAGAGTTCACCATCATCTTTGAGTAGCTCATCCAGCGCGGTTGCGCGCTCTGCATCTCGCACTTTTTGATACTCAAATAAGTGCCGAGCCAAAATTCTACGGTGCCGTCCTACAAGTTCGAACGGAATTGTCTTTTGCTCCAGCAGCTTAATGAGATGGGGCCTAGATACGTTTAGAATATCGGCCGCTTGCTGCGTCGTAAGCATTTTGGCGTGCGGCACAAAAGTCACACCTTCGCCTTTTTCGAAATGATCCAAAAGGCGGATCAGGTATTCGTACAGCTTGGGTTCCACATGAAGAGATTTTTCAGCGCCATTTGCGCCGCGCAATGTCAGCGACGGAGATTTTACTTCGCCCGAAAAAAGTTCAGATAATACAATGCGAAGTTCGCCAGCCGCCTCAGCCGACTCATCAGTTGGTAAATGCTCGTCTACCGCTAGTGCGTAAGCTGGTGTGGTCATTTTCTTGCTCCATTTGAGGGGCGTGGCATTTATCATATCTGCCATTATTCGCAATAAACGAAACCCTTGACACTCAAATAGTTTCCAAATCCTCTAAATTTAAGGGTGCTTACATACATTGATGCCGACAAAAATTGGAACATGAGCCCGATTATACAGCGGATAGGAGAGTCGGTAAAAATTCGCACCTCAGGCGTTCTTGATCGTCAGGCCGCCATCTACCGGGATGTGCACGCCGTTGAGGAAGCTGGCGGCCGGGAGGACGACCGAGAGGGTCATATTGGCGACTTCTTCCGGGATGCCGTAGCGGCGCAGTGGCACGCGGCGTTTGGCGTAGATGGTCTTGTGTTCTTCGGGGATGCCGGCGGTGATGCCGGTGCGGATGGGGCCGGGGCAGATGCAGTTGACGGTGATGTCCATGTCTTCCTCGCGGCCCAAGTCGCAGGCGAGGCCGCGGGTGAGGCCGATCACGCCGTGCTTGGCCGCGACATAGGGTGAGTTGCCGGGGGTCGCGCCGACGCCTTCGGTGGAGGCGACATTCACGATGCGGCCGAATTTGGCCTTGCGCATATAGGGGAGGGCCGCGCGGATGGCGCGCTGGTGGCTGGTCAGCATGACATTGATGCTGGGGCCCCAGCTGTCCTCATAGCTTTCTTCGGCGACATTGGCGGGAATGGCGAAGCCGGCATTGTTGACGAGGATTTCGAGGCCGCCGAAATGCTCTGCAGCTTCCTTGACGACGCGCTTGATCGCCTCGCCGTCGCCGACATCCATGGCCCAGCCTTTGACGTTGTCGAAGCCGGCCGCCTTGATCTCTTCAACCACCTTGTCGACGGCCTCCTGATTGAGGTCGGTCACGGCGACATTCGCGCCTTCATGGGCAAAGAGGTGGGCCGTGGCCCGGCCCATGCCGGAGGCGGCGCCTGTGATGAGGGCGGTCTTGCCTTTGATCGAGCGGGAAAGCGGCTGGTACGGCTCCATGGGCGGGGTCTCCTCGGGGTGTTTTCTTCACCCGTGAAGTAAATGGGTGAGCGCGCGGCGTCCATGGGTGACGTGTGGGGAAGGTTCGGTTTGAGAGGGCCGGGTGTCCGATCTTCTTTTCCGGGTCAAGGGCGCTTCGCGTCCGCAGGATTACACCCTTGACCCGGAAAAGAAGATCGAAAAAGGCTGGCTGTGGCCGAATGGCAGGGTCTGCCATTCGGCCTGCATGTACTGAGCGGCTTTTCTGAGAAGCGAGCAGCCCCCCATCGACCCGCATGCGCGGGCCACTTCCCCCGCTAGCGGGGGAAGACGCGGCACCCCTGGCGTATCGCCATCCTCCCCCGTGTGCGGGGGAGGGGCCCGGCAGGGCGGAGGGGGCGGCAATAGAAAAGCCCGCCGCGGCGTTTGCCGGGCGGGTTTTTCAAAACCTGAAAGGTCAGCGCGGATTTAAGCGCTTTCCTTGATCCATTCGGCGATGCGCTGTTTGGACATCGCGCCGAGATGGGTGGCGGTGACCTTGCCGTCCTTGAACATCATCAGGGTCGGCAGGCCGCGCACGCCGAATTTCGAGGCGGCAACGGGGTTTTCGTCGACATTGATCTTGGCGACTTTCACCTTGTCGGCCATTTCCTCGGCCACGGCTTCGAGATGGGGGGACATCTGTTTGCACGGTCCGCACCATTCGGCCCAGAAGTCGACAACGACCGGCTTGTCACCGGCAACGGCGGTTTCGAAATTATCGTCTGTAATCGTTTCGGCGGCCATGAGGTGCCTCCTTTGCTCTTGCTCTGCCCTTATAGATAGGAGTTGTACGGATTCTTCAAAGGCGGCCAGCTAAACGCTTCAATGAGTTCTGCAATAAGCTGGCTGGGAGTTCGAAGAGGACCGGGCCGTCGGTGTAGAGCAGGCCTGCGCGCACCGCGCGGCCGGGCCAGGTGTCCGAGAGGATGTGCGCATAGGCGGCCATCTGGGCAATATATGACGCATCGACATCCTCCACGCGCGCCGGAGCCGGGCGGTCTGTCTTGTAGTCGATGATGAGGACTTGCGCCTCACTGACGAGGAGGCGGTCGACCCGGCCATTGATGATGGTGGGGCCGGAGGCGGTGTCGATTTCGCCGACAATGGCCGCTTCCGAGCGCCCGCCCGGCGCGAAGACATGGCCGAAATCGGGCGCATTGAGGGCGCCGAGCGTGACGGACAGGATCTCGGCGCGGGCGCTCTCTTCAAGCTCTGCATGGCGGGTCAGCCAGGTGCGGGCGGCAGCTTCGCGGGCATCGGGCGCGAGCTCCGGCAGGTATTGCAACAGGGTGTGGATCAGCTTGCCGCGCTTGAGGGCGGCGGCGCGGGCCGGGCCGAAGGGTTTTGAGACGGGCGCTGTGTCGGTGAGGAGGCGGCTCGGGGCGCGGATACGGGGTGTCGGGCCGGTGCCGGGGGCAGGCTGGCGGGTCCATGCCGGGGCGGGGGCGCGGCCTTCCTGCGCGGTGCTGGCGGGAGCGACGGCGGGCTGGATTTCGCCATAGGTGAGGATTTCGCCCTCTTCCGCGTCCGCGCCGCCGGTGAGGGAGAGCATGCCCTGCCGGCAGAGGGCGTACCAGGAGGTGTCGCTATAGCCTGCGCCGGTCTTTGCGCCGTGATGGGCGCCGGCAATGATGAGCCGGTCTTCGGCGCGTGTGAGCGCGACATAGAGAAGGCGGCGGGACTCGCGGGCCTGCGCGGTCTGGCGGGCAAGGCGGCGCGCGGCGATGACGGGCGGGTCTTCCGAGGCCCGTTTCGAATAGACCGGGATGCCGCCATCCAGCATGAAAAGCCCGTTCGTGTCGGCTTTTTCCGCGCCGGTCGTGTCCGGCAGGATGACGATGGGGGCCTGAAGCCCCTTGGCGCCGTGGACCGTCATGACGCGGATCTCGCCATTGGCCTCGGCAAGGTCGCGTTTGAGCTGGCTGGTGTCGCTCTCGATCTCTGCGAGGAAAAGCTGGAGGCTGGCGGCCTCGCCCATGTCATAGCCAAGCGCGCGGTCGATGAGGGCGCTGACAGGGTCGCGGGCCGGTTCGCCGAGCCGCTGGATCAGCCGGTCCCAGCCGGACAGGCGGTCCTCGCGCCGCAGGGTCAGCGCGCGGGAGAGAAAGTCGAAGGCGGGCAGGTCACGGTGGGCGAGGAGGTCTTCGCAGAAGGCGCGGGCCGGGTCGAAGACGGGATCGGTCGCGGCCTGAAGCCGGTCCCAGAGGCTCTCGCCCTTGCGGCCATGGGCGAGCGGGAAGAGGTGATTGTCGTCGTCGATCAGGCCGCAGAAGGGCCCGCGCAGGATCTCAGCCAGCGTCAGGTCATCGGACGGGAAGAGGGCAAAGCGGATGAGGTTGAGGCAGTCCTGAACACCGATATGGTCGAGCAGGACGAGCCGGTCGGCGCCTGCGACGGGCAGGCGTTCATCCTTGAGGGCGCGGATCAGGGCGTTGAAGAGCGCGCCGCGCTTTCGCACGAGGATGAGGAAGTCTTCGGGGCGGGCGCCTTGCGGTTCTCCCTTGCGCCAGACAGGCTCGCCTTCATCCACCATGCGGCGGATCTCGGCGGCGATCTTCTTGGCGAGCCGGTTCCTGGGGGAGCTCTCGCTGATATGATCGAGCGGCGCGTCCCAGGGGTCGCCTTCCTCTTCCTCGGTGTGCGGTGTGATGGGCCAGAGATCGACGCGGCCGGCCTCATTGCCGCGCCGTGCGACATGGCGAAGCTCATCGGCCTCATCGGGGGGCATGTCGGAGAAAGGGTCGCCTGCGAAACTGTCCTGGTTGAAGACCGCATCGACGAAGCCGAGGACTTCCGGCGTCGAGCGGAAGGACATGGTCATATCCGGCAGATTGGCCTGGCCGTGGCGGGACTCCTCGGCGGCGATGAAGGCCTGTTTCTCCTGCAGGAAGCGTTCGGGATCGGCCCCCTGGAAGGAGTAGATGGACTGTTTCTTGTCCCCGACGGTGAACTGGGTGCGCGGATCGACGGCGCGCTCTGCGCCCATGCCGGCGCGGAATTCGGTGACGAGAGCGTTGATCAGCACCCACTGGCTGGGGCTGGTATCCTGCGCCTCATCAAGCAGGATGTGATTAAGGCCGCCATCAAGCTTGTAGAGCACCCATTCGGCGATGCCGGGGGCCGTGAGCAGGCGCTTTGTACGCTCGATCAGGTCATCGAAGTCGAGCGCGGCGCGGGCGCGTTTGCCACTGGCGTAGCCAGAGAGGACAGGCAGGCCGATATCGATGAGGGCGGCGGTGGTCTCATAGGCGCGGCGGGCCTTGAGGCGTTCGAGCAGATTGCGGATGCGGAAGGCCTCGCTGCCATCGCCATCCTTCATCTGGTAGAGCGCGGCCGCTTCGGTGCAGAGATCACCGATGGCCTTGGTGTAGGGATTGGACTTCTTCCAGTCGCCAGCCTGCGTCAGGAAGAGGCTGCAATAGGTGTCGAACCGGTCCTCTGCTGGACAGGTGGAAAGGCAGTCCACCAGCTTGTCCATGAGGTCGGCGTCGGTCTTTTTCAGGCTGGTTTCGCCTGAGAGGAGCGAGACGATGGCCTGGATGTCGGCGCGGGGCAGGTCGCAGCCCATCGCGTTCTCGACCAGGTCGGCGGCGCTTTCATCCGGGGCGTCCAGCGCGTCCTTGACCTGCGACTTCAGCTCATCAGGGTCGCGGCCGGTGAGGTCTGTGGCGACGCTGCGCAGGGCCGCAAGGATGGCGGCTGCGCCGAGACCGCCGCCGGCTTCCGACAGGGCCGCGAGGGCGTCCGGGTCGGTGTCGGCAGCGCTGAGGATCTCGTCCCGCATGGCGTGCGACCAGAGCTCGTCGGCCTCGCGGTCTTCAATCTCGGTGAAGCCGGGCGAGACGCGGGCCTCCAGCGGAAACCGGCGGAGGATACGCGCGCAGAAGGCGTGGATGGTCTCGATCCGCAGCCCGCCCGGCGTCTCAAGTGCCTGCGCAAACAGGGCGCGGGCGGCATCGAGGTCGCTGGGCTCGTAGCTGCCGGGATCGCGATGTTCGAGGCGGGCAAGTTCGGCGCGAAGCTCCTCATCATTGGCAACCGACCAGCTGCCGAGGGTGCGGAAGAGACGGCCCAGCATCTCGTTCGCGGCGGCCTTGGTATAGGTGACGCAGAGGATCGTGTCCGGGGCTGCGCCGGGGCGTCCGCCATCGCGGCGCAGTAGGAGGCGGGCGACGCGGTCGATGAGGACCTTGGTCTTGCCGGAGCCTGCATGCGCCTCCACCCAGGCTGAGCGGTCCGGCAGGGCGGCATCGGCCTGCGCCTGCTGGGCGCGGACATAGGAGCGGTCGAGCGTATCGGTGTCAGTCATCGCCGCTCTCCGAAATCCATTCATCGCGCCGGGCGAGACGCGCATAGTCAGAGCCGTAGGTCGCCCATTTTGGCCGCGGCATGCTGACATAGGGGTGGGACGGGTCGGCAAAGCGCGCGATGAGGTGGGTGACGCCGTCCCGGGTCTCCTCAATGATCTCTTCGAGCGGCTTTTCAGGCGTAGAACGGCCCGTACCGTCTCCGATGTTGCGCACGGCGAAGGTCGATCCGAAGCGCACATAGGTGAGCGCAGAGACGGTATCGCTGCGCAGCCTCGCGCCCTTGGCTGTTTCGAAGCCATCGCCGAGAGCGATGATGGCTGAAAGCGGCATTTGCGGATTAAGCCCGGCGCGCACCTCCCTTTCGCCGGGCGGGGCGCCGGTCTTGAAGTCGAGAATGGCGATGGAGCCGTCCTGATGGCGCTCCACCCGGTCAGCGTTTGCCGTCACGGTGAAGCGGCCTTCCGGCATGGCGGTCACATCAAGGCCCGTCTGGCCGGAAATCTCTGTGTGAACGCGCCCGGCGATGAGGTGGAGCCGGCCTGCGCGCCAGTCGAGATATTCCGCGGCCACCTTCTTGCGGACGGAAGCGGCGCCGAGGATGACTTCTTCAAGCTCCCCAGCTTCGCGGAGTTCCTGTTCGATGAGGGCGATGAGGCTCTCTGCCGACTTCTCGACGCCCTCATCCTCAAACTTTTCGAGCGCGGCGTGGATGGCGGTACCGCGCGGACGGGCATCGACCGGCATGTCGACCGGGTCCAGAGGATAGAGGCCGAGCACCTGTTGCGCGTAGATCTTGTAGGGGTCGCGGATGAGGTCCTCTATCCGGGTGACCGAGAGCCTGGCCGGCCGTGCTTCCAGAGCGGGCGCGGGGCGCGGCTCAGACGTGTAGCCGTCCGGCAGGGACGGGGCTTCGCGCAGCGCTTCCAGCCAGAGACGCGGATCGCCGCCCTCTACCGGATCGAGTGCGCGCCGGGCGTCCTCTTCCCCGAGGGCGCCGCGCGCAAGCGTGGTCAGACGCCAGATCCAGCGCGAAGCAACGGCGGGCGCATCGTCGCGGCGCCGCGCGCTGATCAGGGTAACGTTCGGCGCGGCCGCCATCTGGGCAAAGTCATGTGCGGAGAGGCCGATCCGTTCATCCGGATCGGCGAGCCCGAGCGTCTTGCGGAAGTTTCGGGGCAGGAAGGCGTCCGGCGGCGGCTGTTTCGGCCAGACATCCTCATTAAGGCCAGCGAGTATCAGCCGGTCAGCGCTTTGCAGACGGGCTTCCAGAGGCCCCCAGATGGCAAGGCGTGGATGGTCTGCGCCAGCTTCGCGGACGCTGATCGTCTGGCAGTGAGCCTTGAACAGCTCTGCCCATATCTCCGCTGGCGCTGGCTCGAGGCTGTCGCAGATGTCGGCAAAGTCTCGCATGGTCGCGGAGAGGGACGCGCCATCCTCACCCGCCCAGGGCAGGGGGGCGTCGCCAAGGTCGGCCATGAGGTCGCTCACCGCTTCGAGGAACTGGCGTCCGGTAACAGGGTCTTCTGGCGCACTCAGCCCCGCCTTTGCCAGCCGGGTCTCAAGATCCGCGACGATACGATGCGCGGGTCCGGCGAAGCGCGGCGGCGTGCGGCCCTTCATCTCTGCCTGATGACGCGCCTCGCGGTCCAGCCGGTCGATATGCGCTTTCAGGCCGTCGAAACCCTCCCAGCGGCGGGGGCCGCGCAGGATGTTGCGTTCAAATGAGTCGAGCCCGGCGAGCGGGGTGACCTGCCTGTGTTTGAGGACCCCCAGCAGGAGGGCCGGATGGGTCGGGTCGCTTGCCCAGTCCATGGTGAGCGCGGCGAGGCTGCCCGCCCGGGTCTGCAGGAGCGGTGTGCCGCCGGACGCCGAAAGGTCGACCCCCCAGTGTTTCATCAGGGAGGAAACGCGGCGCGCCAGCCCGGCATCGGGCGTCACGAGCGCGGCGGTTTCACCGTCGCGCTCAAGTGTTTCGCGCAGCAGGAGCGCCGCGCACCAGGCCTCATCCTGCTCATCGGCGGCGTCGATCAGGGTGAGGCCCGAAAAGCCGTCGCGGGCGAAGTCGGCGCGTGAGCGCGCCCCGGCCAGTTCATCAAGGCGGGTCAGCCAGCCGGCCGTCTCGCTGGCGGGCGCCAGCGCTTCGTGGATGAGCGAACGGCGTGCGCGTGCTTCTGGCGTGTCGGCAAGGCCGGGCCATGGGGCCACCTCGTCGGGCAGATAGCCGAGCCGGTCCAGCGTTCGCGCAAGAGCGGCTTGCGGGTGGCTGGGCGTCTTGACGATCTGCTCCATGGAGGCACGGGTGAGATCCCGGTCGAGGCCGGGAAGGACGATAAGCGCACGCGGCAAATGGAGCGCGGCCGTCATCAGGGCAAATGCGGACGGGTCCGCGCCCGTGGAGCCTGCAATGATGACATCGCCTTTCGGCGGGCGGTCTTTCCAGCTGGCCGCTGTCGCCTCAGCCGCAGCGAGGCGGCGGGCATAGGGGTCCATGCGCTGCTGGTCCTTAAGACTGGCGGGCCAGGCCTCGGTGATGATCTTCAGGAATTCGACCGATTGCTGCCAGTGAATGGCAAGCTGGCGTTCCTCAACCAGGGTGTCGAGGAGGTCCCAGTCGATGCCGCCCGAGAGCGCTGCCTGGTCAAGGAGGCGCGCCAGCTCACCGGCGGCGGCGAGCGCGGAGGCGGGCGGCACGGGAGTGCCCTGCCTCTCATAATAGGCGGAAACGAGGCGCGAGAGCTGGCCGAGGCGTTCTGCGCCCGAGAGGGCAGGCGGCAGGTCTGCGAGCGCCGATTCCACGCCGGGCGGGGGCTCGTCTGTCTCCAGATCACCGAGCGGGCGGATTTCCGGCATGAGAAGCGTCTTGATGCCGGAGGCGCGGTAAATGGCGAGCGCGAGCGCTCGCGCCGACCGGCGGTTGGGGACGTAGATAAGGTCGTCCGCCAGGGCGTCCGGGTGGACGGAGACCTCCTTTTCCGCGACCAGCGCGCGGGCAAGCTCAGCGAGGAAATTTGCACCGGGCGGGATGGTGCGCAGGCGCGGCGCGCCGGGGTCGAACAGGCCGGGCCCGGTCATGCGCCAAAGCACCTCAGCCACATTTCGGCGTCCTTCAGGGCTTTCGGGTCACCGACATGCAGCCAGAAACGGTCCAGCGGCAGGCCATGCATGCGCTTTTTCTCAAGCAGGCCGGACCAGACGCGGAAAGCCGAAAAGGGCTCAGCCGGGTAGGCCGCATAGAGCGAAGGCTTCGCGATGCGGAGGCCCGCATAGGCCCAGGGGGCGGACGGGGCTTCACCGCGATGGGTGATGACACCGTCATCGGAGAGGTGGAAGTCGCCCTTGCCGCCAAAGCCAAGGCAGCGCTCACGGTCTGCCAGAAGCAGGATCTCATCGGCCTTTTCGGGGTCGTAGGCGCCCGCGAGCGCTTTCAGCGGCGCGCCATCGCCTGGCGCCCAGAAGGCGTCGGTGTTGACGACGAAGACAGGATCCTCGCCGAGCAGGCTGGCTGCCTTCGAGATGGCTCCGCCGGTTTCGAGTACTTCGGCGCGCTCATCGGAGAAGATGACTTCAACGCCGCCATAGCCGCGCGCATGGGCCTCGACCGCATCGGCGCACCAGTGCGCGTTTACGACAAGGCGTTTGACGCCGGCCTCGATCAGCGGCTCGATCTGACGGTCCATCAAGGGTTTGCCGGCGACCTCTATGAGGGGTTTGGCCGTGGTTTCAGTCAGTGGCCGCATGCGTGTGCCGAGTCCGGCGGCAAGGACCATGGCGGTGTGGGGAAGGGGCATGCTACGCCTCCTCAAAGATGAAGGGCGCGGTTTCGGCGACGAAGGCGGCCATGCCGGCGGCGGAGGGGTGTTCCAGATTGCGGGCCAGAAGCTGTTTCTGGCGCGGCAGGAAGAGTTTGTAGCGCGCCTTGCCATCACGTTCGATCAGGCGGGCGAAAATGCCGACAATACGCAGGGCGTTGAGCGTGCCGATAATGGCGAGGCGTTCGAGGAAGTCGGCCTCGGACTTGCCGGTCCTGTCGAGATAGGTGCGGATGGCGGTTGCCTGCGCGGCAGGCGAGACAGGCCTGCGGGCGTCCTGGACCAGCATGGCCATGTCCCACGCGTCCCAGCCGACCACGGCATCCTGAAAGTCGAGCAGGCCGATCCGGGCGCGGCCATCCCGCTCTGGCAGCCAGATGAGGTTTTCGGCGTGATAGTCGCGCAGGGTGAGCTCCCGCGGGAAGGCTTCGGCACGCTCAATCAGGGCGGAAAGTTCGCGCTCCCATCTGGCTTCGGCCTTTTCGGTGAGGCGCATGCGCGGGTCGAATTTCGGATACCAGTTGGCGAACAGGCTGGCATTTACATCGAGGGCCAGCGCGTCGAAATCGAGGATGGGCCAGGTGCGGCCGAGGGCATGAAGCTCTCGCGGGGTGTCGAGGGCGTGAAGGTCGGCAAGGGCGCTGGCCGCGGCGGTGTAAAGTTCGACTTCATCGGCGCCCTTTTCGATGAGGCGGGCAAACTCTTTCTGGGAGCCGAAATCCTCGATGATGGCGAGGCCGAAATCCGGGTCGCCGGCCATGATCTCCGGCGCGCTGAAGCCGTGCTCGCGCAGCCAGCCCGCAAGCGCGGCATAGGCTTCGACGCGCGAGGCGGCGAGGCGGGACTGTTTGTTCCAGCCGCCGGCGAGGCGTTCCTCCTCGCTCATATCGGGCGTGCACGGATCATCCTCGACCAGAGGGGCGTCCATGAGGAGGGCGGTCTGGCTGTCGGCGCGGGTCAGGCGGCCATAGCGGCGGGTCGAGGCGTCGGCATTCAGCCAGTCGAGACGCGCATCGGCCCAGCCGGTGCGGGTGAGAAAGGCCTCGATCTCGGCCTGCCTGTCAGCATCAAATCCCATGGAGCCGAGCCTGCCAGTCTTCGCCCTGCGGTTCCAGCCTCGCTGTGCGCCCATCGGCGGTTTGCTCCAGGGTGAGATCAAGCCGCCAGACGGGCAGGTGATCGCCAGCCTTGAGCGGCCATTCGATGAGCGCGAGACCCGAAGCGGTCTCGTCCCAGCCAAGCTCCCTGACTTCATCGGGGTCTTCCAGCCGGTAGAGGTCAAAATGATAGATGGTGAGCGGGCCGGCCTCATAGGTCTGGACGAGCGTATAGGTGGGACTTGGGACTTCGGTGGTGACGCCTCGCAGAGCCGAAATGAGCGCCCGCGCGAAGGTCGTCTTGCCCGCGCCGAGCCCGCCATGAAGGGCGAGCACGTCGCCGGCCTGCAGGTGAGGGGCGAGACGCTGGGCGAGCCGGGCGGTGGCGGCCTCATCGGCGAGGTGAAACTCGAGCAGGTCGGCCATCAGAGCGCATCCAGCGTGTGTTTCACCGCCTCAAGCAGGGCGTCTGTCGGCTCACAACCTGCCGAAAGGCGGACATAGCCGGCCGGGACGTCGTCGCCCCAACGGCCGCGGCGTTCGGCGCTGGTCTGGATGCCGCCAAAGCTGGTCGCATGGAAGATGGCGGGGCAGTCATCGATGAAGCGTTCGGCGGTCGCCTCGCTGGCAAAGGTCGCGCCGACAATGAAGCCGGGGCGGGTCATCTGTTTTGAGGCGATTGCGTGTGACGGGTCGTCCGGCAGGCCCGGATAGCGCACCGCCTCCACGGCGGCGTGGCCGTGAAAGAGACCGGCGAGCGCGCCGGCATTGGCGCACATGCGTTCGAGGCGAAGCTCCAGCGTCATCAGGCCGCGATAGGCGAGATAGGATTCGGCCGGGCCGGGCGTTGCGCCGGAGAGCTTGCGCCATTGGCGCACGCGCTCGATCAGGGCGTCATCCTTCGCGGCGACATGGCCGAACAGGACGTCGGAATGACCGGCCAGCGCCTTGGTGTCGGACGCGACGACCATGTCCGCGCCGAGCGCGAGCGGGTCCTGCAGGAGCGGTGTCGCGCTGGTATTGTCGACGCAGACCTTTGCGCCGGTTCGGTGAGCGCGGGTGCAGATACCGGCGATGTCGCAGACATCGAGGCCGGGATTGGATGGGGTTTCGAGCCAGATGAGATCAAAGCCGGAGAGGTCATGCGCGTCCATCTCCCGCGTGGGCACGTAGACAACCTCGATGCCATGCTGACGCAGGAAATCTTCGATCAGCACACGGACGGTGTAATAGCCGTCTGACGGCATCAGGATGCGGCTGCCGGGTCCTGCGAGCGCCATGAGGGCGGCGGTGATGGCCGCCATGCCGCTCGGGAAGCTGATAACAGGCGCGTTTTCAAGCGCGCCGATGGCGGTTTCGACGGCCTGCCAGCCCGGATTGTCATAGCGGCCATAGACGAAGGGATGGTCCGGTGCGCCGGGCAGGGCGTATTTGGAAGCGTTGACGATGGGCGGGGTCAGGCTGTCGCCCTTTGCCAGTTTGCGGGCACGCCCATGCAGCATGTCGAGAACGCGGCGCGTGGTCTGATGGTCTTTTGAGGACATGGATCGGGGCTCCGGGAGAAGATGCAGCGTCGAAACAGCGATAGCGTGACCAAAAGCCCTCTTCAAATTGGTTTGCAGTTCAGGCTAAAAGGGCTGCGAATACAAAGATGCACAAGCTGCCCGTAGGGAAATGTCTGCGGTGACTTGAAAAATCGTGACGCCTGCGTCATGAAACGCAAAAATGGGAGGGAGCTGACATGGACCTGTCGGCCGCACAGAAAATTGTCATCATTGGCGGAGGACAGGCTGGTGCTCAGGTGGTTCAGTCGCTGCGCCAGTTCGGCTATGAGGGCGATCTTGTTCTGGTCGGTGACGAGGCCGCGCTTCCCTATCAGCGCCCACCGCTCTCCAAGGCCTATATGAAGGGCGAGCTTGGCGAGGACCGGCTCTATTTCAAACCCGCCGCCTGGTATGAGGACAACAAGGTCGAGACGCTGCTGTCCCAGCGCGTGGAAAAGATCGACCGGGCCCGTCGCCAGGTCACGCTCGAGCATGGCGGGCATCTCGATTATGACGCGCTGATCATTGCGACGGGGTCGCGCCCGCGTCCCCTGCCGGTCGAAGGCGCCGATCTTGAAAACGTGTTTGACCTGCGCGGCCTGGCCGACGTCGAGCATATCCAGCCGAAGATGATCCCCGGCCACAGGCTGGTCATTGTGGGGGCGGGCTATATCGGGCTCGAGGCGGCCGCCGTTGCGCGCCAGCTCGGCCTGGAAGTGAGGGTGCTCGAAATGGAGCAGCGCGCGCTCGCCCGTGTCACCAGCCCGGTGATCAGCTCCTTCTATGAGGCGCTCCATATGGAGCATGGCGTCGATGTGCGCTGCGGCGCGCGCCTTGCCCGCCTGAAGGGCGAGGATGGCAAGCTGACCCATGCGGTGCTGGCCTCCGGTGAGGAGATCGAGGCCGACATGGTGCTCGCCGGGATCGGTATCGTTCCGAATGTGGAGCTGGCCGAAGATGCCGGCCTGCCGGTCAAGAACGGGATCATCGTCGATGAGGATGCCCGCACCAGCGATCCGCGCATCTTTGCCGCCGGGGACTGTACGGTCCGCCCGCTCGCCCACTATGCCCGCACCGGGCGGCTGGAAAGCGTCCACAATGCCATAGAGCAGGGCAAGCTGGCGGCGGCGGCGATCATGGGCAAGCCGCGCCCGGCGCTGGACTGCCCGTGGTTCTGGTCCGACCAGTACGACATCAAGCTGCAGATTGCCGGCCTCTCCATGGGGTATGACGAGATCGTCGTGCGCGGCGATATCGAGGCGAAGAAATTTGCCGCTTTCTATCTGAAAAACGGGCTGTTGATCGCCGTGGATGCGATCAACAGCCCGCCGGAATTCATTGCATCGAAACGTTTGATCATGTCTGGTGCCTCCGTTGCGTCCGAGACGCTCAAGGATACGTCCATCAGCATGAAGGAAATCGCGGCCCAGGCCGCCTGAGGAGACAGGGAAACACCATGCCGACCATTACCTATATCGATCACGACGGAACAGAACGCCCGATCGAGGCCAAGAATGGCGAGACCGTCATGGAGACGGCGATCAAGAATTCGGTCCCCGGCATCGACGCAGATTGCGGCGGCGCCTGTGCCTGCGCGACCTGCCACGTCTATGTCGACGAAGCATATATGGAGAAGGTTGGCCAGCCGGAAGAGATGGAGCAATCCATGCTCGATTTTGCCGAGAACGTTCAGGCCAATTCGCGCCTCTCCTGCCAGATC
The DNA here is from genome assembly GCF_964005855.1 of uncultured Henriciella sp. NCBI lineage: Bacteria > Pseudomonadati > Pseudomonadota > Alphaproteobacteria > Hyphomonadales > Hyphomonadaceae > Henriciella > uncultured Henriciella sp. The sequence goes on from NZ_CAXFSW010000002.1 coordinate 370,033, forward strand.
CAGGTTTCCGATGAGCTGGACGGCCTGCGCGTGACAACGCCGGAAAGCCAGCACTAAGGCTGAGGCAGTGCTTTATAGCGAGCTCATTGCCGGGCTGAAGCGCGGCGTGAACGGGCGCATCGAGGCGACCATTCCGGAAGACTGGATGCAGGGACGCACCACCTATGGTGGGCTGACGGCTGCGCTCTGTCTGGAATCGGCGATGGAGCTCGTGCCGGACATGCCGATCCGCGCCGCGCAGGTGGCCTTTGTCGGCCCGGTTGGCGGTGATGTTGTCATCTCGCCAACGCTGCTGCGCCAGGGCAAATCCTCTGCCTTTGTGAATGCAGACCTTGTCAGCGAAGACGGCGTCATGGCGCGCTGTATCTTTACCTTCGGGGCCAAACGCCCATCGAAGCTGGACCAGGCCTCACGCGAATGGCCGCAGGTGAAGGGGCCCGACGACTACCCGTCCTTTTTCGGCTCGGGCCGCCGGCCGAACTTCGCCAATCATTTCAATGTGCGGCTGGCCGAGGGTCAGCCCCCGGTAAGCGGGGCCGAGCGCGGCGACATCACCCTCTGGCTGCGCCACAAGGATGAGGGCGCGCTCTATAATCCGACGACGCTTCTTTCCATTGCGGATGCCCCGCCGCCAGCAGCGATGTCGATGATGACAGAGCCGGGGCCAATCAGTTCCATGACCTGGATGGCCGAATTTCTCACCGACGACATCGTGACGACAGAGGGCTGGTTCCTCGTCCATCATGAAGCGCAGGCGACCAGGGACGGCTATTCCAGCCAGTCCATGCGGATGTGGAATGCGGACGGGCAGCCGATGATGATCGGCCGCCAGACCATTGCGGTCTTTGCCTGACCTTTCCCGGTCCGAAAGCCCGCGGGCTTAGCCTCGATCAAGACATCCACAGAAACCGGCGCGTGGCGGCGGGCGTTGGTCGCACAAGACCATCCCCTGACGATGCAAGGAGCATTCGCGCCATGAGCAAGCCCATCAAGAATCAATACGAGATGCGCGACCCGCGGACGCAGTATCCAAAGCCGCCCTTTCCGCGCCAGCCCCAGCCCAAGCCGGGGATCGAAGCGAAAATGGACCCGCAGCCCGATCATGGGGAAGAGAGCTATAAGGGATCCGGCCGGCTGGAAGAGCGCAAGGCCGTTATAACGGGCGGCGATTCCGGCATTGGCCGCGCGGTCGCGATTGCGTTCATCCGCGAGGGCGCAGAGGTCACGGTGAATTACCTGCCATCCGAAGAGCCCGATGCCCGTGCGCTGGAAGCCCTGGTCAAGGACGAGGGCGGCAGGATCCATCTGATGCCCGGTGACCTCAAGGAAGAAGCGTTCTGTACCGACCTCATAGGGGAGGCCGTCAAGAAGATGGGCGGCCTCGACATCCTGGTGAATAATGCCGGCAAACAGGTTTTCCAGACCGATATCGAGGATATCAGCAGCGAACAGTTCGACGCGACCATGAAGACGAATGTCTATGCGATGTTCTGGCTCTGCAAGGCAGCGCTCAAGGTGATGCCGGCAGGCGGTTCGATCATCAATGTGACGTCGATACAGGGCTTTGACCCTTCACCGCAGCTCCTGGACTATGCGACCACCAAATATGCGATCCGTGGTTTTACCGAAGGCCTTGCACAGGTCGCCATGGACAAGGGTGTGCGCGTGAACGCCATCGCCCCCGGCCCGTTCTGGACCGTGCTGCAGCCGTCCGGTGGCCAGCCGCAGGAGAAGGTGGAGCAGTTTGGCGGCAATACGCCAATGGGACGGCCGGGTCAGCCAGCCGAGATCGCCCCGGCCTTTGTCTATCTGGCGAGCCAGGAATCGAGCTTTGTGAGCGGTGAGATTATCGGCCTGACCGATGGGCGGCCGATATATTAATCGCGCAGGCTCAATCTGCGCCTTGGGACACGGTCGCAACGACCTTGGTATAGGTGCGCCCGTCAGGCGTCTGCCCCTCTACAGGGGCGGTCAGGTCGAGCTTCGTGCCGTCAGCGGCGACAAGCACGCGGTGGATCGAAGCTCCATCTGCGGGATTGTCTGCGTCGATTTCGGTGAATCCGTTCGCCTTGGCGGTCTTTGCCGTGACCTCAATGGTCGTGTCCATGGGCAGGCCGACAGCGACAGCCTCGCACGTCGTATAAGGATCGAGCTGTACCTGAACGAGGCCCTCGGCCAGCTGCCAGATCGGCAAGCCATCTCTTGAGACGACTGGATATTTGTTGTCAGCAAGGGCGCGCAGGGGGCTCGCATTCTTCATCTCGAAATCTGCGAAAGCCTCTTCATTCTGGATGGCGGGCACGCAATGGGCGATGACGGCGTCGGCAAAGGCCTTGTAGCCGATCCCCTCCTCGACATAGGCACCAGGCCGGTAAAGGTCGCGTTCTTCCTGCGGCACGCAGGCAGCGGCGATCATGCCAGCAGAGGCGATGAGGATGATGGATTTCGTTTTCATGGCGTATGCCCTCCCGATCAGCCGGTTCAGTATGACCCAGGAGCGCGAAAAGAAAAGAGCCGCCCCGGATTGTCCGGCGCGGCTCTTGGAAAAAACTCTATATCGGGAAGCGCTAGTGAGCGAGCGCGGCGCGAAGATCGCTCAGATAGTCGATCTGGGCTTTCAGTGTGGCTTCGTGCGGTCCGTCCTTGCCTTCGGCGGAAAGCTTGTTGCGGACTTCTTCCAGCTCGGCGTTAACCTGCGCAGAGTCGACAGAGGCAAGATCGACGGCCTCTTCGGCAAGGATGGTGAGGCCGGCTGGTGTGACATCCGCAAAGCCGCCGCGAACGAACAGGCGCATCTTTGTCTGGTCATTCTCCAGAACGCGGACGATGCCGTTCTTGAGCGTCGTCATGAAGGGCGCGTGGTTGGCGAGGACGCCGAACTCACCCTCTGTGCCGGGGGCGATCACATGGTCAACCTCACCGGAGAAAAGCTCCTTGGCGGGCGAGACGAGAGAGAAGTGAAGTTTAGCGGCCATAGCTGGCAATTCCCTGTATCTTCATCCTTCGGCAGGCCCGCGATGAGGCCGGCGAAGCCCCGGACCTGTCAGAAACGGCCTCACCCTGAGCCTGTCAAAGGGTGAGGCCACTGAAAGGCGCTCTATGCGTCTTCCATCATCTTTTCGGCCTTCTTCTTGGCCTGTTCGATATTGCCGACCATGTAGAAAGCCTGCTCTGGCATATGGTCATAGTCGCCGGCGATGAGGCCCTTGAAGCCCTGGATCGTGTCCTCGAGCTTGACCTGCTCACCCGGGCTGCCGGTGAAGACTTCAGCAACGTCAAACGGCTGCGACAGGAAGCGCTCGACCTTACGGGCGCGGGCGACGACCAGTTTGTCTTCTTCAGAAAGCTCGTCCATGCCGAGGATGGCGATGATGTCCTGAAGTTCCTTGTAGCGCTGCAGGATCTCCTGCACGCCGCGGGCGACGTCGTAATGCTCCTGGCCGACCGTGATCGGGTCAAGGATACGCGAGGTGGAGTCGAGCGGGTCGACGGCCGGGTAGATACCCTTTTCCGAAATGGCGCGGTTGAGAACCGTCGTGGCGTCAAGGTGCGCGAACGAGGTGGCAGGCGCCGGGTCGGTAAGGTCGTCAGCCGGAACGTAGATGGCCTGGACCGAGGTGATCGAACCCTTGTTTGTGGAGGTAATACGCTCCTGCAACTGGCCCATGTCGGTTGCCAGCGTTGGCTGGTAGCCCACAGCGGACGGGATACGGCCGAGAAGTGCGGACACCTCAGAACCTGCCTGCGTGAAGCGGAAGATGTTGTCGACGAAGAAGAGGACGTCCTTACCTTCCTGGTCGCGGAAATACTCCGCCTGGGTAAGGCCGGTCAGCGCGACGCGGGCACGCGCGCCCGGAGGTTCGTTCATCTGGCCGTAGACCAGGGTCACGCGGCTGTCGCCGTCGAGATCGATCACGTTGGATTCGATCATTTCGTAATAGAGGTCGTTACCTTCGCGCGTGCGCTCGCCGACACCGGCAAACACCGAATAGCCGCCGAACAGCTTGGCGATGTTGTTGATCAGTTCCTGAATGAGAACCGTCTTGCCAACGCCTGCGCCGCCGAAGAGGCCGATCTTGCCGCCTTTTGCGTAAGGGCAGAGAAGGTCGATGACCTTGATGCCGGTGACGAGGATTTCAGCCTCGGTCGACTGGTCAACGAATTCAGGGGCCGGCGCGTGGATCGGGGCGCGGGTCTTGGTTTCGACCGGGCCGCGCTCATCGATCGGCTCACCGATGACGTTCATGATACGGCCGAGCGTTTCGGGACCAACCGGCACGCGGATCGGCTCACCAAGGTCTTTCACCGGGTGGCCGCGCACGAGACCCTCGGTGGAGTCCATGGCGATGGTGCGGACAGTGTTCTCACCGAGGTGCTGGGCGACCTCGAGGACGAGGCGGTTGCCGTTATTGTCGGTTTCCAGCGCGTTCAGGATGTCTGGAAGGTGGCCATCGAACTCAACGTCGACGACAGCGCCGATAACCTGTGAAATCTTGCCTGTTGCGGCGGATGCAGAGCTGCTCATGGAAGGCGTCTCCTTGGGAGCGGATGTCGTTTTGGTCTTTGTGGAAGCTGGCTTTTTGGGTGCCGCCGGCTTAGGGGCAGTATCCTTTTTGGCGGCTGCGGCAATTGCCGGGGCGACGTCGGCCACCTTGATGCCGCGCCGCTCGCGGGCCTGGGCCGGCTTGCAGACGCCGCAGTCGCGGGTGTCCTTCTGGCCCAGCAACCCGGCAGTCTTTTCAGCCTCAGCATAGGTCTTGAAGGGGCCGTGCCATTTGTCGTCGTCATTGCTCTGGTCGCCGCCGACGCCCTGGCCGTGATTGCAATACCGGCAGTCGGCCGCGTGAACCCGGGCGCGCTTGTTTGAAAAGTGTTCGTAGACCCAGAAATTCATCGTTTCGTCCCTTAGAGGGCCTCCGCACCGGAGATGATCTCGATCAGCTCCTTGGTGATCTGGGCCTGACGGGCCCGGTTATATTCCATCGACAGGTCGTCGATCATTTCACCGGCATTGCGCGTCGCATTGTCCATCGCGGTCATGCGGGCGGCCTGTTCACCTGCGCCGCTTTCCAGCATGGCGGAGATGATCTGGGTGTTGATGTAGCGCGGCAGGAGCGTTTCGAGGATCTCTTCCTGCGAAGGCTCATAGATATAGGTGGCGCCCTTGAGGTCGATGGTCTCTGCGTCCTCGGGCGCCTGGGCCGGAATGAGCTGCTGGGAGACAGGCACCTGGCTGAGCACGTTCTTGAACTGGCTATAGACCAGCGTCGCCACGTCGAACTCACCGTCATCGAAACGGCCAGTGATTTCCTTGCCGAGGCCGATGCCCGCGTCGGAATAGTCATTGCCCTTGACGTTGGACAGGTCGAGGTGACCGACGAAGAGCTCGCTATATTCGCGCTTCAGCTGCTCACGGCCCTTCTTGCCGACCGTGAAAATCTTCACCGTCTTGCCTTCGCCCGTAAGCGCCGCGATGAGGCGGCGGGCTTCCTTGACGACATAGGTGTTGAAGCCACCGGCCAGACCGCGCTCGGAGGTCAGTACGATGACCAGATGCGTCTGGTCGCTGCCCGTGCCGGAGAGGAGTTTCGGCCCGGTGGAGCCTTCACCCATGGAGCCGGCAAGGTTGGCGACCACGCTGGCCATGCGCTGGGCATAGGGGCGCGAGGCTGCAGCGGCTTCCTGGGCGCGCTTCAGCTTGGCCGCAGCAACCATCTGCATGGCCTTGGTGATCTTCCGCGTGGATTTCACGCTGTTGATCCGGTTTTTCAGATCCTTGAGGCTGGGCATCGCTCAGCTCCTGATAGCGTGGACTCTTAGGCGAACGACTTGGCGAAGTCTTCGAGCGTGGACTTGATCTCGCTCTCGATCTCGTCGGTCATCGCCTTTTCCTTGCGGATCTTGGCGAGCAGGTCCTTCTTGGCACCGCGCAGGTGGGCCAGAAGCTCCTTCTCGAAGCGGGTGACATCGCGGACCGGAACATTGTCGAGATAGCCGCGGGTACCGGCATAGATCACGACGACCTGTTCTTCCATCTGCAGCGGCGAGAATTGCGGCTGCTTGAGAAGCTCGGTCAGGCGCTCACCGCGGCCGAGAAGGCGCTGGGTGGCGGCATCGAGGTCGGAGCCGAACTTCGCAAAGGCGGCCATCTCGCGGTACTGAGCGAGCTCACCCTTCATCGAGCCGGCAACTTTCTTCATCGCCTTGGTCTGGGCCGCAGAACCCACACGTGACACCGAGAGGCCGACGTTCACGGCCGGACGGATACCGGAGTTGAAGAGGTCCGTCTCAAGGAAGATCTGACCGTCGGTAATCGAGATGACGTTTGTCGGGATATAGGCCGACACGTCGTTCGCCTGGGTCTCAATGATTGGCAGGGCGGTCAGTGAGCCAGAACCATGGTTCTCGTTCAGCTTGGCTGCGCGCTCGAGCAGGCGGGAGTGGAGATAGAAAACGTCGCCCGGATAGGCTTCACGGCCCGGCGGACGGCGAAGGAGCAGGGACATCTGGCGGTAAGCAACGGCCTGCTTGGAGAGGTCATCATAGATGATGAGGGCGTGCATGCCATTGTCGCGGAACCACTCGCCGATCGTGCAGCCGGTGAACGGCGCAAGATACTGAAGCGGAGCCGGCTCGGACGCCGTTGCGGTCACGATGACGGTGTAGTCGAGGGCGCCGCGCTCTTCGAGCGTCTTGACGACCTGGGCAACCGTGGAGCGCTTCTGGCCGATGGCGACATAGACGCAGAACAGCTTCTCGCTGTCGTCCTTGGCAGCATCGTTCGTCTGTTTCTGGTTGAGGATGGTGTCGATACAGATCGCGGTCTTGCCGGTCTGACGGTCACCAATGATCAGCTCGCGCTGGCCGCGGCCAACCGGGATCATGGCGTCGATGGCCTTGAGGCCGGTCATCATCGGCTCGTGCACGGACTTGCGCGGCAGGATGCCCGGCGCTTTCACGTCAACACGGTTACGGTCTGCGACGTCGGTGATGGCACCCTTGCCGTCAATCGGCTCACCCAGCGGGTTCACGACGCGGCCGAGAAGACCCTTGCCGACCGGTGCGGCCACAATCTCGTTCAGGCGCTTGACGTTGTCGCCTTCCTTGATGCCGCGGTCGTCGCCGAAGATCACGACGCCGACATTGTCGGATTCAAGGTTGAGGGCCATGCCTTTGACGCCGCCGTCGAATTCGACGGTTTCGCCAGCCTGGACGTTGTCGAGGCCATAGACGCGGGCAATACCGTCACCGACGGACAGGACCTGTCCAACGTCGGAGACCTCAGCCTCGACACCAAAATTTTCGATCTGGGATTTCAGGATGCCTGAAATTTCTGCAGCGCTGATGTCCATCGAGCCTCTAAGCTCCCTTCATGGCGGTGTTCATACGTTCAAGTTTCGAGGCGACGCTCGCATCGACAAGAGTGGAGCCGACGCGCAGCTGAATGCCGCCGATCAGGGCTGGAACCACTTCTGTGTCAAGTTCGACGTCGCTGCCTACAGCTTTTGCCAGCACGGCTTCAAGCTTCTGGCGCTGTTCTGCGGTCATTTCTTCTGCGGTCCGGGCGAGCGCCCGCTTCACGCCGCGATGCTTTGCATAAAGCTCATCGAAATGGCTCGCAGCGCCCGGAATGTCGCTGGAGCGGCCATTCGTGGCCATCGTGGCAAGGAAGTTTGAGACCAGCGTCGAAAGTTTCGCGGCCTTGGCCACCGACTGGAGCGCGCGTGCTTTTTCCTCACGGGAAAATGCGGGCGATTCCAGAAGACGGCGAAGGTCTTCGCTGTCTGCGGCCATGGCGGAAACGCTCTTCAGGTCGGTGTCGACCGTTGCAAGCTCACCTTTATCCTTGGCGAGATCGAACAGAGCGCTCGCATAGCGGCGCGCAGTTTCATTGGCATGGGAGGCGGAAGATGCGGCCAAGACCTGATTCCGTCTGTTGGCGGGCGGATGCCCGGAAGTGAAACATAAGAGTATGGGCCGGCAGGCGATGCCCCAGCCCAATGCTTGTGAGGGCGCTTAGCACTTCGTTTCGGCACTGACAACGTGGCTGCAGCGGTTGAATTGCGACCGATTGGCACGATGGGCTGTCAAAGCGCCGTCTGCGGGGCTTTTGGGGTGGGCGTCCGCCAGACGCGATCGGGCGGAATTAGCTGCTGCTGCCTCCCCCGCCCTGGGGCGCGGGCGCTGCTGGTGCCGCTGGCTTCGCAGCGATGGCGACGGGTATCTGAATTGGAATGCCGGATGGAGAGGCCTTTCGTCCATGATGTTTGGAATAGACATCCTAAAGAAAGGAATAGGGATCGATATCTGCCGATATTCTCACCGGGTTTGGAAGTTTCAGGCCTTTCAGCCAAGCGGCCATATAGGCTGAAAGATCCACATCGCGCGGACTGGTGACGAGGAAACGGATCCGGTGGCGCCCGCGCAGCAGGGATATGGGCGCTGGCGCCGGGCCGTAGACGGTGACCCCTTCGCCATTCGGGGCAGCTGCCCCCGTCAGGCGGCCTGCCTCTTCAATGAGGTCCGGCGTGGGGGCAGACAGGACAAGCGCGGCCATGCGTCCAAAGGGCGGCAGCATCAGCTCGGCGCGCACATCGCGCTCGATCTGAAGAAAGCCGTCGCGGTCCCCGGCGGCGAGGGCGATCATGGCCGGGTTTTCCGGGCCATAGGTCTGGATCAGGGCGCGGCCGGGCCGTTCGGCGCGCCCGGCGCGGCCTGCGACCTGGCTGAGGAGCTGATAGGTCCGCTCCCCGGCGCGAAGGTCTCCGCCTTTCATGCCGCTGTCGGCATCGACCACGCCAACCAGGGTGAGGTTCGGGAAATTGTGGCCCTTGGCGACGATCTGCGTGCCGATCAGCACATCGATTTCGCCTGCAGCCATGCGGTCGACAATGCCGCGTGTCTCTTCGCCGGACCGGGCGGTGTCGGAGGAGAAAATTTCCACCCGCGCCTGCGGCAGCAGCACGCGGACTTCTTCGGCCACGCGCTCCACGCCGGGGCCGACGCCCATCAGCGAATCCTTTGCGCCGCACATCGGGCAGGCTTCGGGCTTTGGCATCGACCAGCCGGTCAGGTGGCAGACGAGACGGTTGGTATAGCGGTGCTCTGTCAGCCAGCTTTCGGTGCCAGGGCTTTTCAGCCGCTCGCCGCACGCCTTGCATATGACGAGAGGGGCATAGCCGCGCCGGTTGAGGAAAAGCAGGCTTTGCTCACCGGCCTCGAAGGTCGAGACAAGCGCGTTGGAGAGGGTAGGCGAGAGCCAGTTGCCTTTCTCGGGCGGGTCGAGACGCAGATCAACGAGTTCGATGTCCGGCAGTCGGGCCGCCCCCGGACGGGCAGAGAGTTTGAGGCGCTGATAACGGCCCTGTTCAGCGTTCACCATTGTCTCCAGCGCGGGCGTGGCGGAGGCGAGGATGATGGCCGCGTCTTCGAGCTTTGCCCGCATCACGCCCATGTCGCGGGCATGATAGGTGACGCCGTCTTCCTGTTTGAAACTCGTATCGTGCTCCTCATCCACGATGATGAGTTTGAGGTTGCGGAAAGGCAGGAACAGCGCAGAGCGCGCGCCGATCACGATGCGGGCGCGGCCATGCGCCGTCTCGCGCCAGGTGCGCCGGCGTTCGGCGTCGCTGAGGCCCGAATGCCAGGGGGCGGGCGGGGCGCCAAAGCGGGCCTCGAAGCGGGCGAGCACGGCCTGGGTCAGTGCGATTTCCGGCAGCAGGACGAGGACCTGCGCGTCACCGGCTTTTTGCAGGGCTTCGGCGATGGCCTCGAAATAGACTTCCGTCTTGCCGGAGCCTGTGATGCCATCGAGCAGGAAGGGCTGGAAGCCGCCCCTGGCGATGGCGCGGCGAAGCTCATCGCCTGCGGTTTTCTGCTCACCGGTGAGGTGGTCGCCGCCCTCAAACCGGGTCGGCTGGGGGTAGGGAAGGTCGGTCTCGACCTCGCGGGCCTCCAATGAGCCGATGTCGACAAGGCCCTTCACCACGCCGGGCGAGACGCCCGCCTGGCGGGCAAGCTCTGCGGCGCTCGTTGGCCCGGCCTCTCGCGCGGCATCGAGGACTTTGACGCGCGCCTCGGTCATCCTGTTGGAGCGGTGGCCGGTCGGTTCATAGACAGTGGCCGTGGGGGAGGGTTTCAGTCCGCCGCGTGCGCGCAGCACCATGGCGAGGACGTGGCCGGGATGAGCAACATTGTAGCGGGCGGCAAAGCTCACGAATTTGCGCATCGGTGCAGGCATGGGCGGCACGGGGAAGACGTCGAGGACGGGTTTCAGGTCACGCGTATCGTCTGGCGCCTTTTCCTTGACGGCCCAGACGACGCCCGTGCGTTCGATCTTGCCGAGCGGCGCGCGTACATAGCTGCCCGCTTCGACGTCCAGGCCATCGGGAATGGCATAGTCGAAGGGCTCGGGCAGGGGCAGCGGGAAGAGGATGCTGGCGATCTTCATCGGCTACGGGTTTAGTCCCCCCGGCCGAATGCGTCACGCGCGTGATTCATGCGGGAGGCTTTTGCTTCACAGGGTTCGACTTCGCTCCCCATGTCGTGCCTCAGCAGATTCCGGGCAGTCGGCAGCGGGCGTCTGCTAAACACCCCCTTAACCCTGCGCCATGACACTACCGTCTCATGGAGATTCTCGGTGCCTTCCTCGACCATATCGCGCGCGAACGGCGCCTCGCTGCCAATACGGTGGAGGCCTATGGCCATGACCTGCGGAGCTTCTTCGTCTTTCTGGAGGATCATCTGGGTGAGCCGGTTGCCATCAAGGTGTTCCGCCACCTTCATGCGAGCGACATCCGTGCCTTTCTCGCAAAGCGCCGGCGTGAGGGCCTGTCGGATACGTCGGTGGCGCGGGTGCTTTCAGCGATAAAGACCTTCTATCACTGGCTGGACGACCATCACGGGATCGACAATCCGGAGATCGCCTTCCTCAAAGGACCAAAGCGCCAGTCGCGTCTGCCACGTCCTGTGTCTGTGGCGGCCGCGCGTGACATGATCGAAACGGCCGAGGCAAACGCCATGGAGCCATGGGTGGCGGCGCGCGATGCGGCTGTCCTGACGCTGCTCTATGGGGCGGGCCTGCGGATTTCAGAGGCGCTCAGCCTCAATGGCGACATGGTGCCCGCGCCGGAACGGCTGCGGATACAGGGCAAGGGCGGCAAGATCCGGCTTGTCCCGTTGATCCCGGCGGTGCGCCGCGCGCTGGATGAGTATGCGCGGCTTTGCCCCTACCGGCTGACCGTGGAGACTCCGCTTTTTTATGGGGTGCGCGGCAAGCGGCTGCAGCCGGCGATCGTGCAGCGGGGCGTGCAGGTGCTGCGCGGCGCGCTGGGCCTGCCGGGGACGGCGACGCCGCACGCGCTGCGCCATGCCTTTGCGACCCATCTTTTGTCGGCGGGCGCAGACCTGCGCGCTATACAGACGCTTCTGGGACATGCGAGCCTCTCGACCACCCAGGTCTATACGGGCGTGGATTCCGAGCGTCTGAGGGCCGTTGTGGCAAGCGCCCATCCGCGTGGCTGAAACCATCCGGCCGCAGGGCGGTTAGTTTCTCATGCCGAGCAAGCAGGAACTGGCTGAAGAACGCACCGATTATGCCGAGGACCGCACGATCCTCGCCAATGAGCGCACCTTTGCCGGGTGGATCCGCACGGGCGTCGCATCAGCCGCGCTGGGGCTTGGGTTTCAGGCGATCTTCCGTGCCGTCGAACCGACATGGGTCGCCAAGCTGGGCGCAACAGTTTTCATCCTGATCGCCATAGCGGTCTTCTATCTTGCCTATCGTAAATCCTGCCAGCTTGCCCGGCGCATGGACGCGCACACGGCTGAGCCGCTCTCGCATATCGAGTTTGGGACCATCACGCTCCTGTTCAGCGCGGGCACGCTGGCTCTGGGCGTGCTGCTCTGGTTTATCTGACGCCATGCGAGATTGACGTCCGGCGCCAATCTCGAAACAACCGGGCATGCCGGTCTGGATCCCGATCACCTTTGCTGCGGCCTTTGCGCAGAATCTGCGGTCCCTCCTGCAGAAGAAGCTGCGCGACAGTCTGAGCGTTTGGGGGGCGACGGCGGCACGCTTCGTCTTTGCCGCCCCTCTGGCTGTCATCGTGGCGCTAGCGGCATGGGGCGCTGGGGCGCTTCGCTGCAGAGTCCAGGGCCAGCCTTCCTTGGTCTGATGGTGGCAGGCGGGCTCGCGCAGATCATTGCAACGGGCTGCATGATCCACCTGTTTTCGTTCCGCAATTTTGCCGTCGGAACCGCGTTCACAAAGACAGAAGCCCTGCAGACAGCCCTGTTTGGCCTTATCCTTCTGGGCGAGACGCTGAATATCTATGCGCTTGCGGCCATCATGGCGGGGCTTGCCGGCGTGTTGCTGATCTCGCTGCCGCCAGAAAGCAAGGGGACGCGCCTCAAGGTCGACGGGCGGATCATTTACGGCTTGTTGTCTGGCGGGCTGTTTGGCCTGTCCGCCGTCTGCTTTCGCGGTGCATCGCTCACCCTTGGCAACGGCCCGGCCTTTGTCCGTGCGAGTATTACGCTTGGCTGCGTGCTTGTCTTTCAGGCCATCGCCATCGGCATGTGGCTCAGATTTCGGGAGCCGGGAGAACTGAAGCGAATGTTCACGGCATGGAGAATCACGGGGCTGGTCGGCCTTGCCGGTGTAAGTGCGTCGCTTTGCTGGTTCACGGCCATGGCGATGGTCAATGCAGCCTTGGTGCGGGCTATCGGTCAGGTTGAGATCATTTTTACCGTCGCAACATCCTGGTTTTTCTTCAGGGAGACGATCAGCGCGAGAGAATTTACAGGCCTCGGTATTCTGACACTAAGCATCGTCGCACTGATCCTGCTTGCCTGACCCTATTTCTTCATGAAGGCGCTGATGCGCGCCTGCATGTCGGGGCCAACGCCCTCGTTTTCCATGATCTCCCACTGAAGGCCGGCATCCATCTTGTCGGCGTCGGTGGCTTCCAGAAGGCGTTTGTTGGCGGCGTGACTGAAGGGGGAGTTCTCGAGGATCTTGCGGGCGAAGGCTTCGAGATCCGCTTCGAAACTCTCATCGGCAAAGACGGCCTCGCAGAGGCCCATACGCAGGGCCTCGTCAGACTTCACGGTTTCTGCGGTGAACATGAGGCATTTGGCAGTCGCGATCCCCACCCGGCGCGGCAGGCGCTGGCTCATCCCCCAGATCGGGGTGAGCGCCCATTTGGCGTGCGTGTCGGCAAACTTCGCCGACTGGGCCGCTAGGATGAAGTCGGCGGCCAGCGCGACTTCCAGCGCGCCGGTATAGCAGTGGCCATGGACGCCCGCGATGACGGGCTTTGGCAGCTTCTCCATCAGGCGGAGAGTCTCTGAATGCCAGCCGCGGGACGGGACGGCCTCGCCTTCTGCAATGTCGTCAAGATCGTGACCGGCGGAGAAACATTTGCCAGCGCCCTTCAGGATGACGCAGCCCACGCTCTCATCCTTGTAAAGGTCCTGCACATGGGCCCGCAGCTCCCTGAACATGTCGACCGTCAGCGCATTCAGCTTGTCCGGCCGGTTCAGGGTGAGCCAGCAAAGCCCGTTGTCATCCTTGCGCGTGACGAGATCGCCCATATCCGTTTCTCCCTCGGTTTATGGAAAGGAGCTTAGGGCGGGCCGTTCTGGCTTTAAATGCTGACGCGCGGTCAGGTGGGGCAAGGACTAGTCCGGTCTTTCCATGCCAAAGCGGTTTGCAAAGATGCTGTCGAGCCAGCGCTTGGGAATATGGGTGGGGATGGTCCAGTTGGTGAACTTGTCCGGCACAGGCGCATAGCGTGCCTTCGGACTGGAATCGGTGAGCGCGGTCTCAATGATCTCGGCGACCCGTTCCGGCGGCAGGCCTTCGCGCCCGCCTTTCAGCATCGTTTCGGAAAACTTTCTGATCGGCTCCGCCCAGGCGGAGTTGGCGTAGGGCTGATCTTCATTCTTGTCCTCGGCCTTGTCCCAGATCGGCGTCTTCACAGAACCCGGACCGATGGCGATGGCGTCGATCCCATAGATGACAAGCTCACGCCGGAAACTGTCTGTCATGCTTTCGACGGCATGTTTGGTGGCGGTGTAGGCGCCAAGGAAGGGCGCGGCGATCCGCCCGCCAAGCGAGGTGATGTTGACGATCCGGCCGGGATCGCCTGTGCGGTTGCGGTCCATGCCGAGAAGCGGAAGGAAGCCCTGGGTGGCGCTCAGCGTGCCGAAGACATTGACTTCAAAATGCGCCTTGAACTCATCGGCCGGCTGAAGGGCCAGCGGGCCCATGCTTGCAATGCCTGCATTGTTGACCAGTCCGGCGAGTTTCGCGCCGCCAAGCGTATCGGAGACTTTGGCGATGGCAGCCTCAATATCCTCTGCCTTGGTGACGTCCAGCATCAGCGGTTCGATGGCTGGGTCTGCCTTTTTGAGCGTGTCTGCGTCTTCCTGTTTGCGCACGCCGGCAAAGACCTTCCAGCCCTTCGCGGCAAGGCGCTCGGCGGTCGTCCGGCCGATGCCGGTCGATGCGCCTGTAATAACGACAGTTTTCATTCCTGTGCTCCATTCGCGGACGGTCCGTCCGCTATTGCGTTCCAGGAGTCCAGATAAGCCGGAAGCGCTCAAAGACGATGGGCTCATCTTCGGAAAAGAAACTCCCCTCGCGCGCGCATTCGCGATGGAAATAGGAGAGGTGGGCGGCCTGCCAGTGCTCAAGGGAGCGGTCACCTTCTCCTTCGGCCCAGGCAAAATCCTCGGGAGCGGTGTTGAAGGGAGCAATTTCGACCCGCGTCGTCTCGATCACGCAGGCGGGCCGGCCGCGGCCGTCCAGGACAAGGGACAGGTCGCCGGGCGCTGGCGGGCGCATACCCATTGTCTTGTAGAGATTAAGCCGCGCCGCCGTTGCCTGCTTCGTGCCGGAAAGGACGAGCGCCAGAAGCTCATCGGCAAGTGCCGGCCCGTCGCCAAAGGCAAAGATATCATAGGGCTGGCGCGCATCTGCGGTCTCAGCCTGGAAGCGGTCCCACGCCGCCTGCTGTTCAAGCGTCATCCTTGCCGCCTTTTATGACACGGAAGGCCGGGCGCTTTTGCGGGGTCTTCGGTTCTGCCGGCTGCGATGATCTGGCAGGCTTTTTCGCGTGCGCAGCGGTGATAGGCGTTTCTGAAGTCTGATCGCCAAGCTCGCTGCCACGGATCACGCCGAAAGGCGTGCGCGCAGGCGCAGGCTCAGACCTGGGCGCAGGGGCCTCCGTCTCGGCCACATCCTCATCGATCTGGCGCACGCGGGGGGTAAAATCCTGCTTCCTCTTCCAGCCGAGGGGTTTGCGGGTCTTGAAGCCCGTATCCTTGCCGCGCGCCTTCTTGCCGATCTCTTTCAGCTTCTGGGTCTGGAGCGCGGACATCGGGTCTTCAAGATTGCCTTTTTCGGGGTCGGCAAAGGCCGAGCCATAGGTCTCTATGCGCTGTTCGACCTCTTCAAGGAATTCGCGCTCCCAGTCGGACAGGGGCGGACCCTCGCCTCGCTCAGCGAGCTCTGCGGCCTTGCGCAGCTTGCGAAGCGCCTTGCGCTTTTTTCTTTCGTCGATCTCACGTGACATGGCTGGACGGGAGAATAGGCCCGTTCCCGCCAAACGCCAAATACCGCCGGATGGGGTCCGGCCGGGCTGCAAAGATCTAGGCCTCGCCGAGGGCAATAAGATAGGTTTCGAGGACGGCTTCCTGCTCTTCGCGTTCCTGACGGTCCTGCTTGCGCAGACGCACGACCTGACGCAGCGCCTTGGTGTCATAGCCCATGGCCTTGGCCTCGGCGTAGACGTCCTTGATCTGGTCGGCGACCTCTTTCTTTTCCTCTTCGAGGCGTTCGATCCGCTCGACCGTCAGGCGCAGTTTCTCGCGCGCTGCATCTGTCAGCTTTCCGTCATCCATGGCCCGCTCCCGCGAATTGATGTGATCCAAAGGCGGTCTTCTATCGGCAGAATGGGTTAATGGCGACCCTTCGCTGCAGACTTGCGCGCGTCATTTCCACACGCATTTGTGAGTCGCCGTAAAGCGTGCGGCGACCATATTGGGTGTATGACACAGACGAAGACCAGATTTTCCCGTCGCAGGCTGCTGCTTGGAAGCGTGGCCGGCGGCCTCATCGCCGCGTGCACCAATTCGCGCAGCAATGCAGAAAGCCAGAGTGCGTCCGAGGCGCAATATGCCGACACAGACTGGCGCAGCCTCACGGAGGCAGAATGGCGCGAAAGGCTGTCCACAGATGCCTTCAACGTCCTGCGCAAGGAAGACACAGAGCGCGCGGGCACCTCGCCGCTCAATGAGGAAAAGCGCGAAGGGACTTTCAACTGCAAGGGCTGCGACCTGCCGCTCTTCAGGTCTGAATGGAAGTATGAAAGCGGGACGGGCTGGCCGAGTTTCTGGGACTATATCGACGGCAGCCTCGGCTTCAAAGAAGACAGGAAGCTGTTCTTCACGCGCACCGAATACCATTGTGCGCGGTGCCTCGGCCATCAGGGCCACGTCTTTGAGGATGGCCCCGAGCCGACAGGGCTTCGCTATTGCAATAATGGTGTCGCGCTGACTTTTGCGCCGGCCAGTGCCTGACGAGGCTGACCGGAACTAGCCGCCGAATGTGGTCCCGTCGCCTTCCTCGTCAGTGAGCATCGTATTCGGATTGTTGGGATCCTTGTGTTCATACCCGCGCGGATCCGGGCTGATGAAAAGGTCCATCTGGCGCGGATCTGACTGTTTGTTCTTCGGCTTCCGCTTGGCGCGGGCATGGCGGAAATAAAGGTCGTCCGTGTGATCCTCTTCTGAGGGCGCCTTCTTCTTTTCAGGCCTTGAAGGCTGCACCTCTTCCGGCGCCGGCGCCTGCGGGGCTTTTGGGGAAGGCGCGCCCTCGAGCTTCCAGTAGGTGACGGCCAGGACCGGCTTTCCGTCAGCATCCTCATAGACCTGAATGAAGCCCTTTGCCTCACCTGACTCGGCCTGTTTCTGAAGGGCGGCGACATCTTCGCCTTCGGGCTTCAGCCACTCGGTCTCAAGCGACAGGACGCGCGTTTCACCAGCCAGCGCTTCGGCCTCGTACCGTGTGCGCGCGGCCTCTGCGATACCCTTAAGGGCATCTTCTCCAGTGGTGGCGAGGGGGTAGCCAAGGCTCATGGCGTCTGAGCTAGGCATTCTGCGCCCGGGCGTCCAGCGTCACTTGCAAGTGCGCGCCGCGAACCACACCGTAGGACGTATGGAAACACTACTTGTCTGGACCTTGCGGGCGATGGGGCTGCTCTGGATTGGCGGCGGCGCCTATCTGCTGCATCAGACCTGGCGGCTGCATCAGATCGCCAGGATGGCCGATGAACTGGACGCGCTGACAGGCGAAGGAGAGGCGGCCACGGAGGATATTGATGAGGACCGGCCCCGCAATCTCTGGATTGGCTTTGGAGGGGCGTTGATCTTCCTGACCGGCTGCGCCCTGACGGCGGCGAGCTGGCTGGCCGCGCCGCTCGCCTTTCTGGTCTGTGTGCACCAGACGCTTTATGTGTGGCGCCAGATGCGCCGGAGCCGCCGCGCTGAAACCGGGGAGGCTGCGGCGCAAGAGGCGGTCGCGGCTGCGACGCGCAATGCAACCCTGCTTGCCTTCCTGGTGGCCGCATTGACAATCTATCTCGCCGCTTCGGGCGCATATGGCTGATAGGCGGCCTGGGCCGAGCGATAGGCGGCAAGGCGGGCAAAACGCAGCGTCATCGCCTTGCGGCGGGCCGGCGCGAGCGGTGTCGTGTCCGGCTGGCGCAATATGGCGCCGCCAAACCCGTCCGCAACGATGAGGCCGGTCTCGTCCGGGATAAGGTCCTTGGGAAAGCCGTGGCTGACGGCGAAATAGAAGCGGTCGCAGAAGGGCCGGTAGTCGGGCCATTTGCCATCAGAGCGAAAGTCGGCGACGGAGCTCTTGATCTCGACAATTGTGATCTCGCCCTTCGGACCGACTGCGGCGATGTCGGCGCGCCGTCCATTGGCGAGTGTCATTTCGGTAATGCCGGCCAGGTTCATGTCGCCGAGAAGGCGCAGGACGCCGCGGCAGATATCGCTCGCGCAAGGGTTATGAGGGTCATAGGCCATGCCGCCTCCGCCTCCACATGGTTCATGATCTGTTCCAAGATCATACCAGGCAGGAGCGGGAGTCAAGAAAAAGCCCCGAAGCGGCTGCTCCGGGGCTTCATATTCGGGTGCGTTAGAGCGCAGTCCTATTCGCGCGATGCCAGAAGCATCAGCACGAAGCGGAACATGTTCACGAACATGATGAAGAAGTTCAGCGCGCCCCAGTTTGTCATCACAGCCAGGCTGCGGCCATCATGGGACAGCTGGTAATAGCCTTCTTTCAGTTCCTGCGTCTGCCAGGCGACGAGGACAGCCGAGAGCAGCGCGAAGCCACCCGAGATCAGCCATTCCATGCCGGAAGACGGCTCCATGATGCCAAGCATCGGGAGGAACATGTAGATCACGGAGACCGCGAACAGGGCCCAGATCGCCATGATGGCAAAGCTGCCAATGGCGGAGAGGTCACGTTTGGTCGTGTAGCCCCAGAGTGTCAGCGCACCAAAGGCGGAGGCTGTGATCATGAAGGCTTTGGCAATCGTCATATAGTTGAGCGATTGCGAGATACCGCCAGCCGTCTGGGTCGAGATGTTCGCGTCCGCCATGTAGAAGTAGACGCCGAGGCCAAGACCGATAAAGGTCACGATCGCCCAGTAGAGGATCGCGGACCCCGTCGGCGAGGGGTTCTTCATGAAGAACATCGAGCCGAAGATCAGCGCGATCGGGGCGAAGGCGACGACATAATAGAGCGGCGTGCCAAAGATCAGGGCGGTCAGCGGATCCCACGTGCCAGCCAGGAAGGCCAGCACGCCGGACAGCGCGATGCCCAGCGTCAGTTTCTGGTAAACGCCGAGCATGAAGGTGCGAAGGCCCTGGTCAATGCTCGCATCCATTGTCCGGCCGCGGGCAATAGATTGGTTGAAGTCGTTCATTTATCCCTCTTTCGAAAGGCCGGCATAAAGTCATGCCGATTAGCAATAATATGTGGGAAGAGGCCCCCCACTTCAAGGAAAACAGGTTGCCAGTGCGCGATCTGCTTTGATTGTATCTCGCAATCGGAAAAATAGGATAAAACTATGCATGATACGCGGCGCCCGCTTGGCAACACTGATATCGAGGTTTCCGCCTGCTGTCTGGGGACGATGACATGGGGCGAACAGAACACCGAAGCCGAGGGTCATGAGCAGATGGATTATGCCGTCTCGCGCGGCATCAATTTCTTCGACACCGCTGAGATGTATGCGGTGCCGCCCCGGCCGGAAACGCAGGGGCGGACCGAGGAAATCATCGGAACCTGGTTTCAGAAGACAGGCAAGCGCAAGGATATCGTCCTGGCGACCAAGATGTGCGGCCGCTCCAATCAGACCTGGACCCGCGACGGCGATGTCGAACTGACCCGCCAGACCCGCGAGCAGGTCGATGAAGCAGTGGAAAAGAGCCTGAAGCGCCTGCAGACCGACTATATCGACCTCTATCAGCTGCACTGGCCGGACCGGCCCGCGGCGATCTTCGGAAGCTCTCTGAAGCCGCATCACTATGAGGTGGATTTCGAGCCTTTCGAGGATATCCTCGGGCACCTGCAGCGCCATGTGGAGGCCGGGCGCATACGTCACATCGGGGTCTCGAACGAGACGTCATATGGCGTGATGAAATTCCTCTCAGCCAGTGAGGCCAGGGGATTGCCGCGCATGCAGTCGATCCAGAATGCCTACAGCCTTGTCAACCGGACCTTTGAGGGCGAGCTGGAGGAATGCTGTGTGCGCGAAAAGGTGAGCCTGCTGGCCTATTCCCCGCTGGCGCAGGGTTATCTGACAGGCAAGTATCGCGGCGGCGCGTTGCCTGAAGGCTCGCGAAAGAAGCTCTTCAACCGGCTGCAGCGCTATGAGACCCCCAAAGCCGAGGCGGCGATCAATTCCTATCTCGATCTGGCCGACGAAATCGGCGCCGATCCCGCCCAGCTTGCCATCCGCTTCTGCGACACGCGCCCCTTCATGGGGTCGACCATTATCGGTGCGACAAGCATGGACCAGCTGAAGACCTGTATCGATGCGTTCGCGATGGCGTGGAGTGAGGAGATAGAGGACCGGGTGAACGCGCTCCACCTCGCCCAGCCTTCCCCGTGTCCATAAGGCCCGCCGCGTTTGACTTTCTCTCGGTGTGGCGGCAGCATAATTCTCCTGTCAGGGGAGACAGTTCGGACGCACATTCACATTGAGGGGGACGACATATGGCCGACGCATCGGCATATGCTGAAAATATCAGGAAATATGCAAAGGGATACAACCAGAAGGCGGCCGAGAAGATCGTCGGTCATCTCGGGATCGCACTGCGCCACCGGGACTCCTCGCTGGTCTCGTGTTCGGATGAGAACGAGCTTGCGCGCGTGCGCGACAAGTTCTGCCGCAAGAAGCTGAGCCTGAAGGAAAAGAATGCCGAGATCGATGCCGCTATCGGCAAGATCTGCGAGAAGATGAAGCCGGAAGGCGCCAACAAGTCGCGCGTGACCTTCTATTATCTTCTGGCCGAGCATTTCGGCAGGCTGGACGATCTGGCGGGTTAAAGCCGCCAGTCAGCCAAAACTGAAGCCCCGGCCTTGATGGCCGGGGCGTTTGCCTGTCCTCTGACGGCATGATCCGTCTATTTGCTGGTCTGCCCGTCCCGGAAGACATTATCGACCGTCTGGAGCCGCTCCAGACCGGGCTTAATGGCGCGCGGTGGCGCGAGCGGGGTCATTTCCATGTCACGCTCGGCTTCTTCGGAGAGGTCAGCGAGATCGTCGCCGAAGAGCTGGACGCAGAGATCGGCAAGATCGCAGCGCCGCAATTCGACATGGAGATCGAAGGCGTTGGCTGGTTTGGCCGCAAGGAGCCATCGCTGGTCTTTGCGACCGTCAAACGCTCGGCGCCGCTTGATGCGCTGGCCCGTGACTGCCGCAAGGCAGCCGAGCGGATCGGCGTGAAGCCTGACCCGAAGCCGTTCAAGCCGCATGTGACACTGGCCTATCTCAATGGGACGATGCTGGAGGATGCCATGGCCTGGTCGGAGCGCTGGCAGGTGCTGCGCGCAGGCCCATGGACCGCTGACCGCTTCCATCTCTATGAGAGCATCGCGCGCGAGGGCAAGAAAAGCGTCTATGAGCCGGTCGCGGACTATCCGCTGGGGCTGTGAGTGGGCCGTATGAAAAAGCCCCGGCAGGAGCGCTGCCAGGGCTTCTCATTGCACAGGGGACCTTCGGCTAGTCCTCTTCAGGTGGGCTTTCCAGGCAGGCATAGTAGTCGCCGCCATTGTCGGCGATGCAGGGGAAGACCTTGTCGACAAGGTATGCACCCTGACTTCCTGTGGCTGTGAACATGACCTTGTCAGGGTCGGCTTTGCGGGCTGCCTCTTCAATGCTGGTGCCATAGGGCAGGACGGGGCGCGGGCTCCCGGCCGCCTGCCAGAGGGCATCGACGTCCGCGTTATCGCGAGACCACAGGTGTTTGCGATAGGCGATCACGGCCATCAGGTAAGGATCGGAGTCCTCGCCCGCAGCCGGCTGCGCAATACCGAGCGCCTTGAGCCGTTCATAGGCATCGAACGCGGCCTCCAGCGACCAGACTTCGGTCCGGACCGGCGCATAGAACAGCCATCCAGACATCGTTCCGGTATTGCGGCATCTTGGATTGTGCTGATAGCAGCCCGGTCTGGTATCCCAGTCGGACTCGAACGTGCGAAGGAAGCTGATGAAATCGTCATCGCCGATGCGCAGGGCCTCGGCAAAGACGCTGGATGTGTACCGCGAGGCAAATTTGCTCGCGCCAATCGAGAAGATGGGTTCGTTTGGTGTCAGCCCGTTCTCGAACATGGTTGCGAGGATCGTCCGGTAGGACGGGTCGGTGTAGCTGGTCTCGAGTTGCGCCGGAAATTTTGGATTGTGATAGCGCTGCGTGCCCTCCACCGGCCAGCTCAGCGCGTCCGCCATGGCATTGGTATCGAAACCCGCCGCGATGAACAGTCCAACGGCGTCAGCATCGAGATAGTCGACCGCTTGGCGAAATCCGCTCTGGTTTATCGGGTAGCCGCTTTCCATCAGCTTCTGCCGGGCTTCGGCGGGCTCGAGCTTGGCGAGTTTGCTTGCGGCAGATTTGCCAGCGCCTGAATTTCCGTCCCCGCCGGAACAGGCAGGCAGGGCGACCAGGGCGAGGGCGGCGAGCGCCGCTGTAAGATAGGTTTTCATTGTGTCTGCTCCCCTCAAAGTCCTAGCGTGGCCGGATGGTGGTGACGACTTCGGTCGGATCGCCGGCGCCATAGAAGATGACAGCCTTGAGCTCATAGTCCTCGGACGGCCATATCAGCGTTCGTTGTCCCGGCTGGGCCGGGACCTGGCCAAAGGTGCTGAATCCGCCCGCCTTCGGCGCCTGATTTTTGTCGCTGGTCGGCGAGCCATAGGTGGCCTTCAGCTCATCAACAGTCTCTGAGACCTGCTGGTTACCGAGCTTCACGCGGTGCTCAAGGACGGTGATTGTGTCGCTGCTGTCGAGCTTGGCGACCAGCGTCTGGCCGGTTTTCAGGTGGACCTCGCACTCGTCTCCCGCCGGGCTGCACGACAGGCTACCGCGCGGCAGCTCATCACGCAGGGTCTGCAGCGATCCGCCCGGGACAAAGCCAAAGAGCGAGAGCGATTGCGGGCTGGCCGCGACAGCCGGGGCGGCGGCGGGCGCTGAGCCTTCATAGGTCTCGAGGACGGCGCCGTCATAGTCCCTGTATTGTCCGATATTCAGGACCCGTGCCTCGGTAATATTGGCGACGAGCATTTCACCGTCTCGCGCGGTCAGGACGAAGTCGATTTCCATCGTGACAGACCGGTCAACACTGCTGCCGCGCTTGCGGGAGGTCAGGAAAGCCTGTGCCTCATCCTTCGCCATTTCGATGCCTTCCATGATGTCGGCATTCGAGAATTTGACTTTCAGGTTTTGGGGAAAGCTGCAGATGCTCCCATTGGATTCGTAGAAATAGGCGGTCTTGGAGACAGGATTGAACGTGAAGACGCCTTCCTCGAAGTCGTACTCCCCGAATTCCTTTTTTGTGCGGAGGGTGAAGACGTCTTCCAGATTAGCCTCTCCGACCCGGTCCTTCATCAGGTCGATCGTCTCGGTGCGCTTTTCGTCCTTGATGAATTCGTCTTCGCGCGAGCGTTGCCAGACATCGTTGCGGTATTCGCGCATGTAGCAATCGACATAGGCGTCGTAATCGAAATAGGCATCGAGCTTCATCCATGGATAAAGCAGGTTCTCATAGGTGAATTCCTTGGCGCTTGCCGGCGCTGAAAAAGCCATGGCAGAGCTGATTGTCAGCAGGATCGCGACAAGCCCTTTCCGTAGCCATGAGGGTGTTTTTGCTTTGTTCTCAAGCATGCGAGGTTGCTCCCTGTTTGATGGAATTGGAGAAGAGCTGGCAGAGCCTTCCGCATGTCGCGGGAATCCGGCTCAGCGCCAATAAAATCGGTCTTGGGCAGTCCACCCTGCAGGCATTTTGTGCGGGGCGCGTAAAATAGAGTTTTCGGTCAGAGCCGGCGCCCCCGCCCTCTGTATTGCGCACTGCAGATTCCCCCGAATAGCCCAAGTGTCCCAGCAACACTTGTTCAGGTAACATGAATGTAATGTGAAGCCCAAGCAATAAGGGGCGAAAATTTGCCTACCCTGTTGCGACATCTACGGGATCGCGGGCGGCGAACGAACCTTCTGTTACTGACGGCGACACGAACGGCCTAGCCGACCGGTAGCACCGTGTCGCAATGGGCGGCGTGTTCAGCACGTATCCGCTCCAGCGCGCGAAGGATGAGGGGGCGGCCAGGGTCATAGGCGAGCTCCAGCGTAATGCCGCGCAGGCTAAGGATCAGGATGCGGGCATGCACGATTGAGCCATCAATGTCCGCGATCCCCGACTGTGTTGCGATGCGGGCGACGAGACCGTCGATCTCAGTCTCCACCCGCTCGGCAATGGGCCGGAAGGCGGCGGCCAGCTCCTTGTCCCAGCGTGCCGCCAGCAGGGTTTCCGTGACCGCCGAGGCAGCTGGCAGTTGGTAGCTGCGCCAGGTGATGTCGCAAAAGGCGC
This sequence comes from uncultured Henriciella sp., assembly GCF_964005855.1. NCBI lineage: Bacteria > Pseudomonadati > Pseudomonadota > Alphaproteobacteria > Hyphomonadales > Hyphomonadaceae > Henriciella > uncultured Henriciella sp. Next base: position 394,201 of record NZ_CAXFSW010000002.1, read on the forward strand.
GATAGCAGGCAGCCGCGTCATCATAGGTCTCAAGCTCGCCGCTTGTATGGCCTATCATCTCGCTCATGCCATGCTCGGCAGCGGCGATAATCAGATCCAGACGGGTGGGAAACTGATTGAGGACAGAGCCGCGGCTTATCCCTGTATCGTTCATCACTGCTTCGACAGTGGTCCCGCCGTACCCTCTCTGATGGAGGCTTTTGACCGTCGCATCGAGAAGCGTTTTGCGCGTGCGTTCGCCGCGCCTGTTCCGTCGCGGCGCTGTGCGCGCGTCAGCGTCCTGGCGATCTCCAGAGTCTGTCATCAATCCCAGCTTTCCGCGATTCGCCATAGCGTGGCGACTGCCAATAAATAGTCAATATTGACTATAAAGCAAATGAGCGTAGCCTGACTCTCACAAGGCCCGCGAAGACGGGCCGAAACCCAGGAGGAAACACCATGAGCAATACGGCTGTTCAAGAAGCGCAGACCACTGAGGCGGCCGGGGGATTTGAGATCTTCCGGACCGAAACCGCCCCCATTCTCGATGAAGCGGGGCATATGGAATATCGCGACGTGACCCCGGAAATAGAGGCCGGGATCATGGCCGCCAGTGAGGCCGGCGCGAACGAAGGCAACATCGTCAAGACGCTGTTCTCAAAACCCGGTTTCAGCCTGACCTATGCCTGGTTCAAAAGCGGATTTCCGCTGCCGCTGCACACGCATAATGTCGACTGCCTCTATTATGTCGTCGCTGGCAGCCTGCAGCTTGGAACCGAAGAGTTGAGGGCGGGCGACGGGTTCTTTGTGGAGGCCGACAAGGCATACCGCTATACGCCCGGCCCTGAAGGTGTCGAAGTCCTCGAGTTCCGCGGAGAAGAGAATTTCGACATTAAATTCCTCGCCAAATCGGCCTCGATGTGGGGCAAGATTGCCGGCAGGGCCGCAGAACGCCGCGGCGACTGGGCCAATGAAACACCGCCAAGCCAGAAGATGAGCTGAGCGCACGCCATGTCCAGTCACAGGTTTGAAGGCAAGGTGGCCGTCATCACCGGCGCCGCTTCGGGAATTGGTGCGGCCACGGCGCGTCTCATGGGGAAAGAGGGCGCCAGCCTGGTGCTGGGTGACCTTAATGAAGCGGGTCTCACATCGCTTGCGGCTGATTTTGAGGGGGCACTGATTTCGGCGGGCGATGTCTCCAGGCAGTCCGATGTCGAAACGCTGATCAAGACAGCGACCGACAAATATGGCCGGGTCGATATCCTGTTCAACAATGCCGGTGTCGGCAGCTATGGCAACAGCGTGGAGATGGATGCCGCCCAGTGGGAGCGCGTCATCGCGATTGACCTGCACAGTGTCTTCTATGCCTGCAAGGCCGCGATCCCGCACATGCCATCAGGCAGTGCTATCGTGAATACAGCATCAATCTCCGGACTTGGCGGCGATTACCGGTTTGCCGCCTATAATGCGGCCAAGGGGGCTGTCATCAACTATACCCGGGCGCTGGCCATGGACCATGCCGGTGCGGGCATCAGGGTGAACGCTCTCTGTCCCGGTCTGGTCGACACGCCGATCACGTCTGACCTCAATCAGATACCGGGGCTTCGCGAAGACTGGCTGTCCCGTATCCCCATGGGCCGGGCCGCCCAGCCGGAAGAGATGGCCGAGGTGGTTGCCTTCCTCGCCTCGCCAGCAGCCTCCTATGTCACGGGCACAATCATGGTGGCCGATGGCGGCACCACGGCCTGTACGGGCCAGCCGGACATTTCCCGCTTCGCGGACCTTCCGAAAGGATAGAGAGCAGATCGATGAAAGCTGCATGTCTGAAAGGGGGCCGGATTGTGGTGGAGACCCTGCCGGACCCGGTGCCGCGCGAAGGCCAGATCCTGGTGCGCCCGCTTTTTACCGGTATCTGCGGCAGCGACCTTTCGCTTCGCAAGCAGATGGCGGCAGGCGCGGACGAAGCCGGGGAAGCGGCGTTACCGGTCATAGTGCCCGGGCATGAATTCAGCGCTGAAGTGGTAGACGTCCCCAATACGAATGGGAGTGCACTGACGCCCGGCGATATCGTCACGGCGCTCCCCTTCACCCATGATCATGAAGGCCCTCAGACGATTGGTCTCTCACCTGGCCATCACGGCGGACTGGCAACGCTGAGCTGTGTTGATGCGATACGCACTTTCAAGGTGCCGGCGGCCGTGCCGCCAGACCTTGCCGCATTGACCGAGCCGCTTTCTGTCGGACTGCACGCCTCGCGGCTCGCAAACCGGCAGCCAGGCCCCAATCTCGTCGTCGGGTGTGGGCCGGTGGGGCTGGCGGTCATTCTGTCGCTGAAACTCGATGGGCGGGGCCCGGTCATCGCTGCCGATTTCTCTGCAGAGCGACGGGACGCGGCCGAAGCTATTGGTGCCGACATTGTGGTCGATCCAGCAAGCGAGAGCCCGTTTGCCCAATGGGATCGGGCCGGTTTCTCGCCGTCTGCGATGTCGCCCCTTCTGGCACGGGAGTTTCGCGGTCTGCCGCCGGGCGCCAATATCTTTGAGTGTACAGGCGTGCCGGGGGTCCTCGGCGAGGTGGTCAATTCCGCCATGCCGCACAGCCATATCATTGTTGCGGGCGTCTGCCCTCATCAAGAGGCGATCACGCCCCTCGAGGCTATTGTCCGCGAACTGTCGCTGGAGTTCAGTTTTGCCTACCGGCCCGAAGAGTTCAGGGAAGCCCTGTCGATGATCGGTGAACACGGAGAGCTGGTTTCAAGGCTGATTACGAGCCGCAGACCGCTTGAGGAAACAGAAGCCGCTTTCGATGCGCTCGCGAAACACCCGCATGAGATCAAAATTCTGATCGAACCGGGGCGCTGAGAGGCTGCTTACCTGTCGGTCCTCATGGAGGAAGGCATTTCTTTCCTGAAATCGATACTCTGGATCGATTTTTCGCGTGGCGAACTGGAAGGAAATGGTGCCGCCTAGGTGACTTGAACACCTGACCCCCGCATTACGAATGCGATGCTCTACCAGCTGAGCTAAGGCGGCTACCTGATGGAAGGCGCCTCCATACCGTCAAGCGGGCGCGCGGGCAAGCGGGCATGTCAGAAAAAGCCAGCTCCGGCGGTGCTTAGTCGTCGCCGCCTTCACGGACGTAATCGACGGGCGGCTGGGTGACTGGAGAGGGCGGACCGCTGGCGGCGGGCAGGGCCTTCTGGCCGGTTGGCGCATCGGGCCGCACACCGGCGAGCGGGGCGGGCAGGGCGATGTGCCGGCCCGCTTCCAGTTCCCGGCCATAGGATTCGTAGCGCGGATGAATCAGCGTCCCGGCATCGCCGAATGCATAGACAAGACGGGCCCAGTCACGCCGCGAATAGTCGAAGGCGTGGCCGTTCGGGTCGATGTCAGACCACTCGGCCTCCCGTGAGGCAGTGATCGCCATCCGTCCCCAGCGATCGGCCTCGCCACTGTCGCCATAGCCGCGAAGGGCCTGTTCGAGGAGAAGGCAGAGCCGGGCTGTCGGGCGTTCCTCGACCAGCATGGCAAGCTCACGGATCGCGTCGATCCAGTTGCGCTCCGCCATGGCAATCTCGGCCTTGAGGATCCGGCTTTCGCGGGCATCGGGATTGGTGCTGATGAGCGCCTTTAGGCGGGTAACCTGCGCCTTGGGCGTATCGTCGGCATCCAGACGGCGGCAGAGATGCGCCAGCGCCGGATGCGGATTGGCCTTCCAGCCAAGTTCTAGCACGCCCTGGGCGGCCTTTATCTTGCCGTCCATCTTGAGCTGGCGCGCGCCATGATAGGCGGCAGGTGGAAAGGTGGGGGCAGCGCGCAGGGCATCCGCGAGGAGCTTCTGCGCCTCGCGCCGTTCTGCATTGGGCATGCTGGCGGCCTGCGCGGTGTAGAGCACGGCGCGCCGGCGGCGCAGGTTGTCGCCTGAGATGAGGCTGCGTTTCTCACCAAGGCTCAGCGTCTCAAGCGCCTCGTTCCAGTGACCGCGCGCAATCTGGCTGTCGAAGAGGGCATTGAACGGCCAGTCGGCATCGCTTTTCAGTTGCAGCGCTTCGCGGGCCCGCGTTTCGGCCACGGTGGTATCGCCGCGTTCGCTGGCGGCGCTGGCGGCGCCGCGAAGACCCGCGAGCTGTCCGCCGGGCAGGCGGGCCAGCTGGCCCCAGGCCCGCTCTGCGCCCGACCAGTCATGGGTGATCTCGGCCGTGCGAGCTTCAAGCAGGAGTTTGAGGCGCTCATCTTCTGCATGCTGGGCGGCGCGGCTGGCATATTTGCGTGCCGCGCCCACATCGCCAGCCTCTGCCGCCAGAAGACCGTCAGCGAGCGAACGGTTGGCCTTCTGCGTACGGGAATTGCGCCGGGCGCGTGAAAAGCGCTTGGGCAGTTTGATAAGTCCAGCCAGACCGGCCCAGACAAGCGCCATGATGGCGCCGAGCAGGATGACGCCCAGAATGGCGACGACAAGCTCCACGCTGATCGTGTCCGGTCCGAGCGTGATCACGACATTGCCAGAGAGCTGCGAGGCCCAGAGCACACCGGCGCCTGCAAGGACAATGAGACAGATGACGAGAAATAGGACGATCATGGAGGTCTTATCTAGGTGTTTGTTCGATGAATTCGAGGCGCAAGGCGTTCACGGCGCTACTCAGCTGGATACGCTGACGGGCATCGCTGATCCAGCTCTCATAGACTGCGCGGCTGGGGTCTGGCAGCTCTTCGACAGCGCCAAGGGCGGACTTGAGGTCCCCGGAGTCGAGCGCGGCGGTGGCTGTTGCGAGGCGGTCAGCGGTTTCGCTCTCGGCGCTGCCCCGGCGGACCGAGACATAGTCGCCGAAAAGAGAGTTTACCCAGCCCGGCTCGCCGGCCGCTGCGCTGTCACGGTCGAGGGCGGTCTCGCGCAGGTCCAGGAAGCGCTGGTGCAGGCTGTCCTCGCTGGCGACAGGGCTCGAGGAAAGACTGGAAATAGTGGCGACAGCGCTGCTGGAAAACGGAAGCGATTGCAGCAGCGCGGCCGAGTCCTCAATGGAGCCTCCACGTGAGAGGGCGGTCTCCAGCGACGCGATCGCCAACGCCATCTGGGAGGCGGCCAGCGCGTCGGACCGTGCGCTATCGGCGCGCTCGCTTGCCTGATTGATGGTATTGCCGAGGGTCGACTGCGCCGAGCTCAGCTGTGAGACCTCCCGGCGAAGGCCCGTCAGCTGCTGGCGAAGCTGGGCCACTTCGGCCGAGGAGGCGCCCTCATCATCATTGCCGGACGCCTGCACGGCCGCTTCCAGATCGGCTATGCGTTGTGGGTCAATGGAAGAAGAGGGCTGCTGATCAGACACGCGTTCTTCGAGGGCGGTGATCTGTTCCTGCAGGGCAGAGATATCGGCGGAAGAGGGGGCAGGTTGCGATTGAGGCTGGGGCCCTGAGGCCTCGGCCATCGCCGTTTCGGTCTCGTCCAGGCGGGCTTCGATCTTGTCGAGACGCGCGCCAAACGCGCCCATGTCCTGTTCCAGTTGGTCGAACCGGTTGGAAAGGTCCGACTGGCGGTCGGTCAGGCTGGCAAGGCCGGTGGAGGTTTCATCAGGCTTCAGCCCCTTCTCCAGAAGACCGGAGGACCAGAGCGATAGCCCAAGCGCGCCGAAGGCAACCAGCATGACGAAGAGCAGCGAGAGCCAGCCGGGGCCTGAGCTTTTCGGTGCCTTCCGGGAGGCCGCGGTCTCATCCTCAGAAGGGGTTTCGGTCTCCGCCGGCTCGAATTCGGCGTCGATGGGATCGGAAGAGGTCGGCTGCTGGTCACTCATGACTTCTGTATCCTGTCGCGTCTGGCCCGGACGGTCCAGATGCGTTGACTGTTTTCGCCCGGCTCAACGTCCAGCGATGAACTGGTCGAGCGCTTCGAGCAGATGGGCCTCATCTGGATGAGCTGCGATGATGACGCTTTCATGGCCGGCTTCAAGCACAGGCTGGGCAGCCTGCTGAGAGATTGCAACGAACGAGACCTGCGAGAGGTCCACGCCCTTGCACAGTTGAAGAAAGGCCTGCGCGCCCTTGGATGAATGGATGAGCACGATGGCGGGCTGGCCTGCCTTAAGTGCGGCTGCCGCATCCGGGAAAAGCGCAGGGGCGGCAGGGGCATGATAGAGAGGCACGTAGGTGACCTCAAAGCCTTCAGCTTCCAGCGCCTCTCTCAGGACGCCCCGCGCGGCCGAATTGGCGACATGCAGAAGGCGCTTTTGCGCTCCGGCGGGCCAATGGTGGGCGATATAGTGAGCGAGGTCCGTTGCGTCGCCGGAAGACTGATGCACGGGACTGTAGCCTTCGCGAAGCGCCTCGGACGCCGTGGCAGGCCCAACGCACCAGGCTGGCAGGTCACGTACCTCGCTTTCGCCAGCTGTGAACCGCACGCCATTGGCGCTGGTAAAGACGATGCCGCCAAAGCCTGAAAGCGCTGGCAGGGGCGCGTCGCTGCGCGCAAGGGTCAGGACGGGGGAGAGGATCGCGTTCAGGCCGCGCGCTTTCAGCGCCTCGGCGGTCTGCGCCGTACCGGGCTCGGTCCGGGTGATGATAATGGGGAGGTCAGTCATCTTCGAAGGCGGGAAGCTCTCCGCCGGCCGACTCCCGGATACGCTCGCCGATGCCGCGGCCGAGGTCTGCGAGCTGGGCGTCGCTGGCGCCAGCGGCGATGCTGCCGGACTTGGCCCACCGCCGTGAGCCATCGGGCTCCAGGACCTCGCCGTCAAATTTCCATTCGCTTCCCTCAAGCCGGGCGTGACCGCCCATGGCCGTGCGGCAGGAGCCGTCAAGTTCAACAAGGAAGGCACGTTCTGCCAGGGCGGCAAGGCGCGTGTCCTCATGATTGAGGCTGACCAGCAGGTCGACAATGTCGCGGTCCATCTCTTCGGGACGCGCCGCCACGGTGATGATGCCCTGTCCGGCCGCCGGGATCATGTCCGTGATCGGGACAGGGATGGCCACATGGGTCATCTCAAGACGCTCCAGTCCCGACATGGCGAGATAGGTTGCGTCGGCGAGGCCGTCCTCCAGCTTCTTGAGCCGGGTCTGCACATTGCCGCGGAAGGTGACAATGCTGAGGTCCGGACGCATGGCGAGCGTCTGCGATTCGCGGCGCAGGCTGGCGGTGCCCACAGTGGCGCCTTCGGGCAGGTCGCGCGGGCCCTGGACACCAGTCAGCGATATGAAGCCGTCGCGCGGGTCTTCACGCTTCGGGAAGGCCAGCAGCGCCTGCCCCTCTGGCAAGGCGCCGGGAACGTCCTTGAGGCTGTGCACGGCAAGGTCGCAGCGGCCTTCATCCACGGCCCGGTCAATCTCACGCGTGAAGAGGCCCTTGCCGCCCGCATTGATCAGCCGCTCGGTGGTCAGCTTGTCGCCCCCCGTGGTGAAGGTGACGATTTCGCAGGTGACTTCACCATTGCTCAGCCGCTCAATGTTCGCGCCGACCTGACGCGCCTGCACAAGCGCGAGCGGGGAGCCGCGCGTCCCGATTTTGAGTTTGAGCTTGGGGGCTTTTACAACTGGCATCTTCGCTCCGGAATCTGAGTGTTTGCCTGCTAAAGGCTCTACAGGTGCGAGACAAGGGACAGGGGCTGGCAAGGCTGGCATGATGTGTGCGCACATCATCATTATAGCGCCAAGACGGGATTGCCATGACGAAGCTAAAGACGTTCTGCCTCAGCCTCCTTTTTCCGCTCGCCGCCTGCGGGCTGGAGACATCATCGGCCGCGCCGCGGGGTCCGGTTAGCGTTCCGGCCTCCCCGGTGCAGCGCTGCATGAATCTGGGCGGCGCGCTGGAGGCGTCGAATGAAGGCGACTGGGGCTATACGGTGCGCGCAGAGGACCTGCAGCGCATCAAGGATGCCGGTTTCGACAGTGTACGCCTTCCGGTGCGATGGAGCGCGCATGCCATGACGCGGGCGCCCTACACGATAGACCCGGCGCTGATCGACCGGGTGAAAGAGATCGTGGCGGAGGCGGATGAGCTCGGGCTCAAGATCATTGTCGACCTGCATCATTTCGACGCCCTGATGGAGGCCCCCGACGCGCAGTATGAGCGCCTGTTTGCGATGTGGCGGCAGATCGCGGAGGCTTTTGAGGGCGCACCCGACAGCCTGATCCTCGAACTGATCAACGAACCGCGCGACAAGATGAGCGTGGCGCGCACCGATGCGGTCAATCAGACGCTGCTGGATATTGTGCGGGAAAGGCATCCGGACCGCTGGGTTATCGTCGGAAGTGCGCAATGGGGCACGCTGCCGGCACTGCTCAAGAGCGACCCGCCAGAGGATGACCGCATCATCCTCACCTTCCATAGCTACCAGCCCTATGATTTCACCCATCAGGGGGCCTTCTTTGCGGACCCGCCGCCACCGACGGGGCGTGAATGGGGCACTGACGAAGAGTATCGTGATCTCGACCAGGCGGCGGCGCGCGCCGCGCAGTTTGCTGCCGAGCATGGCCATCCAATGTTTCTCGGCGAGTTCGGCGTCTATGAAGAGGTGCCGCTCGACCAGCGGGTCAAATGGACGCGCGCGATGCGCGAGACGGCCGAGGCGCATGGGTTTGGCTGGTGCTACTGGGATTATGCGACGACGTTCAAGGCCTACAATATCGACCGCGAGACATGGATCCGCTCGCTTCTGTCCGCGCTGGTGGAGGACTGAGCCGCCCGCCTTCCGCATCGGGGCCTGTGGCCTTAAATGAGGCGCATGACCTCTCATACGGTTCTTGGAATTGAAACGAGCTGCGACGAGACGGCAGCCGCGGTGCTGCGCCTCGAGGATGGCCACGCGACAATCCTGTCTGAGATCGTGCGCTCACAGGTCGAGGATCATGCGCCCTATGGCGGGGTCGTTCCTGAAATCGCGGCCCGGGCGCATGCCGACATTGCTGACCAGGTCGTGGCAAAGGCCATCGGCGAGAGCGGTTTGAAGCTTTCTGACATGGACGCGGTGGCGGCGACATCGGGGCCGGGCCTGATCGGCGGTGTCATGGTGGGCATGATGACCGGAAAGGCGCTTGCGCTCGCGGTGGGCAAGCCCTTCATCCCCGTCAACCACCTTGAAGGCCATGCGCTGTCGCCCCGCCTCGCGGAGGACTGCCCGTTTCCCTATCTGTTGCTGCTGGTCTCAGGCGGACACTGTCAGTTCATCGAGGTGACCGGGCTGGGGCAGTACCGCCGTCTTGGCACAACGATCGACGATGCCGCCGGTGAGGCGTTTGACAAGCTGGCAAAGCTCCTCGATCTCGGCTTTCCCGGTGGCCCGGCCGTGGAGCGTACCGCGCAGGGCGGTGATCCGGCCCGCTACCGCCTGCCGCGCCCGCTTATGGACCGGCCGGGACTGGATATGAGTTTTGCAGGTCTCAAGACGGCGGCCGCCCGTATTATCGAACAGGGCGGGATGAGCCAGCAGGACGTTTCGGATCTTTGCGCCAGCTATCAGACGGCGATTGCCGATTGCCTGTCCGCGCGCGCAGACCGCGCGCTCGGTCTCTTTGAGGTTGAAGGGGCCAAACGCCTTGTCGTTGCGGGCGGCGTTGCGGCGAATGGGGCGATCCGGCAGGCGCTCGAGCATGTCGCCGAAGGACATGGGGCCCGTCTTATTGCGCCGCCCCTTCGTCATTGTACCGATAATGCAGCGATGATCGCGCTCGCGGGCGCAGAGCATCTTGCCGCTGGCGCCCTCGGTCCTGACGCGATGCGTTTTGCTGCGCGTCCGCGCTGGCCGCTCGATGAGGCAAGCGCACTTTCCAATCCGGTCTATGGGGGCGGCAAGCGCGGCGCCAAGGCCTGATCGCTCAGGGGGCCAGGGCTTTCAGGAGACGGTCGGCCTGTTCCCTGGCGAAGCCATCCTTCAACGGCGCGCGCATGACGATGAGATTGTGCCAGGCCGGAGAGATCAGAAGGTTCACCGCCTCGTCGATGTCATAATCGCGGCGAATGGTCTGCTTGGCGGCCATCTCTGCCAGGATAAGCCGTAAAGGCGCGCGGATATTGGACTTCATCCAGTTGCGCCAGCTTTCACCTGCGGCCTTTTCATCCCCGGCAGCCATCAGGGCGCCGCGCAGAACGGCATGTGCATTGCCGTTGCGGGTGCCGGTCTCGAAGGGCTGGATCAGGGCGGCGATCCGCGCTGCCGTGTCCGAGCTGGTCGAAGCGGTGACAGAGGGAATAAGACCGATGGCGGCTTCAACACACATGCTGCCCGTGGCTGGCCACCAGCGATAGATCGTCTGCTTGGAGGCGCGGGCATTGCGCGCCACGCTATCGACACTGAACTTGCGCCAGCCGGACCGGACCAGCTCTTCGCGTGTCGCCTCAAGAATGGCGAGGCGCGACGCCTCACTCCGGCGCGGCCCCTGCCGTCGCCGCGCGGGTTTTGTTTTCTTGCCAGAGCTGTCTTCAGTCATCGCCCATCCCCAGGACCCAATGCAGGTGTAATCTCTTATATAAGAGTTTTCAAAAGGATTGAGTCTTTAAGCAAAGATTGAGCAATTCGGCGTTGCCGAGTGGACATTGCGTGCCTATTGCGGGCGCAGTCGAAAAAATCGAGAGACTATATATGCGCTCACCCGAGGAAATGATCGAAGGCTACCGCTCTTTCAGGCGCGGTATCTATAAGGAGCAGGCACAGCTCTACGAAACGCTGGCCGCAGGCCAGAATCCGAATGTGATGCTGATCGGCTGCGCTGACAGCCGTGCTGAGCCTTCCGACATTTTCAACGCCGCCCCCGGCCAGCTCTTCGTGGTGCGGAATGTCGCCAATCTCGTCCCGCCTTATGAAACTGGCGGCGGTCAGCATGGTGTCAGCGCCGCGCTGGAGTTTGCGGTCACCGCTCTGGAAGTCGAACATATCGTCATCATGGGCCATGGCGGCTGTGGCGGGGTGCAGGCGTCGCTGTCGGCGGCCGATGACAAACCGGTCGGTCAGTTCATCGCCCCGTGGGTGGAGCTTCTGAACCAGGCGCGCGACAAGGTGCTGGCCGAAAAACCAGACGATCTCCAGACGGCACTGGAGTTCGCCGGTGTCGATACATCTTTGCGCAATCTCATGACGTTTCCGTTCGTCGCAGAGCGGGTGAAGGCCGGAAAACTCCACCTGCACGGCGCCTGGTTCGCGATCGCGCTCGGCCAGCTTTACTGGCGCAGCGCCGATACCGGAAAGTTCGAGCTGATCGAAGCCTAGGCCGCGCGGTTCAGGGCTGGCTTGTCGCCCAGACGGCAAAGGCGGCGGAGCCAACCATCAGGGCGGCCGCGCCGATATTGAACCATTTGGCGAAGGCCGGGTCGGCAAAGCTGCGCGCCATGCGGTCGGCTGCGAAGGCATAGACGAAGAGACCGGTCATCTCGCTGACCGTGATGGTCGCGACCATGATTGCGATCTGCGGGACCAGCGCCCGGTCGGCGTCGAAAAAGCTCGGCAGAAGAGCCCCGAAAAAGACCAGCGCATTAGGGTTGGCAAGCTGGAGGCCAAAACCACGCCCGAAAAGGGCCGCACGTTTCGGCATGGCTTCGCGCGACAGGCGCAGATCCCGCGAGGCGCCGCGCACAAGACCGACGGCCAGCCAGATGATGAAGATCAGGCCCGCCAGCTTGAGAGCAAGGAAAGCGGTCGGAAACCGTGAGGCAATCGCTGCTGCGCCGCCGGCGGCCAGACCGATCCATACAAAATTCGCCGTCGACACGCCGACCGCTGGAAGCATCGACGGGCGCACGCCATAGCGCAGCGACGAAGAGACGACCAGCATGACGGCAGGGCCGGGTGTCAGGCCGCCCGCGAAGAACAGCCCGACAAGCGCCAGCCAGACGGAAAACTCCATGCCGTCTAGCTGGACTTCGCCCGGGCGATGGATTCCACGATGAGTTCGCGGGCTTTCTCAACGCCTTCCCAGCCGCGGACCTTCACCCATTTATTTGGCTCGAGATCCTTATAGTGCTGGAAGAAATGGGTCGTGCGGTCGATCAGGGTTTCCGGCAGGTCGGTATAGGTGTGGACCTTCTCATAGAAGCGGGTCAGCTTCTGGTGGGGGACAGCCAGAATTTTCTCATCTTCGCCGCCATCATCTTCCATGAGCAGGACGCCGATCGGGCGGGCCCGGACGACGGCACCGGGCACAAGCGCGCGCTGGCCGACCACCATGACATCGATCGGGTCGCCATCCAGGCTCAGCGTGTGCGGAATAAAGCCGTAATTACAGGGATAGCGCATCGAAGTGTAGAGATAGCGGTCGACGAACATGGCGCCGGACGTCTTGTCGATCTCATACTTGATCGGCTCGCCGCCGAGCGGGACCTCGATGATGACATTGATATCGTCAGGCGCGTTTTGGCCTATGCTGATCTTGGAAATATCCATGCGTCGCTCCAGAAGGACGGAAAGTGGGTTTGGTGCTGCAGTGCAAAAGGACGGCTCTGGCGTCAAGCCAAACCTGCCGTATATCAGGCGCGGTGCCCAAAATTGAAGCTGATCGAGATGCGCGGCTCCTCGCTGCGGCCAGGCATGACCTCATGGCGCAGCCAGCTTTCCCACATGAGAAGCTCGCCCGGTTTCGGCGCGACATAGACGAAGCGCTTCTGGTCCTCCTCAACCGTATCGAGCAGGGGCGGGGCCGCCATCATGCGGGCAAGCCGGGGGTCTTCGAACCGGATATCGCCCGCGCCTTCCGGGACGGCGATATAGAGCGTACCGGAGAGGACGCTGCCAGGGTGGATATGGCCTGGATGGTGGCCCCCCTCGCCGAGGATGTTGATCCACAGGGCGTCCAGCGTGATGTCTTTCGCATCGATATCCCAGCCGAGCTCTTCCGCGGCGCGGCCTGCCTGTTTCAGTAGCTGGCCTTCAAGCTCTGCAAAGGCGGGCGCACGCCGGGGCAGATCGTCCAGCGAGGCATAGGAGGTATAGCCGGGATATCCCTTCTCCTCGCACCAGCGATGGCCGGCTTCGTCGCCATCCTCGATCATCCAGCAGGCCTCTTCGAGGTCTTCCAGAAGAGCGGTGTCGGAGAGGGCGGTTTCGAACAGGCGTGTCGGAAAAAGAAGGCGGGTCATGATGGCCCGCCTTCTAGATAGTTTCGTCTGGTCTGCCCAGAACCTTATTCGGTTTCGGCTGGCGTCTCTTCGCTGGCCGCTGCATCCTCGTCGCCGGCGGGTGCGTCATCGCTTGCGGGTTTGACGAAGCGAAGCGTCATCCGGTCGGATTCGCCGATCTCCTGGTACTTTTCCGCGTCAAAGCCGTCCGGCGTGTTGCCGTCGCTGTCCGTGGTGCGGGACACTGGCGGCAGGGTCCAGACCCCGAAGGGGTGATCTGCGGTGTCCGCCGGGTTGGCGTTGATCTCGCTGGCCGCGTCGAGCTTGAAGCCGGCTTCTTCGGCCAGCCGCGTGACATAGTCCTGATGGACATAGCCGGACTGGGCGGACGGGTCCTGGTTCAATGCCGAAGGCAGACGGTGCTCTACCACGCCCAGGACGCCGCCGGGCTTCAGGACCGCATAGGCGTCCTTGAAGAATTTGTCGGCATGGTCGCCGGACATCCAGTTGTGGATGTTGCGGAAGGTGAGGACGGCGTCGACGCTGCCCGGTTCGCCGAGAGGCCCGGATTCAGAGTCGTAATAGGTGTACTGGATTTCGCCGAACGTGTCGGTATAGGGCGCATAGTTGGACTGGTAGGCCTCAAGCGCTTCAGCCGCGCGGTCGGAGCGCTCCGGGCTCACAACAGCGGCGATGAAGGTGCCGCCATTTGCGTTCAGCCATGGGGCGAGAATATTGGTGTACCAGCCGCCACCCGGCCAGACCTCAATCACTGTGTCGTCGCCTTCAATCCCGAAGAAGGCCAGCGTTTCGGCGGGGTTGCGGTAGTCATCCCGGGCGCGTTCAGCCTCGCTGCGCCAGGTGCCCTCAATCGATTTCTCCAGCGTATAGCCTTCATCCGCAGCCGCTTCGGCAGGATCGGCTTCGGCTGTTTCCATCTCCGTTTCTGCTTGAGGGGCCTCTGCGGCAGGGCTTGCCTCTTCGCCCGCAGGGGCGGCGTCATCATTGCCGCTGCCGCAGGCGGCAAGCGCCAGGGCGAGGAAGCTTGTGGTGATGATCCGGTTCATGTTGATCTCCCATTTTTCACTTGAACGCAGGGTCCTGCTCCCCAAATACACCATGTCCGGGCGCTGCCAAGCGGGTCCGGGCCGGTAATCTGCCGGTGCCGACGAACGGGCCGGAGTGACAGATGAACCGCATATGATGGTCCGGCGATAGCCGGATACAGTTGCTTAGAGAGGACTGTTTGTCATGAGTACAATTGATCTGACCCCCCTGTACCGCACCATGGTCGGTTTTGACCGTATGGCCAATCTCATTGATTCAGCCAGCCGCCTGGACGGGACACAGGGCTATCCCCCTTACAATATTGAGCGTGTCGCAGACGACGCTTTCGCGATTGAGATCGCAGTTGCCGGGTTTTCCGAAGACGATCTCGAAATCGAGACCAATGAAAACCTGCTGACTGTGGCTGGCAAGAAGTCGTCCAGTGAAGACGGCGAAGAGCGCCAGTATCTTCATCGCGGCATTGCCGAGCGCGGTTTCCTGCGCCGTTTCCAGCTCGCCGATCACGTCATTGTGACCGGTGCGAGCCTGCAGAACGGCCTGCTGCGCATCGAACTCCTGCGTGAGCTGCCCGAGGCGAAAAAGCCGCGAAAGATCGAGATCGGCTCTTCGTCGCAACCCAAATCCAAGCCGAAACTGATCGGCAAGCAGTCTGCCGCTTAAGGTTTCTGGCTGACCGCACATAATGAAAACCCCGGACCAGCGGTCCGGGGTTTTTTGTGTCTGGCTGTGGTGGGCAGCCTACTTGTTCGGATTCTGGAAGTAGACGTCCGCACCCGCCGTTTTCAGGAAGTCTGTCAGCGCCTCATTGTCGCTCAGCCGGCGAACGGCCTTCTGCACGGATTTGAAAGAGGTCGCTGTATAGCGCTGTGTCACCTGTTCGAAGGCCTTGCGATCAAGCTTGACGCTGACGCGGTCTTCCTTGGCGATATCCGCTTCAAGTGTGGCCTTGGCCCAGGGAAGATAGGTCTTCGAAAGCTCCTCGGAGAAAATCGGCAGAAGGGTGGGCTTCAGCTCCTCAAGTGACTTGAAGCCGTCGCCCGCTTTCGGGGCATCCATGAACTCGCACCAGGCGGTGACGAAGGGCGCATGTTCGCGCAGCCAGGCCCCCGGCGTCGGGTCCATCAGCATCTGCGAGAGCTGGGCGGCAATCGAGAAGTCGGCCACCGATGGCCGGTTGCCAAAGATGAAGAGGTTATTCTCGAGGTGGGTGTTGAGCAGCGGGATGAAGCGTTCGAACGAATCCTTCAGCGCCTTCTCATTCTTGCGTTCAATGCCGATGAGCGGCAGGCGTTCGCGCATGCGCTTGGCGATCTGGTCGCGCGTCTTCTTCTTGGCGCGTGGCAAATTGCCGTCGAACAACTGTTCCATGGCCCGCTCGGCGGCCGCGTCCCGGTCGGCTTTCTGGCCCCAGCGCTCGCGGAACATGATCTTGTTCAGCCATTCATCGCCATAATCCTCAAGGATGAGGGCGAGCACGGCGCAGGCCGCATCGTCCGGTACGCAGGAGGGCTCCGCATGATCGTTCTCGATGGCCGAAAGGATGTCGGTCGAGTCCTGGTTGGGGGCGCGTCCCGGCGATGTCAGAAGCGGGATCGTCGGCACCTTGGCCTGGGACTGGAACTCCTGCTCCTTTTCCGAGGACCGGCCGACCCATTCGAAATCCACACCCTTATATTTCAGGAAGGCGCGCACTTTCATCGAATAGGGAGAGGTTTCAGCGCCGAAAAGGCGGTAGTCTGACATATCAGGTCCTTTGGAGGTTTACCCCCGGGTCTTAGGCGATGGGGCGGTGACTGCCAAGACATGTTTGACGGTTGCCGGAAGGCTGGAATAGTCAGGGGACAAGCCTGTGACGGAAAGGGTGATGGCATGACTGCGCAAAGACGTTTCCTCGCCTATTGCGACAAGCTGTTCACGCCCTCGGAGAGTTTCATTCCAAGAGGCTATTCGGC
The DNA here is from genome assembly GCF_964005855.1 of uncultured Henriciella sp. NCBI lineage: Bacteria > Pseudomonadati > Pseudomonadota > Alphaproteobacteria > Hyphomonadales > Hyphomonadaceae > Henriciella > uncultured Henriciella sp. The sequence goes on from NZ_CAXFSW010000002.1 coordinate 410,223, forward strand.
GTTCAGCAAGCTGAAGCCCGTCTATATCGGCCATGAAATTAAAGGGCCGGTGCCAGAGGGCGCCGAGGTGATCGAGCTTGGGCCGCTGCACGGGCTTGGCGGTGAGGCCGGCTTCAAGCAGCTGGGCCGCATATCGCGCCGGCTGGAGAAGACGCTGCGCGATCTCGATCCTGTCGCCATACATGCAAGCTTCGGCAAGTCGGGGGCCTATGCGCTGCCGCTGGCCGAGAAGCTGAACCTGCCGCTGGCCGTGACCTATTATGGCGGCGACGCGACCAAGACGGCCAACACAAAGAACAGCCTGTTCAGGGTCTATAACCGGCGCCGGGCCCAGCTTTGGCGGGAAGCCGACCTCATCCTGCCCTGCTCGCGTTTCATCCATGATGAACTGGCGGAAAAGGGCGCGCCGATGGGCAAGATGGTGGTTCACCATAACACGGCTGACCCGGCCCGTTTCGAGCCCGGCGAGAAGCGCGATCTGCTCGTCTTCGCGGGGCGCTGGACCGAGAAGAAGGGCATCGACACGCTGATTGCGGCGCTGGCCCGGCTGGGCGAGGAGCTGGAAGGCTGGACGGTGCGTCTTATCGGCGATGGCGATCTGAAGGCGCCGCTGGTTGAGCGGCTCGAACAGGCCGGCGTGCAGGCCGAGCTTCCCGGCTGGGTGCCTGCAGATGAGATGCCGGCCCAATGGGCAGAGGCGCGCATCGCCGTCGTGCCGTCCAAGCGCGCGCAGTCCGGCGATGCGGAGGGTCTGCCGCTGGTCTGTATCGAGGCCATGCTGTCCGGATGCGCGCTGGCCGCGACGCGCCATGCGGGGATTCCCGAATGCGTGAAGGATGGCGAGACGGGCTATCTTGTCGATGAGGGGGACGATGCAGCGCTGGCGGACAGGCTGGCGCGCATGCTGACCGACAGGGAGCGGACAGCCCGGATGGGCGAGGCCGGGCGTGAGCTGGCGCTTGAGAGCTTCAACCTGCAGACCCAGAGCCGCAAGCTGGAGGGCTATCTCATGGATCTTGCAAGGAAAGCCGGGACCCTTTAGTCGCGCGCCGTCTCCGGTTTTCGCGGGTCCGACTGGTCGGCCCAGACCTGCGGATCTTTCAGGGTGACCTGCCTTTGCTCAAAATCGACGCCCGGGACGTCTTCAAGCGTGAAGGGGACGAAATAGGCCGGCTCGCCAGCCGCCGCGGGGGCGATCTCCAGAAGGTCGCCTGCGCCGAAATTCTGGACAGACTTTACGGTGCCGGCCTTGTTGCCAGCTGTATCCGCCACATTCAGCCCGACCAGATCCTCGACATAGAACTCATCCTCGTCGGCGGGGGGCAGGTCAGAGCGGCTGACATGGAGTTTCACGCCTTTCATCGCGTCCCACTCCTCCTTCTGGCGCGGGGTGGCTGGCGTTACGATGAAATGGTCGCTGGCCGGGCGGTAGCGGGCGACCTTGAGGAGCGGCTTTCCAGCCTCATCCAGCAGGGCATCGAAATCGAAGATGGCCTCGGCCTCGTCGGTGAAGCTGCGCACACGGACATCGCCGCGCACACCATGGGCGCCTGCGAGGGCGCCAACGACAATCAGCCGGGCGGGATCAGTCGGGTTCGCCATGGCGGGCTAGGTAGCCCCCAAACCTGCAGGCGTGAAGCCCTTTGCGCAGCCTAGTAAGGCCGGTTGTATCCCGGCCTTGGCCCATAGCCGCGTCTGGCCGGGCGGATCGAGGTAATATTGTCGTTCAGGCGGTAATACCCTGTCTCGCCGACCGACCGGCTGATGACCTCGCAATGGCCGCGATAGTTCGGGTCGGTGCAGACCTCCCAGGCGCCGCTATTGATCGCGATGGAGGAGATCTTGTCGTTGAAGCGAAGCTGGTTGAGGTGCGGGATTGCGCCATTTACCGGCAGCGCATCGCCGCGATAGTCCGCGTCCTCAAAGAGGACAACCGGCGCGTCATTGCGGCCGTACCGGCCCCCGCCATAGCCGCCGCGGCCGTAACCCGGTCTGTCATCGTAACGCCGGTCGTGCCCGCGCGGGCGATCGCGCCAGCCGCCGCGATCATGTCCCCAGCCGGCGACGGGCCGGATGGAGCTGATATTATCATTGAGCCGCAATTGACCCAGCTCCCCTTCCGGATAGGTCAGGATTTCACAGCGTCCACGAAAGTTCGGATCGACGCACACTTCCCAGCTGCCGCCCTGAATGCGGATGGAGGAGGCGGTATCATTGAAGCGGTACTGGCTGAGATGCGGGATGGGGCCCGTTACGCGGATTGACTGGCCGCGAAAATCGGAATGCTGGTAGAGGATCGCCACACCCTCACCCTCTGCCGGTCCATGACCACGCGGGCCATATTGCGCCATGGCGGGCAGGGTCAGGGCGGCCGTTGCGGCACATGTCAGAGCAATTGTCTTCAGGGGGCTCATCTGTGGTCTCCACATCTTTCTTCTGCCCCCTCCAATAGCAAGACCCGGCTGAACGTCTGGCAACCGGGTCTTCAGGAAAGTGCGAAAGGGGCCAGGGCGTTCCGGGCGGGCCTATTCTGCGGCATCCATCAGGCCGCGCATCCTGTCTATCCATGTGAGCCAGGCCTTGCGGCCTTCATCGGTCAGGAAGACGCGCGTCTGGGGTTTCTTGCCGACGAAACGCTTCTCCTGACGCACATAACCGGCCTCTTCCAGCTTTTTCAGATGGGTCGACAGGTTGCCGTCCGTGGCGCCTACCTTGTCGCGCAGCTCACCAAAAATGGCGGGGCTGACGGAGGACAGATACGCCATGACACCAAGCCGGAGGCGGCCGTGGATGATGTCGTCTATCTGACTGTGATCAAAGGGGTTTTCATTGTCCATTCCGGCTCACCCTACACTACGCTCGAAGGTTCTTCGCGCAGCATGAACAGGCCGGGCAGGAGGACGCTGAAGGCGGCAGCGACGGCGGCGGCGAGGTAGAGCTCGGCGGTGTCGATGATGAGCGTGGTGAGGCCGACAAAGGCGATGGCGAGATAGCCGGCGAGCTTCAGCCAGCTGACTTTTGCGATCTCACCGCTAACCAGTTGCGAGATGCCATAGACGCCAAGGACAAGCGGGATCGACCAGTTGAATCCGATCGAGGCGGCGCCGTCCATGAAGGATTTGATTGTGACGCCGAGGAAGAAGCTGCCGAGCACGAAACCGGAGGCCATCCAGACGGTTTCCGAGACGCGGTTTCCCTCGGAAGACTGGCCGGGTTTGTCTTGCGGGAAGGCCCTGGCGAGGAGGAAATAACCGCCAAGTCCCAAAATTGCGAAGACGCTCCACATGATGCCAAGGGCTTCCGGACCGAGGCCCAGCATGCCGGTGATGATGAGGTAGTGGCCGATATAGGCGGCGGTGACGAGCCCGCCCCACCAGACAAGGAAGCGCCCGCCCAGAAGCGGGGCATTCGCGCCAGCTTCGGCGAGCGCGCGCACATAAGCGAGGTCGTCTGTTGCAGTCTTTGACATTTTCATCTCCAATAACTTTGAAAAACAAAGTGCATTGAGAGGGTGAAATTGTCAATCGGTGTGTGAGGCATGAGGGCAAATTGAGGGGTGATCCAGGGCCGAATTGACGGTGCACCCACGGTGCATGGGTGGTGCATGGGTGGTGCATGGGCGGGGTACAGACAGTGCTGGTGAAAAAGCGCCGGGTGTCGCCGTGAAACTGTGGGAAACCCGCTGTCTATCCCCGGGGATAGAGCCTGTCGGAGAGGCTCAGCCTAGGCGGCGATGGTCAGCTCACCTGCGTCCACATTGCGCATATAGCCGCCCCGGAAGGCGCGCGAGGGCTCCAGGCCGGCGATCAGGCCTGCGGCCGATTCCTTCTCGCCAAGGACGAGAAGCCCGCGATCGGAAAGCTGGCGCGCGACATTGAGCAGAACCTGCGTGCGCGCCGGGCGTGTCATCTCGGTGAGGACATTGCGGCAGAGAATGACGTCGAAGATGCCAAGTCCGTCTGCCGGCTGCATGAGGTTGTGCGTGCGCACACCGACCTTGCTGGCAAGCGCGTGGGAGATCTGCCACTCGCTGGTTTCGAGGCGCGTGAAATGGGTCAGCATGCGGCGGACCGAAAGGCCCTTCTGGATTTCGAAATGACCGAAGATGCCCGAGCGGGCCGAGGCGCTGGTCTTCTCGCAGATATCGGTGGTGACGATCTCGATCTGCACGTCGCCAAGGGTGTCTTGCGGAAGTTCGCTGATCAGCATCGCCAGCGAATAGGCTTCCTGTCCTGTTGAACCGCCCGCGCACCAGATGCGCACACGCCCGTCCGTGGCGCGCCTTGCGCAGTCGGGCAGGACGGTCTGGACAATGCGTTCAAGGGCCGGGCGGCCATCGAAGAAACGGGTTTTCTTGGAGGTCAGCTCAGCGGCGACCTCACCGGCAAGCTTGCTGTCGGGGCGTGAATTGAGGATGTGGACCAGCTCATCGACGCTGGACAGGCCCTCCCGGCGCAGGAGCGTGGCGAGGCGGGCTTCGATCAGATAGGATTTTGTCGGCGGAATATCCTGACCGGACCCCTTTCGGGCGATCTGGGCTATTTCGCTGTAGACGCTCTCATCCATAATCTTGTGTCTATCCGGTCCGGCTCGTCCTGCGTGTAAAAAGAAGATGCCCTTCAGGACATCGCGAGATCTAGATCAATCCGACTTCGGCAAACTTGCTCTCGATGATGTCCGCGTCGAAGGGTTTCATGATGAATTCGTTTGCGCCGGAGCGCATGGCTTCCCCGATATGTTCCGCGTCATTCTCTGTGGAGCAGAAAACGATGATGGGCTTTCGGCCATTCTCCTCGCGACGGAGGGCGCGGATGAAATCGAGCCCGTTCATGACCGGCATGCTCCAGTCGAGAAGGATCGCGTCCGGCATCTGCTGGCGGCAGGCATCCAGGGCTTCTGTGCCGTCGCCGGCCTCGCGAACCTCGAATTTCAGGTCAGAGATAATCCGGCCTGCCACTTTGCGCACGACCCGGGAATCGTCGACGATCAGACAGGATTTCATCTCATTACCCCCAAGACATGCCCGGCAATCGGCCCAGAATGGGCACGTGCGGGTTAATGAGCGGTTTACCCCTCAGCATTCAGGCCGGTGGCCCTGAGCAGGATGCGCTCCTCCTCGGCCTCAACTTCGAGCGATCCGCCAAGCCCCTCAGCGATGATGCGGGTAAAGAGCGGCTGCACGGTGCGGGCCGACCAGCCCTCCTGTGGCTCTGTTCCGGCAATTGCGTCAGCGGTGTCTTCGCGCAGCTTGCAGCGCTGACCGCTGGCGTTGACGCTTATGCCCAGCCCCTCGATCTGATTGCGGACCTTGACCTCGATCGTGCCGCCGCGCGGCAGGCAGTCGATGGCCAGCATCACCATGTTCATGATGAGACGGGCATGGGAAAAGCTCAGATGCTCTGTCTCGATATCCCAGTCGAGGGAGGGCTGCTTGTTGTGACTGGCGACGAAGCTTTCGGTGATCTGCTTGGCATCGTGAATGTCGGCGGCGCCATTGGACAGGCCGACCGAGCCAAAGGCATAGCGCAGGAATTTCAGCTTGCGCGCTGCGCTGTCGGCCCCGTCATGCAGCAGCTTCTCGGCCTGCACGCGCATTTCAGAATCCTGGGGCTCATTCATGAAATCCAGCGCGTTGGTGATGGAGGACACCGACGAGACCAGGTCATGACAGATGCGCGAGGCGATATAGGCGGAAAGGTGCGCCGGATCGATGGTGGCTTGCATGGAAGGCCCCTTGCTGTTCGCGAATTATCGCGAATCTAGCTGATTCGGGCCTTCATGACGCGTTCTATGCAGCGCCGCGCTCAGCCGTCATAGTCTTCGGGGTGGGCCAGATCGTCATGGCCGCTGCGTGCGCTGTGGAAAGTCAGCCAGAAAAGACCGACCGAAAGCGCAATGCTGGCAAGGGCGCCGATGCCATAGGCGATCCAGCCATGCATGCTCATCGTGACGCCGAGTTGCGCCCACATCATGTAAACGCCCGCGCCGGCGAGCACGAGCACGCCGAGCGCGGTGATGATGGCAATCAGGGTAAGACGGTTCATGGGAAGGGGACGCTTATTTCTGCGACCATGTTCCACTGTCATCCATGATATATTCGCCAGGCGCGGCCTGCGCGATCAGCCGTTCGCCCGTCACGCGGGCAACCTGCTGGGGTGTTGTCCCCGTTTTTTCGGCTGTCTCACCATAGGCGGCGCGGCGGCGATTATTGATGTCCTGCACAAGGCGGACGAGCGAGGGATCGGCGCCGCCCTTGACGATGCCGAGATAGCCATCGATGCGCTCACCGACGACCCCCTGATCCTTGGCGGCCTCGATCTGGGGATCGGCCGCCGCAGCGGGGGCGGCGAGCATGACGGACCCGCTCGCGAGCGCGAGGGCCGAGATGGCGATGCGGAAGATATTAGCCATAAGAAGCTTGGTTCCTTGGACCTAGAAAATGTCCGGGTTGGAAGCGATCAGATCCTCGACTTCTCTTTCGAGCCTGACGCGGACTTCCTGTTCGACCTTGACGTTGAGATTGATCGTAATGGGTTCTGTCGGTGCCTGCACGCGAACGGTCGGCGTGCACCCGGCGGCGATTGCCAGGAGGCCCGGTAACAGAATGGCGGCTCTAATCATGTGTTGTGCTCTCATCTTGGCCACAGCTTACACCATAGCGTCTGAACGGGGTTTGAACAGTCAATTGGTCAGGGCTCAGGTGTGGGCGGGGCCTGTTTCGAGGTTTCCTTGTCTTCTGATGGCAGACCGGAAACATCTTCCTCATTAATCTCTGCCAGCCAGTCTGTTCCGGAAATCCGGCGGCTGGCATTGATGAGTTTCGCCAGTTCCGAATCCACTCCGATATTGAAGGCGAAGGGAGCTCCGCCAAGGACATCCGGCGAGACACCGACAAGCCGCAATGTGATCATGATGCTGCCGGTCAGATTTCCGTCCGCGCCGACTTCCAGAACGCTGAACTGGAAGTTCCGCAAGGCGCGGAAGGCAAGATCTACACGCTCATCGGCCTGGGAGGCCGCGTCGGCCACATCGCCGGTATAGGCGATCTTGCCGCCCTCTTCATCGGCGGTCAGGACCGCGTCGCGGACAAGGACGTTCGGGCCGTCGAACTCGACCGGGAAGCGGCCCGAGACAGTGCCCTGGGCCTCGATATCCGGCAGGTTGAAGATCCTGATGATCTCCGAAAGCTCCAGCTCCCGCGCACTGATCTCCACGATGTCGCTCGTACCTGCAATTGTCCATTCCGAGCGGCCAACTTCAAGGCGCCCGCCCGCGAAGGGCCAGCCGGCATCCTCGATCACAGCAGATTGCGGGCCGAGAAGCTGAAAGTGGATTTCACCGTCGCGAAGGGGCAGGCCGGGATTGATCTCGCCCAGCTTGACGGTCTGGCCGGGTGGGGTGTGCAGGTCCAGAAGGCTGTCGAACTCCACGCGCCCGTCAACATTGTTCACCGCACCGACCCGCAGCGTGTCGAACCCGAACTCGTCCACCTCGACATAACCTGTGCCGGAGACATCCCCGCTTTCGATCAGGAAATATGCGCCTGCATTCAGCTGGCCGCGCGCATTGGAGAGGAAGCCGCGCACCTTTTCGCTGAGCGCGGTGGGCTGCAGCCCGCCCGGCTCAAATACCAGATCGCGCGTCTCTACCGAGGCTTCTCCGTCCAGTTCGAGAAGATCGAGGGTCATGTTCGCATCGGCGACAATCTCGCCCGCACGCTGGGTGGAGATAGGGCCGCTGAGTTGCATCAGGCCATTGGAAAAGACGGCGTCGAAATCGCCCCGCAAGGGCTGGTAGAAGGGGTCTTCATGCGTATCGCGTATGACGACATTCTGCGCCGCCGCCGTGCCGGAGAGGCCGCTTTCGGGGAGCGTCGCATCGAAGCGGAGCGCTTCAAGTTCAATGTCGGCGGGTATGAGCGAGCCCGACAGCTCTGTACGGCCTGTCCGGGCATTTATCTCCAGCGGTGAGGCCAGGGCGAAATCGAGCTCTGGACGGGCCGCTGAAATCTGCAGCGTGTTTTCACCGAGGTCGAAGCGGGCGGTCATCTGGCTGCCCGTAATGTCGATTTCCGCATGGCGCGCGGCGCGCCAGTCGAGTTTGCCTGCGCGCAGGGAGAGCTTGCCGCTCGTGTCGGCTGTTGAGAAGGGGAAGGAGAGACTGTCGACCGACACCGAGCCGGTGAGCGCCCCGCCGGCGCGGCGGACCAGACGGCCCTCCGGCGGGCAGAGCTGCGCAGTGAAGGCGCCCACGCGAAGGTCCTGCGGGGTGGTGAAGCCCTGGGTATCGAGGCCGATGCACCGTGTACTGAAGGACTGGACGCGAAGGCTGTCAGCGATGAGAGCCTCGATGCCGCCAAAGACCTTTGTCGGCTTGAAGGACTGACCGAAAAGGTCACCGCTGACCGTGGCTTCGCCGACGGCGCGGATCCGGGGGCCGTCGCCGCCTGTTTCATAGACAAAGCTGTTGAGGTCGCCCGACAGCGACAGGCCCTGGACGGTCCAGGGCTTCAGGGTGAAGCCGCCCGTTTCGATCTGCAGGCCGCTGCCGCCCGTTTCAAGCCGGGTGAGGTGGGCGGTTGCGTCGGGCAGACCGGTGCCATCAAGGGCGAGGACGCCGCTCATCGAAAAGCCTGTCTCTGCAACCTCCAGGGCGGGCACGGCGTCGAATGGCGCAAGCGAGAGGTGGGCGCCATTTTCTGCGGTCACCGCAACATTGCCTGATGAGGCAATCGACCAGCCGGCGTCCGGTGAGCGGGTGAACGCATAGCCCGTGCCGGTCCGGAAATTGGAAAGGGCGGCGCTGAGGCCCCGGCGCAGGGCGGCGGCATGGGCGCCGAAGGGCGGGCCGACGCTGATGCCGGAGAGGAGAGAGGCGCGCGTCTCCTCCGGGATGGCCGCGCCGGTGGCTGTGAGGTCGCCGCTGAGGTCAGCGTGCTGCAGCTCGTCACTCAGCAGGCCCTCTCCGCTGAGCGTAAGGGCCTCTGCGGAAAACCAGGGAGAGATCGCGCTGGCGGTCTCCACCGCGAATGTGCCCGACAGACCCTGAGGCGCCGATTTTCGCGCGCGGGCTCTTTCGGTGTCGAGCGTGATGGACGTCTGTCCGGACGAGACATCCTGCCACCGAAGCGCGCCGGCTGTGCCGCTGAGGCTGAGCGCGCGCAGATAGCTGAGCGGGCCTGGCTCGCCCTCCTTTTCGTCGCCAAGCCGGAGACTGGCCGTGCCATCCAGCTGAAGCGCATGGGCGGAGAACGTCTCGGCCTCGACGTCCCCGATCCCGAGCGCGAATTCGACGCGCGGGCGAAGAGACTGGGCCATCTGCACATCGAGCAGGATCTCCTGCGCGGTGAGAGCCTTGAAGGCGGCCGATGAGATCTGGAGACGGGCGCTGCCGCGAAGCTGGCCGGCGATGAGGGTGAAGTCAGCGCGGCCTTCTTCCAGGCGCAGGTGGCCCTTGTCGGTGCGAAGGTCGGCGGGCTCTATGCGCGCATGGACTTCGGCCTGGAGAGGGAGGTTGCCGGATAGGTCGCCGCGAAGGGTCACCGTGCCGGCGGGGGTGTGGGCCTCAATCCGGGCGTCCTTGATGGTGATCTCCGGAATGGATGGCATTGAGCCCTGGGAGTCCCGGCCGGCGCCGATTTTCTCCAGCCCGCCCAATTCGAATTTCCCCTCTGAAGTGTATTGAAGGCGAAGGACGGGGTCTTGGAGGCGGACCGATGTGACGCGGGGGGAAAAGAGGCCATCCCAGTTCAGGACGATCTCGGCCTCGTTTGCTTCAAAAGGCGGCTCGCCGGTTTCGGTCCGCACCCGGATTCCGTGGACAGAGGCCCCGGAAAATCCAAGCCTTTCGATCTGAAACTCGCAGTTCAGGCCGTTCGACCTGCACCAGCTATCTGCAATACGGGCGGCCAGGGCCTGACGAAACAGCCAGGCGCCGGCCACGATCAAGGCGAGCAGCCCAATCACGGTGCAGATGCCAGCCAACCATGGGCGATTTTTAATCAAAGACGCCATCATTCCGTATCCAGAGGCTGCTTTCCTACCGTTGACTGCAAATAGAATGGAACCACGGGCTTGCAGCCCACCGATCACCCCGGTACCTACAGTGCCGGGGCAGGTTGATAAATCCATTTACCTTAATTGCGAGGTAAGGAATTCAACCGACAGGGGCATAGACTTGAACCGTCTGCATGCGTCTTGCACGCTGGGACCAGGGAGGCCCGTTTCTCGACATGAATTTCTCGCGTAGTACCATCACACTCTCCATGCTGGGCATTGCCGCCGTCGGCACATCGCTCACCATCTTCCATTCCCTCGGCCAGTCCAAAACGGCTGAGGCTCAACCTGCTGCCGCCGTGCAGCTTGCTTCACCGCTGGCTGCAACGCTTCTGAGCGCAGAAGGGTTCGATGCGGAGGATCAGATCATAACGCGCGACGCCACGTTGCAGCCGCGCGAGACGCTGATCGAGCTTGTGACGGAACTGGGCGTTGCCGGTTCTGATGCCTCGCAGTCGCTTCAGGCGATCTATGACGCCGAACTGGTCGATCCGCGCAAGGTGCGCCCCGGTCTCAATGTCACCGCGCAGTTCCGCGGCGATACACCTGACACGGCAGAGCTTGTCTCCCTCTCGCTCAGCCGCGACACCGGTGGTCAGATCCTGTCGCAGCGCATGAGTGACGGCAAGTTCATGTCCATGGTCCTGCAGCCCCACACCCAGCCGGTCGAGCGGCGGGTGGCTGGCAAGATCGACGGAAGCATCTACCAGACCGCGCTGGCCCAGGGCGCACATGACCAGCAGGTCGTCGATTTCGCCAAGATCTTCGGCTATGACCTCGACTTCCAGCGCGACATCCATCCGGGCGACGAGTTCGAGATTGTCTATGAGGAAATGGTCGATGAGCGCGGCAACCGTGTCAGCTCCGGCAATGTGATCTATGCAGCCATCAACGGTCGCAGCCTCGACAAGTCCTATTACCGCTTCACGCCGGAAGATGACGGCGCAGTGGATTACTTCAATTATGATGGCGAGAGCGCCACGAAATTCCTGATGAAGACGCCGATCAATGGTGCGCGTCTCTCCTCGAATTTCGGGTATCGCCGCCACCCGATCTCCGGCTATAGCAAGCTGCACAAGGGCACGGACTTCGCCGCGCCCACGGGCACCCCGATCTATGCAGCCGGCCACGGCACAATCGAGCGGGCGAACCGCTATGGCGGCTATGGCAACTATGTCCGCATCAAGCACGCCAATGGCTATCAGACCGCCTATGCCCATATGTCCCGCTTCGCCAGCGGCACAAAGGCCGGCGCGCGCGTCCAGCAGGGCGACGTGATCGGCTATGTCGGCTCGACGGGCGCCTCCACGGGCCCGCACCTTCACTATGAAGTCCTCCGCAATGGCACGGCGATCAACGGCATGACGCTGGATCTGCCAACCGGGCGCAAGCTGGCTGAGACGCCAGAGATCTTTGCCGCGTTCAAGGAGCGCCGCGATGAGGTCGACGCGCTTCGCCAGTCGGCGCCTTCGCCGATGGACAGCGGCAACATCATGATGGCGAGCCATGACGTCCCGCCGGCGCCCTGAGCCCCGGCAAAAGCTGAGTTGAAATTTCTCCGAAAAGAAGCCCCGGACCGCTCGTCCGGGGCTTTTGCTTTTGCGCACGCGAAGCCGTGCTGGCGCAAGGCGGGGCCGGCTCTCCCGGCGCCTGAAGACCAGCCTTACGCGAGGGCGATATTGACACGTTTTCCAGGGTTTAGTTTGATTGCTATGATTTTTTGGGGTCCTGCTAGGGGAAACACGGAAAAATCAAACGTGTAACTAGAACTGGAGGGGCGAATGAAAGCGCTTCGATGGAGCAGCGGCCTGATCGCTGCCACTGCATTGCTGGCTGGCTGCGGCGGCGGCGCAAAGGGCTGTTCGGGTGTGACGCTTGAAACCGAACAGAACGAAATGTTCGGCAGGATTGACGCCACAATAACGAACAAGACGAATGAGCCGAAACTCGTCACGGTCGCTATCGTCAGCGACGGTGAACGGGGCAAGGAAAACACGATGCGAGTTGATGCCAAGGACGTTGCTGAAACGAGTGTTGGCAATATGACAAAGAGCGTTCGCGAAAGAACCTCGCTCGAACTCGTGCAATGTGAGTAAGTCCGCTTCGGCCCACGAGTAAGTTTATAAAAAAAAGCCCCGGCGCTGGATAACCAGGCCGGGGCTTTTCCTGTTCAGCTTGCGCCAGCCATCTGGCCGGCAGCAGGGCTGCGCCTAGCGTGCGGCGAGCTGGATACGCTCGGACGGCTGGGCGGTGAAGTAGTCGGAGGCCGCATATTGCGTTGCAAGGTTGCGGTGACCGATACGGTCGACAGCCTGGAACATCAGGTCCTGCGCGCAGACTTCATCGACCGCGAGGCCGAGGGTGACGAGCGAAACCTTGCGGCAGGCGCGCTCGGCCTGGTCTTCGAGGTTCTGAAGAACGGCAGCGGCGCCGGCTTCGGTTTCGAGTGCGGCTTCGTCATAGGTGAAAGTTGCCGACACTTTGGAGTAATCGGTATCTGCGTGTGCAACACCGCCGAAGATCGACATGGCGAAAAGAAGGGAGGAGATACGCTTTTTCATAATCGAGCCCTTTTCGATTTGAATGGCTATGGGTCGTTGCCCGCATTTCATGGCCCTGCGTGTTCGCAGGTGCACAACAACACCTTCGCGCCTGCAGCAAAAATTTGAAGGGATATTTGTGCAGCGCACCCATGCATATTTGCGCAGATCCGAGTCTCTTTGGCTGGCGCAGTGAGAAGCTTCACGCAAATGCGCAGCGGAAGGCTGTTGGACAGTTGTGCGCGTTAGCGCCCTTCTCTAGCTTTTAGGTTGAGAGGGAGATGATCCATGAAGAAACTGATTGCGGCGCTTTGTGTAATATTCACTGCAGGATTGCCGTCGTCCGCCGATACTGCGGACCTGTATGGGCGCGCCGACGGCGTGAAGTGGCCGAGCCTGTCGCCAACAGGTGATCTGCTTGCCGTACACTGCTCGCCGCAGGGCCGGCCATCGGTCTGTATCTTCAATATTGCGAAGGGTGAGGACGTCGCATTCATCCCGCTCGGCGGGGAAGTTCGCCTCCAGGGGTTTTACTGGCCGTCCGATGACTACCTCATCATCAATGTCTCCACCTTCAAATCGCTGCAGACCGTGGACGGGCAAAGGGACTATAATTTCCTGCAGGCGCTCTCCTACGACATCGATGAAAATGAGCTCAACGTTCTGCTGAATGATGAGGGGCTCATTATTGACGGGCAGTCGGTCGTGTCCGTTCTGCCGGATGATGACCGGCACGTCATGCTGGCAGCTGTGTCCGTCAATACAAGCCAGAGCGGGCATTCATTGGGCAGTATAAGGCCGGATCGGGGCGGCACGGCCTGGTCGATCGCAACGTTCAAGACGCGGCTTGATAATGGCAAGTCGCGCCGTGCGCGCACCCTGCTGAAGTCCACCCTCAGCGCCTGGTTCGACGCTGAGGGTGATGTTGTCGCTGAAATCGTTAGCCCGGATCGCTCCACCCGGCGTGAGTTGCGCAGCAATAACCGCACGCTGTTCATGTACGATAGCGCCAGCGCCAATGACTTTGCGGTTCTTGGCCTCGATCAGGCGAGCGGCAAGCTGATCATCTTCCGCGATGTCGGCGACGAGGATGGGCTGTATTTCATGTCACTTGAGGATGGCTCCATGGAGCCGATCCGTCTGGCAGGCGTCGATGTCGGCCGGGCCAACCCCGTACGCGATTCCTATACCCGCAGCATTGTTGGGTTCGAGTATTTCGACGGGATGACCCAGCAGGTGTTTACCGACCCGGTCCTGAGCGATGTGCTTGGCCAGTTGAGCGGTGCGCTTGCGGGCAAGCGAGTGAATATTGAATCCTGGAACCGCGACCGGTCGAAGATTGCAATCTCAGCCGCAGAGCCCGGCAGGCCCGCTGACTATTATGTGTTCGACCGGGGTGCAGGTGCGCTGGGGCCGATTGGTTCAGCCGCGTCCCATCTTGCTGAGGCGGCGACCGGGCAGGTCGTGACGCGCGAGATCCGGGCGCGTGACGGGCTTCAGGTTGAGACCTTCCTGACGGTGCCGCCCGGCCGCACGCTGGAGGATGGCCCATTCCCGACCGTGATCATGCCGCATGGCGGGCCTGAAGCGAGCGATGGTCTCGGCTATGACTGGTGGGCGCAGGCGCTTGCAGCCGAGGGATATCTTGTGATCCAGCCTAATTTCCGCGGATCCAGCGGCTATGGGCAGGACTTCCGCAATGCGGGCTTTGGTGAGTTCGGCGGCAAGATGATCGACGATATCGCCGATGCGGGCGCATGGGCGGTGAGCCAGGGCCTTGTCGCAGAAGACGCTTACTGTGTCGCCGGGGCAAGCTATGGCGGCTATGCCGCGCTGATGATGGGGCTGAAGGATAAGGCGCGCTCGCGCTGCCTCATCTCCGTGAACGGTGTCACCCAGCCCTTCGCCCATGTCGGGTCGTTCGAGCTTGAGTCCGAGACCGGCCAGTACTGGGAGCGCTATCTTGGACTGAACCGGTTTGACTCAGAGGCCGAGCAGGCGGTGATCTCTCCCGTGGCGCGGGCAGGCGAATATGACCAGCCGATCCTGATCCTCCATGCCGAGAATGACCTTGTTGTGCGTACGGGGCAGGCGCGTCTGATTGCAAGCGCGCTTGAGGGCAAGCCCGGATTCAGGTCCGTAAGTCTGGGTGAGGCTGACCACTATATGGGCGGCTCGGACGTGCGCGCGCAGGTGCTGCGTGAGACGTTTGCGTTTCTGAATGAAAATCACCCGGCCCGCTAAGGGGCCGGGTGAGAATTTCAGCTCTGTCGCTGCCTGATCAGTTCAGGGCCGCGGCCCCCTTGGCGAAGTCGTTGGGGACGCCATTGATCGAGAGCGCATCGCCTTCGACATCGACCTTTACGGTTGAATTGTCGGCGACCTTGCCTTCGAGAACGAGCCGGGCCAGCGGGTCCTGAAGCTCTTTCTGGATCACGCGCTTGAGAGGGCGCGCGCCATAGACCGGGTCATAGCCCCGGTCAGCGAGCCAGGTGCGGGCCGCTTCGGTCAGGTCGACCTTGATCTTGCGATCGGCAAGCAGCTTCGACAGGCGGGCCATCTGGATGTCGACGACGTGGTCGATCTCTGCGCGGCCAAGCCGTTTGAAGAAGACGATCTCGTCGATCCGGTTGATGAATTCCGGCCGGAAGTGCGCCCGGACCGCCGTCATAACGGACTCGCGCTGGGCATCGCTGATCTCACCGGCGTCGCCGCTGGCGAGCGCATCGGCGCCGAGGTTCGACGTCATGATGATGATCGTGTTGCGGAAATCGACCGTGCGGCCATGGCCATCGGTCAGGCGCCCGTCATCGAGCACCTGAAGCAGCGTGTTGAAGAGGTCCGGGTGGGCCTTCTCAACCTCGTCGAACAGGACGACCTGATAGGGCCGGCGCCGGACAGCTTCGGTCAGCACGCCGCCTTCCTCATAGCCGACATAGCCGGGAGGCGCACCGATCAGACGGGCGACCGAATGCTTCTCCTGGAACTCCGACATGTCGAGACGGAGCACCGCGGTGTCATCGTCGAACATGAATTCGGCGAGCGCCTTGGTGAGCTCGGTCTTGCCGACGCCGGTCGGGCCGATGAAGAGGAAGGAGCCGATCGGACGGTGCGGGTCCTGCAGGCCGGCACGCGCGCGGCGCACCGCATTGGAGACCGCGGCCAGCGCTTCATCCTGGCCGACGACACGCTTCATCAGCGCGTCTTCCATGCGAAGCAGCTTCTCGCGTTCGCCTTCCATCATCTTGTCGACCGGAATACCGGTCCATTTGGAGACGACGGCGGCGATATGCTGGGGCCGGACCACTTCGGAGACGAGCCCGGAATCGGGTTCGCTGCCGTCTTCGGCTTCAGCCTTCTCGACGGCCGCGATGCGGGCCTCAAGCTCCGGAATGACCGAATATTTCAGCTCAGAGGCGCGTGAGAGGTCGCCCCGGCGCTGGGCTTCGGCCATGTCGGCATTGGCGCGGTCAAGCTCTTCCTTGGCAGAGGCGGCGCCCTTGAGCTTGTCCTTCTCGGCCGCCCAGGTTGTGGTCAGCTCGTCGGACTCCGACTGGAGCTCGTCGATCTGGTCCTCAATCGCGGCAAGCCGGTCCTTGGAGGCCTGATCCTTTTCCTTCTTGAGGGCTTCAGCCTCAATCTTGAGCTGGAGCAGGCGCCGGTCGATCTCGTCCAGTGCTTCAGGCTTGGAGTCCACCTGCATCCGAAGGCGCGAGGCGGCTTCGTCCATCAGGTCGATGGCCTTGTCCGGCATGAAGCGGTCAGTGATATAGCGGTTCGACAGCGTCGCGGCCGACACGATGGCGGCGTCGGAAATCCGCACGCCATGGTGGGCTTCATACCGGCCCTTCAGACCACGGAGGATGGAGACTGTGTCCTCCACCGTCGGCTCATCGACATAGACGGCCATGAAGCGGCGGGCGAGGGCGGCGTCGCCTTCGACATATTTACGGTATTCGTCCAGCGTTGTGGCGCCGACGCAGTGCAGCTCCCCACGGGCAAGAGCGGGCTTCAGGAGGTTGGACGCATCCATGGCGCCGTCCGTCTTGCCGGCACCGACGAGGGTGTGCATCTCATCGATGAAGAGGATCACGCCGCCTTCGGCCTGCTCGATTTCCTTGATGACGGCTTTCAGGCGCTCCTCGAACTCACCGCGGAACTTCGCGCCCGCGATGAGCGCGCCCATGTCGAGGGCAAGCAGACGCTTGTCCTTCAGGCTTTCGGGTACGTCGCCATTGATGATGCGAAGGGCAAGGCCTTCGGCGATGGCGGTCTTGCCGACGCCCGGTTCACCGATCAGGACCGGATTGTTCTTGGACCGGCGCGAGAGGACCTGAACCGTGCGGCGGATCTCCTCGTCGCGGCCAATAACCGGGTCGAGCTTGCCCGAGCGCGCATCGGCGGTGAGGTCGCGGGTATATTTCTTCAGGGCTTCATAGCCCTCTTCGGCATTTTCCGTATCTGCGGTGCGGCCCTGGCGAAGCTGCGCGATGGCCGCTTCCAGACCTTTCGTATCGACACCGCCAGCCTTCAGCGCGTCGCTGGCTTTCGAGCCGGACAGCGCCGAAAGCGCGATCAGAAGGCGCTCAACTGTGACATAGCTGTCGCCGGCCTTCTTGGCGCCGGCCTCGGCATCGGCGAAGAGTTTCGCGGTTTTCTGGTCGAGCCGCAGGCCGGAGTCGCCGCCGCTGACGCTGGGCTGGCTGCGCAGCGCTTCGTCGGTCTTCTGCTGGACGAGTTCGGGTTTACCGCCCGCAGAGCGGATGAGGTTCACCGCCAGCTGGTCGCGATCCTCAAGCATGGCTTTCAGGATGTGTTCCGGCAGGAAGACCTGATGTCCCCCTGCAAGGGCGGCCGTCTGGGCCGATTGCAACACGCTTCTGGCGCGTTCGGTATAGGTATCAAAGTTCATTATCTGTCCCCTTTCAAAGGCAGAACTACAGTCATCGGACCAGCAAAGGCTGCGTCCGTTTCGGGTCTGAGAGGTTGGCCCCGCTCAGCGGCGGCCCTTCTCTCGGCAATTATATGGGGAGCAAACAAAAGGGCCGCAAGCACAAGCTGCGGCCCTTGAAGGCAACGGAAAATAAGGAGTTTACCGGATTGGAATGAGGCCCGTTTCTTCCGGGTCGCCCACCATGGAGACAAGCGCCTTGCGAAGTTTGCCGAGCGCCTGGTGTTCGATCTGGCGCACACGCTCCTTTGAGATGCCGAGCTGCTTGCCCAGCACTTCGAGCGTGACCGTGTCATCGGTAAAGCGGCGTTCGCGGATGATCAGGTTTTCGCGGTCGGTCAGCGTCTTGAGCGCCTCGACGATCCATTTGCGGCGCCGTTCGCTGTCATGCATTTCCATGACGCGCACTTCGGTCACCTCATTCTCGTCCTCGAGGAGATCCTGCCATTGAGCTTCGCTGTCGGTGGCAAGCGGTGCGTTGAGGGAACGGTCCGAGGCGGAGAGGCGGGACGCCATATTTTCCACATCGCGTTCCGGAACGCCAAGATGGGTGGCGATCCATGTCTTGTTTTCCGGGGTCATCACGCCGTCGCCGGTATCATCGATCTTCGCGCGCAGGCGTTTCAGATTGAAGAAGAGGGATTTCTGGGCCGCGGTCGTCCCTGTACGGACGATAGACCAGTTGCGCAGGACGAAATCCTGTATCGAGGAACGGATCCACCAGGAGGCGTAGGTGGAAAACCGCACTTCGCGGTCAGGGTCGAAACGGGCGGCGGCCAGCATGAGGCCGACATTCCCCTCCTGAACGAGATCGGAGAGGGGCAGGCCATAATGGCGGAATTTCGAAGCCATGGAGATAACGAGGCGCATATAGGCGCTGGTCAGCTCGTGAAGGGCGTCTTCATCCTGATTGTCGCGCCAGCGGACGGCCAGATCCACCTCATGCTCCTGGCTGAGCATCGGTTTGTTCATGGCGGTTCTGACAAAACGGCGGTCTGCGGTATCAGTTGTCGAACGAACGGCCATGGATCGGCTCCTCATCATTATTTAACGGACGGTCCCTTCATGACATACGCGTATGACGAGTATTGGTTCACCTGTAGGCCGATTATTTTGCGCGGCTTCTCTCATCAGGATAAAAAGAAAGCCCCGCCGGTGAGGGCAGGGCTTTGAAAAATATAAGCTTTTTTCCGACCGGCTCTAGGCGGCTTTTTTCTTGGCCAGAGACTTGGCCAGACGCTCCATGGCCGTGTCGTGGTCGGTGTTTTCCACCGCAGCCAGTTCACGGGCCATACGGTCCAGCGCGCTCTCATAGAGCTGACGTTCGGAATAGGACTGTTCCGGCTGGTCTTCGCCGCGGTGCAGGTCACGCACGACTTCGGCGATGGAGATAAGGTCGCCGGAATTGATCTTCGCTTCGTATTCCTGGGCGCGGCGTGACCACATGGTGCGCTTGATGCGGGCCTTGCCGCCCAGCGTCTTCAGCGCGTCATCAACGAGCTTGGAGCCGGCCAGGGCGCGCATGCCGGAGGCTTCGGCGCGATTGGTCGGCACACGCAGGATCATCTTGTCCTGATCGAAGGAAACCACATACACTTCGAGTGACATGCCAGCGACCGTCTGCTTTTCGATCGTTGTGATCTTGCCGACGCCGTGGGCCGGATAAACGACCGACTGTCCTACGGCGAATGAAAGTTCCTGAACATCACCCTGTGTTTCTTTTGCCATGTGCTGATAGCCTTTCTACGCAACATGAGCCTGCATACCCCGGCAACACTTTGCGCGTCAGACCGGAGGTTTTGTCAGGCTCCTTGGGATCTTGTTGATAAATATATATCAGAAAAAAGACTATTTCACAACTGGGAGTATTCCCCAGCCGGCGTCTAGTCTCCTTCGCCCGGCTTGGCGCTGAAGTATTTTTCCAGCTTTCCGGTTTCCTGTGCGTACTGTTCGCGGTCCGAGGGCGGCTCTTTCATTCTGGTAATGTTTGGCCAGACCTTGGCGTATTCGGTATTCAGCTTGAGCCACTTGGAATCCGGGTCATCCTCGGTGTCGGGCTTGATGGCTTCGACCGGGCATTCAGGCTCGCACACACCGCAGTCGATACATTCGTCCGGATCGATGACGAGCATGTTCTCGCCCTCATAGAAACAGTCGACGGGACAGACTTCGACACAATCCATGTATTTGCAGCGGATGCAGGCATCTACGACGATATAGGTCATTCGGGTTGGGTGTTCCTGAATAGCTGAAGGCGTGCATTTGGCGGTGAAGGCCGCCTGAGTCAATTGTCAGATATGACGCGATTCCGCGCGGCGGCGCGCCTGTGCCCGGCGGATGTCGTCGACATGCAGCAGGCTGGCAACGTGGCGGATAAAGGCGTCCTCGAACTTGCAGGCATCGCCATCGGCCATGGAGACCATGTAGAGCCCTTCGATGACCTTCACCCGCTTCAGAAGAGGCAGCTTCTTGACGTATTTGGTGAATTGATGCGCGCCGATGGCGTTCTCAGCCAGATCTTCGCCCTGCTGGAGCACATCGTCCACGCGGTCGGCGTCCATATCCAGGCTGTCGAGGAGGATTTCGGCGATCTGGTCGCTTTCCAGATTGGCGTAGACGCCGTCGACCAGGGCGACCTCGACCAGAAGCGCCGCTGTGGCGACCTCGGGGTCCATCTCCCCGGAGGAGGCATCCTGGCGGCCGGAGAACAGCCTTTTAAGCGCGTCAAGCATCGTGGCGCTCCTGATCTTCTATCGAAAGGTCCTCATAAAGCGCGCGGGCCTCTGTTGCCGGCCCCCGGCGCTCTCCATGATCGAGAACCCGGACGCTCACTATTTGGCCGCCTCTGGGGAAACTTACAATATCCCCCGGCAATATCCGGAAGCCGGGCTTGGTCACCTTGCGGAGCTGGCCACCACGCGACAGCCGGATACCGCGGCCTGAAACGAAGCTGGATGAGAGCGCGCGCGTCTTGAAGAAGCGGGCGCGCCAGAGCCAGATGTCGAGGCGCAATTGCTCGCTTATGACTTGGTCTCCGACGTGTCCGGGGCGGAATTCGCCGGGGGAGACGACGGCGGAGTCTCGCCGGCGGGTTTTTCCTGAGCCGCCGTGTCCGGTGAAGGGGCCGCTGCGGCCTGGTCGGGCTTTTTGGGTTTTTTCTTCTTTTTGGGCTTCGGCTTTGGCGGCGGGGGTGGCGGCAGCAGGCTGGCGAGCGCCGCGAAGGGGCTGTCAGGATCAGGCTGACGTTGGGCGGGGCGTCCGCCGCCTTTGGCCGGGCGCTTGTTCGGCGCGCCTTTCTTTCCTGACTTCTGGTGGCCGCGGCCCTCCGTGCCCGATTGCGGGCGTTTGCCGCGCGGCGGGCCTTCGCGCCGGTTGCGGGCAAGATAGCGCCAGAGGGTCACCGCGCCGGTCTCCGGATCCTTCTCAGCCGGGGCGAGGCCAAAGCCCTTGACCACGGCGGGGAACTCGTCGCCCGGGCAGGAGATCACCGAGGCAAGTTCGGCTGGCAGTTCGAAGGCAGGCTTGTCGGCTTCCTTGCGGCGGCGGGAAATCTCCCAGCCAAGGCGTTCGGCAAGGTCTGCGCGCACGGCCCGCTTGCCAAAGCGCAGATAGCCCTGGGCATGAAGCTCGGCATCGGCCCATTCGCCGTCAAGCTCGAAGGAGCCTGCCCCTTCCGGCGCGACCCTGCGGTTCTCGCCTGTCTGCGTGGCCTGAAGAATGGCAATCAGCCGCTGGGCGGCCGGCTTCTGCGCGTCAGGCACATGGGCGGCGACACGCCCGGTCCGGAGGCCGGCGGTTTTCAGCGCCTCGCGCTCTTCCTTTGAGACGTGCGGCGGCGGGCTTTCCTCGCGAAGGTCGATAGCGGCGCCGCTTTCAAGCAGGCGGAAGGCCAGGCCACGCGCCATGCCCTGAAGCTCGCTGCCAGCCTCGCCTGTCTTCAGCTTTGCGTGGGTGGGCAGGGTCCGCTTGATCTCTTCGCCCAGCCATTCATCGACACGTTTGAGGGCGGCTTCCCGCCTGTGGGCTTCTGCGTCCTCTGCGCCGATGAGCTCCAGCCGGGGGGCGAGCCAGTCCGGGCCGGGTTTCAGTCCGGCGATGTCCTCACCTTTCCAGGTGATGCGGCCGCTGTCAGCCAGCGCAAAAGCGTCTGTCGGGGCGCCCGCGATCTCTCCCAGCCGCTCAGCCAGGATCGGGCCGAGCGCAGAGACGGCTGCGGACCGCACGGCCTTGCCTTCCAGTGTTTTCGCGGTCGAGGCTGGCTCAAAGTGCAGGCCGACCAGGCGGCCAACGACATGGCCCTCGACAGTGACTTCTCCGGTCTCAGACAATTCGGTCAAAAGCAGATCTTCCCTTTTCAGTCCCGCAAGTAGAGCTGTCGTCCGACGGTCAACAAAGCGCAATGTCAGCGCGGCGTGAAGAGCATCCGACAGCCTGTCCTCGATTTCGCGGGTCCTGTCCCGCCAGTAGGACGGGTTTTCAAGCCAGTCCTCACGATGGGCGGCATAGGTCCACGTCCGGATCATGGCAAGCCTGTGCTGAAGGCTGGCGATGTCCGGGACATTCGCCTCGAGGTTGTCGAGCCGCCGTGCCATGGCGGTATCGCCGAGACGGGCATCGGGGTCGGCCAGCGTCTCGGCCAGGCCGAGAACGAGACGGCCATGGCCTTCATGACCGGATTTGCGGAAGTCAGGCA
Organism: uncultured Henriciella sp.; assembly: GCF_964005855.1. Lineage (NCBI taxonomy): Bacteria > Pseudomonadati > Pseudomonadota > Alphaproteobacteria > Hyphomonadales > Hyphomonadaceae > Henriciella > uncultured Henriciella sp. Next base: position 432,462 of record NZ_CAXFSW010000002.1, read on the forward strand.
GGCGGGCAAGATCCCAGAGACGGCGCACCTTGCGCTCACCGCGCACCTCAGGCCCGATGGCCTCATCCTCTGCCATCCGCCGCAGAACCCATTCATCCAGAGCGTGCGGGTTCTGGCGCAATATCGGGCTGCCGGAGGGGCGGGCGAGACTGGCGATCAGCGTCTTGATCGAGCGGTAATCGAGGTTCGAGTTACGCCATTGAAGCTCATCGACCGGCTCGAAATTATTCGTTTCGATGGCGCGGATGAGATCTTCCTCGAAAGGCGGGCAGTCGCCTGTCTCGCCGAACTCACCATCGGTGCGAAAACGGCCCGCCCGCCCGGCAATCTGTCCGGCTTCGGCGGCTGACAGCCAGCGGTTCCGGCGCCCGTCGAATTTCGACCGCGCGGCAAAGGCGATCCGCTCCACATCGAGATTGAGCCCCATGCCGATGGCGTCCGTGGCGACGAGATAATCGACCTCGCCGGACTGGTAGAGCGCCACCTGCGCGTTCCGGGTGCGCGGGCTGAGCGCGCCCATCACGATGGCGGCGCCGCCTTTCTGGCGCTTCAGAAGCTCTCCGATGGCGTAGACCTGCTCGGTCGAGAACGCGACGACGGCAGAGCGCTTCGGCAGTTTGGTGATTTTGGCGGGACCGGCATAATGAAGCTGCGAGAACCGCTCACGCGTATTGGTGTCGACATCGAGGTCGAGATCTCGGAGCACTGCGCGCATGGTTTCGGCGCCGAGCAGCAGGGTTTCCTGGGTCCCGCGTGCATGAAGGATGCGGTCGGTGAAGACGTGGCCGCGATCTTCGTCTTCCGCGAGCTGGATCTCGTCGATGGCGAGGAATTCTACGCGCTTCTGCACCGGCATCGATTCCACGGTGCAGATCCAGTACCGCGCAGTGGGCGGCTCTATACGCTCTTCACCCGTGATGAGGGCAACGGCGCGTTCGCCCTTGGCCTTGACGACACGGTCATACACCTCGCGCGCGAGCAGCCGCAGCGGCAGGCCGATCATGCCGCTGGCATGGCCCATCATGCGCTCGATCGCATAGTGCGTCTTACCGGTATTTGTCGGCCCGAGAACGGCCTTCAGGGTACCCATGGCCCATGCACCTGCCAGAAAAGGGGAAAAGGTCCAAACGAAGTGGCGCTCAGTCCTGCGGAGGACAAGGCTCAGGTGCATTCATGGTCTGGTCGTCGAACCGCTCCACCCATGCGTCCGTGCGCGCAAGCGGGGCATAGCCAGACGCGCGGTAGAGCATCAGTTCGCGAACAATCGGGCAGCCATTGGCCCGTTCGCCCAGGTCCACGCTGATCGCACCGACGCGTTCGAAGGTCGCGAAATCTGCAGCGATAGCCGGGCGGCGGTTTGGCCGGTAACTCGCCACGAGGACATCCCCGTCGATATCGCCGGTCAGCGGGCGTTCCTCGGCAAAGCTGTGGGGGCCCTCATTGTAGCGCCACAGGATGAGCGGGGCGTCGATCCGGTCCTTCAGATAGAAATCGAGACCATGCCAGACCTCGCGCTCATCGGTGAGCAGTGCGCTCGGCGTGCCATTCTGCCGGGTAAAGGCGACGAGCTGGTCTGCCAGCGGGTCCCAGCCGCGTGTGCGCTTCAGCGCATTGTCGAGGTCAAGCGGGCCGGAGAGGGCTGTGGGCGCGATGAGGGCAGCGGTCATGATGAGACCGAGGACGCCATGCAGGGTGAGGCCCGCCCAGAAAAGCCCTTCGGGGCGGAAGCGGAAGGCCAAGGCGAAGAGGCCGATTCCTGCCGCGACGGCGAGGCCGGCCAGCAAGCGGGCGAGGAGGGTGAAGTCCGGTGCGATCAGGAAACCAACCGCAGAGAGGACGGCGATCACTGCCCATAGCCAGCGATTTGGCCGTGCCCGCAGGAAGAAGATGGCAATCAGGACCGATGCGGCCGGATAGGCGGTTGCAGCCCAATTGGCATGCGCGCGCGAGAGGACGGACTGGAAGAGGATGATGGCCAGGACCGGCACGATAAAGGCGCTCAGCCATAGTTCCTGCTGCCCGGTTTCCGGGCGCCGGCTGGCGCGCAGGAAGAAGAGCGCGGCGAGAAGGCCGAGGAAGCTGACAGGTCCGAATACGCCCATCTGGTCAGCAAGGAATTTCAGGACGTTTTCCGGGTTGAACAGGTGGCCGCCCAGATTGGCATTGTCGACCGTGTGGCCGACCGTGGCGAAATCATTGAGCGCGTTCCAGACAAGATGAGGCGTTATGACGGCAAGGGCGAGAGCCAGGGCCGCGCCGCCCTGTGCCGAGAGAAGGCCGCGGCGGGTCTGTTTGTCGAAGACGGCGACCAGGACAAGGCCGATCGCGAAATAGATCATCGCATATTTGGCGAGAAAGCCTGCCCCGACGGCGAGGCCGAGGCCGAGAAATCCGGCCCATCCGGCGTCGCCTTCGCGAACCCTCCAGAGCAGATAGAGCGACACCGACCAGAGCGGCATGAGGACCCCGTCCGTCGATAGAACGGCAGAGGACAGCCAGACTGCCGGCATGAGCGCATAGCCCACGGCGGCCAGGAAGCCGGTGCGGGGCCCAGCCACGCGCCGTCCGAGGAGGAACAGGCACCAGGCCGCCGCGGTGTGCAGAAAGGCCGCCGGCAGACGCACCGCCCATGCCGTATCACCGAAAATGGCGGTACTTGTATGGATCAGCCAGGCGATCAGGGGTGGTTTGGAATAATAGCCCCAGTCCAGCGACTGTCCCCAGCGCCAGTATTGTGCCTCATCGGCATAGAGTTCGAGCGGCGAAAGCAGAACCGCAGCGAGCCTGAGCGCCAGAAGCCCAAGCAGAATCAGGGCGGTAAGCCTGCTATAATCCGGTGTTCTCGCCTGGGTGTGTGTCATGTCCAGCAGCAGCTAGCGCGGGCCGAGCCATTAGGCCAGCGCCGAAGCTGATGTGTGGCTTTTTTGCAAGCCTTTAAAGGTGAATGTTGCGGGGCACAGAACAGTTATAATCGTGTCACGAAACCGTTACAGAGCGGGCATAGAGGCGCGGTCAATTAGCCCGTAATTCGCCTGAATTCGCAGGGGGCGCGGGTTGTTCAACCGAAGAGGGGTTCTTCATGTCCAACTGGAAACTTTATTCCGGCGCTGCGGTGAGCCTGATGGCCGCCGCCGCGATCGTTGCGCCTGCCCAAGCGCAGGTCACCTCCGCGGGTATCCGCGGTGACATCGTCTCGCCAAGCGGCGAAGCCGTTCCTGGCGCTTCGGTGCGCATCATCGATACGCGGACGGGTGCAGTCAGCACCTCGACAGCCAGCGCGACCGGCCAGTTCCAGACGCGCGGCCTGAATGTCGGCGGTCCTTACACCATCGAGATCGCAGCGCCTGGTTATCAGACCACCCGCATCACGGATATCGTCCTGCAGCTGGGTGAAGTCGCCAATGTCGAAGTCGCTTTCGCGGCAGCCGCTGACGATGACGCCGAAGCCCGGATGGAAGTTGTGACCGTTTCGGCAACCGCAGGCGGCCTCGTCCAGACCGCTATCGGCCCGTCGGCAACCTTCTCGCTCGAGGACATCGAGCAGACCCCTGCCATCAACCGCGACCTGAAGGACATCGTCCGTCTCGACCCGCGCGTCTATCTCGACGAGTCCTTCAACGACTCGATCCAGTGTGCCGGTTCCCACCCGCGCTTCAACTCGCTGACGGTTGACGGTATCGGCCTCAATGACGGCTTTGGCCTCAACTCGAACGGCTATCCGACCCAGCAGATGCCGTTCCCGTTCGACGCCATCCAGAACGTTTCGGTCGAGCTGGCCCCGTTCGACGTCGAGTATGGCTCCTTCACCGCCTGTAACATCAACGCGGTGACCAAGTCCGGCACGAACGAATTCCACGGTTCGGCCTTCTACGACTATGGCGACGACAGCCTGGTTGGCGACAAGACCGAAGGCCAGGACTATACCGGCCCTGACTTCGAGGAGAAGCGTTATGGCTTCACCCTCGGCGGCCCTGTCCTGAAAGACCGTCTCTTCTTCTTCGGCGCCTACGAAAAATTCGAAGGCCCGGGCGCAGAGATCAACCGCACGCCGGAAGGCGGCAGCGGTCAGGTCGTTGAAGGCTTCACCCAGGCCGAATTCGACGAAATCAGCGACATTGCCCAGAACGTCTACGGCTACAATCCGGGCGGCATTCCGACCGCGGAAGGCACCGAAGACGAGAAGTACCTCATCCGCGTCGACTGGAACATCACGGACAATCACCGTGCGACCGCCACCTACAACTACAATGAGGGCTTCAGCCTCAGCGAGTCCGATGGCGACGACGATGAGTTCGAGTTCGCAAACCACCTCTACAACCGCGGCGCAGAGCTGAAGGCCTATTCCGGCCAGGTCTTCTCGGACTGGACGAACAATTTCTCCACCGAGCTTCGTTATTCCTACAACGACGTGACCTTCCTCCAGCAGTCGGTTGGCGGCACGGAATTCGGCGAAGTCCAGATCACCGACCAGAACGTCGAAGCAGTGGACGGCACGAACCAGCGCAACACCATCTATCTTGGTGCTGACGACTCCCGTCACTCCAACCAGCTGGAATACTCGGTCGCCAACTACAAGGCGCTTGGCCGCTACAATGTGGGCAACCACAATCTCACCTTCGGCGGTGAGCGTCAGGAATATGAGATCTTCAACCTGTTCGTTCAGGAATCCGAAGGCGAATTCCGCTTCAACTCCATCGACGATTTCCGCAACGGGATCGCTGCACGCGTGATCTATGAGAACGCTGCCGGCACGAACAATGCCGCCGATGGCGCTGCCTCCTTCGAGTATGAAGTCAACACGCTCTACGCCCAGGACGAGTGGACCGGCCCGAACGGCCTGACCGTGACTGCGGGTCTGCGCTATGACTTCTACACGTCCGACTCGAAGCCGAACTTCAACCAGGATTTCCGGGATGAGTACGGTTTCAGCAACAATGAGAACATGGACGGCAGAGACCTGCTGATGCCGCGTATCGGCTTCACCTATGACTATCAGCCGAACCTCTCCTTCCGCGGCGGCTTCGGTCTCTACTCCGGTGGTAACCCGAACGTCTGGATTTCGAACAACTACTCCAATAACGGCGTCACGCTCTACGAAGCCAACCGTCGTAATTTCGACCTGTTCGCAAACCCGGTTGCCGGTGGTGACACCCCGATCTTCGGTGTGCCGCAGGAAATGTTCGACGAAGTTGCCAATGGCGCCGTCAGCGGCCCGGTCAACGCGCTCGATCCGGACTTCGAGATCCCGTCTGAGTGGAAGTTCGCTCTCGGCTTCACCTACGACTTCAACACGCCGTCCTTCGGTAACGGGTATGTGCTGAACGCCGACGTTCTTTATTCGAAGGTCAGAGACGCCGCGATCACCAAGGCCATCTCGCTTGATCGTGTCGGTTCAGCTCCGGATGCCCGCCCGATCTATGACGAGAACACGGATGACTTTATCCTGACCAACACCAATGAAGGTCAGACATTCGTGGCCTCGCTGGCTCTGTCGAACGCCTTCGACACCGCTGCCGGTGAGTTCGACTGGTCGCTCGGCTATGCCTATGTGAATGCAGAAGACGTCAACCCGATGACCTCGTCGGTGGCTTATTCGAACTGGTCGAACGTCGCAGTCGTGGATCCTAACGATCCAATGGTTGCAACGTCGAACTATCAGGTCCCGCACCGTTTCACGGCCCGCGTCAGCTGGGAGAAGAAATTCTTCGGTGAATACGCAACCCGCGCAACGCTGTTCGGCCAAGCCTACCAGGCCCGTCCGTTCTCCTTCACCTATGCCGGTTCCTCGCCGTTCGGCGATGACACGTTCGGCCGCGCCCTGGTCTATGTTCCGACCGATGGCTCGACCGACCCGCTCATCAACTACGCGGCTTCCTCGGTCGATTGGGATGCCTTCTTCCGTTACACGGACGGTCAGGATCTCTCACGCGGCCGCATTGCCGAGCGTAACTCCGGTGAAGGCCAGTGGAACAACCGCTTCGACCTGCGTCTCGAGCAGGAGCTGCCGGGTGCCTTCCAGGGTCACCGCACCAAGGTCTTCGCTGTGATGGAAAACGTCGGCAACTTCCTCAACGACGAATGGGGCGCCTACTATCAGGCTGGCTTCCCGCAGACGACCGAGATCGTTCAGGCCGAGATCGACCCGGTCACGGGCCAGTACATCTACAGCTCGTTCAACGACGCCAATCCAGAGAGCAAGACGAACAACCTGTCTGTCTGGGCTGTCCGCTTCGGTGTGAAGTACGACTTCTAGGCTCTGACGAGACTATTATCGCGAAAGGGCGGCTCCATGCGGGCCGCCCTTTTTCTTTGCCTAAACCTATGGCAAATCGCGCTCCATGACCGACACGACCATTGTATACACACCGGCCGAATGGGCGCCGCAGTCCGCCGTCTGGGCAGGCTGGCCGCATCTGAAGGATGCCTGGGCTGAAGACTATGAAGGCGCCCAGCGCGAGATTGCTGCCCTCATCGAGGCGCTGGCGCCTGTCGTGCGGGTGAAGCTCGTCATTGGCGACCCCGCCTCACGCGCCGAAGCGGCTGACCTTGTCGGGGAGCGGGCCGAGATGTTCGAGGCGCCGATGGGCGATATCTGGCTGCGCGATATCGGCCCGGTCTTCGTCAAATATCTGAACAAGCTCGAAGGGCTCGGGTTCGAGTTCAATGGCTGGGGCGGCAAGTATGAGCTGGAAGGCGACACTGAGACCGCCGCCGCAATTGCACGCATGGAAGGCCATCCGCTGAAACGCCTGCCCTTCGTCCTCGAAGGCGGCGCGGTCGAGCAGGATGGCGAAGGCACGCTGATCACGACGCGCCAGTGCGTTCTCAACCCCAATCGCAATCCGGACTGGGGGCGGGAAAAGGCCGAAGAGAATCTGAAGCTCGCCTTCAACGCCAAACGGATTGTCTGGCTGGGCGACGGGCTTGCGGGTGACCATACAGATGGCCATGTCGACAATATCGCGCGCTTCATCGCGCCGGGCCATGTTGTCTGTCAGACACCGTCCGGAAAGGATGATCCGAACGCTGACGTCCTGCGCGAGATCGAGGAGACGCTGCGGGCGGCCGAGCTTCAGGTCTCCACCATTCCTTCGCCGGGCCGCATCCTCGATGAGGATGGCGAGGTCATGCCGGCGAGCCATATGAATTTCCTCATCTCCAATGGCCGGGTCATCCTGCCCGTCTATGAGGAGAAGCATGCCAAGCTTGCCGAGGCAGAATTGCAGGCGCTGATGCCGGACCATGAGGTGATCGCCCTGCCATCGCGTCACATCCTGTCGGGCGGCGGCAGCTTCCACTGCATGACCCAGCAGGTCCCCCAAACAGACGGAGGTCTCTCGACATGAGCAGAACCGTGAAAGTCGCCGCGCTACAGGCCTCGTTCAGCCAGGACATGCAGGCCAATATCGACAAGGTGAAGACGCTGGTGCGTGAGGCCGCGGCCAAGGGCGCCGAGATCATCCTGCCGTCAGAGCTCTTCTGTGACCATTATTTCTGCAAGGTGCAGGACGAGAAATTCTTCCGCACGGCCTATCCCTGGACCGAACACCCCGCCGTTGAGCAGCTCTCAGAGCTTGCAGGCGAGCTGGGCGTGGTCATTCCCGTCTCGATCTATGAGAAGGACGGTCCGGAATACTACAATTCCATCGTCATCATCGATGCCGACGGCACCCCGCTGGGCGTCTATCGCAAGAGCCACATCCCCGATGGGCCGGGTTATATGGAGAAGTTCTACTTCCGCCCCGGCAATACAGGCTTTCGCGTCTGGGACACGATGAAGGGACGGATCGGCGTCGGTATCTGCTGGGACCAGTGGTTCCCGGAAGCCGCGCGCGCGATGACGCTCATGGGCGCAGATATTCTCTTTTATCCCACCGCCATCGGCTCAGAGCCGCATGACGCTGACCTCGACACGGCAGCGCGCTGGCGCAGGGCCATGCAGGGCCACGCCGTTTCCAACGTGATCCCCGTCGTTGCGGCGAACCGGACCGGCAATGAAGAGGGCCAGATTTTCTATGGCACCAGCTTCATCGCCGACCATGCCGGCGAGATTGCCGATGAGCTTGGCCGCGATGAGGAAGGGGTCATCCTGGCCGAGTTCGATCTCGATTTCCTCGACCGCCACCGCGCTGCCTGGGGCTTTTTCCGGGACCGGCGCACAGACCTCTATGAGGTGCTGGGCTAGAGGGTTCAGAACATTTCTTGTGGGCCGGGCGCCTTGCGGCCGAGAAACAGGAAGCGGAGCGCGGCAAGGCTCGCCAGTGCCAAAAGGGCAAAGCCGGCAGCGCCTGCCGAGGCGTGGGTCTCCGAAAAGGCGTCGGCGTAATCCATATAGCGGGCCGGCATGCCCTGCATGCCGAGCGCCAGCTGCTGAAGGATCATCCAGATGCCTGCGACGCTGATGCCGACCATGAGCGCGAGATTGAGTGTGATCGAGTGGACCCGGCCCGCGATAGCGGCGCCGGTTGCCAGTATGGTCAAGCCGGACAGGATGATAGAGAGGCCATAGGCGTGCGCGCGGCCTGTCGGATACCAGGTGTCGGATAATATTGCATCGACGCCGGCACTTGCCTCTACCAACGCAAGCAGGCCGCCCCATAGCCAGACGGCGACGGCCGGGGCTGCCAGGATCATCATCTCCAGTCTCCGCCCCTTTGCAGCGCCAATTGCGGCGGCTGACAGGGCCAGCAAAAAGGCTGCCGTGATGGCAATGGCGGGCGCGGCAGAACCCGTCTGCTCTGAAAGGCTCAGGAGGGCGCCTCCGCACAGGCCGGCGGCAACAAGGAAGCTGATGGCGACCGCCATGATCCGCTGGCGATCCGCGAGGCAGGCCCGGACCAGCGAAAAGAGGCAGGCGCCGGTCAGGGCACAGGTCAACAATGGGGCAGCGAGCCCGGCATGAAGACTGCGCCAGCGCTGCCATGCCTGAATCGCTTCCTGCCGGCCGCCGCCCATATCGATGCCGGGGCGGAGCAGTTCCCCCTGAACAACCACAATTGGAAGCGCAAAGGCGACGAGTACCAGAGCGGCTAGAACGCCGCGCAGGATAAGGATCGGAGCGCGACTTTTGTTCACGGGTGAGGTCTCCTGGGCTCTAGGCCTGATGAGCCTCGGGCGGCCGAGGCCTCATCAGAAGGAAGTGTCGTAGCAGGCCGGCGAGGGTCGCGCCAACCAGCGTAAAGGCGCCAGCGCCAGCGATATACATGTCGACGGCAATGTCGGGCCGGTCGCCCGCAAATGACCGTGGGACGTCTGCGACGCCAAGGCGGTACTGGAAGATCACCATCGCGCTTGCCGAAACACAGATGATGAAGGCCAGAAGCGCGCCGATTATGCCGGACTGGCGAAGGCCCCGTTGATGGGCGCGAGCCTCAAGCAAGGCGAAGGTGGACAGCAGGATGGACGCCCCTCCGGCATGGGTTGCGGCGACATCGAGCCAGGTGCCGGGCTGCGTCTCCTCACTGCGGGCAAGGAACGTCAGATCGATGAAACTCACCGCCGCGATGAGCGCCCATGACAGATAGGCGAGCGCCAGCAGGCGGCTTGAGCCGGTCACGAAGAAGGCAAGCCCACTGGCAAAGAGAAGCGCACTTGTGAGGGCAATCAGCCCATGAATCTCACCCGCGAGAGCCGCTGCGAGAAAAGCTTCCGGCAACGCAAGAAGGGCCAGCAGCCCCGCCCCGGCGAGAATGACGAGGACACCCGACCCGCGCCCGCCATCTTCTCTCACCAGCTTTATGGCAGGGAGGATCACAAGGCCGAGGAAGACCAGGCCCGGTATGGCCAGAAAGGCAGGGCCCGCGTGAAGGTCGCGCAGATACTGCCAGATGAATATGGCCGCTTCGACGCCGCCGCTGGGTCTCAGGAGTTCCGGAATGAGCAGCTGCAGCTGGATCCATGTGGCGGGCACGGCCAGCCCGATGCCGACCAGAAGGACGACGGCTGTCTTCGCAGGACCGGGCCGGAGGAAGAGCATGTCAGTTGCGTCTCCGGCAGACCGGAACGCGGCAAATGCCGACGGCGTTATTGCGGATGGCGATCACTGCCATGTCCGGATGTGAAAAAATGAAGATCTTCACCTGCCCCACCTGTAACGGTCCCCTCTATTTCGATAATCTCACTTGCGCCTGCGGCACAAGTGTCAGCTTCGATCCGGAAGCGGAAGCGTTCGAACAACTGGATGTGCCGTGTGCCAATCGCGAGCAGATCGATTGCAACTGGCATGCCGAAGCAGGCCCGGGCACCTATTGCCGCGCCTGCGCGATGACGGAGATCGTCCCGGATTCGCTTGTCACGACGAATATCCCGCTTTGGGCCGACACCGAGGCGGCCAAGCGCTGGGTGCTGGTCAATCTGGGCCAATGGGGCTGGCTGAAGGCGAATGATGCAGGCCAGAAGCCGCGGTTTCACCTCCTGTCGGAGCACACCTCAACCGGCCATGCGCCTGTCACGATGGGGCATGCCGACGGGCTTATCACGATCAATGTGACCGAAGCCGATCCCGCGCGCCGGGTCGAGCGCCGCGAGAGGCTGAGCGAGCGATACCGCACCTTGACCGGGCATTTCCGCCATGAGCTCGGTCACTATGTCTTCTTCCGGCTGGTTCAGGACGCGAAGTTTGCAGACGCATTCCGCAAATTGTTCGGCGACGAACGCGCAGATTACGGGGCTGCCCTTTCGCGCCATTACGAGCAGGGGCCGCCGCAAGACTGGCAAACCCGTCATATCACGGGCTATGCCTCCAGCCATCCGCATGAGGACTGGGCCGAAAGCTTTGCCCATATCGTTCACCTGACAGACATGCTCGACAGCGCGAATGCTGCCAGGCTCAAAGCGCCTGGCGCCGATGTGCCCGATGCCTATCGGGCAGCTGACAGCGAAAGCGTCATTTCGGCGGGGGCCTCGCTCGGCCTCGCGCTCAATCATATCAACCGGTCTATGGGGCTGGCTGATATCTATCCCTTTGTCATCGCGCCCAAGGTTCGCAAGAAACTCAAATTCGTGCGGGAAGCTGTTGCGAAAGGGCCGATTGAGAGAACGCAGCCGCACCGGCGGAAGCGGAACTGGAACCCCTTCCGGTCTGCATCGCTGTAGAGGGCCTGACACAAAGGGAGAGCGTTCTGGCCGAAATAATAAGAGATGTTGCGATTATCGGGGCGGGTACCGCAGGCCTCGCGGCAGAGCGGCGGGCCCGCCAAAACGGTGCCAGCACGGCCCTGATCGACCCTTATTTTGCCGGGACCACCTGCGCCACGGTCGGGTGTATGCCATCGAAGCTACTGATCGCGGCGGGCGAGGCCGCCCATGGCGTCCGTAAGGCAGACGAGTTCGGCATTCACGCAGCGATCTCCAAGGTGGACGGGCCAGCTGTGATGCAACGCGTGCGGCGGCTGCGCGACAGTTTCGCCGCCGGGGTGCGCGACCAGATTGACGATCTGCCGGACGGGGTCGCGGTCAAGGCCTCTGCAAAATTCCTGTCGGCCAACAGGCTGGGGCTCAGCGATGGCCAGCAGGTGGAGGCGAAGACGATTGTCATTGCCACAGGCTCTGCCAGCGTCCTGCCGCCCGGCTTTGACGAGCTTGGCGAGGCGGTCCTGACCAATGAAACCCTGTTCGAGCTTCAGGCCCTGCCCGCCTCCATCGGGGTGATCGGCGCCGGTGCGCTCGGTCTGGAAATGGCGCAGGCGCTCTCGCGCCTCGGCGTGAAGGTCGAGGTTTTCGACATGAGCGAGCAGATCGCGGGAATGCCGGAAGGTGAACCTGAAACATCTCTGCGCACCGCCCTAGAGAATGAGCTTGTTTTCCATCTCGGCGTGGAGCCGCAGCCCTCGAAGACTGAAGAGGGTGTCCAGCTTTCCTGGCAGGAGGAAGGACATACCCGCACGGCGCATTTTGAGCGCCTTCTGGTCGCAGCCGGCCGCGCGCCCCTGCTGGATGGTCTCGATCTTGAGAAGACCGGGCTGCCCCTGGATGATCATGGCACACCAGAGTTCGACCGCGAGACACTGCAATGTGGCGATGCGCCAATCTTCATCGCGGGCGATGCCAATCACGATCGCCCGATCCTGCACGAAGCTTCAAAAGAGGGGACGATTGCGGGCGCCAATGCGGCCGGTTTCCCCGATGTGAAGGCGTTTGCGCGGACAGCACGCTTCCAGATCATGTTCACCCAGCCAAACATGGCCGTCCTTGGCGAGCCGCAGGGAAAAGAGACTGTGGTAGGGCGTGTCGACTATGCCGATCAGGGCCGGGCCAAGGCGATGGGCCGCAATTCGGGCGTCTGCGAGATATACGCCAGAACGGGCTGCGGGACGCTGACCGGGGCCTGCCTTGTGGGGCCCGATGCTGAGCACCTGGCGCATATTCTGGTCTGGGCGATAGAGCATGGCGCTACGGCGAGTGAGCTGCTGGACAATCCCTTCTATCACCCGACGGTCGAAGAAGGGCTGAAGACAGCGCTGAAACAGATCTGCAGTGATCTTTCCCTGCCGCGCCCGGACTCACGCAACGATGCACAGTTGCCGGGCGATTTCGGGCCGGGATAAGCGGCCTGAAAGCTTCAGCGCTAGTGCAGCGCGCCGTTCGAAGCGAATTTCTGGGCCTGCTCGATCCACTGCTCGCGCATCACACGGCCCTTGAAGGACAGATAATCATCGACCCAGTCCGCCTCATCGCTCTGCCAGCCGGCGATCTGACGGAAATGATAGATGCCAAGCTCGTTCAGCGTCTTTGAGAGCTTCGGGCCGATTCCCTTGATACGGGTAAGATCGTCCGCGTCGCCTTCGGGCGCGGCAAGACCAGAGGGCTGGCGCGGGGCATTGGCGACAGGCGCCTCTTCTGGCGGAGATGCTGGCGTGGCTTTGAGCATGAAGGGCGTGAAAGCTTGCGCAGGCGTTTCGCGGCGCATACGGTCGAACCAGTCAGTCAGCATGTCGCCCGGCACAGTCTGGGGCCAGCGCATCCAGGCCGGCATGGCCTCAATCACCTTGGCGGCGTTTTCCCAGTGTTGAAGATTGAGGTCAGCAAGCTTTCGGAAAAGGTCCCGCGTGGCCGCTTCAGGGGCGGCGTCGTCCGGGCCGGGGTTCATGGACATGAGAGCATCCATCCACGCTTCGCCCGCGCTGCGGCTGAGGTCGCGCCATGCCGAAACCGACTCCGTCCAGATCTGGAACGCATTGACCGGTGCTTGTTCTGTCGACATGGGGTTTGACCTTCTGGTTATGCTGCACTGCAACATAAGCTGTTTCCGGCCTTATATCAAGCCAGGGCGCGCGAAGGGGCTATGAACTGCCCTTGCGAGGTCATATTCACGCCGCCTTCAAACTGCCCTATGCGGCAGGAGTGGAGGCAAGATGAGAGAGCCGGACCAGACAGATACACCGCCGGACGTCCCGGAGACGGGCCGCGTGCTGGTCTTCGATTCCGGCATGGGCGGGCTGACGGTCGCGCGGGAAATCCGGGAGATGGCCCCCGGTCTGGCTGTCGATTATGCCGCCGATACCGGCTTCTTCCCCTATGGCGACAAGAGCGACGAGGCCCTGCGGGCCCGCCTTCCTGAGGTTGCAGCAGCCCTGACCGCGCAGGCCAGACCGGATGTTTTCGTCATCGCCTGCAACACCGCCAGTACACTCGCGCTGGACGAGGTGCGCGCCCGCCTCGACATTCCGGTCATCGGGACGGTGCCGGCAATCAAGCCAGCCGCAGCCCAGACCAGAAGCAGTGTCATCGGCCTGCTGGCAACCCCCGGAACGATCCGGCGCGCCTATACGGCCCGGCTCATCGAGGAATTTGCGAGCGACGTGACCGTGATCCTGCATGGGAGTGTGGAGCTTGTGAGGCTAGCCGAGGCGGTGGCGGCGGGCGAGCCGCATGACCCGCAAGGATTTGCTGACACGCTGCGCCCCATCTTTGAGGCAAAATCCGGCGAGAAGATCGATACGATCGTGCTGGCCTGCACGCATTTTCCGCTGGTGGCGGAGCAGCTTGCAGCCGCTGCCCCGGCAGGGGTGCGCTTTATCGATTCCGGGGCTGCGATTGCCCGTCAGACTTTGCGTGTATTGTCAGGACAGTCACATGCGGGCCCTGCGACGTCACGCGAGGGCGGACGGCTTTATGTGACCGACACTGGAGGCGGGCATGAAAGGCTGCTGAAAGTGTGTGAGAGGTTCGGATTCGGCGCGCTGCAACCGGCTGTGCTGGTTCAGACCTGACCGGTTGCAGTAACTTCCATCCCATTGTCACAAAACTTCGATAAAGGGGCAGTCTGAACCCGATTGCCGACCTTCAAGGACGATTCCATGCGCAACATGCTCCTGGCCCTGACCGCAGGCCTCCTTGCCGTTGCCTGTTCACCGCAGACCGATCTTTCCGAGATCGACGCAAGCTCTGGAGAGCTTCAGGTGTTCGCGGCCTCGCCGGATGAAAAGATCAGGATTGTCGGCTCGTCGACGGTGGCCCCTTTTTCCACGACGGTTGCCGAGCAATTCGGCGCGGTCTCTGAATATCCGACACCCATCGTCGAGACGACCGGGACGGGCGGGGGCTTTCAGGCTTTCTGCCGGGGGATCGGCCCCAAGGAACCCTCGATCAGCAATGCGTCCCGCCCCATCAAGGCTTCGGAACTTGCCCTCTGTGAACGCTCTGGCGTCACCGAAATCGTTGAGGTGAAGATCGGGTATGACGGCATCGTGCTGGCGAACGCCAAGGCCTCTCCGACGCTCGACCTTTCAAAGGAAGAGATTTACCGCGCGCTGGCCGAAGAACTGCCGGACGGTGAGGGCGGCTGGGAGAAGAACCCCAACGAGACCTGGAAGGATGTGGCCGACCACCTGCCCGATATGCCGATCCTTGTTTCCGGACCGCCGCCGACTTCCGGCACGCGCGATGCCTTCGCCGAACTTGCCATGGAGGGCGGCGCAGAGGAAATCCCCGAACTGGCGGCGCTGGCCGAGACGGACAAGGAAGAGTTCGCGCGCCGCGCCACCACGATCCGGATGGATGGCAAATGGATCGACTCCGGTGAAAACGACACGGCGATTGTCCAGACGCTCATGAAGAACCCCGACAGTATCGGGATCATGGGCTATTCCTTCCTGGAACAGAACCTTGACCGGCTGAAAGGCGCGCATATCGAGGGCCACGACCCGACCTTCGAGGAGATTGCGAGCGGCGAGTATGGCATTTCGCGCTCCATGTTCTTCTATGTGAAGAGGCAGAATGTGAATCTTGTGCCCGGTCTTGTCGATTTCATTTCCGAGTTCACGCAGGAGGATGCCTGGGGCCCGACAGGCTATCTTGTCGAGAAAGGGCTGATCCCATTGCAGGAAGACCAGCGCGAAGAGGTGCGCCGCAAGGCGCTGGCTCTTGAGACGATCGAATCGGCAGAGAGCTAGACGCTGAAGGACAGCTCCTCGAGGAGTTTCCGGCTGCGCTTCTCGATCGGCGTCTTTGTCCCTCGATAGTGGGCATAGGCGATGACGCCGGTCGACAGCGCCCAGCCGCGCGCGCGGCGCCAGACGGTCTCCGTGATGCCGGACGCCTGCCAGAATACCTCCTGGACCGCCCCCTCAAACAGGGTGAACCCTGCCATGAGGTCACAGGCCGGGTCGCCGAGGCCAGAAAGCCCCCAGTCGATTACGCCAGAAAGCTCACCTTCGCGTACCAGAAGATTGCCCGCGTGAAGGTCGCCATGGATCCATGTCCGGTCGCGCTCCGGGCAGGGGGGAGCTTCCAATGCGGCATTCCAGATCGCGGCCAGCGCGATGACATCGAAGTCTTCAGCGACCTCACCAATCGCGCTGCGCGTCGGGCTGTCTCGATGCGATAGCGGACAGCCGCGCCAGTGATTGTCGATATTCGGTTCTGCCGCGAAATCCCGTTTCTGGCCCTGGAGGTCGAGCAGGAAAAGGGCGAGGCGTCTCGCATCCATCTCAGTCAGCGCATGACCGCCGGTTTCGGCGCTTTCGCCCGCAAGCCAGGTACAGACGAGCCAGGGCCAGCCCTGCGGCGTGTCCGTCAGACCATGATCGACAAGCTGCGGTGTCTGTAGCGGCAAATCCTTCAGGTTTCGCATGGCAGCCGGTTCGCGATAGGCGAGCGAGGGTATGCCTTCATGGCCGCGGGGGACCCGAAGGCAATGGCTTTCACCGATGCGGAAGATGAGATTGTCTGTGCCTGCAGCGCGCACGCGTGAGAAAGGCTTGCCTGCAAGCTCTGGCAGCTGCTGGCCTATCAGGCGTTTCAGCGTGTCTATGTCAGGCGCGGTACTCACCCGATTTTCGTGTCGGGGAATTTCTTCTTGCGCCGACGCAACCTGATCTTCTGCCAGAAGCGCTTGCGCTCGGGCACAGGAAGCGGATCGAGATTCTCGATGAAGGCTTCGGCGCAGGCGCGCCAGCTATAGCCTTCAGCATAGGCGCGCGTGGTCTGGCGGTCGAGGTTGAGGCAGTCCTTGCAGGCCTGGGCAAGGTCGTCGCTGATGACGCCGGAATTGGAGCCCGGGATAATGTCGCGCGGGCCCGGCGCATCGAAGGCCGCCACAGGCGTGCCCGCGGCCATGGCTTCGAGGATGACAAGGCCGAACGTGTCGGTGAGGCTTGGAAAGCAGAAGACATCCGCGCTCGCAAAACAGGTGGCGAGATCTTCATTGAAGCGGGCGCCGAGGAATTTCACCTTCGGATATTTGCGCTTCAGCTCTGCCAGCTGCGGGCCTTCGCCGACGATGACCTTGGTGCCCGGCAGATCAAGCTCGGCAAAGGCCTCTATATTCTTCTCCACCGCAACACGCCCGACATTCAGGAAGATGGGGCGCGGCAGACCTTCGAACGGGTCGCCCGGCTGGCCTTCTTCTATCCGGCGCGACGGGTTGAAGAGGTCGATATCGACACCGCGCGTCCAGGAGACGACATTGTTGAAGCCGTGTTCTTCAAGCTCGGCGCGCATGGAGGGCGTCGCGACCATCACCTTGCCGGAATATTTGTGAAACCAGCGCACATAGCTGTAGCCCCACGAGGTCGGCACCGGAAAACGCGCCGAGACATATTCAGGAAAGCGGGTGTGGTAGGAGGTGGAGAAGGGGTGTTTCTCCTTCAGGCACATGGCCCGCCCGGCAAGCCCCAGGGTGCCTTCGGTCGCGATATGTACCGCGTCGGGCTGAAAATTCTCGAAGCGTTCGGAAATGCGACTGCGGGCAAAAAGTGCAAGCTGGATTTCGCTATAGGTGGGAAGCGGCATGGTCAGGAAATCGTCTGCGGGTGAGACAATCTCCCATTCATGGCCCATCTCCTCGCACTCGGCGATGACGCGTTTCATGGTCCTGACCACACCATTGACCTGAGGTTCCCAGGCATCGGTGATAAGCATGATACGCATCTGGACTCCTTGCCGCTTTTTCTGCCACCGCCCACTTTTAGAGGCATGTTCTCCAGCGTAAACCCGGCGGGTGGTTTGCGATACAATGACAACGCACGACGGACGATCAAGGGAGCAAAAGAATGCCAGACACGCTCAAGCAAGCAGAGGCCGGATGGGATAGCCTTGATCGCCTGAAATTCGCCGATGAGGAAGCCCTGGTCGCCGACCTTCTGAAAGCCTTGCCGCTTGATGAGCGCGCCCGCACGGCTGCGGTCCGGCGCGGACGGGAGCTTGTCAGCTCTGCGCGGGCAGCTGGCCGGCCGAAAGGGATGATGGAGAGTTTTCTCGAAGAATTCGGGCTTTCCAATGCCGAGGGGCTTGCGCTCATGTGCCTTGCAGAGGCCTTGCTGCGCGTGCCGGATGCCGAGACGCGCGACGATCTCATCGCTGAAAAAATCCGCTCCGGGGACTGGGGCTCGCATTCCGGCCAGTCCGATAGCTGGCTGGTCAACGCCTCCACCTGGGGGCTGATGCTGACCGGCCGGGTCATCGGTCCGCCAAGCGACGCGAAGAAAGGCCCATCCACCTTCCTGTCGAATCTGATCCGCGAAAGCGGTGAGCCGGTCATCCGCACGGCCATGATGCAGGCAATGCGGATCATGGGCGAGCAATTCGTGCTCGGCCGGACCGTTGACGAAGCCCTGAAGCGCGGGCGCAAAAAGGTAAAGGCGGGCGAGGCGGCCAATTTCAGTTTCGACATGCTGGGTGAAGGGGCCCGCACCAAGGAAGATGCCGAGCGGTATTTCACCTCCTACATGCAGGCCATCGAGGCGGTCGCCGCTGATGGCGATGCGTCTTTCGCGCCCGAAGAAAAGAACGGCATTTCCGTCAAACTGTCGGCCCTTCATCCGCGCTATGAGGCGGTCAATGAAGCGCGCGTGCATGCCGAGCTCTATCCCCGCCTGCTGGCGCTTTGTGAGGCGGCGGCCAAGGCCAATATCAATCTCTGCCTGGATGCTGAAGAAGCCGACCGGCTGGTCATCTCGCTTGAGATTCTGGAGCGTCTCATGCGGGAGCCTTCCCTGAAGGGCTGGGCAGGGCTGGGCCTTGCGGTCCAAGCCTATCAGAAGCGGGCGCTTGAGGTGATCGAGAAACTGTCACGCCTCGCCGGCGAGACGGATATGCGGATCATGGTGCGGCTGGTGAAGGGCGCCTATTGGGACACCGAAATCAAGCATGCCCAGGAAGAGGGTATGGTGAACTTCCCGGTCTTCACCACCAAGCCCGGTACCGACATCAACTACCTCTCCTGCGCGCATGCGCTGCTGCAGGCGAGTCCGCGCATCTATCCGCAATTTGCGACGCATAATGCCCATTCGCTCGCGACCATTCTGATGATGGCCGAGTCCGAAGGCGTCACAAATTATGAGTTCCAGCGCCTGCATGGCATGGGCGAGCCGCTGTATGGCGCTGCCGACAAGGCCGACAAGGTGCGCGTCTATGCGCCGGTCGGGGCACATAAGGATTTGCTGCCCTATCTGGTCCGGCGCCTGCTGGAGAATGGCGCGAATACGAGCTTCGTCCATTCCTTCCTCGACCCGGATGTCCCGGTCGAGAAGGTGGTGGACGATCCGATTGCCAAGGTTGAGGCAGGCCCCCGCCGCCATCCGCGTATTCCAACCCCGCCGCGCCTCTATGGGCCGATGCGGCGCAATTCGATTGGTGTTGACCTCTCGCAGGCAAGCGAGCGCAAGGTTCTGGAAGAGAATGTGGAGCAGCTGCGTCAGGGCAGCGCGCTCGTTTCCGGCCCGATCATTTCCGGTAAGCCGAAGACAGAGGGGGGCGCGGAGGTCTTCGCACCGGCCGATACCTCCCGCCGCCTTGGCACCGTCCTTGAGGCCAGCGAATCCGATGCGGATGCCGCCCTGAATGCAGCGGTCGCTTTTCAAGGCGAATGGGACGCGCTGGGCGGTGCAAAGCGGGCAAAAATCCTTTCCGATATGGGCGATGCGCTTGAGTCCAATATGGACCGGCTTGTCGCCCTGATGGCCGAAGAGGCGGGCAAGACATTTGGCGACGGTATCGCGGAAGTGCGCGAGGCGGTCGACTTTTGCCGCTACTATGCAATCCAGGCCGAAGAGCATTTTGAAGGGGCGACCCGCCTTCCGGGGCCGGCCGGCGAGACCAATCATATTTCGCTTCATGGCCGCGGCGTCTTTGCCTGTATCTCGCCCTGGAATTTCCCGCTGGCGATTTTTACCGGCCAGATCACCGCGGCGCTTGGGGCAGGCAACACCGTCATTGCCAAGCCCGCCGAACAGGCGCCGATCATTGCCTATGAAGCGGTCCGTATCTTCCAGTCGGCCGGCCTGCCGGGCGATGCGCTGCACCTTCTGCCCGGGCGGGGCGAAACGGTCGGCGCCTATCTGACCCGTGATCCGCGCGTGAAGGGTGTCTGCTTTACCGGCGGGACCGACACGGCGCGTCTCATCAACCGGACGCTGGCAGAGCGGGAGGGCGCGATCATCCCGCTCATCGCCGAAACGGGCGGGCTGAATGGCATGTTCGTCGATACCACGGCCCTGCGCGAACAGGTGATCGACGATGTCCTTGTCTCCGCCTTCGGCTCAGCCGGACAGCGCTGCTCGGCGCTGCGGCTTCTTTTCCTGCCGCGCGCAACCGCTGACTTCCTGCTGGAAGGGCTGAAAGGGGCGATGGACGAGCTGCAGATCGGCGACCCCGGGGAGGCGGATACCGATATCGGTCCGGTCATCGATGGCGAAGCCTGCGGAATGCTGAACGATTATCTCGCGCGCATGAAGGGCGAGGCAGAGCTTATCAAAACGCTTGAGGCACCGCAGGGCGGGCACTTCTTCGGCCCCGCCATCATCGAGCTGTCCTCCATCGACCAGATCGAGAAGGAGACCTTCGGCCCGGTCCTGCATGTCCTGCGCTACGATCCCGACAATATCGCAGAGGTCGGGGCGCAGCTGGAGGCCAAGGGCTATGGGCTGACCCTCGGCGTGCATTCGCGTCTGGAAAGCTTCGCCGGGAAGGTCCGTCAGGCTGTCCATGCCGGCAATACCTATGTGAACCGGTCGATGACCGGCGCTGTGGTTGGCGTGCAGCCCTTCGGTGGGGAAGGCCTTTCTGGCACCGGCCCCAAGGCGGGCGGGCCTCACTATATGCTGCGTTTTGGCACAGAGCGTGTGGTGACAGTCGACGTGACGGCACAGGGTGGCGATCCGGAACTGCTCAGTCTATAGACTTGTCTATTATCCAGAATGGGAATGGTGGGGATGAAGCAGAGCTATTTGATCGCCTTCGGCGCCCTCCTGCTTGCAGCCTGTGGCGCAGAACAGGCTGAAGAGGCCGAAAGCGTCCGCGTTTCTGCGCTTCCCCGGCCTGAGCAGCCGGCCGGAAACGGCTTTTCCAGCCCGGGCGAGGGGATCGCCATCGTCAATGGCAGCCAGGCTGCTTCGATCGACATCAGCCTGCCCGCCAATCTGGACGAGCTTGATGAGGCATTGGCGAAGACCCTTCGCGAGCGCGTAAATGCAGGGCAGGCCGGCTTCCTTGAGGCCGCCCAGAATGACCGGCGCGCGGCGGAGAATGGCGACTATGACTTCAAGCCGCATTCCCTGACCGTGAGCTGGGAACAGGTTGGCCCTGAGGATGGCATGCTGCGCTCCTTCCTTGGCGTGTTCGCGGCCTATACGGGCGGGGCCCATCCAAACTACACCTTTGAGGTGCTGAACTGGGATAGCAAAAAGGGCACCGAGGTCGGCTTTGCGGATCTCTTCGCCGATCCCGAAGAGGCGCGCCAGATCATGCGTGCCTCGCTTCAACCCAAGCTGATGGAAGCCAAGCGCGAGCGCCTGAATGGCTTCGATGCCAGCGATGAGCAGATTCTCGATACCTGGGTGCGGCCAGCCTTTGAGGAGAATGCCAGCGTCTATGAGAACTTCACCGTGGCCCCAGGGGGCAGCGACGATCTCGCAGGCGGCATGATCTATCATTTCGCGCCTTACATGGTGGGCTCCTATGCGGAGGGCGCTTACGAAATCGGGGTGCCGGCGTCTGTCTTTGAGGCAGAGTTGAAGCCGCGTTACCGCGAGGCGTTCGATGGGGACGTCACAGAGCTGACGCCGCCGCCAGCCCCGTAAGGGTGGTCTAGCGGTCCGGCTTCACCAAGGTGCAGCCAAGACCGTTTTTGTAGACCGCTGTCGCGCTGACGATGCCGCCCAGAACACTGGCGCGGATCGCGTTCTCTTTCTCGGTGAAGCTGACGGCGCTCACATCCTCCGTGAAATCCTGCATGCAGCTTTCCATCGGACGCTCTGCGACGAAGCGGCAAGAGCAGACCATCTTGGCGCCATAGGGCGTCGCAACACGGGCGAGGTCGACCTGGTCCTTGATCAGGAACTGCCAGGCAAGAATGGCGGCGACGCCCAGCATGATGATGATGACGATCGCGGCTTTGACGAGTTTCATGCTCTGCCTCTAAAGCTATAGGTCTGATCGTTACGGAGCGCGCCGATGTTGTTCAAGTCTCTCCTCGTTTCTGTTCTCTGCGCGATGGGCCTGCAGGCTTCGGCGCAGGACCTCGTCCCGTTGCCCACGCAACCGGAGGGGCTGGCATGGCCGACGGAGAGCTGGCCGGAAGGTGAGCTGCCTGAGGAGACGCGTGACGACCTTCAGCTTCTCGTCCAGGAGGCGATGAACCGGGATCAGGGCCAGGAAATGGGCAAGACGCGGGCCATCGTGATCATTCATGAGGGCCGCCTCGTCTTTGAAGCCTATGCTGAGAATTTCGGGCCGGACACGAAACAGGTCTCCTGGTCCATGGCCAAGTCGATCACGTCGGCGCTTGCGGGCCGCGCGGTAATGCTGGGTCTCATTGAGGATATCGACACCCCGATGCCGAGCCCTTTCGCTGCGGATGACCCGCGGAGCGAGATCACCTGGCGCCAGTGGCTGACCATGACGGACGGGCTCGACTATCTGGAAATCGGCTCGACAGGTCTCATGGATAACGATGTCGTCCAGATGATGTACGGGCCGGGCCGGTTCGATGTGGCACAACATATAGTGGATGAGTTCGAACTCGCGCACGATCCGGGAGCGGTATGGAATTACTCGACAGCGGGCTTTCACCTGATCGCAAGGGCGCTGCAGGAGGTGACCGGCGCAGAGGATGAAGCCGGTTTTGCCCGCACGATGGATGAGATGCTCTTCGAGCCAATCGGCATGGAGGCCGTCCCGGAGTTCGATGCGGCCGGGACTTTCCTCGGCGGGTCGCTTGTCTGGGCGTCGGCGCGCGACTTTGCCAAGTTCGGTTATCTATATCTCCGCGGTGGAGTGTGGCAGGGTGAGCGCCTCCTGCCGGAAGGCTGGGTGGATTTCTCCCGCCGTGACCCGGCCTCGACGAAGGCCAATGTCTATGGGGCGGGCTGGTGGCTGGGCGCGGACCCTGATCCGGTGCCGGAGGGCCAGGCCGCCACCACACCGCCCTTTGATGCCTTTTCCGCGCAGGGCCATGAGGGCCAGACCATCTGGGTCGTGCCGTCAAAAGATCTCGTGATCGTGAGGCTCGGTATCATGCCGAATGGCGGCAATAATTGGCCGGCTCTCTATGAGTGGAATCAGTCCATCGCGCGGTTGTTTCCCGATGCCGAGCCTGAGGTGTCTTCAGCCCCCTGATTCGAACCGTCGAACGTGTTTTATCGGTCCCGCACTTATCGTCTTGCGGAAAGACCGGGCGGGGCCTGACTCGATGAGGGCCGGGCCCGCAAAACTTTCCGCATGCGAAACGAAAATAACAGCCAGCCGCTGAACGCTTTGTGTGACGGGGGTTGCGGACAGGATACCCACCATTCACCACAGGAATTCCACGACAATGAGATCAAAACCGGCAGACTCCCCATTGACCAAGCCTTAACCTTAGGAACACTATATCTAGTATTGGGACTGGGCAGAAGCACCGCATATGGCGCTTTGGGAGCCGAACCCCCATATATCACGGGCCGATTGAGAGGAATGACACCATGTCTGCGAGCACTGTTGCCACCAAATCCAGCGCCGCTCTTCGCCGGGGCAAGCCGAAGGGGCAGATGCGTCCGGACCTCAAGGTTGTCAGCGAGATCGAGATCGAGATTGACGAGTCGCGCGACGCCCTGCTGACCGAGTTTGGCAAGAAGACCCTCGAGGACCGCTACCTCCTGGCTGGTGAGACCTATCAGGGCATGTTCGCCCGCGTCGCGAAGGCATTCGCCGACGATCAGGACCACGCCCAGCGTATCTACGATTACATTTCCCGCCTCTGGTTCATGCCGGCGACGCCCGTCCTCTCGAATGGCGGGGCCGACCGTGGCCTGCCGATCTCGTGCTTCCTCAACCAGGTTGGCGATTCGCTTGACGATATCGTCGAGACCTGGACCGAGAATGTCTGGCTCGCCTCCAATGGTGGCGGCATCGGTACCTATTGGGGCAATGTCCGCTCTATTGGTGAGAAGGTCGGCCAGAATGGGCAGACCTCCGGCATCATCCCCTTCATCCGCGTGATGGACAGCCTGACGCTCGCCATCAGCCAGGGCTCGCTACGCCGTGGCTCGGCCGCCTGCTATCTCGACATCCATCACCCGGAAATCGAGGAGTTCCTGGAAATCCGCAAGGCGTCCGGCGACTTCAACCGCAAGTCCCTGAACCTGCACCATGGCATCAACATCACCGATGAATTCATGGAAGCGGTGCGCAATGACGAGGAGTTCGGCCTGCGCTCGCCGAAATCCGGCGAAGTGCTGCGCAAGGTGAATGCCCGCAAGATCTGGCAGAAGATTCTTGAGCTGCGCATCCAGACCGGCGAGCCCTATCTTCTGTTCACCGATACGGTGAACAATGCCATGCCGGCGCACCAGCGCAAGCTCGGCCTGAAGGTTCATCAGTCGAACCTTTGCTCGGAGATCACCCTGCCGACCGGTGTCGACCAGAATGGCGAGGACCGCACGGCGGTCTGCTGCCTCTCCTCGGTCAATGCCGAGAAGTTCATGGAATGGTCCAAGGATGAGCGCTTCCTGGAAGACATTTTCCGCTTCCTGGACAATGTGCTGGAGGACTTCATCCAGCGCGCGCCGAACGAGATGGCCCGGGCTGTCTATTCGGCCAAGCGTGAGCGCTCTGTCGGCCTCGGCCTGATGGGCTTCCACTCCTTCCTGCAGACGATGAATGTGCCGATCGAAAGCGCGATGTCGAAGGTCTGGAACGAGAAGATGTTCAAGCACATCCGCGCGGGCGCCGACCAGGCGTCGGTGAAGCTCGCCAAGGAGCGTGGCCCCTGCGAGGATGCGCGCGAGGCTGGCATGATGGCCCGCTTCAGCCACAAGATGGCCGTGGCGCCGACCGCGTCGATCTCTATCATCTGTGGCGGCACCTCTGCGGGCATCGAGCCGATCCCGGCCAATGTCTACACCCACAAGACGCTCTCAGGCTCCTTTACGGTGAAAAACCCGCAGCTGGAGCGCGTGCTGGAGCAGAAGGGCGAGAACATAGACGAGGTCTGGTCCTCCATCCTGGAGAATGAAGGCTCGGTCCAGCACCTCGATTGCCTGGATGAGCATGAGAAGGGCGTCTTCAAGACCGCCTTCGAGCTTGACCAGCGCTGGATCATCGAGCTTGCCGCAGACCGCACCCCCTATATCTGCCAGAGCCAGTCGCTCAACGTCTTCCTGCCGGCCGACATCAACAAGTGGGACCTCCACATGCTGCACTGGACGGCCTGGGAAAAGGGGCTGAAGTCGCTCTATTACTGCCGCTCCAAATCGGTCCAGCGCGCGAGCTTTGCGGGCGCCGCCGACAAGGAAAAGACCACCGGCATGGATGTGCCGAACACCGACTATGACGAATGTCTCGCCTGCCAGTAGGCGCGGCGTACATCTGAGGGGATGTAGAAAACCCCGGCTCCATCAGGGGCCGGGGTTTTGCATTTTTGGGGCCTTATTCGACTCTTCGAAAGAATCGGGGAAGTATCAACCAAGCCTAATCAACTATGAGATGTTCTAGACTAGTTCTTATTATGCCATGAACCCAGAGGATTATTTTCGCGAATTGCACGCTTATGAGCTAGAGCGGCGAGAGCGTTTCAATGAGCTCCTTAGCTTGCCTCTTGGAATAATTACGCTCACTGGCGGTGCGCTTTATACCCTAGCCTCGAATGTAGAACGCTTCGATAACGCGTACGAGTATCTTTCGATCGGTGTTGTCGGCGTAGGGGCTCTGCTCCTTATCGCGGCTTGTTATGAGCTATGGAAAGTCGCGATAAATAAGGGTTACTGTTTTCCAGCTCACGCCGATGAGCTTCACAAATATCAGTCGGAGGTGAGGAAGTACGAGACCGACACCTCTAATGCAGAACACGAATTTTCGTCTTTTTTGACGAGAGAGTTCGTCCGTTGCGCTTCTACGAATGGAAGGATCAATGACAGGCGCTCCGAGCATCATCATAAGCTAAAGAAGAGAATGATATTGGCGCTCGCCACATTGGGTGTGGCCGGAACAGTGCAGATCGGCTTGAGCTTAGTGAATAATAGTTAGAGAGATTGTCGCATGGCAGAAAACCCGAAATCACCGCCTCCGCCTCCGCCTCCGCCACCACCGGCTGAGACAACCAATCAGCGCCCGCAAGAGCCACCGGGGCGTGTAGTCAAAGACGGAAACAAGCCCTCTAAGCGGGACTGATCGTTGCGGTGCCTTTTGATAGTTATGCCCGCCGTCAGCCGCAATTAGCAAAATATTGCCTGCCAATAGTCTCCAGCCCTAGGGGCACGAGAAAAAGCCCCGGCTCAGCGATGAGCCGGGGCTTTTGTTGGGGGCGTTCCAACTTTGCCGATCATCCCCGCGAAGGCGGGGATCCCGGAAAGGCTGGGCGCAGCGCCTGGCTCACCAGACCCCCGTCTTCGCGGGCGAGGTCGGTGATGATAACCAAGTCTAGAATACAATCCTCACACCGCCGCGGATATTGCGGCCGGGGGCTGGTACGGTGTCCTTCAGCACAGAGGTCGCATAACGGACTTCCTCATCGGTGACGTTGCGGGCTTCGAGGAAGAGTTCGGTGCCCTCGCTGCCAAAGCCGACATCTGCGAGCGAGAAGGCCCCGCGCAGATCGAGCGTGGTGTAGCCATCTGTCGGCAGCTGGCCTTCGCCCGGATCATCCTGGTCGCCGGCCACGGTCACACTTGCTCCCGCCTTCCAGAGGCCCCAGTCGCCATCGAGCGAGGCATTGAAGGTCGTCGGTGGCAGCAGGGGTACATCGCCGCCGCCATCAATGTCGGAGCTGACAAAGTCGACATTGGCCTCAGCGCGCCAGTCTGCGCCCAGCGGGCCATCCTGAAGCGTGTAGTCGGCATAGATCTCGCCGCCCGTAAAGCTCGCATCCTGCTGGACGAAGAGATAGACCGGAAGCTCGTCAATCTCGTCGACAAGGACGTCGTCCTCCAGCGTCTGACCCGGTGTGAGGTAAATGAAGCCATCAAACTCTGTGTGGAAGAGGTTGGCGCCGATGCCGAAGCCATTATCGCCGCGCCAGCGGACGGTGCCCTCGAAATTGACCCCGCGCTCCTTGTCCAGATCCGCATTGCCGACTTCATACTGTTCGGTGGCAAGGTGGGCGCCATCTGCAAAGAGTTCGCTCTCATTCGGCGCACGCTCGGTCAGGCTGACCTGACCGCCGACGAACCAGCCATTGTCCCAATGCTGGTGGAGGCCGAACGAGCCGGAGAACAGGTCGAACTCGCGGGTCCCGAAGCGGGCATTGTCCAGCTCGGTCGCATCATAGCGAAGACCGCCCTCGACACCGAAGCCATTATCCCATTCGCGTGTCTGATAGAGGAAGACGCCCGTAGAGGTCGTGTCGGTTTCGGTGATGAAGGCTTCGTCGCCAAAGGCATCCAGCGTCTTGTCGAGTGCCTGGAGGCCAATTGCGCCTTCCCACTCACCGACGCTGGTTCCGACTTCAAGCCGGCCTTCGGTGCCCTCGCTCTCATAGCGCGTGCCGGGCTCACCCGGAGCCTCGAACTCGGTGTGCTCATAGTTGGCGATGGAGACGTTCCCGGCAATGCGGGTGAAGGGGCCGTAGTCGAGATCGGCACCTGCGCGGAAATCATAGCGGGTCTGTTCGAGATCAATGAAGGGCTGCTCTTCTTCATGCCCTTCTTCGTGACCCTCTTCCTCCTCATGGTCCTCGCCTTCATGCTCTTCACCTTCGTGACCGTGCGCGTGGCTATGTCCCGGCAGGCCGTAGGTTGAGGTCTGGCGGCGGATGGCGAGGCCCGCAAAGGCGCCGTCACCGACCCATGAGAGACCACCGGCAAAGGACTCGGTCTCTACAAATGAGTTCTCCAGTGTGTCGCGGACTTCCTCGCCTTCATGCTCATCGTGGTCCTCGCCCTCTTCTTCTTCATGCTCATGATCATGCTCTTCAGATGCGCGAAGGCGTGAGGATTCCGCAAAGCCGGGAATGTCGTAATCATCGAAGTCGCGCGCAGAGGCAGAGAGCGACAGCACGAAAGGCCCGGTTGTGAAGCGGCCCTTGACGGCGCCTTCTTCTCCATCGCTGACGCCGTTGAGGGCGCCATAGGCCTCGCCGGAGACCGGCTCGTCCGGCAGTTCCTCGACAATTAGGCCGTCGATGACGTTCACAACACCGCCAATCGCCTGGCCGCCATAGGCAAGGGCCGCCGGGCCGCGAAGGATCTCGATTTTCTCCGCATCGATACCGTCGGAGGCGACCTGGTGGTCCGGCGATGCTGCGGACGCGTCAATCACACCAATGCCATTGGTCAGCACCAGAACGCGCTCGGCGCCGAGGCCCCTAAGGACAGGCCGGCTGGCCGCCTGGCCAAAATGCGTCGTGGAGACGCCGGGCTCGCTGTCGAGCGTGTTGCCGAGCGAGGCCTGGAGTGTCTCGACAATCTGGTCGCGGGTGACAACCGAAGCGTTGCCGATCATCTCATCGGTGTCGCGTTGCGGCCCGACACCGGAGACGATGACCGTCGAAAGGCGTTCGGGTGCGTCGGTCTCGGGCGCTGAGGCAGCGTTCTGGGCGAAGGCGATAGGGCTGGCGCCCATGAGCAGGGTCGCCGCAAGCGTGCGGCGCAGGATTCTGGAAGTCATGTCTGGGTATTCCCCTCAATCAACAGGTATATC
Organism: uncultured Henriciella sp.; assembly: GCF_964005855.1. NCBI lineage: Bacteria > Pseudomonadati > Pseudomonadota > Alphaproteobacteria > Hyphomonadales > Hyphomonadaceae > Henriciella > uncultured Henriciella sp. The sequence goes on from NZ_CAXFSW010000002.1 coordinate 461,013, forward strand.
GCCCAGCCGGAAGCGCGGTGCTCCGCAGGCCGGGCAGCGTCAGTGTCTACCGGTTGAGGAAAGGGGGACTTCGTGGGGGTGGGGCGCGGCCGGGGGGACGCGACCAGGGTCTGAAGTCGAGGGAGGGTTGCTGCGTGACAGTGAAGGCAAGCGGGGGCCTGGGCAGGGCGGGTGTCGTTGGCAGAGGCACAGCCTGCGGGGCGACCGCATGGCCCAGATCGCAGGCAACGCCGTAGTGCTGGTGCGGGGCATCGCCGTGCGCAGCAGCATCGTAAAGCGCGGCGCCCTGAACCCATAGAAACAGGGCCGCCAGAAGAGCTTTGCCTAGGAAAGGAGACCGGAACCATGCCATATTGTTACCTGATAACAAAAATATCCGGGCTCTCAAGCGCTATGTTCAGGTGCGGGGGGCCGCCAGCTGTATCTGTAGCGCGCACTACAGTCCGTTCAGAAAAAATCCGCTTGGCCCGGGAACAAGTTATGCGTGTATCGCTTTTTCTGCTTGTAGATTTAATGATTTTTCGGAAACATCCTGTGAAGTCCGTTATCGGTATGGTAGGCTAAACGGGGTTAGTGCCCTCTCAGATTGAGTGGGCCGTGGGGAAAGGTTTGATGATGATCGTTGCGATTTCATCCCTTCTAATTCTTGGGTGCCAGGGCTGTTCACAGGCCCAAGGCGCGCAGAACGACTCCCTGGCGGGTGAAATCGACTACCGGCTGGGGCAGACTGAGGACAAGGCGGGCCCGCCGCGCCTGGCGGCTGAGACGAATTTCTCCTTTCGTCAGGCCGACACAATGAACGCGCCGGAGCTCGCCCTGCATCAGCCGGATCACAATTCCGGCCTGCGGTCGTATGAAGCCGTTGGCGTTCGGACGTTTAACGACCGGACGCGCGTGCCGACCTCGCCTGCCGCGATCAGTTCCCAGCGTATGCGCGCGGCTGCCTCGGTCGTGCAGCCTGTCCGTCAGATCAGAGACTTCGATGCGCAGGTCGCGATCTCCGCGCCAACGGAATCCACTGGTTTCGGTTTCGATGTGGGCGTTGTGCCCCGGATGAGCGTCTCCAAGGATGGCCCCTTCAAACAGCGCAGCGTCGGCGGTGAAATTCGTATCGGCCAGAATTTCGACAAGCGCGACATGGGCGCCTATGCTGGCAGCTGGTACCTGTTTGCCGGGGCGGACGGCGAAGCGCTTGTCTATGAACCCGATGGGGAGCGCAATCTCACCAATCGCATGGGCCTTCGCAACCAGGTTACAGTCGGCGACATGCAGGCAGGCGTGTCGTTCACCAGGGGTAGCGGCCAGCTCTCGTTGAGCTATATCCACCGCGAAGTGGAATATAATGAGCGCGGGCTTAATGGTCAGAAGGCCGCCGAGGACTTTGCCGGCGTGAGCTTCACGCTCCGCCGCTAGACGCGACCGCCATTGCGCGAGCAAGCGCTGAATTTCTGCCTTCTTTTCGTGATTTTAAGCTGACGCCCCCACGTCCGCTGCGCTATTCGGCCGACGTGTCCTCCAGCCAGCGGTCTTTTCATGCGTGCAGTCTGTGCTCTCTTCCTCGTTCTCGTCTCGGTCTGGGGCGCGTTTCCCGCGCTGGCGCAGGAGCCGCAACCCGATAGAGAGAAGACCGGGACGCGCTCGCACACCCGCGGGGTCTGGTCGGTGACATCGGAGAACGATCTTTTCGGCGGAACCGACAGAAATTACACCAATGGCATTCGAATCGAGCGTGTCTCACCTGAAGATCGTGTGCACCCCGCTCTCGACTGGGCGGCGCGGAACGTGCCGGTTCTGGACCTTGAGCGCCGCAAGCTGCGTCAGGGGATTGCCCTGTCGCACGCCATCTTCACGCCTGCTGATACCTCAGTGAGGATCCCGGACCCCGATGACCGGCCCTATGCGGGCTGGCTCTACATGTCGGGCACGGTGGTGGCGAGCGACGAGAATATTCAGGATATCCTGCAGGTTAATCTCGGTGTTGTCGGGCCGCTGGCGCTTGGTGAGTTCGTGCAGACCAACTGGCACGATCTGATCGATGAGGCCAAGCCAAAGGGTTGGGACTCCCAGCTTCGCAATGAGCCGGGAATCGAGGTGATCGCCCAGAGAATGGCGCTTTATGAAGGCCCCCATCTGCCGCTTGGGCTTGAAACCGACTACGGCATTCATGCCGGGGCGGCGCTTGGCAATGTGCGCACCTATGGCGCAGCTGGCGTCACGGGTCGGATCGGCTGGGATCTTGGGTCGGATTTCGGCCCGCCCCGCATCCGTCCGGCCCTTTCAGGCGCCGGCACCTTCTCACCGGGACAGCTTCTGGGAGCCTACCTCTTTGCCGGGGTGGAAGGCCGTGTGGTTCTGAGGGACATGTTCCTGGATGGCAATGCTTGGCGCGACAGCCCGCGAGTCTCTGACAGGAACAAGCTGGTCGCCGATGCGCAGGCAGGCGCCGCCGTGCATATCAGCAATGTCCAGATCGCCTTCACCTATGTCCACCGGACAGAGGAGTTCCAGCGCCAGGATGGGCCCCAGCGCTTCGGCGCGGTCTCAATTTCCATTGCCTATTAGGGTGTTGCGCGGATAGGCGCGGCAATTGTCCACAGTTACCCATTCCTTGTGGAAAATGACCTTGGTCTGATGTATATATCTTGCGCGCAAGCGGCGCATTTGGCACTATATATAGTGTTCACGATAGAAGGGGCAGACCTATGGCAGACGGAACCGTACACATCCCGGGACTTCTCACGCCGAGCAAGGCGTACAAGCCTTTCCGCTATCCGTGGGCGTATGATTTCTGGAAGATCCAGCAGCAGGTCCACTGGCTGCCGGAAGAAGTCCCGCTCGGCGAGGACTGCAAGGACTGGTCAAACAAGCTCACCGACAAGGAGCGTAATCTGCTGACGCAGATCTTCCGCTTCTTCACCCAGTCGGATGTCGAAGTCGGCGCCAACTATATGGAAAACTACATGCCGCTCTTCAAACCGGTTGAAGTGCGCATGATGCTTGCCTCTTTCTCCAATATGGAGACCGTGCATATCGCGGCCTACGCGCTGCTGCTTGAGACGATCGGCATGCCGGATTCGGAGTTCTCCGCCTTCATGGAATATGAGGAGATGGCGGCCAAGCACGACTTCCTCGGCCAGTTCGGCGTGGAGACCGAGCGCGATATCCTGACCTCCATGGCTGTCTTTGGCGGCTTCACCGAAGGCCTGCAGCTCTTTGCGTCCTTTGCGATGCTGATGAACTTCCCGCGCTTCAACAAGATGAAGGGGATGGGGCAAATCGTGTCCTGGTCGGTGCGCGACGAGTCGCTGCACTGCGAAGGCATGATGAAGATGTTCCACACCTTTGCGGAGGAGACGGGCGCACTGACCAAGGCGGTAAAGGATGACATCGCCGATTGCTGCAAGACAACGGTCGCGCTGGAAGACAAGTTCATCGAACTCGCTTTCGAGGCCGGCGAGGTCCAGGGCATGACGCCTGAGGACATCAAGCAGTATATCCGCTACATCGCCGACTGGCGCATGGGCCAGCTCAAGCTGGACCCGATCTATGGGGTCGAGAAGCACCCGATTCCGTGGCTGACCGAGATCCTGAATGGCGTCGAACATGCCAACTTCTTCGAAGCGCGCGCGACCGAATACTCCAAGGGCGCAACGCGCGGCGACTGGCATGGCGATGAGGGTGTCTGGTCGATGTTCGACAAGCAGCGCCGCACCGTCGCGGCCGGATAAACCGTACGAGTAGACCTGCCGCCTCCTGCTGCAATTGATGCAGGAGGCGGTTTTATGTAACAGTTTCAAGACACTGGCGTTGATCGACCTTTAAGAAAGAGCTGTTATGCCCTTGCGTCTCAAGGCGTAGGGGTTGCGGTATGCTGGCTGCGGAAATCGAGATTGAGCGGGCTCCGGTCGTTACTGATGAGGAGCTGTGCAAGTCTGTCGATGAAATTTTCCGGAACATGCCGCTTTTGCGTGCCGTCGTGGTCGTCGACAATGAGATGAAGCCTGTCGGCCTTATCCCGCGCAGCGACTTTCTGCTCCAGCTCTCCCAGCGTTTTGGCCGCGCCCTCTATGAGAACAGGCCGGTTGCCAGCCTCATGCAGGCCGAGCCGCTGATCGTCCCTGTCAACGAACCCTTCGAGGATTTCGTCCGGGCCCAGTTCCTCACGGGCGAACATGAGGTCCAGGACATATTTGTCCTCACCGATGATGAGGGCCATTATCGCGGGATCAGCAACGGCCGGGCTGTGATGAAGGCGCTTCTGGATGCCCAGAAAATCCTGCTGGCGGACCTCTCTTCGAGCCGTGAGCAGCTGGTCATCGCCAATGAGCAGCTTGGACAGGAAGTAAGTGTGCGCCGCGCCGCCGAACGCGAGGCCATCAACGCCTCCCACCGTGACCCGCTGACCGGCCTGTTCAACCGGGCGCCCATGGTGCGGAATATCGACGAGCTCATTGAGGACGAAGCGCCTTTCGCGCTCATCTTCATTGATCTGGACGGCTTCAAGACGCTGAACGACGTCTATGGTCACCTAGCGGGGGATGAAGCGCTGCGCACAGTCGCAAGGCGTCTGGGGGAGCTTGAAGAGGGGGTCACCTGCGCGCGTTTCGGCGGGGATGAGTTTGCTGTCATCCTGCCGAAATCCGCCTCTGCCGAAGCGCCCGAGATCTATGCGCGGAAACTGCACGGGGCCATCACGGAAAGTTTCGAGTTTGACGGCCGCTACCTTCGTATAGGGGCCTCGCTCGGATTGGCGCTCTACCCGGACAATGCGACGCTCTCGAACGACCTGCTTCAGGCGGCCGACATGGCGATGCTCCGCGCGAAGCGTGAAGGTGGTGGGCTGCGCAAGTATGACCGGTCGGTCGATGCAGGCTCGACCAGCCGCCGCGCACAGCTGCAGGCCCTTACGGCAGCGGTCGGCGAACAGGAGATTGAACCCTATTTTCAGCCCATCGTGGACCTGACGACCCGCCAGCCCATCGTGCACGAAGTCCTGGCGCGCTGGCCTTCTGGTGGCGACCCGCTTGGCCGGCCTGATAACTTTATCGCGCTGGCAGAGCGCGAAGGCCTGATCGATGACCTGTTCTGGCTGGTCTTCGCCAAGGCATGCAATGGCGTGAGAAGGGCCGAAGTCCGGACCCGGCTGGCTTTCAATGTGTCAGCCAGACAGCTGCATAATGCGAGCTTGCCCGAGCGGCTCCTGCGGGAAATTGACCGTCAGGGCCTGCGACCGGAAGACATTGAGGTGGAAGTTACCGAGACGGCGATGATCGCAAATGAGAAACTGGCGGCCGCTGCGCTTCGCAAGCTTCGTCAGGCCGGCGTGCAGATCGCCCTGGACGATTTCGGCACTGGCTTTTCGTCTCTGGCGCTGCTCCACAAATTCCCGTTCGACAGTTTGAAGATCGACCATTCCTTTGTCAGCCGGATGACATCGGAGCGCCGCTCGCTCGACATCGTCGCCTCAACGCTGCTGATGGCCGAGCGGCTTGGCCTGAAGACGGTGGCAGAAGGCGTTGAGGATCAGGCAACGCTCGACTGCCTTGCCGAGATCGGCTGCAATATGGTGCAGGGTTACTATCTTGGCCGTCCGGCCCCGACGCTTCTGCAAACGGCGAGTGGCAGCCAGAAGATATGTCAGGTCGCGTAAGCGGCCCTCGCAGCAGCCTCTATTCGGCCGCTGTTTTCTCCGTCTTCGACGAACCGGCATCATCGCCAGTGGTCTCTTCCGCGTCTGCCTTGCGACGACGTCCGCGAGCGAGGGTCGACATGACGCCGGCCGCTTCCTCACCCTGTTCGGCGTCCTGATCGGCTTTCTTGCGATAGGTGCGCCGTTTGGGCTTGGCTTCCGCCTTTTCGTCACTGGAGGCGGATGACTTGTCGTCGCCTGCGTCCGCGTCGATGACCTTCATCGGATCATCTTCACTCTGCTGCTTGGGCTTGCGGCCGCGGCGCGGCTTTTTCTCGTCATTACCGCCCGACTCATTCTGATTGTCGTTGTTGTCAGACTTGTCCTTGCCGGACTTCCTGTCCGACTTGTTGTCGGAGCGGTTGTCATTGCGGTCATTGGAGGAGTTGTCGCCGCGATTATCCGATTCATTGTCCGACGAATTGTCATCATTGTCGTCGGAATCATTATCGTCATTCTTGTTGCGCGGCTTGTCCTTCTGGAAGCTCGCAACGATGCGCGCATAATGCTCGGCATGCTGATAATGCGCCTCGGCTTTCACCCGGTCGCCTGCGGTCATCGCGTCGCGCGCATATTGCTGGTACTTGTCCAGAATCTGCTGCGCGGACCCGCGAATTTTCACGTCGGGGCCGGTGCTCTCATAGTGACGGTTCGGATTATTGTTGTTGCCACCTGAACGGCGGCCGCGTCCGCGCTTGCGTTGCATACGCTAAATTCCTGATCCCATTATGTCCGTTATCCAGACCCTGTGCGTCTCATCCCGGTTTGGGTTATCTCGGTGATGTTGCGCTTACTCGTGGCGGGGCTGTGATAATGTCATCAGCCTCCTGCCCGACACCAGCCTTAGCGTGCATTTCCCGCTTCGCCAAGCCCCTAGCTGTGGATCAGCGCCGGGCGGTTACAACCCTGTCACGCTGGCCGGTATCCTGAGCCACGGAAATGGCCTCAAACCCCGCCATTTCAAGCAGTTTCCGCACCTCGTCTGCCTGATCGAACCCGATTTCGAAGACCAGCCATGCGTCCTTCTTCATATGTCTTGCGGCCAGGGAAATGATCTCGCGATAGGCGTCGAGCCCGCTTGTGCCCCCGTCGAGCGCGCTGTGGGGCTCATACGCCTTGACGCTGGTATCGAGCGTCCCGATGACATCGCTTCGGATATAGGGCGGGTTGGAGATGATGAGATCCATCTCGTCCCAGCCCTCCCATTCGGCCCAGCCGAGGGCCAGCATGGCAGCGCGCGCCTCCAGCCCGTGTGTTCGGACGTTCCGTCGGGCCACCTCAACCGCGCCAGCCGAGCGGTCGATGCCAACGCCTGAGAGGCCCGGTTGCTGTTTCATCAGCGCGATCAGAAGACACCCGGTTCCGGTGCCGAGATCTGCGACCTTCGCTTCGCGGCCAAGAGGCAGACGCGCCAGAGCCTCGTCGACCACGACCTCGCTGTCGCCGCGCGGGATCAGCGTGTCCGGTGTGCAGGCAAAGGCGAGCCCACAGAACCAGGCTTCCCCGGTGAGGTATTCATAAGGTTCTCCGCAGGCCCGCCGTTCGACGGCGTCAAAGAACGCCTCGCTTTGACCATCGCTCATCAGGTCGTTCTCGCAATTGATGAGCTGCGTGGCCGTCAGCCCGCAGACATGCTGCATCAGGTGGCGCGCCTCCCGGCCCGGACGCTCCAGGCCGACCGATTTCAGCCTCGCGGCCGCGATGGTGAGCTGTGTCTGGAAGGTCCGCGCCTCATGCATTCTCGTCCATCGCCGCCAGCTTGCGGGCCTGGTCTTCTGCGATGAGCGAGGTGATCACCTCGTCCAGCTTGTCGCCGGCAATGATCTTGTCGAGCGAATAGAGCGTCAGATTGATCCGGTGGTCGGAGACACGGTTTTCCGGGAAATTATAGGTGCGCACCTTCTGGGACCGGTCGCCGGAGCCGATCTGGTCCTTGCGCGCCTCGGCGCGTGCGGAGTCCTTCTCCTCGCGCTCGCGCTCATAGAGGCGGATCTTCAGCTGCTCCATCGCCTTTTCACGGTTCACGTGCTGGGACTTTTCAGAGCTCGTCGTCACGATCCCGGTCGGCAGGTGGGTGATGCGAACGGCCGAGTCCGTTGTATTGACGTGCTGGCCGCCAGCGCCGGAGGAGCGCATCGTGTCGATCCGGATGTCTTCCTGGCGCACTTCGATCTCAATATTTTCAGGCGCGGGCAGGACGGCCACGGTTGCGGCCGATGTATGAATGCGCCCGCCGCTTTCTGTTTCCGGCACGCGCTGGACCCGGTGCACACCGCTTTCCCATTTCAGCCGGCCGAAGACGCCGTCGCCTGAAATGGTTGCGATGATTTCCTTATAGCCGCCGACATCGCCTTCGGAAACGGAGATGACCTCCACCTTCCAGCCCTGAAGCTGGGCATAGCGCGAATACATGCGGAACAGGTCGCCCGCGAAAAGGGCTGCTTCGTCGCCGCCCGTGCCGGCGCGCACTTCCAGAACGATGTCAGCCTTGTCGTCGACATCCTTGGGAATGAGCAGAAGCTGGACCTCTTTCTCCAGGGCGGGCAGGCGCTCCTTGATGTCGTAATATTCGTCGCTGGCGAGTTCGGCCATTTCCTTGTCAGGCCCGTCCATCATCGCCTCGGCGTCCTTCAGTTCTGTGCGAAGGTCGAGGAGGAGTTTGGCCTTGTCGGCGACGGGTTTCAGGTCAGCATGTTCTTTCGACAGCGCCACGATCTCGTCGCTGTCCGTCGTCGCGCCCATACGCGCTTCAACTTCGTCAAAACGGTCGATGACCTGTTCAAGCCGGGAGTGAGGGATAGATGCCATGGGCCCGCATCTATCCCGGAATGTGTGGCGGGGGAAGCACCCTGCCGCCGTTCACCCGCAGCTTTGCCTAAAGCAACAGGCGCAGAACTTCCTTGAGTGCCATGGCCATGAGAACAAGCGTGCTGAGCGCGAAGACAAGGAAGCGCTGTTCCACCTTTGAGGACAGGACCTGTATGAAGGAGTGAATCACACGCAGAATCACATAGGCCCAGGCAAGATACATGAAGACATTATCGCCGCCGCCTGTGAGCGCGGCAAAGAAGACGAGCGCGTAGAACAGCGTCGGCTGCTCGTGCAGATGGTTGTAATTGTCGGCGACGGACCGGACGCTGGCGGGGATTCTCGCATTATAACCGGCGTCGGGATGGCGCGCCTCATTGGGCTCGATGCCGGCCTTCTGAAAGGCTGGCAGGCGTGTGGCATACATCCAGACGAACATGACAAGCGTCCAGACAATGAGCGCCAGAACTGGCAAAAGGTCTTCGGTTTGAAATAGCATGAGTGCCCTCCCTCATTTTGTTATGGGGAAAGACTATCCTCATTCGCCCGGTCCGGCATCTCATTTCCCCGCGGCAGGGCGGCGTCGAGGAAAGCAAGGAAAGCGTCGATATCGCGCTGGGTGATCGAGTGCCCGCCTGGCCGCAGGAAATAGCTCAGACGCGCGGCCGGATCGAAATCCTGCATGCCGGACTGGTCCAGCCCATCCGTGCCATAGAGTTCATAGACGCGGTCCGCCGCCTCAGCCATGCGATAGGTCGAGTTGGGATCGGACCAGACATCACGCCTTCCATTGCCGAGCAGCATCGGCGTTGGCGCGACGAGGGCGATGAACTGGTGCTGGTCGACGGGGAGGTCTTCGGTCCGACCTGCATAATCTGCAAAGGCCGGCGCGAACCAGTGCGGATAACCCGGCATCTGAAGAAAGCCCAAGAGGTCGGCGCCGTCGACCATCCGTTCTACGGTTTCTCCGGTTTGCGACCGTGATGAGGCGGCTCCGCCAAAGCCAGACTGGTGCGACACCACAGCCGCAATCCGCCTGTCATGAACCGCCGCAACCATTGCCGACTTGGCGTGGCGCGAATGGCCGAGAACCGCGACGCGAGCGCTGTCGATGGCCGGATCATCTTCAAGCACATCGATAATGGCTGAAAAGCCGAAGGCCCATCCCGCAAGTGTACCGGTCGGTGCGGTGACGCCTTCGCCCGCCATGGCCTCCATAATGGCTCTCGCCTCTTCCTGGCGGTCAGGAATGAATTCGCCCGCCTGCCAGGTCGCATAGCCATAGCCATGGGCGAAATACTGCTCGATGGGCACAAGCGCGATGAACTCCCCGAAGATCGCCTCGATGAAGCCGGGCACGCCCTCATGATCTGCGCAATCACCGCCATCCGGGGCGGTCAGCGGTGCACCGGGAAAGGCGCCGCAATTGCTGGCAAAGGTCTGGCTGATAATGAGAGGGACCGGGCGATCGCTCTTCGGCAGGGCAAGCGCGACGTGAAAGCTGCGTGCGCCCTTGCCGGACCCGACCCGTATCTTCAGCTCCTCAAGCGTGCCGCGCCCGCCGGCCAGCGTGTCATCCACCATTCGCCGGCCGACAAGCTGGACATCCTGCCCCTCCGGCCACGGCCCATAGACCAGCGCCTCAAATGTCTGCACCAGCCCTTCGCGCCCAGCCTCCCATTCTGCAAGCGAGGCGGCGTCGATCTCAGGGCGCGCGTCCGGCTTGTTGCCGACTTCCAGGCTCGCATAGTTCAGGCCGAGCATGGTGCAGTTCGTCATCAGGAAGAGAAGGATGGCGAGCACAATCAGTCGAAACGTCCAGCCGGCAACTCCAAGAATGATTTTCACGCAGGACGCCCTCCGGGTCGATGCCAAATCCCTAACAGCGAAACGGCGTCTGCCAAACAGGTAAGTGGACAGGGAGAACGGGCATCTTCGACTGTCGCCTGAGGTCTGGCTCCGCGGTGGGCGGGACGATCTGTTTCCATGCCCTTTCGTCCCTCCGGGGTCGCGTCGTATGGCAGGCGGGATGAAACTCTTCCTGTTTCTTCTCTTGTCGGGATGTCTGGGGCTCAGCGCAGGCGGGGCGTCCGCTCTCTGGATGGGCGGCTTGACGCGGTCGGGGCCTCAGCTGGGAGATGCTGTCCGAATAAATGGGTGGACCAGCGACTGGTCCATCGGCGCGGAGGCCGCCAACCCCTATGTTCGCGCCCGCGTCGCCCGGTTCGGCCTGCTAGCGCTGCGCAGGGAAGAGGCGGTCTATTTCACCACGGCCCGCGACAAGGATGGCAAACGTCTTAGCGACCGTTGCATCTATCAGGTCACGGGCGGGACCATGCCGTCCGACTGGTGGTCAATCACGCTCTATGACCGTGACAGCCGTCTGCCCATGAATGAGGACGGGGCCCTTTCCTTCGACGCGACTGATGCGGCGCGAACGGGCACAGGCGGTGCCTGGAGCTTTCGTGTCAGCCGGGACCAGAACGGCCATCCCGATGAGCTGTGGGTGTCGAGCCGCAATGCCGGACGCTTCGATCTGACCCTGCGTCTATATCTGCCCTCCGATGCCCTGCTGGAACACCCTCAGGCCACGCTCCAGCCACCGGTGGTCGATGAGCTTTATTGCGACGAGGCTGCCTGATGCACTGGACCGCCGCCGCCGCCACTTTTCTTGTCATGGCCCTGATCGGCCATCTCGCCATTCTCAACTCGATCCCGACCCGGATCATGGCGGCCGCGCAGGACAGGATGGTCGAGCGCGGTGTGGGGATGTACCGATGGGTCGCAGCTGACCGTATGACGCCGAAGAGCCAGACCATTGTTCGCCCATCGCCAGATCTTGCCTATGCCATCTGCCGTTTCGACGTCGCTGACGGGCCGGTCCTGCTGACGGCACCGGTTTCGGACACTTATGGCTCGCTTTCGATTTTCGATGCCCGGACGAACAATGTCTTCGTTGCCAGCCTTCAGAAGGGCAGCGATTTCAACGGGGTGATCGTCCATGCGCCGGGCGAGAGGCCGAACGACACCACCCGGCAAGCGCTTGCCATGGGGGGAAGGGGGATCGCGCTGATCCGGCGTCTGGCGCCTGATGAGGCCACCCACGGGGCCGCAATGCAGCTTGTCGATCAATCGGCATGCGAAAGATTCAGGACCGCTGAGCCCTAGACGAGTCTCGAATTCGGCCTTCTGAAGGGGTGCCGCTCAATCATGGTAGCGGTGGCAACGGTGATAATCATCGCGCTGGTTCGTGTCGTAGGCGGGCTCACGCTGCCAGCAATTGCAGTCTGCGTCCCAGGTAAAGCCCTCCCCCTTGCCATTTACCTTGAGGCTGGAGGATGTCATCGACCCGTCCGACGTATCGCCGAACATGTCGGCATAGCCGTCACCATTGGTGTCGCACTGGTAGAGCGTGCCCGAATTGACGCATTGATTGTAGCCGGTGCGAAGATCGCCCGTGCCGCCGATCCGGTAGGGGCTCTGATAGGGCGAGCCATAATAGCCGGCAGAATTGTAATTGGTCTGCTGGAGATCGTAGGAGGCCTGCGCCAGCCCCTGCGAAATCGCCTCAAGCTCGCCTGTCGTGCAGGCCGCTGCGCTGAGCGCCATCGCAGCGATCCCCACCTGCATAATCTTGCGCATGTCCTGTCGTCCCACTCAGCCTGCGTTTCGGCCAATGTTCCTAGCGCAGTGAAGATGAACAGAAGCCAACAGATTTCCCGTGCTGGAAAATATTCCGTCAGGCAGAAACCCTTATACCGGGGGCGGCAGCCAGACTTTCAATGGCACGTACTCGGATCAGGATAGCGGGTATAATGCTGGCTATCAGGGGACGATGCCGCAGCCAGCCTATCGCCCGCCGACGTCGAACGAGCCACGCTGCTATAATCAGGGCGATGGCACTGAAAGGTGCTTTTACGACTGAGGTCTGAGCCTACTCGGCAGCGACAGTTTCATCCGCCTCGCGCTGGGCTTTCAGTCGCTCGGCCTTCTTCTCGACCAGCTCGACAATGTGTTCGACCATGTCGGCATTGGAGACGTTGTGATCCGGGCGCCCGGAGACATACATCTTGCCGCTTTCCTTGCCGCCGCCGGTAAAGCCGAGATCGGTCATCGCCGCCTCGCCGGGGCCGTTGACGACACAGCCGATAATCGACAGCGAGATGGGTTCTGAGATGTGTGCGAGCCGGTCTTCCAGCGTCTCCACCGTCTTGATGACGTCAAAGCCCTGACGCGCACAGGAGGGGCAGGCGATGATATTCACGCCGCGGGTGCGCAGGCCGAGCGATTTCAGCATGTCGAAACCGACCTTCACCTCCTCGACCGGGTCTGCCGAGAGCGAGACACGGATCGTGTCGCCAATCCCCATCCAAAGCAGATTGCCCATGCCGATGGAGGATTTGACGGTGCCGGTGCGCAGGCCGCCGGCTTCCGTAATACCAAGGTGCAGCGGTGCATCGGTAGCCTCGGCAAGCTGCTGATAGGCTGCCACGGTCAGGAACATGTCTGACGCCTTCACCGAAATCTTGTAGTCGTGAAAGCCCAGATCATCGAGGATCCGCGCATGGTCGAGCGCGCTTTCCACCATCGCGTCCGGGCAGGGCTCGCCATATTTTTCCAGCAGATGGCGCTCCAGCGAGCCGCCATTCACGCCGATACGTATAGAGCAGCCATTGGCGCGCGCCGCATTGACGACTTCCTTGACGCGCTCCTGGCTGCCGATATTGCCGGGATTGATCCGCAGGCAGGCGGCACCTGCGTCCGCTGCCTCAATGCCGCGCTTGTAGTGGAAATGGATGTCAGCGACGATCGGCACTGGGCTGTTCCGGCAGATTTCCGGCATGGCCGCTGTGGCTTCCATCGTGGGGCAGGAGACGCGCACAATGTCAGCCCCCGCTTCGGCGCAGCGCTCGATCTGGGCAATCGTTGCGGCTGCATCCTCTGTCGGCGTGTTGGTCATGGTCTGAACGGCAATGGGGGCGTCCCCGCCGACCTCGACCGGACCGACCTTGATCTTTCGGGACTTGCGCCTGTCTATCGACCGCCAGGGCCTGACCGGATTGTGGCTCATCGCTCTACCTCAATAGGCCGCTCTTCGCCTTCTATGTGGTCAATCATCATGGCGAGGTAAAGGCAGGACGCTGAGATGGACCGCGCGCAGGGCAGCCGCGACGTTTCAAATTTCACAGACCCGCTGAACGCGGTTGAAACTACAACCGGCTAGCACAGGTGATGTCGGTTTCCGCCATTTCACGTTGCTATCAGGTAGTTTCATGTTCTCACCCATCTGTCCCGGTCTTCTGGCCCCCAGGCTGATGCAGCGCTTGCGCGCATGGGCGGGCGACAGGCGGGGCGTCGCGGCTGTCGAGTTCGCGATGATTGCCATGCCGTTTTTCTTCCTGATTTTCGGCCTTCTGGAGATCTGCGTGATCTTCATCATGTCATCGGTCCTGGAGCACGGCCTTAACGAGGCAGCCCGGGGCATTCGCACCGGCCAGCTGCAGGCCACTGAGGACTTTGACAAGGCCGCCTTTGAGAAAGTGCTATGTGCCGAGGTATTCGATCTCTTCGCCTGCGAAGGCAAGGTTCAGCTCGATGTGAAGACCTTTGACGACTTTGCCTCGACCTCCAATCCATCCGCCATCGATGAGGATGGCAATCTGGATACCGAAGACTTCGGGTTCGACCCGGGCGGATCAAACGACATCGTCGTTGTGCGCGCCTTCTATGAATGGGACCTGATGACGCCGCTCCTGAGCGCGCCGCTGGCCAATCTCAGCGGCAACCGCCGGCTTCTCCAGTCGACCGTCGTTTTCCGCAACGAGCCCTTCGGAGACTAGAGATGCGTCGTATTCTGGATGCTGTCCGCCGGTTCCGGTCTGAGGACAAGGGTGTCTCGGCGATTGAGTTCGCGCTGATCGCGCCGGTGATGGTCCTTATCTATTTCGCCTGTATCGAGCTTTCCTTCATGATGATTCTCGACCGCAAGGTGACGAGTTCTGCCTCTTCGCTCGGGGATCTGGTCGCGCGTTCGGCGACGATAAGCGATGCGGAGATGGATGATGTCTTCGAAGCGACGCGGATGATCTTCCAGCCCAATCCGATCTCCGGAGCGCGCATGCGTGTGTCGAGCCTCTACGATGATGACGGCACAACGAAGGTCGCCTGGAGCGAAGGGCGGAACATGACGCCTTACACCGAAGATGAAGTCATGGTCGTGCCAGAGGGCATCGTTCCGGAAAACGGATCGGTGATCTTTGCCGAGGTGGAATATGACTACAATTCCAGGCTCGGCTATTTCTTCTCCACGACGAAGACGCTTTCCGACGAGTTCTATCTTCGCCCGCGCCGTACCGACCGCGTCGGCCGTGAGACGAGCTAGCTGTCCTTGTCGACGGCAGGGTGATGCGGCGAGTGCACGGTCGTCAGCACCATGAGGCCGAGCACGAAGAGCAGGCCGATCGCACTCATGCCAACACGCTGGTCGCCTGACCATTTGGTGAAAAGTTCCACCAGAAGCGGGCCGAGCCAGACGGTCACCGTGCCCGCAATGGCATAGAGGCCGAAGAACTCACCCACCCGGTCGCTGGGGGCGAGGTGGACCAGCATGGAGCGGCTGGAGGAGATGCTGGCCGTGGCGGTGACCGCAATGAAGACGGCCGTGCTGAGATACACGACATCCGACAGTGTATTGAAGATCGGCCCGTCCCAGATCTCGAAACCGGGGACGAGGCCGTAGAGGATGGCATTCGGTGTGATCGAAAGCTGGAAGGCCAGGGTCGCGATCATGCCGGTAATTTCGATCATCAGCGCGCGCTTCGGCCCGACCAGCCCGTCGAGCCACCCGCCAACGATCCCGCCGCCAAATGCAAAGAAAGAGGCAAGGATCGCATAGGCTGAGAGCTCGACCACATTCCATTCCAGATAAAGGCCGATAAATACGCCGCCGAGCGCCAGCAGGGCCTGCATCCCGTCGGCATAGAGCATGCGGGCGCCGAGATATTTCAGGATTTCCTTGTTGTCGGACGCGTTGCGCATGGTCCTGAAGAGGCCGGCCGCGCCATTTTTCGCGGCCGCCATCCAGTTGGCACCGCGCGTGCCGCCATCGTCGGAATAGAGAAAGAAGGGGATGGAGAAGACGACAAGCCACACCGCGCAGAGCGGGCCGACCAGACGCTGATGTTCGCCATTGGCAACATTGATCCCGAAAAGCGGGGCCTCAAACGGCCAGCCGACCAGAGCCGGCATGGCAAAGGCGAGCACGATGAAAAGCATCAGGATGGCGCCGGCAAGATTGCCCAGAGCGAGGCCAAGCCCGGAAATAGCTGGCAGGGAACTCGCCCGCCCATTCACATTCAGCATCGAATTGTGCGTCACCTCTGAATAGGTGTAACCGAGCGCGGCGATCACGAGGGCGCTCATCCCCATCCAGATCGGCATGCCGCTGCCGTCGGGCTTGATCCACCAGAGCGAGAAGGACATCGCCGCGACCAGGGCGAGGAAGACGACAAGGAGCGGCTTGCGCCGCCCGCCGCGGTCAAGCGCTGCACCAAGGAAGGGGGCGGTGAAGGCGGCGATAAAGCCCGCATATTTCACCAGAGACGAGATCGTGGCCTGGCCTTCGGCATTGGCTGCGGCCCGCTGGGCTGCCCCGTCCAGACCATCGACAGCGCCGCTGGCGATCAGATTGGCCCCGATGATTCCCGCAAAATAGGGCGCAAACAGATAGATGATCACCAGGATGTAATAGGGGTTGCGGGCCCATTCGAAGATTGCCCATGCAAAGCCGCGCCGGTCGAGGGCGCCCCCGAGGTCGATCCGAGGTTCGGCTACCAGTGTTTCAGCTGGCGGCGGCGTTGCTTGACTTGTCATTTCGGCTCCTCCCGATGGCATCTTTTATGATGCTCTCGGGCCAGCCTCTGCCAAAAATCCGGATTTGAAAAGCGGTGCTTGTCGCTGCCGTCGCGGCAGCGGGGCTCAGACGAGCAGCTTTTTGCGGATCGTCTCGCGCTTGGCCGCATCGACGCCGAGCGTTGTGGCAAGATAGGTGTCGAGATCGCCGGATTCGTCCTTGATGGCGGCGATCGCGGCTTCAAGAAATTCCCGGTCGACGCCGACAAATGGCTGGTAGACGGCATCGTCGAAATTCTTCGACAGCATGTCGTTGAAATAGGCGGCCGCTTCGGGGAGCCGGTCTTCGACACTGGCCGCTGTATTGGTCAGCTCATAGTCGATGAAGATGTCGTCCATCGACACGCCGAGGGCGTGATGTGTCAGCGCGCAGAGAATGCCGGTCCGGTCCTTGCCGGCTGCGCAGTTGACGAGCGCCGCCTTGTCGGCATCGAGCCCCGCGAGGCGATCGAACCAGGCGGTGTAGGTCTCCACCAAAGCGGGGCGATAGGGGGCGTTGATATAATAGTCCCGCATCCAGCCGCGCGAACTGTCGGCATCGATGGCGACCTGGCGCAGGAAATTCACATGCGGGGCATCGGTTTCGCGGCCAAGATCGGAATAGAGCTGGTGCACGCCCTTTACCGGCCATTTGTCGCCATGGCGCTCGCGCTCATCCGGGCGGCGAAGGTCGGCCTGGAGCGTGATGTTGAACAGGTCGATGGCGGCAAGGTCATTGTCGGACGCCTCGCCGAAATGACCCGAGCGGTAGAGCTTGCCGGACCTGATCCGCGCGCCATCAACGCCTTCATAGCCGCCAAAGTCGCGGAAGTTTCGAACGCCCTCAAGCGGTTTGACCCGGTTATCCATATTACCTGCCCTCTGCGTGCGGTTTCCTCAGGTCTCAGCTAGGCTGATCGGCCCATGGCGTCCACCCGCACCCTAGCGGAAAGGCGGCTCGTCAAAGGCGCGCAGCTTGCGAGAATGCAGGGCCGCCCCGCCGTCGCGGGCAAGCCGCTCCAGCGTCTCGATGCCGATCCGGATATGTTCGCCAATGGCCCGCTCATAGAAGCGGTTGGCCGCGCCCGGGAGTTTGATTTCCCCATGCAACGGCTTGTCGGAGACGCAGAGCAGCACGCCATAAGGCACCCGCAGGCGGTAGCCATTGGCCGCGATGGTGGCGCTTTCCATGTCGATGGCGATCGCGCGCGACTGGTTGAACCGCTGCGCGGTCTCTGTGAAGCGAAGCTCCCAGTTGCGGTCATCGGTCGTGACGACCGTGCCGGTGCGAAGACGTTTCTTCAGCCTGTCGCCCTGCTCGCCTGTGACATCCGCGGCGGCCTGCTGCAGAGCCACCTGAACTTCGGCGATAGGCGGTACCGGAATGTCTGGCGACAGCACGCCGTCCAGCACATGATCATCGCGCAGATAGGCATGGGCGAGGACATAGTCGCCGATCTGCTGGGAATGGCGAAGGCCGCCGCAATGGCCGACCATCAGCCAGCACTCAGGCCGCAGCACAGCCAGGTGATCGGTGATCGTCTTCGCATTGGACGGACCGACGCCGATATTGACCAGCGTAATGCCGGTGCGGTCTTCAGCCATCAGGTGATAGGCCGGCATCTGGAAACGGCGCCAGGGGGCTGCATCGATGGCCGATTTCGCGTCCGGCGTATTCCCATCGATCTTCAACCCGCCGGCGACGGAGAGCCCGGTATAGCGTGAGTTCTCGTCGCCAAGCTGTTCCAGCGCCCAGTCACAGAAGGCGTCCACATAGCGATGGTAATTGGTGAACAGGACATAGCGCTGCATGTCTTCGACCGGCGTGCCGGAATAGTGCTGCAGGCGCTTCAGGGAAAAGTCCGTGCGCGGCCCGTCGAACAGGGCCAGCGGGCGTGTGTCGCCCGGCGAATAGAGCTGGCCGTCCGCGACCTCGTCCCCAATCGAGCTGAGGGCGGGAGACGGGAACCAGCGGGCAAGCTCGGCCGGGCTCACCTCATCGAGGCCGCCGGATTCCGCCTTGTCCCAGACATAGGCATAGGGGATTTCAGAGCCAGAGGGGCGAACCTCGACCTCGACCGGATAGTCCCGCATCAGGGGCGTGAGCTGTTCGATGAGGTATGGCCTGAAATAGTCGGGCCGCGTGATGGTCGCGATATAGGTGCCCGCTTCAGACATCTTGCCGAAGGCCCGGGAGATAGGCGGCGGCGGACCTTCAGGGTCGTAGCGAAGGATCAGCGCCGGATAACAGAAGGCTCGCGAGGTGCGAAGCTCCCCGGAGGGGGGCGTCCCATCCTTCAGATAGGCATCAAGGCAGTTGGTGAGGGTCTCGACAGCGTCTGCATAGAGCTTTTCTAGCGCGTCGACGACCTGTTCTGGTGTATCGAGTTTTGACATGCCCTCCGTTGCCGCAAAGTGCCGCCGAGGTCAATTGCGGTCGAAGGCAATGGTGTAGAGGACCGGATCGCCCTGCCGGTCCCCCGGCGGTGTCATGGGGACCAGCCAGTTGGGAATGTCACCGCGCTCCAGCGCGGCGGCGAAACTGTCAGGGGCCCGCTCGGCATAGGTTTCCAGCTCATTCAGTCCCGGACAGTAGAGAAGGTGGGTCGCGCCCGTGCGGGCCATCTTCTCGCGCGCAACATCGACGGGGCCGGTATAGATGTTGAGGGCCCGCCCCAGCGCTTCTGGATTGCGATGATAAGGTGCTGCGGTCGCATAATGGCGGGTGTGATAGATCAGCGGCGCGCCGAGATCGATGGGTGTAAAGACCACCATGCGCGGCGCCGCGCCAATCTGGGCGAAGGCGGCTGCTGATGTGCAGTCGGTTTTCGTTTCGCTGGACGCATCGTCGGCAGCGATCAGGCGGGGCAGGCGCCAGCCGACCGGAGATACGAGAAGGGCCGTCAGCACGAAGATGAGCGCCGCCTGCGAGCCCCGGCGTGTGTACCAGTGGCTGAAGGCAAGACCGGTTACGAGCCCGCCTGCGATCGCGGCGAAGCTATGCGAAAGCATGGCCGCACGCAGCTGCCAGAGAGAGAGGGCGAAACCGGCGAGACAGAAGCCGAGAAGAAAGATGCGGGGCAAGCGACCGCCCGTAGGTGCCTTCACGGCCGCATATACCGACGCGGCGACCCCGGCGCCGCCGAAGCCGAAATAGAAGATCGCCAGAGGCAGATTGTCGGCAAAGACAGTGGGCGCACTGCGGGCCTCGCCGACCCCTCTCAGCCAGCCAGAGCGTATCGTTTCGGCGATGCCGGAATATGGATCGCCAAGGCAGGACGGATTGATCGCAATGAATGAGACCAGCGCGGCAATACCGGCCACGGCCATGAGGATAAGCCGGTTCTGCCATTCCCGGGCATGCGGCATGACGGTCGATATGGCGAAGAGGCCGGCCCCCGCCACAAGAAGGGCGACGAAATGGGACTGGCCATAGGCATCGCAGACGGCCCGCACGCCGCCCGCACCGGGCGCGTCGAAAACATAGGTCAGTAGGGCGCCTACAACGAGCGTCGATCCGGCCACGCGGATCCGGTTCGTTTCTGTCTCGCCGCGCACGATCCAGGCCAGACCGAAAGCCCCCAGAAGCAATCCGGCAGCGGGCAGGTTCTCTATCGCCACACTCAGCATGAGCGGAATACAGAGACCCGCGATGATCGCGGACCGGGACGATCTTTCCGGTGACAGAAGCGCGGCAAAGCCGGTGAGGGTCAGCGCGAGTCCAAGCCCGTGATGATCGATGCGGCCGGGTATGACGTTGAAGACGGCGAATGAAATGCAGAAGAAAAACAGCCCGGCCATCTGGCCTGCAAGATTGGCCCCGAGACGACGCAGGCAGAGAGCAACCGCGCCAAGGGTCCAGGCGAGCTGGCCGAGCGGCCAGAGGGTCGCGGCGACCCCTTCGGCCATGCGCGTACCGATCAGCGGCTGAAGCAGGAAGACAATGCCGGCGATGAAAAGATCCGGCAGGCGTGACCAGTGCATGGCGCCGCCTTCGGGGGTGAGGAGGCGGCGCTGGCTGACATCGTACCAGCCGCGCTCGCCTGTCATCAGGTCGCGGACCTGCTGCATGCGCATCATGTCGTCATTGCCGCGCAGGTCTCCGCCAAGCGCGGGACCAGCCTGAAGGGCAAATATGAGCACGGCGAGCGCCCCAAGCAGCACAAGCGGCCAGAGCGGTGTCTCACGCGAAGGTCGGGAAGGTTGCATTACGTCTCGTCTGAAGCCTTGGCTGGCGTAACCAGCTGTTCACCACGTCCTGATATGCGTTGATTGTGGTTACAGAAAGGTGACGCAATGAAGCGCGCGGCTGTCGAAACGATCAATTCCGGGCCGCTTGCGCAGGCTTCTGAAGCGCGCATCGCCGTGACACTGCCCTGCTACAATGAAGCCTCGACCATCGCCCGCGTGATCGCCGACTTTCGCGCCGCGTTGCCAGGCGCCGATATCTATGTGTTCGACAACAACTCGACCGACGGCACAGCGCAGATTGCGAGGGACGCAGGCGCCATTGTCCGCACGGAAATCCGGCAGGGGAAGGGGCATGTCGTGCGCCGCATCTTCGCCGATGTCGAGGCCGATATCTATGTGATGGCCGATGGCGACGGCACCTATGACGCATCGTTTTCACCCGTCCTGATCGAGCTTCTGAAAAAGAATAATGTCGACATGGTGGTCGGTACGCGCGCCAATGTTACCAAGGATGCCGGGCGCGGCGGGCACGCGTTCGGCAACCAGATCTTCAACCGGCTTTTCAACACAATGTTCGGGCGCCAGTTTACCGATATCTTCTCTGGCTACCGCGTTTTTTCCCGCCGTTTCGTGAAATCCTTCCCGGCTGTATCCGGTGGATTCGAGATCGAGACGGAGATGTCCGTCCATTCCTGCCAGATCGGCATTCCGACGCTGGAGCGGGCAACCTCTTATGGGGTGCGGCATGAGGATTCAGCCTCCAAGCTGCGCACCTTCCGGGATGGCCTGCGTATCCTCGGCATGTTCATGGTGCTCGCCAAGGAAACCCGGCCGGCGGCCTTTTTCGGCGCGATCGGGCTTGGCCTCACGCTGGTCGCGCTTGGCCTCTCCGCGCCCCTCTTTTCCACCTATCTGGAAACGGGACTGGTGCCGCGTTTCCCGACCGCCATCCTGTCGATGGGACTTGTGATCATCGCGACCGTGTCTGCGGTGTGCGGGCTCATCCTGGACAGTCTGGCGCGCGCCCGGGTGGAGGCGAAACGGTCGGTCTTCCTGAGTTATCCCGCGCCGGACTGGACGGCGTGACCCACCAGGGTCTGATTGCAAAATTCCTGCGCTTCGCCGCTGTCGGTGGCGTGGGCTTTCTGGTGGATGCCGGGACGCTGCTTCTACTGATCTCCGCTGGCACCGGGCCTTTTGTTGCGCGTATCGTTTCCATCGCGCTGGCCATGCTCGTCACCTGGCGTCTCAACCGGGCTTTCACCTTCGGGGCCAGCACAGGCAGTCAGACGTCCGAAGGGGCGCGTTATGTTCTGGTCGCGCTTGGTGTGGCGGGGCTCAACTATCTGATCTATGCGGCCATCCTGCTTCTCGTGCCGGCGTGCCCGCCCGTCCTTGCGACCGGGATTGCCTCGGTACTTTCCATGCTGGTTTCCTATGCCGGCTATGGGCGGTTTGCCTTCCGCAGGGCCTAGAAACCTGTCGCAAGCACCAGAAATGCGATCCCGTAAACCTGCAGGATAACAAGGATTAATCCCCCGATCAGGGCGAGGAGGAAGTGCCCCCACCGGTCGCCATGGCTGAAGCCAAGCAGTCCGGCGCCGAGCGTGCCGAGCAGGGTGGAAAGTGTCAGCGGATCAAGGCGTCCGAGGCCGATTATAGAGTCGAGACCATAGACGATGAGCGGGGCGCAGATGAGGATTGCGCCGGTCAGCAAAAGCGGAACACGTAGGACAGGGGGCATGGGCTGTTGGGGAAACTCCGCCTTTTTTCCCGCCCTTAATCAGCCTGCCGGCCCTGACGGGTCAATAGCCTGGACGTGCGCCGGGCCAGACTTTCCGCTGGGTCCTGACCGATATGACTGCCTTCCGAGAAGACGATGAGCAGGGCTTCGGCTGTGCGTGCATCGACGCCCTGCCGGGCGAAACCGCAGAGGGTGGCGATGGCGGAGACGAGGAGGGCGCTGGCGTATCTTCCTATTCTGTCCCGCATCTGGCCGCCCTCTGCTAATCCGGCGAGAGGGGTGCAAACACGGTGCCGGGACGGTGCATGGACGGTGTCTGGGCGGTGTTTCTGCGGTGTTTATTTTTCGGCCGGCGCGGAGAGGTTCTGGAAGTTCGGGCGCGCATGATCGTGAAGATGGTGATGGTTGTTATGTATCGGGGCCACGAGGAGAAGCGTGGCAGTCAAGACCCCCGCGCCAAGGGCGCCAAGACCGGGCACGGGCCTCAGTTCACGCAGCGGCGCCATCAGCGGACCGGTCGCGACAAAGACAAGCAGGCCGGCAGACATTGCAAATAGCGCACCGAGTATATCCGGGTCGAGCAGATAGAGGATGGGCGCAGATGCAAGCGCCCCCGCTGGGGTTGTGGCGGCGGCGGCGAGGAAGGCAAGCCAGAAGGCCTTTGTGTTGCTGAGGCCGCCGCGCTTGAGGATGGCAAAGGCGATGACGCCTTCGGGAAACTCATGAAGGATGAGGCTCATCGACGCGTAGACGCCTGAGGTGAAACTGGTGGCGAAGGTCACCGAATAGATCACACCGTCGAGGAAGGAGTGAAAGGCGATGGCGAAGATGGGGGTGACGGCCGCCGTTGCAGGCAGCCGTGCCCGCCCCGCCGCTGTGAGCAGGCCGACACCATTGTGCAGAAGCAGGCCGCCGAAGAAGCCGGTCGCGAGCCAGAGCCCTGCCCGGCCGGAAAGGTGAAACGCTTCTGGAATGATGTGCACGAAGGCGAGCGTTGAAAGCATGCCGGCGGCGGCGAGGCCCAGAATGGTGGCGTTACGCTCACTCCATGAGGCGCGCTGGGCGACAATCACCAAGCCGGCCGTTGTGACCAGCGCGGCGATCAGGCCGAAGAAAAGCGGCGCCTGGAGGAATGACCACATGATATTAGATCTTCCTGAGAAAACTGGCCCATTCCGGGCGCGGGGCCTTGCAAAAAAGGCGGGACTGCTGTTTGAGATGTAATATTATCTCATTTTGAAGAGACGTGCCATTACACCGGCTGGAGCGCGCAGAAAAGGGACTCCCATGAAATATCGCAGTGAAAGCATCCTCCTTCTCGCCTGCGCGGCCCTTGCTTCTGCCTGCGGCGGACCGGACGGAGACAATAGCGAAGCCCCATCGCCAGAGGCGGCTGAACAGGATGCGGCCGGGCCGGCATCGAATGACATGCCGGATACAGCGCCGGCAGAGACCGGTGAAGCCAGTGGCGACCATGAGGAGGCGGACGACGATCATGCGCATGAGGCTGCTGAAGGTGGCCGGCTGGAGAGCCATGAGCACGGTCATGCCATGCTGGCTGTGACCCTGCAGGACAGCATGCTGAGTGTGTCGTTCGAGGCGCCATTGTCTTCGCTCGGCGCGCCGGAGGATCCGCAAAATGCCGAGGATGAAGCCAGGATCGAAGCTATGCTTGAAGACTTCAGGAATGATGAGACCATCATCAGCCTGCAGGGCGATGCGGGCTGTGAAATCGTTTCCACGTCTACGGGCACGCGGCTGGTCTCCGGCCATGGAGAAATGCAGCTGGACTATGATTTCGATTGCGAGAATGCCGGCGGGCTCGAAGGGGTCCGGTTTGGCGGCTTCGATCAGTATCCGGCGCTCCTGAGTATTGAAGCGGTATTTGTTTCCGACACCCAGCAGATGGCTACCGAGCTCAGCGCTGCTTCCCCCGAACTCAAAATCCAGTAGGGTCCGGTCTTGTCCAGCATGCCCGTTATAGACATTCGCGATCTGCGCTTTGCCTGGGACGACGGCCCGGCGCTGCTCGATATTGCCGAGTACAGCGTCCTGCCCGGCGAACGCGTCTTCCTGCGCGGGCCGAGCGGGTCCGGCAAGTCGACCCTTCTGGGCCTGATTGCGGGCGTGCTCGAACCGCAAGCCGGGAAGGTCGAGGTGCTGGGGCATGACATGACGCAGCTGAGCGGGCCAAAGCGTGATGCCCTGCGGGCCGACAGGCTGGGCGTCATCTTCCAGATGTTCAACCTCGTGCCTTATCTGTCGCTGGTCCAGAATGTGACGCTGCCATGCCGTTTTTCTTCCGCGCGGCGCAAGGCGGCGGGCGGCGGCGATGGCATGACGCGCGAGGCAGAGCGGCTCCTGTCGCGTCTGGGTCTCAGCGATCCGAAGATGCTGGAGAGGCCCGTGACCGAGCTTTCGGTCGGCCAGCAGCAGCGCGTTGCGGTGGCGCGGGCGCTGATCGGCGGCCCGGATATCGTGATCGCGGATGAGCCGACCTCAGCCCTCGATGCGGAAGCCCGCGACCGGTTTATCGAGCTTCTGAATGAAGAGGCGGCCCGGTCCGGCTCTGCCCTTCTCTTCGTCAGCCATGATGGCTCGCTGGCAGGACATTTCGACAGAAGCGTCGACCTGAAAGAGATCAACCGTGCGAAAGGAGGCGTCTGATGGGCTTGTCCATTCTGGGTCTCGCCTGGCGCAGCCTGATGAACCGGCGCGGCTCTGCGCTTCTGACCATACTGGCGGTCGCCCTGTCGGTGTCGCTCTTTCTGGGGGTCGACAAGGTTCGCAATGGCGCGCGCGCCGGTTTTGAGAACACGATTTCCGGCACGGACCTGATCGTCGGGGCGCCGACGGGCCAGATCAATCTGCTCCTTTATTCTGTTTTCAGGCTGGGCAGCGCCACGGCGGAGATAAGCTGGGACACCTATCAGTCGATAGCGGACCGCGACGATGTTGCCTGGACAGTGCCGATTTCCCTTGGTGACAGCCATCGCGGATTTCGTGTGGTCGGCACGAACGACTCCTATTTCGAACACTATCGCCATGGCGACGGCACGAAGCTCCGCCTGGCCGAGGGCAAGCTGTTCACGGATATCTATGAGGCCGTCCTTGGCGCCGATGTCGCAAGGGAGCTTGGCTATGAGGTGGGCAGTGAGGTTGTCCTGACACATGGACTGGGCGCGGGCGGCCTGACCGACCATGAGAACCGCCCTTTCGTCGTCAGCGGAATTCTGGCCCCGACGGGTACGCCGGTGGATCGCTCCATCCACGTCTCTCTGGAGGGCATAACCGCGATCCATGTCGGCTGGGAAAGCGGCACACGCAGCCCCTTTGCCGACACGATCAGCGAGGAAATGATCCGCGGGTTCGATCTGACGCCGAAATCTGTGACGGCCGTCTTTGTGGGGCTGGAGCGGCGCGGCACATTGCTGCGCACGCAGCGCGCCCTGAACACGCAATCAGGTGAGCCCCTGCTGGCGATTATTCCGGGCATGGCGCTGGGCGAGTTGTGGCAGGTGACGGGCATTGTGGAGCGCGCGCTCATCGCCGTGTCAGTCTTTGTGATCGCGGTCGGGCTGGTCTCCGTCCTCACCAGTATCCTGACCAGCCTGAATGAGCGCCGTCGCGAAATGGCGATCCTGCGCGCGACCGGGGCGCGGCCGGGACATATCTTTTTCCTCATGGTGGCAGAAGCGGCGCTGCTCGGCCTGCTCGGCGCTGTCGCCGGGGTGCTGCTGGTTCAAATCGGGCTGCTTGTTGCCGGTCCGTTACTGTCCTCAGCCTATGGGATCGGTATTGGCGGGCTTGGCCTCTCGGCCATTGATGGCTGGACGGTTCTGGCTGTTTTTGCCGCCGCCACGCTCATTGGCACAATACCGGCGGTAATGGCGCTGCGCCGTTCACTGGCCGATGGTCTTACGGTGAAGCTCTAGTCAGTCAGGAGGCAAAGCGCCCTTTCGTGAAGTTGCTTGTGGCAGCGCGATGCATGGGGCGCTATTTTAGGCGTATGAAACAAATCCATCCTTTCCTTTCAGCTGTCAGTATTCTGGTCCTTGCGGCCTGCACTGGCGAAACGAGTGACGCAGCCCAGCCGCAGCCTGAAACGCCTGCGGCGGAAGAGCCAGCCACACAGACCAAATCCGAGGAGCCGCAGGTTGGCGACCGGGTGCCCGAGCCTGAGGACAATTCAATTGCCCAGCAGGCAGCACGTGACGAGGAGCTTGCCGCGCGCGGCGTCACCGAGATTGGCTGGGAAGAGCTGATGCCGGAGGGCGAGGAAGAGCGCATTGCCGAGATGTATCAGGCGCAGATGGCACGGCTCTATTCCGGCGGCGGGATCGCCGAAGGCTCTGCGGCCGACCAGGCCATCCAGATCGGCACGTTCAATGTCGTCGAGGATATGGACGGCATGAAAGTACGCCTGCCGGGCTATACGGTGCCGTTCGACTATGGCTCTGAGGCCCAGATTTCGGAATTCCTGCTGGTGCCCTATTATGGCGCCTGCCTGCACGCGCCGCCACCGCCGCCGAACCAGACGGTGTTTGTCAAAACAGAAGACAAGATCAAGCTGCGGGACCTGTCGCAGGCGGTCTGGATCGAGGGCACGCTGCGCACGGCGCGCCAGGACACGGACCTTGCCGATGCGGCCTATACGATCGAGATGACCGGCTGGGAAATCTACGAGTACTAGGCGGCGCTTCGGCCAGCAGAAACGAGAAAGGGCGGCCCGTCTGTAGCCGCCCTTTTTATTTGTCCGAGAGATGGACCCGCGATCAGCCTTGCTGTTTGGCGAGCAGGTTGCGGATCTCTTCCAGCAGGATTTCCTGACGTGGCGGCGGAGGCACTTCGGCCGGAGCCTCTTCCTGTTTGCGCTTCATGCTGTTGATGCCCTTCACGAGGAAGAAGAGCGCCAGCGCCATGATGAGGAAGGAGATGACATTGTTGATGAAGAGGCCATAGGCGATGACCGGGGCGCCGGCTTCATTGGCTGCCTCCAGCGATTCATAGGTGTTGCCGTCCAGCGGGTAGATAAGGTCGGCAAAGTCCACACCGCCGAGGACAAGGCCGAGGGGCGGCATTACGATGTCATTCACAAGCGATTTGACGATGGTTGAGAATGCGCCACCGAGAATGAAACCCACGGCCAGATCGACCAGGTTCCCCCGCATGGCGAATTCCTTGAATTCCTTGAACATTGACGGCTCCTTCCAGACTTTGCCGCGCAGGCGTTTTGCGTAGGGGGATATTCCCGCCTTCGATCCACGCGTCAACTTTTTGTAATCGGGAAGGTTCCCCCGCGAGGGTGTCTACCGAGCCTCGGGGTCGTCGCCGCCATTGACCCGGGCGCGCAACTCCTTGCCTGGACGGAAGAAGGGGACACGCTTGGCCCTGACCTCGACCTTTTCGCCAGTGCGCGGGTTCCGGCCCACGCGAGGCTTGCGCTCGCGGACCGAGAAGGCCCCGAAGCCGCGAAGCTCAACCCGATTACCCTCAGCGAGTGCCTCGGCGATCTCATCAAGGATCACCGCGACAATCTTCTCAAGATCATCGTGTTTGAGATGCGAATATTCTTCTGCCAGACGGGCAATCAGTTCTGACCTGAGCATGGCTTTGTTTGTAAATGAAATTTGGGGCGGAAGCCAGTGGCTCCGCCCCAAACAATGTCAGGTTTCTTCCGATTTCGCCGGAATTACCAATATTTAAGCTTCGAATAAGCCCTATTTCTCGTCTTCTTCGGACTCGTCCGGGGTCTCGGTGACCTTGTTGGAGGTCTCCTTGTCGTCGCCGGAAGCGAGTGCGGCCCCAAGAATGTCGCCGAGCGAGGCACCGCTGTCTGCGGAGCCGTACTGCTTGACGGCTTCCTGCTCCTCGGAGATTTCGAGCGCCTTGATCGAGACGGAGACGCGGCGCGAAGCCTTGTCCATCTGGGTGACCTTGGCGTCGATCTTGTCGCCGACAGAGAAACGCTCGGGGCGCTGCTCGGAGCGGTCGCGCGAGAGATCCGAACGGCGGATGAAGGCCGTCATGGCCGGATCGCCGAACTGAACCTCGATACCGCCCGAGGTGACTTCGGAGACCGTACAGGTCACCGTGTCGCCGCGGCGCACGTCGAGATCGGACATCGGGTCGCCAGAGAGCTGCTTGATGCCGAGGGAGATACGCTCTTTCTCGGTATCGACGTCCAGCACCTTGGCGCGGACATGATCGCCCTTGTTGAAGTTGGCGATGGCCTGTTCACCCGGCACATCCCAGGAGATGTCGTTGATGTGAACCATGCCGTCGAGCTCTGGGCCGAGACCGATGAAGAGACCGAATTCCGTGATGCCACGAACTTCGCCTTCGACTTCGGTGCCCGGAGGATGCTCGCCGAGGAAAGCCGACCACGGATTGTCCTGGGTCTGCTTGAGGCCAAGCGAGATGCGGCGCTTTTCGGCGTCGACATCGAGAACCTCGACCATGACTTCCTGAGAGGTCGACACGATCTTGCCCGGATGGACGTTCTTCTTGGTCCAGCTCATCTCGGAAACGTGGATGAGGCCTTCGACGCCATCTTCCAGCTCAACGAACGCACCATAGTCGGTGATGTTCGTGACGGTGCCCGGCAGGCGGGTGCCGACGAGATACTTGCTGTCGATGCCTTCCCACGGATCGGCTTCGAGCTGTTTCATGCCGAGCGAGATACGCTGGGTCTCTTCGTTC
Organism: uncultured Henriciella sp.; assembly: GCF_964005855.1. Classification (NCBI taxonomy): domain Bacteria; kingdom Pseudomonadati; phylum Pseudomonadota; class Alphaproteobacteria; order Hyphomonadales; family Hyphomonadaceae; genus Henriciella; species uncultured Henriciella sp. Next base: position 490,037 of record NZ_CAXFSW010000002.1, read on the forward strand.
ACCTTGATGATCTGGACCTTCACCGTGTCGCCGACATTGACGACCTGGCTCGGGTGGTTGATGCGCTTCCAGCTCATGTCGGTGACGTGCAGAAGGCCGTCGATGCCGCCGAGATCGACGAATGCACCGTAATCGGTGATGTTCTTCACGACGCCTTCGCGGACATCGCCTTCATTCATCGCTTCGACGATTTCAGCGCGCTGTTCTGCACGGCTCTCTTCGAGGATCGCACGGCGCGAGACAACGATGTTGCCACGGGCACGGTCGAGCTTGAGGATCGCGAAGGGCTGAACTTCGCCCATGAGCGGGCCAACGTCGCGGACCGGACGGATATCGACCTGGGAGCCGGGAAGGAAGGCGTTGACGCCGCCGAGATCGACGGTGAAACCGCCCTTCACGCGGCCAGAGATCGCGCCTTTGACAGGCTCGTCCTTGTTGTAGCTGTCTTCGAGCTTGATCCAGCTCTCTTCGCGGCGTGCCTTGTCGCGCGAGAGAACGGCTTCGCCCATCAGGTTCTCGATACGCTCGAGGAAGACCTCGACGATATCGCCTGGCTTTGGCTGCTCGTCTTCGAGCATGAATTCCTTCATGGCGACACGGCCTTCGACCTTCAGGCCGACGTCGAGGATGAGCTGGTCATTGTTCACGGCAACGACCGTTGCAGGGACCACGCGGCCTTCCTGCAGGGTAGAAGCAGCCGTCGAGTCTTCGAACATTGCTGCGAAGTCGTCGGTGCTCGGGTTCATGGTTTCAGTTGACATAATTACTCCAGAACTGACCCGTACGGGTTTAAGACGCGCAAGCGGGATTGCTGGCGTGAGCGCAAGGTCAGGATTGATCAGGACAGGGCCGAGGCGGGTTTTTGGATTTGACGCCCTGAAGCGCCAGAACCTGCTACTCTGAACGGGCCAGCATCTCTTCGACGGCGGCCCGTGCCTTATCCACAGCCGCGTCTATAGTCAGATCAGTCGTATCGATCAAGATCGCGTCTGCGGCGGCCTTCATGGGGGCGTCCTTCCGGCTGCGGTCGCGGGTGTCGCGCTCATGCAGCTGGCGGGTGAGTTCCTCCAGCGTGATGGGGTCGCCGGCTGCCTGCAGTTCCTTGTGACGGCGCGCGGCGCGCACCTCCACATCGGCATCGACCCAGAGCTTTGCATGCGCCTCCGGGCAGACGACGGTTCCGATGTCGCGCCCGTCGAGGACAGCGCCGGCGGGCTGGTGGGCAAAGCGGCGCTGCAGGTCGAGCAGGGCGGCGCGCACCTTGGGCAGGGCGGCGACCTGCGAGGCGGCGGCGCCGGCTGCAGCGGTGCGCAGCTCGCTTTCCACAAAACGCTCAGGCTCCAGACCGGCGGCAAGATCGGCGAGCGCGGCTTCGTCGGCGAGGTCGATGCCGGCCTGAAGGGCCGCCACACCCGTCGCGCGATAGAGCCGGCCCGTGTCCATATGCGGCAGGCCGTAATGGGCCGCCAGCCATTTGGCGATTGTGCCCTTGCCGGAGGCGAGCGTTCCGTCGATTGCGATAATCATGGCGCGCAGAGATGCTGCATGGCACCCAAAGCGTCAACCAGCCTTGCCAAGGTGGGCACACGCCTGCCATTGAGGCGGCTGGTCTCAAGGCTGGTAAAGAGGAGGGCGGCATGGAGGATCTTTGCGCAGAGCGCCAATGGGTGTGCGAGGCGGTCCGGCGGCTGAACGCCGACTTCAACCGGTCTTCGGATACCCATCTCATCCGGGTCGACCTGCCAGGCTTTCCAGGCCAGGTCCTTTATCTGAAAGACGAGTCCATCCATCCGTCCGGCAGCCTGAAGCACCGGCTGGCGCGCTCACTCTATCTCTATGGCATCTGTAATGGCGCCATCGGGCCAGACACGGTGGTCGTGGAAAGCTCCTCCGGGTCGACGGCGGTTTCCGAAGCCTATTTCGCCAAGCTGCTCGGCCTGCGCTTCATTGCCGTGGTGCCGGAAGGGACCGCCCAGAAGAAGATCGACCAGATTGCCTTTTATGGCGGCGAGACCCGCGCCGTGCCCGCTTCGCAGATCTATGACGAGGCCGAACGGATCGCCCGTGAAACCGGCGGCCATTATATGGACCAGTTCACCTTTGCCGAACGGGCCACCGACTGGCGCGGCAACAATAATATCGCCGAGAGCCTGTTCGCGCAGCTGGCGCTGGAAGAGCATTCCATTCCCGACTGGGTGGTGATGAGCGCCGGGACGGGCGGGACATCGGCAACGATTGGCCGGTTCATCCGCTATCGCGGCGACCTTTCCGGCAAGACACAGCTTTGCGTCGCGGATCCGGAAAACTCTGTCTTTTATGACTATTACGTTTCAGGTGACCGTAGCCTCCGCCTTGATGCCCGCTCCCGGATCGAGGGGATCGGGCGGCCGCGTGTCGAGGCGTCCTTCCAGCCGCGCGTGATCGACCGGATGATGCAGGTGCCGGACGCCGCCTCCCTTGCCACGATGCAGTGGCTGGAAGGTGTTCTGGGGCGCAGGTGCGGTGCCTCGACGGGTACCAATGTCTGGGCCGCGCTGCATCTGATGGCGGAGATGCGGGAGGGCGGGCGCGAGGGAAGTGTTGCCACGCTCATCTGCGATGGGGGCGAGCGTTATCTCGACACCTATTACAATCCCGACTGGCTTGCTGCGCAGGGGCTGGACCTTGTACCCCACCGCGAACAGGTCGAGGCGCTTGCCGGCTAGGGCTGCCCCAGCGCGGCTTCGATTGCTTTGGCATTCGCGTCGTCAAAGGCGGCGAGTGTGATTTCCACGTCATGCGTTTCAGCAAAGTCCCGGCAGGTGTTGACGGCAATGCCGGCGGCTTCATTGGCCGGATAGGCATAGACGCCGGTGGAAATGGCCGGAAAGGCAATCGAGGAGAGGTCCCGGGCGACAAGCTCTTCCAGCGCGTGGCGATAGCAGGCTTTCAGAAGCTCCGCCTCGCCCTGATCGCCGCCCCGCCAGACGGGGCCGACCGTGTGGAAGATGAGCCGCGGCGCCAGACCGAACCCTTCGGTCACCCGCACCTCGCCTGTGGGGCAGGGCGCAAGCGGTTTGCACGCTTCCTTGAGCTGCGGGCCTGCGCCGCGATGGATGGCGCCATCGACGCCGCCCCCGCCCATGAGCGAGCTGTTTGCGGCGTTCACGATGGCATCGCAGTCGATATCGAGGATGTCGCCCCGGTAGAGGTCGATCCTTCCCTTCATGAGGGCCTCCCTTGATTTGCTGACAGCCTAACGCGGGCAGGCCGCGCGAGGTGCCAACAATTCTCTCTCCAGCCAGCTCAGCTTTCGCGGATATCCGCGCCGAGTTCACGCATATGATCCATGAAATCGGGATAGGAGGTGGCGATCATGGCGGCATTGTCGATGGAGACGGGCTTCTGGCTTGCCGTGCCCATGACGAGCGCGCTCATCGCGATACGGTGGTCGTGGCGGGTTTCGACCAGACCACCGCCGGGGGGCGGGCCATCGCAGCCCATAACGGTGAAGCCATCTTCGTGCTCCTCGACCTCGACGCCATTTACGCGCAGCATGGCGACAATGGCGCTGATCCGGTCGCTTTCCTTCACACGCAGCTCATCGGCGCCGGTGACGCGGGTTTCGCCCTTCGCGAAGGCGGCGACAACGGCGAGGATCGGGAATTCATCGATCATGGAAGCAACGAGCGTTTCAGGCACCTCGCAGCCCTTGAGCGGGCTTGTGGCGGCCTGGAGGTCGATCAGACGCTCTCCCGCGCCGTCACCGATCTCTTCGGCGCCGAGACCTGCGCCCATCCGCGCAATGGCCTGGAAGAAGCCGTCGCGGGTCTCATTGGACATGATGTTCTCCACCACAACACCGCCGGACCTGGAAATCACCGCGCCGGCGATCAGGAAAGCGGCCGAAGACGGATCACCCGGAATGATGGTTTCAACGGCATGGAGGGGCTGGCCGCCTTTGAGGGAAACGATGTTCTGCGTTCCGCTGCCAGCCCGGACTGTGACCTCAGCGCCAAAGCTGCGCAGCATCCGCTCTGTATGGTCGCGCGTCGCGCGCAGTTCGGTCACTTCGGTGGTGCCTTGCGCATTGAGGCCGGCGAGCAGGATGGCTGACTTCACCTGCGCGGAGGCCTGGCGCGGGGCATAGGAGAGGGCCTGCAGATCGCTGCGGCCCGTCAGGGTGAGCGGCAGGCGGTCGCGGCCATCGGGGCTGAATTTCGCGCCCATCTCCTTGAGCGGGTCCATGACACGCGCCATCGGCCGGGCAGAAAGGCTCTCATCGCCGATCATTTCTGCTGTCAGGCCGTAACCGGCCATCAGGCCCATCATCAGGCGCGATCCGGTGCCGGAATTGCCAAAGTCCAGAGGGCCCTCTGGCGAGCGCAGCCCGCTCTTGCCTGTTCCCTCAATGCGCCAGCGTCCGGGGCCTGTGCGCTCTATTTCCGCGCCGAGCGCCTGCATGGCCCGCGCCGTGTTCAGCACATCCTCGCCCTCAAGCAGGCCGGACACCTCCGAGACCCCTTCGGCCACACCGGCGAACATCAGGGATCGGTGCGAACAGGATTTGTCTCCGGGTGCACGGACTGCGCCCTGAAAACGATCTACGGGGAACGAAGTCCATGCCAATGATTTCTCCTTTGCAGATCGGCGCCAAAAGCGCTTTGACAGGGGCGGGGGTTTCTGGCAAGCGCCCCGGCAATCATTAAATCCAGCCCGGAGTTCATCATACATGGCTGATCCTGATCTTGGCACAAAGCAGATCTGTCCGAACTGCGAAGCGAAATTCTACGATCTCAACAAGCGCCCGGCCGTCTGCCCGAAATGCAAGACCGAATTCGATCCTGAAGACGATGAAGTGCGCACGACGAGCGCCAAGCTGAAGGCCAAGCGCGCCAAGAGTGCTGTCCCTGCCGATGAGGAAGAGGACGATCTCGAGGAAGAGACCAAGAAGAAGAAAAAGAAGAAAGCCTCTGCCCGCGACACAGATGACGATGACATCGATGATGAGGACGAGGAAGACGACTACGAGGAAGAAGAAGAGGACGACGAGGATGATGAATCCTCCCGCGAACTCGGCTCTGAAGCAGACGAAGTCGTCCTTGAAGGCAATGACGAGGATGAGGACGAGGAAGCCGCACCGGGCAAGGTGCCGACCGGCTTCTCCGAAGACGACCTCGGCGATGATGACGACGACGATGAGGACATCCCTCTCGACGATGACGAGGATGATGAGGACTTCGAGCTTGAAGGCGATATCGACCTTGATGACGATGATCTCGACCTCGATGAAGACGACGATGATGACGGCGAAGAGGATGATGAGTCCGACGACGCTGAAGAGGATGACAAGAAGTCCTGATAAATGGACTTGATCAGGAGCGCGTGAGCCTATAACTCACGCGTCTCCGACGGTTCGGGGCCTTAGCTCAGCTGGGAGAGCGCCTGCATGGCATGCAGGAGGTCAGCGGTTCGATCCCGCTAGGCTCCACCAACCAAATTCCTGGAAATTACGACACCATTCTGCCCGTTCCGGCATAAGCCGCGACGGGCACAGGGTGCGATACGGGAGTCACGCTCTCTTTTGCTTCAGCTCAGGTCAACGCGGTCATGACGGCCTTGCGATAGGCTTGGCGCTGTGAGAGCCGTTCATACCACGCCTCCAGCGCAGGCATGGCAGGACGCTCGATTGGCATGTTGAACCAGGCGTAGGCAATGCAGCCCAGCGGGATGTCCCCGATTCCCAGGGTTTCCCCCGACAACCAGGGTTGCCGGGCCAGGGCATCGTCGGCGACCTTCATCAACTCGGCGCATTGTTCCTGTCCACGCTGCATCGCTGCGCCGTCACGCGTTTCTGGCGTGCGACGAACCAGATTCCAGAACAGATCCCGGAACGGACCAGCGAATGACAGGGAGGCCCAATCCATCCATTTGTCGGCTGCAGCCCATCGGCCCGCATCGGCAGGGGCAAATTCATCGTCGCCATATTGACGGGCAAGGTATCGGACGATGGCATTGGATTCCCAAAGCACAAGCGACCCGTCCTGAAGGCAGGGAATGAGACCATTCGGGTTGAGCGCAAGAAACTCCGGCGTGGAGACAAGGCCGAAATGACCACCTGCGGGGACATGCTCATATTGAAGCCCAAGCTCTTCGGCGCACCACCGCACCTTGCGGACATTGGTTGAATTGTCCCGGCCCCAGATCTTCATGGCTTATCCTCTTCCTGACGCCTGTGCTGGTATCGCGAGGGGCGCGGGCAGGAAAGGGCTAAAAGCGGCCTGCGATGCCGCTCCCGGAACGGGAAGGGCGATCCCCCCGTTTCTTTACCGATGATAAATCTGACGTGGAGAAACAAATTATGAGCCACACGCTGACCCTGCAATCCATCGAGCCTGTTACCCATGACGTGTTCAGGCTGCGTTTCGACAAGCCAGCGGGCCTCGGGATCAAGCCTGGCCAGGCGGTTGATATGGCTATCGACAAGGAAGACTGGCGCGGCGAAAAACGCCCCTTTACGCCAACCAGCCTGCCGTCTGACGGCTTTCTGGAATTCACCATCAAATCCTATCCCGAACATGATGGCGTGACCGAACAGATCGCCAAACTCCATCCCGGCGATACCGTCCTGATCGATGAGCCCTGGGGGGCGATCAATGATGAAGGCGCGGGCTGGTTCATCGCTGGCGGGGCAGGTGTCACGCCGATGATCGCCATCCTGCGCAAGCGGCTGGAAGAGAATGGCACGCTGGAAGGCTCTGAGCTTATCTTCTCCAACAGCACGGAAGACGACATCATCTATCGCAAGGAATTTGAGGCGATGGAGGGGCTGAAGACCTATTTCACCGTGACCGACCAGACGTCTGCGGATGTCCATACCGGCAAGGTCGACAGGAAGTTGCTGGAGAGCCGTATCCAGCCCGGCAAAGGCAAATGCTATGTGTGCGGCCCGGACGAGATGATCGATGACATTGTGCTGGCGCTGAAGGAAATCGGCGTCGCGGAAGACGATATCGTGATCGAGCAGTTCAGTTAGGAGTGCCCGGCTGAACGGCTGTTCATTTAGTGAAGCTAAAGTGAGTATATGCCCACTAAATGCCGCACTTGCGGCTTGAAGCGAACATTCCGGGCCACCAGATTAAGCCATGACACGGAAAGACCCGGCATATTCCGTTGCCGCCACGAAGCGGGGCAACTGGCCGGGGGCCTCATGTGTCGTGGTCCTGTCTTTGAAGGAAGGAGCATGCCATGACGACAGACCTTGAACATCAAGCTGCAAAGCTCTTCACCGCGAAGGATCTGGTCTATGTACGCCAGATCGCCGAGACGGAGCTGAACGGGCTGCCCGATGAGGCGCTGGAGACTGTCAATGACACCAGCTCTCTGTTTGTGGTTGCCAATGGCGATGGCCAGCAGCTTGCAATCGTTGAGGGCCGCGATGCCGCTTTTGCCGCCGCGCGCGCCTATGAGATGCGCCCGGTCAGCGTGCACTAGCAGGTTTTGATCGAGACAAAGAAGAAAGCCCGGCCAATGTGCCGGGCTTTTTTGTGGTCTACAGAATGGCCGGTATGACACGGTCTGGCGGACGGTGACCGTCAGCGAAGGTCTTGATGTTGATGATCACCTTCTCGCCCATCTCGATCCGGCCCTCTTCGGTGGCCGAGCCCATATGCGGCAGCAGCATCACATTGGAGAGGCCGAGGAGTTCGGGGTTCACGGCCGGTTCGCGTTCAAAGACGTCGAGGCCGGCACCTGCGATCTTGCCGGCTTTCAGCGCGCGGGCGAGCGCAGCCTCGTCGATCACCTCGCCGCGGGCGGTGTTGATGATGTAGGCGTCCTCGCGAATGAGATCGAGGCGGCGCGCCGAGAGCAGGTGGAAGGTTGCCGGCGTGTGCGGGCAGTTGACGGAAATGATGTCCATGCGCGCCAGCATCTGGTCGAGGCTTTCCCAATAGGTCGCGTCGAGCTCTTCGGTGATCTGCCGGTTGACCGGTTTGCGGTTGTGATAGTGGATCTGAAGTCCGAACGCCTTTGCACGGCGCGCCACGGCCTGTCCGATCCGGCCCATGCCGATAATGCCGAGCCGCTTGCCCGCGAGCCGCTTGCCGAGCATCCAGGTCGGCGCCCAGCCATCGAACTTGCCATCCTCAAGCAGCTTGATGCCTTCGTGCAGGCGGCGCGGCACGGCCAGGATCAGCGCCATGGTCACATCTGCGGTGTCATCGGTCAGCACGCCGGGCGTGTTGGTGACGGTGATGCCGCGCTGGACCGCGCTTTCAATATCCAGATTGTCGACGCCTGCGCCGAACTGGGCAATGTGGCGCAGCTGGCTCCCGGCCTGGGCCAGGAGGCGGGCATCGATTGTATCGGTCACCGTCGGCACCAGAACGTCCGCGCGTTTCACCGCATCGACGAGACGGGCCTCATCGAAGGGCGTATCGGTTTCGTTGAGCTCGGTGTCGAAAAGCTCTTTCAGGCGAATCTCTACCGGGTCCGGCAGTCGCCGCGTCACGATTACCTTTAGCCGCTTTGCGGTCATGAGCGTTTCCTTTCCTTGCCATCAGCGCATAGCAGAGCGATCCGCTCGCGCCAATCCGGGCAGACCCGTAGCGGCCTTTACGCCTGATTCACCAAGCCCGGACTAAATGACGGCATGTTCACGTCCTGCCGCCTTTTTCTGTCCGCCTGCCTTATCGCGACTGCCTGGCAGTTGGCAACGCCGCCCGCCGCTGCACAGGCGGTGAAGGTCAGCCAGTTTTCCGGCAAGCCAGTGCCACGCTTCGAATCATTGCGCTATTCGAAGGTGAACGGGCGGATCGGCCCCTCCGGCGACCATCAGATCGTCTGGGAGTATGAGCGCGCGGGCCTGCCCGTCCTCGTCATCAAGGAGACGCGCGACTGGGTCCAGATCCGCGATCCGCAGGGCGACGAGGTCTGGGTACATGAGCGCCTGCTGACAGAGCCGAACCATGTGCTGATCACGCGCGACATCATCCTGAGGCGCAAGCCGCAGACCGGCTCCATCGGCCGGGCGAAGCTGCAGGCCGGTGTTCTGGCCGAGCTGGAAGGCTGTGAGGAGCGCTGGTGCGAGGTGCGTGCGGGCGACTATCGCGGCTGGGTCGACAAGCCGTCCCTCTGGGGCCTCAACACCGAAACGGCCGGTCTTTAACTGGCCCGGTTTGCTTGACAGCGGGCTTTGGGGCAGGCTCATGCCCTGATCTGGATTTTACGCAAGTACAAGAGAGGCTCGCATGAGCGGACCGCACGATTTTCACACGCCACAGTCTTCCTACTCAAAGGAAGAGCTCCTGATTTCAGGTCAGGGACAGCTTTTCGGCCCCGGCAATGCGCAGCTTCCCATCCCGCCCATGCTGATGATGGACCGGATCACGGAGATCAGCCTCGATGGCGGTGAGTTCGGCAAGGGCCATGTCATCGGTGAGTATGACATCAAGCCAGACCTCTGGTTCTTCCAGTGCCATTTCCCGGGCGATCCGGTGATGCCGGGCTGTCTTGGTCTCGACGCCATGTGGCAGGCGGTCGGCTACTGGCTCGGCTGGTCAGGCTCTCCGGGCAAGGGCCGCGCGCTCGGCGTCGGCGAAGTGAAATTTACCGGTGAGATCACGCCGGACAAGAAGCTCGTCAAATATGTCATCGACATGAAGCGCGTGCGCCGCGGCAAGCTCAATCTCGGCATCGCCAATGGCCGGGTCTATGTCGACGACGAGCATGTCTACACGGCGCTCGACATGAAGGTCGGCCTCAAGAATGTGATCGATGGCGGCGGGGCCATGAGCTGAAGCGGGCCGGGCGCTCCGGCGTCCGTATCTGCTTGACCAAAACGGCCTGCACCCCTAGCCCGGCGAACAGGAAACGACACTCTCTTCATGCGAGGATTTCAACATGGCTGATGAATGGAACATGCCGGAAGGCGAGCTGATGAAGGGCAAGCGCGGCATTGTCATGGGCGTCGCCAACCAGAACTCCATTGCCTGGGGTATCTCCAAACAGCTCGCCGCGCAGGGCGCGGAAATCGCCTTTACCTATCAGGGCGAGAATCTTGAGCGCCGCGTGCGCCCGCTGGTCGAGTCCATCGGCATGGATTTCATGATCCCGGCTGACGTCACCGATGATGCCAGCATGGATGCTGCCTTCGCCGCGGTGAAGGAAAAATGGGGCAAGATCGATTTCCTCGTCCACTCCATTGCCTTTGCCGGCAAGGAAGAGCTTCAGGGCTCCATGGTCGCGAACACCACGCGCGAAGGCTTTCGCCGCGCCATGGATATCTCGGTCTACAGCTTCATCGATTGCTCGCGCCGCGCCTCTGAAATGATGCCGGATGGCGGGGCGATTATCTGCATGACCTATCTTGGCGCTGAGCGCGTCGTGCCCTCCTACAATGTCATGGGTGTCGCCAAGGCCGCGCTCGAAGCCTCCACACGCTATGCCGCGCGCGACCTCGGTCCGCAGGGCATCCGCGTCAACGCCATCTCGGCGGGCGCGATGCGCACCCTTTCGCTGGCGGGCATCAAGGGCGGCAAGTCCCTCATGGGCACGGGCCGCGACATGTCGCTGCTCAAGGAAGACACGCGGATGGAAGGCGTCGCCGGCGCGGCCCTCTACCTCCTCTCCGATATCGGCCACTCGGTCGCCGGTGAGGTCCTTCACGTCGATGCAGGCTTCCACGTCGTCGGCGTGCCGGATTCGGGTGAGGACTGAAATTAATTCGCTTTTAATGTGAATTTTTACTCTACAATAGCAATTTTGCTATTATATTGATTTTATCGCGTAACCCCCTGCTTGCCCCCGCACCACTTTTGATTGAAGGTGTGGCGCGCCGCAGGGGGTTTTGTTTTGTATCGTACCGCAATTCTTGTTGATGCTGGCTTCTTTCTAAAGCGCTATGCTCACATTATGCCCAGCATTGATCATTCGGATGCGGAATTGGCTGCGGATAATTTGTACGACCTATGCGCGAGGCATTTAAGCAGCAAGGTACGCAAAGGAAAAAAGACCACTTTTGAACGAGATAGCGAACTTTACCGTCTTTTTGTTTACGATAGTCCACCACTTGAAAAGCGATTGCATAAGCCTGTAAGCAAACGCGCGATTAATCTAGCTCTATCGCCGGAAGCGATTTTTCGAAATCAATTTCACAAAGCGCTGTTGAGAAAGCGAAAGGTTGCTCTGCGGCTAGGACGCCTTGCGGAGAAAACCGGCACATGGCGATTCACTCAGTCCGCTCAGAAGCGTTTGATAGGTGACATCAATAAACTGCTGACGCTGACCGATGATGACTTTACGTTAGATATTGGCCAGAAAGGCGTCGATATGCGGATTGGGCTAGATATTGCTTCCATCAGCTTTAAGCGACAAGTTGACCGCATCGTGCTGATTGCTGGGGATAGTGATTTCGTGCCCGCTGCGAAACTTGCTCGTCGTGAGGGGATAGACTTCGTCTTAGATCCACTTTGGCTGAAGGTATCAGACGATTTGCTTGAGCACATTGATGGACTACGCTCCACAAGCGCAAACCCGAATCCAGAAGCCAAAGCCGCAAATCAGTCTACTGACGTCGGCGCGAAAGGCTAGTAATAGCTTGAGAGCTCTTAGCCGCATAACTAGAAGTTGTTGATGACACGCAACCAGTCTGAGTCCCGCTAAAGGGGCCTGCCGCAAGCGCCGATGAGGCGAGGCAGGCCGGCAAGCGCGTGCCGGTTTCTCATGAACTGAGAGGCCGAGACCCTGTCTTGCGTGCGCCGTTACAAGCGGCCCGCGCACCTTCCGGACTTCAGACACAATGGATATCTCCCGCGCCGAACAGCGCATCCTCCACCTGCTCGCCCAGGGCGGGCGGATCGAACTCATTCGCCACGGAAAGAAACTTGCCGAACTGCACTGCTATTCGCGCGATGGCTGGCGCTATCCCGGTCTCGACGAACAGCTTTTTCGCAAGCTCAAGAAAAAACGAGCCATCGCCTCGAAGGGCGGCCAACCCTACCGCATCACGCGGCGGGGGCTGGAGCTTGTGAGGTCAGAGCTGGATAACCGGTAAGGCCCCACCCCGACCCTCCTCGAGCACGGGGACGGTCGGGGTGGGGCATAGCCGCCCTTACCGTCACCCCGGCGCAATCGCCTCGCGCAGCTTGGCGAAGATGCTCATGCCGAAATCGCCCTCATAGGCTTTTTTCGGGGATTTGCGCACCGCTTCATCGATGGCTTCGGCGTCGGGGCCGATGAGGATGCGCCAGTTTTCTTCGCGCACGCCGTCGAGGATGATCTTCGCGGCGTCTTCGGCAGAGGTGATGGCGTTGTCGCGGAACTGTTCGCCGCGTGCCTTGGCCGCTTCATAGTCCTCATTCCCGCCGCCGACCGCTGAATCATCGCCAAATTCGCGCAGCGTGTTGAGCGCGATCTGCGTGCCGATATGGCCGGGCATGACAACGCTGGCCTTCACATGCGGGGCGTTCAGGCGAAGGTCGGTGATCAGCGCCTCGGTAAAGCCCTTCACGGCGAACTTGGCGGCTGAATAGGCCGTATGTGGCGTATCGGGGCCGATACTGGCCCAGAAGCCGTTCACCGAACTCACATTGACGATATGCGCCGCGTCGGCGGCCACCAGCATCGGCATGAAGGCGCGGGCATTATTGTAGACGCCATACCAGCAGACATTGAAGGTCCGCTCCCAGTTCTCGCGCGGACCGGTGACGAAGCTGCCGCCGCCGCCAATCCCGGCATTGTTGATGAGAAGATGGATATGGTCGGTCTCATGCGCCGCGCGGACATGGTCTGCGAAGGCCTGAACCTCGGCCTCCTTGCCGACATCGGCGCGAAAACACGTGATCCGGACACCCTGGGGCGCTAGCTTTTCAGCCGCGGCGACCGTTTCGGCCATGTCCTCCTCGGAAACGTCACAGATGGCGACGCTGCAGCCTGCTTCGGCAAGCTGTTTGGTGAGCTCGCGTCCCATACCGTTTCCGCCGCCTGTGACGACGGCGATCTTTCCGCTGAAATCCTTCATCCGCATTTCCTCCTCGTTCTTTTGTCTCATCCTAGAGCCTCACGGTGAGAGCGCACAGTGATGACGGTCGGGAAAGCGGCGGAACTTCGCGCCGGAGCGATGGTTGGAATGAGCAACGAGAAGGAGTTTCCCATGGCAGATATCGTGTTGATCGGGGCGACGGGCGGCGTTGGAAGCCGTCTCATCCCGATGCTTGTCCGCAGAGGTCACAGCGTGACGGGGCTGCACCGCAAGCCGGAACAGGCCGAAGACCTCCGGGCGGCCGGGGCGACCCCCGCGCAGGGCGACCTCATGGAGATGGGCGCCGATGACTTCGCCGCGATCATCCGGGGCGCCGATGCGGTGGTCTTCTCAGCGGGCGCGGCCGGGAGCGGCGCGGAGCGCACGACGAAGATCGATGGCGAAGGCCCTGTTAAGCTGATCGAGGCCGCGCGGGCGACGGGCGTGAAGCGCATCTATCTCGTCTCCGTCTTTCCCGATGCCGGCCGCGACAGAGAGACCAGCGATGGCTTTGAACACTATATGCGAGAGAAGAAGAAGGCCGATGCCGCGCTGGCGGGGAGCGACCTCGACTATGTCATCGTCCGGCCCGGGACGCTGAAATCCGAAGACGGCGATGGGAAGGTGGCGGCCGGTCGGGCGCTGACCTATGGCGACGTGGCGCGCGGCAATGTGGCCGCCTTCATCGCCGAACTGATCGACGCGCCAGAAATCCGGAAGGATATCTTTGAGCTGACCGATGGCGATATGCCGGTCGATGCGGCTGTGGCGGCGTTGCGGCGGTAGCGGGCGGGGGTGGGCACCCCCTTTACTCGAGTAACTGCCATGCCTCAAAGCAGACTAAACCTCTTGTGGACCACAAAATGAACATTAACTGAGATGTTCAGAGTTTACAGGGGCTCCGCATGAGTGATCGCATCTTCGTCTGGGTTGGACATCCGCGGCATACGTCGCTTTCGCGCGGGCTGGCCGATGCCTATCAATCGGCTGCGGAGGGCGCCGGCGCGGAGGTTCGGCGCATGGATCTCTCGCATATGAGTTTCGATCCGGACCTGACCGAGGGCTATCATAGCCGGAAGACGCTGGAGCCTTGCCTGGAATCCTGGCGGGAAAACACAATGTGGGCAGACCATCTTGTCTGGCTCTATCCCCAATGGTGGGGCGGTATGCCGGCCAAGATGAAAGGCGTGATCGATCGAAGCTTCCTGCCGGGTTTCGCCATGCGCTATCATGAGAAGGGACTTTGGTGGGACCGGCTGCTCACGGGCCGTTCGGCCGATATCTTCATGACATCCGATGCCCCCGTGATCTGGGATGCCATTTCCTATCGCCGCGCTGCGCGCAATCAGGTCGAGCGGACAGTGCTGAATTTCGCGGGCGTCAAACCGCTCCGCACGTTCCAGTTCGGTCCGGTCAAGACAGCGCGGCCTGAGAAGATTGATGCGTGGCTCGACAAGGCCGCGGCGCGCGGGCGCCAGATTGTTACCAGGTCCGCAAAGTGAAAAACCGTCGCGATTAGGACGAATGAGCCGGCCGCACTTCCACGGTCGGGCCGTGGAAATGGATGTAAACGGTCTGGTTGGGCTGGGGTCCGGCCTTCTCGCCGCGCACGGTGAGGTCGATCTTGCCTTGCAGGTCTTCGGGCACGCGGCCCATGGCCCAGCCTTCCTCGGGCAGGTCAAAGGCGTCCGCGTCATCGCCATGCATCATCGCCAGGCCACTCATCGACCAGCGGCGCAGGGTCGCTGGCTGGCGGATAATGCTGCCGGCCTCCAGCCGTAGCGGCACGGGCCGGTCGAACGTGCCATCCTCGCGGACAAAGAGTTCGGTCAGCCAGACACCACGGTCTGTCGTCACGACGCCCATGGCGAAATGGGTAATGCCGTCGCGCAGAATGGCGTCGCGGTGGCTGGGTGAGTTCATGAGGCCGGTGTGCAGCCGCTCAACCACGGTATCCCGGTCGAAATTTCCGGTGATCGAGGCGATATTTTCCAGCAGCAGGCTGGTCAGCAGGGTCCGGTCGAGCGCGTTGATCCTGTCGCGCGGCATGGTGGCGTCGAGGCCCTGGTGATTGAAGAAGTCATTCGCGGCCATGTCGAGGCTGTGCCAGCGCGCAGCATTGCGCAGTTCGGTGCGGTAGACCAGCGTGGGCAGGCCGTGGGCGCGGCGGGTCTGGTTTATCCGCTCGGCGAAGCGGGCCTCAAGCGTTTCATCAAACGTGAAGCCATCGGGAATGTCGCTGAGGCAGGCTTGGCCGTTCTGGACATAGGTGGGGATATCGTTCGCTCGCTCAGCAAACGAAATTCGGCATTGTGCATTCGCCTGAAAGGCGAAAACACCCCCGAAAATGGTTAATAAAACAAAAATCCCCCTCATAAAGGGGACTATACGGTAAAACCGTTTACAAGACACCCATTAATTGGAGCCTCGAGACGACAGGCGCGAGCATCCGGTCGATCGCGTCCTCGCCCGCACAGACTTTGCCATAGGCTGGCAGGCCTTCGTCGGCAATCACCAGATCGGCTTCGAATTTCGCCGGAAAGGTGAACCGGTAATGGGCCGCCCGTACGGTTTTCAGATAATGCTCCAGCACATTCTCGACTGACCGGCTGCGCTCGATGACGTCGCGGCGCAAGCGCCGGGCAAGGCGCAGATCGTCCGGCGTGTCGACATAGATGGAGAGGTCGATAAGCGGGAGCAGCTCTGGCACCGAGAGGGCATGGATGCCCTCAAGGATGAGGACGGGGGCTGGCTCGATCCGCCAGGTCCGGTCCGGATCGCGGTCGTGACGGTCAAAATCATAGACGGGCTGGTCGATAGCCTGCCCGTTCTTCAGCGCCCTGATGTCGTTGACGAGGTGATGGGTGTCCTTGGAGGCGGGATCGTCATAATTGGCCTGCGCGATGATGGCCGCGCGCTGCTCTGGCGTGTCGCAGGGCCCGTAATGGCGCATGGGCCAGTAATAGCCGTCTTCATGGAATATGACCGCGCGCTCAGAGCCGAGCCGGCTGATCAGGGCATCGGCGAGCGTGGACTTGCCGGAGCCGGAGCCGCCGGACATGGCGATAAGGAAGGGGGAGCTGGTCATGCGCCGGGATTTAACCCCAAGCGTGCGGGCTGAAAACCCGCTGATGCGTCCCGGCTGACTTTCGCGCATAAGAAAAGGCGCGGCCCTGAGAGCCTGCGCCTTTCCTGTGCTTGGCTGGCTACGACCCTAGCGGCGCGCGACCATCGGGCCTTTCAGCACATAGGTGTCGGTGTCGAGTTCGACCAGAACGTCGAGATAGCCGGTGTTGTCGCGGTCGAAGGCGGCATCATGCATCCGCATCAGCGTGCCCCCGGCGAGGCGATTACCGGCGCCGTCGGTGAGATTCCAGCCGGCGGTGCGGAAATAGTCCTGGTTCACACGCGGGGTGAAGCTGGTGGCGCCCGCAATCTCGAGCGGCAGCGGGGTCTCCAGCTCACCATCGACCGTCGTCAGCATCTGAACGACATAGAGGCGTCCATCGGCCTCTGCGATACCAAGGCCGGTATCGGTGAACCCTTCATGGACAAGGTTCTGCCGGTTGGCGCTGTCAGCGGTGATGGCGTCATAGATCTCGGCCGGGCTGGCATTCGCGTCCAGGACGGCGACATTTGCACCTGTTGCGCTGGCAAGGACCTGCCGGTCCAGCGCGCGCATGCGGTAGATATGGCCGCGGCCTTCAAGGTCGTCATGACCGGCATAGCCGCGGGCAGCCATGTCGAGGGCGTGGGCGCGGGCTGCGCGATCAAGTGAGGCGCGCCGGTTCAGCTTCCCGATGCCAGCTTCGCTGCGGGTGGCATTCGTGGCGTCGAACAGGGCGGTTTCCGCGCCGGCTTCGAACTGGCTTGCCGCTTCGAGGCAGGAATCCACCTCCGCAACATAGCTGACGAGGCCATCTGCATACCCATCATCGAGGGAACAGGCGGCCTCGGCCGTGGCCGGAAGGGCGAGAATTGCACCCGAGGCTGCCGCCAGAGCCAGCAGCGAAAGAGCGCGAGGGGTGTCATATTTCTGTAACATAACCGTCATGAAAGGTTTATGACAGTTATGTGTCAATGGAAAAACGGCGGCTTTCGGCGGAAAAATTACGTATGTATACGGAGGGAGTCTGATTTCACTGGGGAAAATCACGCGGGTCCAAGGCGATTTTCCAATAAAAAAGGCCGCCCTTTCGAGGCGGCCTCTTCAATTTTGGCGATCTGGACCTTTCAGACGGGTCTGAAAAAGGCCTCAGGCCGGCAGACTATTCGGCGTCCGACTCGGCAGATTCCTTGTCCTTGCCGGTTTCCTGATCGACGGCTTTCATCGACAGGCGAACCTTGCCGCGGTCATCAAAGCCCATCAGCTTCACCCAGACCGTATCGCCTTCCTTGACGAGGTCTTTCGGGTGGCCGACGCGCTCATCCGCCATCTGCGACACGTGGACGAGACCGTCCTTCGGACCGAAGAAGTTCACGAAGGCGCCGAAGTCCTTGATGGACACGACCTTGCCTTCATAGATCTCGCCAGCTTCCGGCTCAGCCGTCAGCTCGCGGATGCGCTTCTTGGCGGCATCGATGGATTCGCGGTCGAGTGCGGAGATCTGGATCGTGCCATCGTCTTCGACATTGAGCTTGGCGCCCGTCGTGTCGACGATGTCGCGGATCGTCTTGCCGCCAGACCCGATCACGTCGCGGATCTTGTCGACCGGAATGGTGACAATTTCCATCTGCGGCGCATTGGATGAGAGCTCACCGCGGGACTCTGCAAGGGCCTTGTTCATTTCGCCCAGGATGTGGGCGCGACCGCCCTTGGCCTGGTCAAGGGCCGTCTGCATGATGTCCTTGGTGATACCAGCGATCTTGATGTCCATCTGGAGCGAGGTGACGCCCTTCTCGGTACCTGCGACCTTGAAGTCCATGTCGCCGAGATGGTCTTCGTCGCCAAGGATGTCGGACAGAACGGCAACGCCGTCGTCATCCTTGATGAGACCCATCGCGATGCCGGACACCGGACGTGCAATCGGCACGCCTGCATCCATCATGGCGAGGGCACAGCCACAGACCGTCGCCATCGAGGACGAGCCATTGGACTCGGTGATCTCGGAGACGAGACGGATCGTGTACGGGAACTCTTCCGGCTCCGGCAGAACCGCGCGGAGTGCGCGCCATGCCAGCTTGCCGTGACCGATCTCGCGGCGGCCAGCGCCGCCCATGCGGCCTGTTTCACCGACCGAATAGGGCGGGAAATTATAGTGCAGCATGAACTTTTCTTTGTGCGTGCCGCCCAGGCCGTCGATGAACTGCTCATCGTCGGAGGTGCCGAGCGTTGCGACACAGATGGCCTGCGTCTCACCACGGGTGAAGAGGGCAGAGCCGTGCGTGCGCGGCAGGAAGCCGGCTTCGGCCACGATCGGGCGGACCTGATCGAGCGAGCGGCCATCGATACGCTTGCCGGTCTTGATGATGTCACCGCGGACAACCTTGGCTTCGGCTTTCTTGAAGGCGGACTTGAAGACCGACTCATCCATGCCTTCCGGCTTGTCCTCGGTTGCAACCAGCGCTTCGGCCGCCTTTTCGCGGGCCGCGCCGACAGCTTCCTGGCGGGCGAGCTTCTCGGTGATCTGATAGGCTGCAGAGAGGTCAGAGCCGACGAGGTCCTGAATCTGCTTCAGTTCAGCGGAAAGGTCTTCGGCTTCGAAGTCGAACGGTTCCTTGGCAGACTTCTCGGCCAGCTTGATGATCGCGTCGATCACCGGCTGCATCGCTTCGTGGCCGGCCATGACTGCGCCGAGCATGACGTCCTCGGCGAGCTCATTTGCTTCCGATTCCACCATCATGACGGCGTCGGCGGTCCCGGCGACGACGAGGTCGAGGTCGGACTCTTCCATGTCATCGGCTGTCGGGTTGATGAGGTAGTCACCATCCTTGTAGCCGACGCGTGCAGCGCCGATCGGGCCCATGAACGGGGCACCGGAGAGCACGAGGGCGGCAGAGGCGCCGATCATGCCGATGATATCGGGATCGTTTTCGAGGTCATAGGAGATCGCCGTGAGGACGACCTGGACTTCGTTCTTGAAGCCATCGACGAAAAGCGGACGGATCGGACGGTCGATGAGGCGCGAAGTCAGCGTCTCTTTCTCCGTCGGACGGCCTTCACGCTTGAAGAACCCGCCCGGGATACGGCCCGATGCATAGTATTTTTCCTGATAGTTGACCGTCAGCGGGAAGAAATCCTGCCCCGGCTTTGCTTCCTTGCGGTAGGTTGCGGTCGCGAGGACGGTTGTGTCCCCATAAGTGACGAGGACGGCCCCGTCAGCCTGACGAGCGACACGGCCCGTCTCGATCGTCAACGTGCGGCCGGCCCATTCCAGCGACACGGTTTGCTTGTCAAACATGCGTTCTTCTTTCTCTTCATGCGAAAAGCCCGCCTGGACCCCATGTCCCGGCGGGCTGTTTTGTGGCTGGTGCCTAGCGGCGGATACCCAGCTCTTCGATGAGAGCCTTGTAGCGGCTCTCGTTCTTCCTCTTGAGGTAATCGAGGAGTTTACGGCGCGTGGCGACCAGGTTGAGCAGGCCGCGGCGCGAATGGTGGTCCTTCTTGTTGGTCTGGAAGTGTTCG
Organism: uncultured Henriciella sp.; assembly: GCF_964005855.1. Lineage (NCBI taxonomy): Bacteria > Pseudomonadati > Pseudomonadota > Alphaproteobacteria > Hyphomonadales > Hyphomonadaceae > Henriciella > uncultured Henriciella sp. The sequence goes on from NZ_CAXFSW010000002.1 coordinate 509,662, forward strand.
GTCAGGTTGTTGATGCGCTCCGTGAGGATCGCAACCTGGACTTCCGGAGACCCGGTATCGCCGTCAGTCTGGGCGAATTTCTTGATCAGTTCAGATTTCTTTTCTGCCGTGATCGACATCGTGAATACTCTCTTCGTTCTGGCCCCTTCTAAAGGGCCGTTTCAGCTATACCCTTCAATGTGAGGGTGGTGTTTGGGGAGGGCGCCGGGGACCCAGCCAGGATGTCGTCCAGCCGGGGCAAGCCCCGAAAGCTCGCCTCAAGGCGCGCACATGGCACAGAACGCCCTGAAAGGGAAGGGGAATGGTGTGATCTTTCCCTGCCCCTTGCGCATCGGGGCATGACCATTACGCCTCTTGCCGAAGGAGACAGGATGAGCCGCCTATTTGAGGAAATCGACTATCAGGTCACGGAGATCGGCGCGATCAGCCTTCGCCGCCGGCGCATACTTTCGCTTGATACCGACGTCTGGGAAGTGCTGCTGGGTGAGGAACACCTCATGTCCAGCCTGTTTACGGCCTCCGAGATCGCGCTGGCAAAGCTCGGCCTGGCCGCGCTGGGCGAAGCCCCGGCAGAGGGCTGGGACGTGGTCGTTGGCGGTCTCGGCCTTGGCTATACGGCCGGTGCCGTTCTGGAGGACGCGCGCGTGGCGCGTCTCGAGGTCATCGAATTTCTGCAGCCCGTGATCGACTGGCATGAGGAGAGGCTTGTTCCGCTCGATCCGCCGCTGGCAGATGAAGGGCGCTGCTCGCTGATCCAGGGCGACTTCTTTGCGCTCGCCGCCTCGCCCGAAGGGTTCGGGGTGCCCAAGGATGCCATCCTTATCGATATCGACCATACCCCGGACTGGCTGCTTGATCAGCGCAGCGGCAGCTTCTACAGCGAAGAGGGGCTGAGACAGCTCGCAGGTCATCTGAAGCCCGGCGGTGTCATGGGGCTCTGGTCGGATGCGCTGGCCGATGAGGCCTTCATTGCGCGGATGAAAACGGTGTTCGCCGAAGCCTGGAGCGAAGCTGTGACCTTCCACAACCCGCTCCAGGACAAACCTTTCACGCAGACGGTCTATCTGGCGCGCAAGTAGCCTGACCTAGGCCCTTTCTTCTTCCAGCGTTGGATAGTCGGTATACCCTTCGGCGCCGCCGCCATACCAGGTTTCCTTATTGCTCTCATTGAGCGGTGCATTCTTCTCCAGCCGGGTCACAAGATCCGGATTGCCGATGAAGGGCCGTCCAAAGGCGATGGCGTCGGCCTTGCCGCTTTCCACCCGCTTGATCGCGAGCGCGCGGTCGAAGCCATTATTGGCGACATAGACGCCGGTGAAATGCTTGCGCAGCTCGGCAAGTTTTTCGTCGTCGGCGTCACGCGGCCCGCCCGTCTGGCCTTCGATGATGTCGAGGAAGCCAAGGCCTGCCTCTTCCGCGATTGAGTAGGCTTTCGAGAAGAGGGCCATCGGGTCGCTGTCCGAGACGTCGTTGGCATTGGAGAACGGACCGAAGCGGACGCCAACACGCTTAGGCTCCCAGACACTCGTGACCACCTCGATCACTTCTTTCAAGAGTCGCGTGCGGTTCTCCACCGAGCCGCCATACTGGTCGGTGCGCCTGTTGGAGCTTTCGCGCAGGAACTGGTCGATCAGATAGCCATTCGCGCCATGGATTTCGACAGCGTCGAAACCGGCCTTCTTCGCGTTTTCGGCGGCCTTCCGGTAATCCTGCAGCAGGCGCAGAATTTCTTCGGTTTCCAGCGCGCGTGGCTTTGATGTCTCGACGAAGCCTTTGCCGTCATAGGTCTTCGCATTCGCCGCGATAGCCGAAGGGGCAACCGGGTCCTGCCCATCTGGCTGCATGGATGTGTGCGAGATGCGCCCGACATGCCAGAGCTGCATGGCAATATGACCGCCCTTGCGGTGAACTGCATCCGTGACCTTTTTCCAGGCTGCGACCTGCGCATCGCTATGGATGCCGGGCGTCCAGGCATAGCCCTTGCCTTCGGGGGATATCTGCGTCGCTTCGGTGATGATGAGACCGGCGCCTGCGCGCTGGGCATAGTATTCCTGATGCAGCTCGTGCGGGAGGTTGTCGCCGTCGGTGGCGCGGTTGCGCGTCAGGGGTGACATGAAGACCCGGTTGGGGAGGGTGAGATCACCAAGGTCGATGGGAGTAAAAAGCTTCTCGGTCATGGGGGGCGTCCTTCTGCCTTCTGGCTTGCAGGCGCTTACATGGGAAGCCTGCCTGCGTGCGAAGAGACAAAGCCCGTGAACAAGAGATGTTCCTTCCGTGCACAGCAGGCGGGGCGCCGGACCTGGGGCGGGCTGAATTTGCTAGGCGACGCAGAAATCTGTTGCTATCGCTATGGCCTCAACTTTTTGGGGACTTTCGGTGAAAATCAGGATCCTTGCCGCCTGTGCGGCTTTTCTCGTGCTGGGCGCTTGTGAGACCATGTACGAGCCAACGCTTATCCAGCGTGACACCGTCTATAACGATCAGGGACTCTACATTTACAGCGACCTTGAGGAATCCTTCGAGGGCGAGCGCTTCTGGAATTTCTACGCCATCAACAGCAATCCGGAGGCGATCTGCCTTGGCCTGACACTCGGCGCCAATTCGACCACGAGCGGGCATAGTTTCGAGGGCACGCACCTTCTGACGCCCGGCCAGACCGTCGGCGTCGGATATGTCTATGCGCCGGCCGATTTCACCATAACGAGCGATGCCTGGATGCCGGATGAGTATGGCAGCTGTTTCTAGCTAGACCTGAAACACCCGCATCGGCTGGAAGCGTCCCGCGCGCACCTCACCCATGGCGACGGCTTCGTCATTGCACATGGCGAGCGTCAGGCGGTCTTCAGGGTCCGGATTCTTCTCAAGGCGCCAGCGTTCGACGACGTGTGGCATCAGCATGACTTCGCGGCCCTGGCGAATGTCGGCGGCATCCTCTTCGCTGATCTCGACATCCGGCACATCGTCCAGCACGGCCTCGATCGGGGCGAGCGTGCGCAAGAGGTCTTCGCGGCTCTCCATGGCTTCAAGGTCAGCCAGCTTGAAGGCGGCGCCCTCATGCATCACGCCGACACGGATACGGCGTAGCTGCGCGATATGCCCGTCGCAGCCGAGCGCACCGGCAAGATCGCGCGCCAGGGCACGGACATAGAAGCCCTTGCCGGACCTTACATGGAAGACCGCATGATCTGCGTCCGGCATGTCGACCAGGCGAGCCTCGTGCACAAAGACGGTACGCGAGGGGATCTCAAAGTCCTCCCCGTCGCGGGCAAGATCATAGGCGCGCTCGCCATCCACCTTGATAGCTGAGAATTTCGGCGGGATCTGGTCTATTTCGCCTTCAAACTCTTCCAGGGCGGTTTCGATGGCGTCCCGGTCCGGCCGGGTGTCTGATGTGCGGATGACCTCGCCTTCGGCGTCCAGCGTATCTGTGGAACTGCCCCAGCGGATGGTGAAGACATATTCCTTGTCGGCGTCCATCGCCCACTGGACGGTCTTGGTCGCCTCACCGAAGGCAATGGGCAGGATGCCGTCTGCCAGTGGGTCCAGCGTGCCGCCATGGCCGACCTTCTGGGCGTTGAACAGGCGTTTCAGGATACCGACCACCTGTGTGGAAGTGATGTCTGACGGCTTGTCGACATTCAGCCAGCCATGGACCGGAAGGCCCTTTTTCTTGCGATTGCGTCCCAAAGGGGTGTCTCCATTCTTCCCGGCGCCAGCGGATCCAACGCTGAACACGGGGCCTGACATGTTTCAAACAGGCGAGCTAGGCGGGCCTGCGTCCCGCGTCAACAGGGCGGCCGCGTCTCTAGATGCCCTGGCTGAGATGCTGGGTGAGGATCAGCCCGCCAATGACAATCAGCACGATCCCGCCAGCGACTTCGGCCCAGTGGCCGAGCCAGTCGCCCGCCTTGCGTCCGATCAGAGCGCCCACGGTGCACATGGTAAAGGTGACAAGGAAGATCGCGATACAGGCCGCCAGAAGATTGGTGCCCACCATGGCGAGGCTGACGCCCACCACGGTTGCATCGATACTGGTGGCGACGGCCGCCAGCCCGAGATGAACCCAGCGCGGGCCCTTGATGGGTCCGTTCGCGGCGTCCTCGGCCCTGTCTTCGATTGTCTCTGGTTCGTCCTTGAAGGCCTGCCAGACCATATGCAGGCCGACCAGGGCCAGCAGGACAAAGGCGATCCAGTGGTCCACACCGGCGACCCAGTTGGCGAGCGCCAGACCGATCAGATAGCCGACCACCGGCATCAGGGCTTCCATAGCCGCAAACACAAAGCCGATGCGCAGCGCGCCGATGAGCGGTGTCGCGCGCTCGCCAGCGCCCTTGCCGAGGGCAGCGGCAAACGCGTCAACGGACAGGCCGAAAGCCAGCGCGAGCAGGGTAGTGAAACCGGTCATGCCCCCTCATGCGCGCCCTTGCCCTGCCGATCAAGCCTGCTACGCCATATGGGCTTGAGGTGGGGAACGAAGGCGGCGCAGAGAGGTTTAAGCGGCAATGATTTCACTGGTCCGGACCCTCAGCCTCGCGCTTGCCGCGCTGGCCATTTTGGCCGCTACGCCGGTTGCAGCCCCCTTGGCGCACGCTCAAACCAGCGAGCAGGAGGCCCCAGCGCCGGCCGAGCCGATTGCGGTCGAAAGCAGCAATGACGGCGCCATCGAAGCGCGCATCAACGCTATTTTCGATGAAATCTCCGCCCTGTCCGGCGTCGAGGCGAGCGTCAGTGAAGGCGTCGTCTCCCTTTCGGGTATGGTCGCGAACCAGACAGATATTGACCGGGCCGTCTCCATTGCGAGCCGTTTCCAGGGCGTTGTCACGGTCGAACAGTCGATTGAGCGGGATCTGTCGGTGGACCGCTCGATTTCCCCGACCATTGCCAATCTTGAAAACAGCCTGCGGCGCGGCTGGGAGGCGCTGCCGCTGGTCGGGCTCGCCGTCGCGGTCTTTCTCGTCATTTTCATTCTCGGTCAGCTGCTGGCGAGCTGGAGCGCGCTCTGGCGGCGCCTGACGCCGAACCCGTTCCTGGCCGAAATCGTGGCGCAGGCCGTGCGCTTCATTGCGCTTGTCGTCGGTCTGGTCACCGCGCTCAACCTCATCGGGGCGACCGCGCTGATGGGTGCGATACTCGGCGGCGCGGGTGTCATCGGCCTCGCCATCGGTTTCGCGGTGCGCGACACGGTGGAGAATTATATCGCCTCGATCATGCTGAGCCTCCGCCAGCCTTTCCGGGCCAATGACCATGTCCTTGTCGACAGCCATGAAGGCCGTGTCGTGCGGCTGACCTCGCGCGCGACCATCCTCATGACACTGGATGGCAACCATCTTCGCGTGCCGAACTCCACCGTCTTCAAGGCGGTGATCCTGAACTATACCCGCAATCCCGAACGCCGCTTCGATTTCGAGCTTGGCGTCGATGCAGAGGATGACCCGGTCGCGGCCATGGCGACCGGCATTGCGGCGATGGCTTCACTGGATTTTGTGCTGAATGATCCAAAGCCCGACGCGATCATCACTGCCGTGGGCGACAGCAATATCGTCATCAGTTTCATGGGCTGGGTGGACCAGTCGCACACCGATTTCGGCAAGGCCCGCAGCCTCGCCATCCGCGCGGCCAAGGACGCGCTGGAAACCGAAGGCTTCACCCTGCCAGAGCCAATCTATCGCCTGCGCTTCGATGGCGCGCCGGTCGCCATCAAGCCCGGCACGGTCGTCACCGTCACCGAAGGCGAGACGCCTTCGCAGACTGCGCCGCCGCCCAAGCCAAAGGCTGCCGCCCCCGCAGAAGCCCGAACCGCCGAGGCCGACGTGCTCAATACGCGTCCCGACGACCATATTGCGGAAAAGGTCAAGGAAGAGCGCGCCCAGACCGGCGAGAAAGACCTGCTCGATAGCGGGCGACCGGTGGAGTAGGAGCTTCTCCCGTCTCCTTCGGGAGAAGAGAAGTTGTCTCTGGTATTCGCAAGACGCCTAATACCTCACCCCACAAGGCTGTAAGGCGAGTGGTGCTCGATCTGGCGGCGTTCGTTGAGGGTCTGCCGGACGAGGAGGTGGGCGCCCTTGATGAATTCCGACGGCGTGCGGCCGTTGAACTCCTTGAATTCGCGGATGAAGTGGGACTGGTCGTAATAGGCGGTGGTTGCCGCCTCGCGCCAGTCTTCGAGCGCGTCCCAGGAGAGGCGGTTGGCCGAATGCAGGGCGCGGAACTTGCGGTGCAGTTTCTTCGGCGCGCAGCCGAAATAGAGCTTTGAGAGGCGTTCCACCTGGCGCGGTGAGAGATCAATGGCGGCGAGCAGGTCTTCCAGCTCATTCGGCTCCGGGTCGGTCAGCCAGTCGGTCACGATGTCGAGAAAGTCGTGGTTCACCTTCGCATCCGGATTGTCCAGGGCCGCAAACATGACGTCAGCAAGGGCAACCCGTGTGCCGTCCGAGGCCGGGTCGAGGATCCGGTCGATCAGCCCGTGCACCTTTGCAGGCGCGACATCCTTCAGCGCCACCCAATTATCGGCATGCTCCTCTGCCGGGACACCAAACATCCGCGCCCAGCCGAGCGGCGTTATCGCAGCGCCGACAAGGCGTGTGCCGCGTTCGAAGCGGATTGTGCTCCATCTGAAGGTCGGCCCGCACAGGATGGCATCGCCCGGCACAAAGCTCCGCATCTCGCCCGACATGTCGGAATGGAGCTTGCCTTCCAGGATGAAACGGACATTGGCGATTTCCGCGCGCATCACATCTTCCAGCGGCTCAGGCACCGTGGTCGCGTAATAGCTGCCGATGAGGTCGCGCACGCGCTCATCCGGTTGGTAATAGTCGAAAATGATCATGACCGCGCATCCCCCCAATGCGTGTCGAGCCTCTCTGGTCCTATTTTGGCACGGAAATCAACGCCATGTCGAGTTTGTACAATCCCGGTGCGCGTAATCGCGCCAATGTAAACAGGTGCGGCCCAATCGGGCAGCCATTTGAGGGGACGCAACGTCTCGCAGGGCAAGGGTGTCCTGGACCCTTTTCACCCGGGTTCTGCAGGCGAGCGGAGGAAACAGGTCAGCCGGCGGCTGGCCTGTTTTTTACTGCCTCAGAGGGTTTCGTCGTCCTCTCCAGCTTCTAGGTCACGGCGGACCTCTGGCCGGCTGAAGACGGCTTCCATATAGGCGCCCTCATCATAGGAATGATCGGCGATGAAATGGAGCTGCGGGGTGAATTTCATGTCGATCTGCTTGCCAAGCCGCCCGCGAATATAGGGCGCGGCCCGGTTGAGCGCCTTGGCAAGTGCGGTCTGGGCGTCCTCATCGGTCTCTCCCAGTGGAGAACAGAAGACGTGCGCGTGCTTGAGGTCGGGAGATGTGCGCACTTCGCCAATCGTGACATTGATGCCCTGAAGCTCCGGGTCGCGAAACTCTTCCCGCATCATGATATCTGTCAGGGCGTGACGGATAAGCTCGCCCGCGCGCAATTGCCTTTGGGAAGGCTCATTGGCGGCGGCGCCCTGTGGTTTCTTTTTTTTCGCCATCCTGCAATCCTTGTCTCAGGCGCGCGCGAAATGCCTTCGCAGCCTGCCTGTCGCGGCCAAACCACTTGTCGGGGACGAGCAGCGGATCTGCGCCCCTGAAGGTGATCAGTGTATCCCGGCGGCTCTCGCGGACCGACCGGAGCGCGCGCCATGCAATGCGGGTTTCCACATCGCCCCTGCGGATGTGGAGCCCCTCCGGCGTAAGGTCAATGGAGGTTTCGCTGTCGAGTTCGGAGGCACGCCCATGATGGTGACGATAGGACCAGCGCATGAAGATGAGATACCAGCTCACCCCTGCCATGGCTGCCAGCAGCGACGAGGTGAGCAGGATCCAGTAATCGGTCAGCCCCGTCCCGACCAGCGCCTGGCGGGTCACAAAACCCATGCCCGCCGAGATGACCGGTGCGGTGACGCCAGCATAATAGAGCGCGGTCGGACCGATATTTGAAGAGCGGGTCTGGTTGACAAGCCGCTTCATGTCGCGGTCGCTTGGGGCGCCGCTGATGCTCAGCGTTTCGTCTGTATAGGGGCGGAAGGGGGTAGGCGCGGGCGAGGGCATAGCCATCACTAAGCACAATCTTGTTTAACCCCTTATGGAAAAAGCCGGGAGATTTCCCGGCTTTTTCTACATTGTGCTGTCTGTGCGGCGAGGCCGGATCAGTCGAGCTTGCGCTCGATCATCTCGACTTCGAAGCACTCGATCTTGTCGCCTTCGCGGATGTCTTCATACTTCTCGAAGGCCATGCCGCATTCCATGCCGGAGGTGACTTCGGCGACTTCGTCCTTGAAGCGCTTCAGTGTCTTCAGCTTGCCTTCGTGAATGACCACATCGTCGCGCAGGAGGCGGACACCGCAGCCGCGCTTGACGGTGCCTTCGGACACCTTACAGCCAGCAACCTTGCCGACCTTGGTGATGTTGAAGACTTCCAGAATGTCGGCGTAACCGATGAAGGTTTCGCGTTTCTCCGGTGCCAGCATGCCCGACAGCGTGTCTTTGACGTCGTCGATCAGATTGTAGATCACCGAATAGTAGCGGATCTCCACATCTTCCTTCTCGGCCAGTTCACGGGCCTGCTTGTTGGCGCGGACATTGAAGGCAAAGACCGGCGCCCCGGAGGACTTGGCCAGCAGAATGTCGCTTTCGGAGATACCGCCTGCGGCACCATAGACCACATTCGCGCGGACCTCGTCGGTCGACAGGCCTTCCAGTGAATGGCGGATGGCTTCGACAGAGCCCTGAACATCGCCTTTGACGACGATCGGAAGTTCGGAAACCTCCTTGTCGTCCTTCATCGAGTTCATCAGCGATTCCAGCGAGGCACGACCGGAGGCAACGCCCTGTTTCTGGCGTTCGGCGCGTTCGCGATATTCGGTGATCTCGCGGGCACGTGCTTCACTGTCGACCACGTTGAACATGTCGCCCGGCTCAGGCGCACCATCGAGACCCAGAATCTCTACCGGAACGGCAGGGCCTGCATCCTTGAGCTGCTGGTTGCGCTCGTTCACGAGAGCGCGGACCTTGCCCCACTGCTTGCCTGCAACGACGATCTCGCCGCGCTTCAGCGTGCCGCGATTGATAAGCACAGTCGCGACCGGGCCACGGCCCTTGTCGAGCTGCGATTCCACCACGATACCATCGGCTTCGCGGTCCGGATTGGCTTTCAGCTCCAGAAGCTCTGCCTGCAGCGTGATCGCTTCGGTGAGCTCCTCAAGACCGGTTCTTTCCAGCGCGGAGACCTTGATGGCCTGGACGTCGCCGCCCATCGCCTCGACCTGGATGTCGTGCTGGAGCAGTTCGGTGAGAACCTTGTCCGGATTTGCGTCCGGCTTGTCGCACTTGTTGACCGCCACGATAATCGGCACTTCAGCCGCCTTGGCGTGTTTGATCGCCTCGATCGTCTGAGGCATCACACCGTCATCGGCCGCCACCACAAGGATGACAACATCGGTGACATTGGCACCGCGTGCACGCATGGCCGAGAAGGCTGCGTGGCCCGGCGTATCGAGGAAGGTGATCTTGTCGCCGCCTTCCAGCTGCACCTGATAGGCACCAATATGCTGGGTAATGCCGCCCGCTTCGCCCGCCACCACATCGGTGGAGCGAAGGGCGTCCAGAAGCGATGTCTTGCCGTGGTCGACGTGACCCATAATGGTCACGACCGGCGCACGCGGCTTCAGATCCTTTTCGTCATCCTTATCATCGCCGAGACCAATCTCGACGTCGGATTCGGAGACGCGCTTGACCGTATGGCCGAATTCCTCGGCGATCAGTTCGGCCGTGTCGGCATCGACGATGTCATTGGCGCGCATCATCTCGCCCTGACGCATCATGAACTTCACGACGTCCGCGACGCGCTCATTCATCCGCTGGGCAAGGTCCTGCAGCGTGATCGTTTCCGGCAGCGTAACTTCGCGGGAGACCTTCTCCTGCTGCTCGCCGCCCTGACGGCGCTCGCGTTCACGTTCACGTGCGCGCTTGACCGATGCGAGTGAACGCTGACGGTCGCCATCATCACCAAGGGCGCTGGCAATCGTCAGCTTGCCCTTGCGGCGCTTGTTACCCCCGCCGCCGCGCTTGTTCGGGCCGCCATCGCTGAAATCGCGCTCAGGTCCGCCCTTGCGGGATTTCTTGTTGCGGCCCTGGGCCGGCTCTGGCAGCGGCATGTCAGGCGCCGCCGGCGTGTCGGCAGATCCGGCGCGGGTGTCGCGCGGCTTTTCAGTCTTCTTCTTGCGCGCTTCTGCCTCTTCACGGGCCTTGCGTTCTTCTTCCTCAGCCTTGCGGCGGGCTTCGGCCTCTACGCGTTCTTTGTCTTCCTGAACCTTGCGTTCCTGTTCGGACAGAAGGCGTTCGCGGGCCGCTTCCTGGCGCTCCTGCTCGGCTTTCTGTTTCTGCTCGGCCTCGCGGCGCTGAAGCAGCACTTTCTGGCGCGCAATCAGCTCCTGCTCGGTAATGCCGAGCTTCTTGGCCGCTTCCGCGAGCTTGGACGGCTGTTTGCCGCCGCCCTGCGACGAAGGCGATTTCGAAGCTGGCGCATTCGATCCGCCGCCGCCACCGGACTGTCCGGCGCCGGGGCCGACGACCCGCCGCTTCTTCGTCTGGACGATGACCTGCTTGGAGCGGCCATGACTGAAGCTCTGCTTGACCGTGCCGCTTGATCCGCGGGACACCGTCAGGGGCTTGCGTCCACCGTTATTGCCTTTGTCTTTCGTATCGCTCATGCGACTCCATATACCTGCGTATTGACCGGCAGGGACCGCCCTGCCGTGATAATTTACCGTTCAAGACCAGAGAACCAGTCTGTTTCCGGTGCCGGGCGAAACCCGATAAGACGCCAGTATGCGTCCTTGAAGGCCTCGCAAAGCGCCCCCGGCTGAAGCAGCGCATGTATCACATGCGCCCTGCCAAAGGCCATGCCCAATTCAGCAGAACTGAGGGCTCCAGCTGTCTGGGGCATGTCATACAAGGCCTTGGCGAGAAAATGAACCTTGTTACGGCCATCTTCGCTGCCATCGCTTGCTTCAAGAAGGATGCCCGGCGCCTGTCCTCTAAGATAGGCACGAACCTGATCGAATCCAATGACTACGTCGCCTGCCTTGCGCGACATACCGAGATAATTGATGCATCGCTGCAACAATAGGCGCTCGACCATGTCCGAAAGATCGGCCTCGGCGCCGGTCTTCTGCTTGAAGGCGCGCGAGAAGACGCCGCGTTTTACCGCTTCGTCCACAGTGTCCCGGTCCGCCTTCACCCATGCCCCGCGTCCAGGCAGCTTGCCGGCAATATCCGGCACCGCCATCCCGTCCGGTGAGCGGACAAAGCGGATCAGGGCGTCCTGTGTCCAGGATTCCCGCGTAACCGCACACTGACGGACGGGGCCGTCAGTGTGGGTTTCTTCAGTGTCGGACGCCTTCAGGCGTTGGCCGCGATCATTCCTTCGGGTCGGCATCGTCGCCGTCCTCTGGCGCGTCGTCGCCGCCATCTTCGGCCGCCAGCGCATCGAGGTCGAAGATCAGATCTTCCTCGACGGCAAGCTCTTCGCCGCTTTCATCATTGCTCTTGCCGATATCGCCGAGGGCCATCAGCGCGCGTTCCTCTTCAGAGAGGTTCGCCGCTTCGCCTTCAGCATCGGCGGCCATCTGGGCTTCAAGCTCTGCGAGTGCTTCCGGTTCGACCCAGCCTGCGGCCACGCGGGCACGCATGATGAAGATCTGGGCCTCATCCTTGCGCATCTCACCCTTCTTCAGGATGCCTTCCTGGAAGACAGGCTTGCCGTCCGGGCCAGGCTCGCGCCAGCCGGTGATGTCGTCAGGCACCAGGCCTGCAATATCTTCCAGCGTGGTGACGTCGTTCTCGCCGAACTTCACGGCGAAGGCGACCGTCATGCCCTCAAGCTCCATGACGCTGTCTTCAACGCCAAGCTCCTTGCGGCGGGCATCCTGCTCTGCGGCGAGGTTGTCGAGATATTCGCGGGCGCGTTCCTGGATCTCATTGGCGACTTCAAGGTCGAAGCCTTCAATGGAGATGAAGTCCTCGGGCGCCACATAGGCGATTTCCTCAACCGTCTCGAAGCCTTCCGAGGCAAGCAGCTGGGCCAGCGTCTCGTCGGCGTCGAGCGCCTTCATGAAGAGCTCGGTACGGGCCTGGAAGTCCTTCTGGTAACGCTCGGAATCGGCCGTCTCGGTGACGAGGTCGATCTGCCAGCCTGTCAGCTGCGAAGCGAGGCGGACGTTCTGGCCGCGCCGGCCGATGGCCAGCGGGAACTGATCGTCGGCCACGACGACTTCGACACGCTGCTCGTCCTCGTCCAGCACCACTTTCGACACTTCGGCCGGCTGCAGTGCGTTCACGATGAAGGTCGCCGCGTCATAGTTCCAAGGGATGATGTCGATCTTCTCGCCGGAAAGCTCGCCGACGACAGCCTGGACGCGGGCACCGCGCATACCGACACAGGCGCCGACCGGATCGATCGAGCTGTCGTTTGAAATCACGCCGATCTTGGCGCGCGAACCTGCATCGCGGGCGCAGGCGCGGATCTCGATGACGCCGTCATAGACTTCCGGCACTTCCTGGGCGAACAGCTTGACCATGAAGTCAGGATGGGCGCGCGACAGGAAGATCTGCGGGCCCTTGGTCTCGCGGCTCACCTTGTAGAGATAGGCGCGCACGCGGTCATTCGGCTGGAAGTTCTCGCGCGGGATACCGTCATTGCGGCGGATGATGCCTTCGGCGCGGCCGAGGTCCACGATAACGTGGCCATATTCGACGCGCTTGACGATGCCGTTGATGATCTCGCCGACGCGGTCCTTGTATTCATCATACTGGCGCTCGCGCTCTGCATCGCGCACCTTCTGCATGATGACCTGTTTGGCGGTCTGGGCGGCAACACGGCCAAAGTCGAAGGGCGGAAGCTCTTCGGTAATCTCGGAGCCGACTTCGTAGCTCGCATCGATCTTCTTGGCTTCGGACAGAGCGATCTGCTGGGCCGGGTCCTCGACCTCGTCATCGGCAACCACGGTCTGGACACGCCAGAGGGTCTGCTCGCCCGTGTCAGCGTCGATCTCGGCGCGGATGTCATGCTCCTGGCCGTAGCGGGACTTGGCAGCTTTCTCGATGGCTTCCTGCATCGCGCCAATCACGATGCCACGGTCGATCGACTTTTCTTCAGCGACCGCTTTCGCGATCTGAAGAATTTCGAGCCGGTTGGCTGAAACGCCGACTGTACTCATCTGTGAGCTCCACTTTCTTCGTTATTGTTGTCACTTTCATCGTCCTCGCTGTCATCGACATCGAGTCCGGAAAAACCTTCATCATCGGGCTGGGGCGGCAGGCCGCCTGCTTTCTTTGCCGCGTCGATCAGCTCGTCGGTGAGGACCAGACTCGCTTTCGACATCTCATCGACCTGCGCGACCAGCTCGCTCTCATCGTCGAGCTCGATGGCGACGCCATTGTCGTCCTCGCGCTGGATGATCCCCTGGAAACGCCGACGCCCATCAATGGGCATGGCCAGCTCCACCTTGGCAAGGTGGCCCACCCAGCGACCGAAATCGCCCTTGCGGGTCAGCGGGCGGTCAATGCCGGGGGTGGAGACTTCCAGCCGGTACGGGTCGGAAATCGGATCGGCCGCTTCCAGAACCGGGGAAATGCCGTGCGACAGGTCTGCGCAATCCTCGACATTGGTCGGGGCACCGCCGGCCTTTTCCGCCATCACCTGAAGGATTGGCCGCTTGCCGCCCATGAGGCGGACCCGCACCACTTCCATGCCGAGCCCCTCTGCAATGGGCTCGATCAGGGCAAGTATGGTCTTTTCCTGCTGCGAAAGCGCGATCACGGCTGAAACTATCTCCGGGACAAAAGAAAGCGGCGGACCCGTTGCCGGACCCGCCGCCGATATTTTTCGACTTGGCGCCTATATAGCGCTCCTTTGACTGCGTGTCGAGACCGGGGCGCTGTCGCGCCTCAGCTGGCGCCCCGCCTATAGGCTGCCGTCGCAAGGCCCATACTGATGAGGACGGCGCCGCCAAGCCGGCCGAGCCAGGGAAAGGCCGACGATGAGAGCGAGGCCCTGAGCTGTGAAGCCAGAAGCCCATAGGTCAGAACAGACGTCGCCCCGAGCGCCGCGAAGGTTGCCACGAGCATCACCAGCTGGGGCAGGATCGGCGATGCAGGCGACACAAATTGCGGCACGAAGGCGATGAAGAACAGGATGGATTTCGGGTTGAGCGTCGTCACCATCGCCGTGTCGCGAAACGCCGCGCGGGGCGAGACCGGCCCGTCTACATGTTCCAGGGCAGGCTGCAGGCTGCCTGCAGAGAGGATCATCCTGACACCGAGATAGATGAGATAGACGGCCCCGGCCCATTTGAGAATCTGAAAGAGAAACGCGGATGTCATCAGAACGGCGCCCAGCCCCATCAGCGAGACGCTCATCGCAATCACATCGCCGAGCAAAACGCCGAGAACCGCCGCGGGCATGATCCGCCGGCCACCATTCAGCGCATAGCTCAACGTCATCAGTACGGTCGGGCCGGGCATCACAACGAGAATGGCCGAGGCGGCGGCAAAGGTCATCCAGTTGTCGAGCATCATGGAAAGGGGCCTTTCTGGGGTCGAGGGCGGACCAAGCCTTCCATTCATGGCGAGGTCAACAGGCCCGGCTGCAAAGGCGCAAACAGAAACGGCGGCCCCCAAGGGAGGCCGCCGTCCGAATTCATGAGGCCATGGCCCCAGAATGGTCTAGAGAAGTTTCAGGTCCACGGCCGACGTCTTGCCGCGGCGCTCATCGGTATGAAGCTCATACTCGATGGGGGCGTCTTCGGCGAGCGTGCGCATGCCAGATTTCTCGACAGCAGAGATGTGAACGAACACATCGGCGCCGCCGGTATCGGGCTTGATGAATCCATAGCCCTTCTGGTCGTTGAACCACTTAACTTTTCCGGTTGCCATAATGGCTACTCCAGTCTTCTCCCCGTGCCAAACCCACACCGCGCGGACGGTCACGAAGGGTCTCGAAAAAACGGGGGAAGTGAAGCAAGGCCGTCGGTCCGACGGGGTCTTAAGAATTCAGACCGACCGTATATTCGATAGCCCTCCTTATGCCTGAAAATCACAGCTTTCGCAATCGGGATTGCATCAGCGCTGCGCGCCGCTCATCGAAGCTCGAATATAACTGGCAGGACGAGATCGTCGTGGCTGGTTCGACAGGTTTCACCCGGCGTGCCGCTTGAAACCTTCCAGGTCCACTGCTCGATTGTCTCGCTTGCACGCTCCTCAAACGTGGCGGAGGGGACCGCCGCAAGCACCTCGACCCCGGCCACATTCAAGTTCTCAATGGACAGGCGGACGATCACGGCACCGTACATGCCCTGTTTCAAGGCCTGGCCTGGATAGCGGAGAGGCGGGGACATATTCAGATGGCCTTCGCAGAAAGGCAATTGGGCCTTGCCGTTGGCTGCATCGCTTTCGCGTGCCTCCTCTTCGGCAGCCGCCTCCATCTCTTCGATTTCGGCCTCTATGGCTTCAATCTCATCTGTGGGGTCAGGCCCACGGAGAAGCGATCCCGTTCTGCGTCCGCCGCCTGAATTGAAATAGGCAGAGAGGGCAAGCTGCCAGGCGTGGCTGAGATATCTGTTCGTCTCGAGCCACTCGGGCTCCTCTTCCAGGCCAGCTTTGAGCCTTGTCAGCTCGACGCGGTGACGCGCCATATCGATGGCATTCTGCGGTTCCGGTTCATCGCTGAAGCCGGCAATAATGGACCCAATTGTTGCGTCGCTCCATTCCCTGCCAATAACCTTCCTGAACGGCTTAAAATGCGTGGCCGCGGCACCAGCGCTGACCTCTGCACTGCGCCAGTCGGCCTTTTCGAAATCATGTGCATAGCGCGCCTGAAACGCGGTTAGCGTCAGCATGGAGACATCGTGATCGACAACCGCGGCCAGCGCCTCATCCAGCGCGCGTCGGTTCCGGCTGTTGGGGTTCTCTTTCCAGTCGGCATAGGTCGACAGGACGGTAATATCAGCCTGTGAGACAGCACCGTCAGGAAGAGGGGCAGAGTCGGCGAAGTCAGCGAGCTGTGACGCGCCCTCGCAAGCGGCAAGAACGCAGAGTGTCTGCCCTGCCTCATAGGCAAGAAGGCCGGCATCGTCGCGGTCCGGATTGGCCTGCGCCGCCGCGCCAAGCGCCCGCGCCGCCGCGACCCTGTCTTCCCGACTGCCAGAGGTGGCCGCTTCATTATAGGCCGATATGACCTGATCGATGTCAGATGCCTGCGCTGCGGCCGGCAGTACGGTCGCCGCCAGCAGGGCAGAAATTGCGATTGTCCTGAACATGTCATCCCTCTCTGAAGATGAGGGAAGCCTAAATATCAGGGCGCGAACATCAACCTTAAGTCATCAAGTTTTGCGAACAAAATTGAAAAATACGGGGGCGATGTCGCCAAGGTTCTTGGTCTCGTATCGGGTGCGGACATGGTCGGCGGGCGGCGTCCGCCAGTCATCGGCCCTCCGGGCCTGCCAGTCGAATGCGCCATGGGCGAGAAAGGTGACCAGCGCCTCGTCGGCATAGGAGCGCACATCCGTTGCGAAGCGGAGCTGCGCCCCCGGTTTCATGACGCGGGCAAGAGCATCAAGGAAAGGCGGCTGGATGATGCGGCGCTTGTGGTGGCGTTTCTTCGGCCACGGGTCGGGAAACAGGATAAAGACCCGGTCGAGACAGTGGCCCGGCAGCAGGTCGACAAGCTCGCGCGCATCCTCATCCCAGAGCCGCACATTCGAGAGGCCCATATCGTCGATGTCAGA
The DNA here is from genome assembly GCF_964005855.1 of uncultured Henriciella sp. NCBI lineage: Bacteria > Pseudomonadati > Pseudomonadota > Alphaproteobacteria > Hyphomonadales > Hyphomonadaceae > Henriciella > uncultured Henriciella sp. The sequence goes on from NZ_CAXFSW010000002.1 coordinate 526,468, forward strand.
GAGGCATTTGGCGAGCCCTTCGATAAAGACTTCGCTGGCGAAAATCCCGGCCTGCGGATTGGCCTTCGCCTGCGCGCTGACGTGCTCCCCCCCGCCAAAACCGATCTCCAGCCACAGCTCGCTGACCTTATCTTCAAAGAGGTCCAGCGGAGCAGCCAGTACAGCAGTGTCTGGAGGCACACGCAGTTGCGGCAGCAACTCATCCACCAGTTTGCGTTGGCGGGGCGATAGCGGTCGGCCCCCGGTCCTGCCAAAGGAGCGGATAGGCTTGTCTGTCATGTCCGACATTGTTTTTGCCTGCGCGTTAGCTTTTGTCGACCTTGACCGGTGCTGTTCTTGTGACCGGGCAGATGAACCAGCCCGTACCGGGCGTGTCAAAGTTTGTCTTGATCCGGACGCAGTCTTCCGGCGACCCAGCCAGCTTCCCTTCCTTCTCCAGGCGGGGAAGTATGCCCTCTGGGCCGGGCGCCGAGAACATGACAGCATATACTGGCTTGGCCGAGGCGGCGATCGCGTCCCACATAAGTGGACGGTAGTTCGCCAGAGCTGGTTCGAAATACGGGTCTTGCAAGGCATGCCCGAAGATGGCGGAAGGTGGGAGCTGCGTTGCGAGGAAGGCTGTTGGGAAGTGCCCGGTAAACAGGATGAAAGAGTCTTCGTACTGCTCCAGCTTGGGGATGTCAGCAGAGAGGTAAGGGGCCATGGGGCTTGTCCAGGCAACCCGCCGCCAAGCCATTGGACTTATTGTGGTGAGTAGCATGACGGTGCCAAGGCCCGCGCCCACAATCAGGACGGTGCGTGATAACGGCTTTTCCCCCATTGCCTGAAGCACGAGGAAATAGGCGAGCGCTGGGCCGATCATCCATCCTGCAAGGTAGTAGCGCAGGACTGAAAAGGCGTCGATCCACGAAAACAAGCCGATCAGAAAGGCTGCAGAAAGTGCGATGATGAAGCGTTGTGCGGGAAGGAGCTGGCGCACGAAATAAGCCCTCGCGGCGAGGGCTAGCAACCCGGTAGCTCCGGCGTAGCCAAGTAGAAGTCGAATGTCGCCGTGCTTTGCGTCCCCGATCAGAGTGCCGTCGGCGGTAAAGAGGAAGGGGTAGACAAGGTGGCCGATAAGGCCTTCAGGCTTGCGCCGAACGTAGGCATCATATTCCGTCGGTCCAAGCGGGCTGTCGAAAAGTGAGTTCGCCATCGGAAAGACAGGGTTGCCGAACTCGATCCAAAGATACCAGGCATAAGGCAAAGCGAGTGCGGCCGCCGCAGCAAAGCCTACACCTGCACAGACAAGGGTTGCCCTCAAGCGCTGCTTATTAGACCTGGCGAGAAACAGAACGAACACGCCAAAAGCGATAGTGTAGGGTAAATTGGTGGCCTTCATACCAAGGGCGGCGCCCATAATGAGGCTGGCGAAAGCCAGACGCTTCAGGTCATGCAGCGTTCCGTCATCCCTAAGGCAAAGCACCAGGGCCCAAATGAAGGCCGCTGCATTCCAGGAATCGTTGCGCAACGAAGCATAGAGGCCGGACTGACTCTCCGCCAGGAAGCCAACAATGGCAACGCACATGCATATGGGCCCTGACCAAACGCCCGTGATTGCGGTAGCCCCCTTGCGGGTGAGGTGGAAAAGGCCGGGCAGGAGCAGTGCCTGTGGGATCGACAGAATGGCACTCACCATCGGACCAGGGAGCCGCTCAATCAACCACCAGACGAGGATGTTGTAAGCCGGGTTAATGAAGCTGTGCATGTCAGCGGGGGCAAAATCCCGGCCCCAGCGCCGATGCAGGGCGGCCCAGCCATTGTGGATCTGATAGTGTGGAACATCATAATCGACATCCCGCGGCAGGATTGCGCTGAAGATGGAAAATCCAACAATCCATAACGCCCAGACGCGCCAGTCGACTGTTGCGCCGCTTGTCGCACCGGCGTCTCGAAAATGGCTCTTGTCAGTTGCGGCCAAGCGAAGTCTCCCAGTCAGGCTGAGACTTATCGGGGCCAGAAGCCACGCTGGTCACAAGGCTTGCGCCGGCCGCCAGAAGCGCGTCGCCCAATACCGTTATCACCCGGCCCAGAGCGGCCAGAAAGAGCACGGCGCCGGGACCGGCAAAGGGTGAGAGAATCAAGAGGAGCACGCTTTCGCGTACACCAATGCCCGCGGGCGCGCCGGGGGCCAGGAAACCGCCGAGCCAGGCAAGGGCGAAGGCGCCCGCCGTAAGCGCGAAGAGTTGTCCGTCGACGGCCGGTGAAAGGGCCGTCAGGAGAAGTCCGCCAATCGCGCCATAGACCGCAAAGAAGGTGAGATAGAGCGGGAGAATCCTCGCGAGACCCCAGCGCGCACGCCAGAAACGCTGGACTGGCGACGCGGCGTATTCCCACTTCCATGCAACAAGCGCCGCAATCAACGAGACGGTCGCGATCACACCCATAGCCGCCGCCGCACATATAGCGATGCTGGGCATTGGCAGCATGGGCACTGCGAGCCCGCCGACGAGCAGGGATGTGAATACCAGAAGGCCGGTCTCTGCGAGTACTGCTAGAAGAAGGGTTTCATGCGAAACGGCCCTGCGCCGGGCCATGCCGTGACGGCCTGCAAGATGAAAGACATTGCCTGGCAGGTATTTCATGAGCTGCGTCACGGCATGAAGGCGCATTTGCCCCTCGCGGCTGCCTCCGAAAGCAACGATGAGACGACTCCAGCCAAGTGCGAGGATGGTGCCAAGGCTCGCATAGACGATGGCGAGAGCACCGATGGTCAGCAGAAGCGACGGATTCAGGGTGTCACGGACCGCGCCGAGATCACTCATTACCAGGCGGGCTACGAACCACGCCGTCAGCAACCCGGCCAAGATTGTACCAGCCCAGCGCAAGAGCTTCAGTAAGGCAGGCCGGGTCATGCCAGCCCCCTTAGTCGCACCGGCAAAGGAGCATCGTCCAGGGAAGCGGCTGGGCAATCTCCACGATCCGTGCATGACGAGAGACCAGCTCCTGGAAGCCGCTTGAGGACCAGTGCTGGATGTGGCCCGGCGTGTTGCCGAGGGCAGGTAAATACTTGCCGCGCGCCATATTCATCGCCCGCCAGATAGGCTCGCGCGGAACCGAAAGCAGAAGCCACGGCTTGGCAAGCGACGTCAGGACATCCAGTGCGCGATCCGGATCGGGCACGTGTTCCAGTACCTCGCAGCTGACCACGAGTTCGCCGCCGTGGTGGTCTGAATCGAGCGTGTACAGGTCAGCGGCCTCGAAGCGGGCAGAGGAGCCTTGAGCGACTGCATTGGTCCGGGCTTCAGCAATGGCGCTGTCTTCAAGGTCGACACCGCGAACTCTGAGGCCGACGCGTTCCAGGCGAAGCGATAGGTGGCCTTCGCCGCAACCTGCTTCAAACGCTTCTTCCGCACCGGTCTGGCTCGACAGCCGGTCAAAAGCATCCAGAAATCCCTTCATCAGCCAGCGGGCGATGGGGTTGGACGTATTGTACTTGTCATAGTGGTTGCCGGCGACGTTTTCATAGTCGGCGACGGTAGCATCGCGAAGACTGCTGCTCTGGGACATCGGCTTATCCTGCGCGGGATTTGAGTGGGGCAAGGTGCTGGGCTGTGTCGGTCTCGGCAAGCTCATTGCGGACCCGATCGAAACGGGCGCGCTGGCTGGCAAGCTCGCTCTCAGCGAGTTCCTGGCGCAGCAGCCGCAGACGAATATCCTCGAGAAGGTTACGGTTGGCTGCCTGCAGCTCTGCAATCACACCCACGGCAAAAGAGATGAAGGCGGCCATGGCAAGAACGCTGAGCAAGATGAGTGACTGCACTTTGCCGGCGCCGTCGCCGGCAATGTAAGCCCACAGAAAGCGCCCACCAAGCAGGGCGGCGCCCAGCGTGAAGATGGCCCCTGCAGTGAAGCAGGCCCTGAGCGGTTTGTAGGTGATAAAGACCCGCAGGATCGTCACCAGCGAGCGCTGGACATAACTTGAAATACTCTTGACCAGTCTCGACGGACGCAGATCCTCATTGGTCCGCACGGGGACCGAAGTGATCCGCATGTTCTTGCGGCCTGCCTGGATGATCGTTTCCAGCGTGTAGGTGTATTCGGAGAAGACGAACATCCGCATCGCCGCCTCCCGGTGGATAGCCCGGAATCCTGATGGCGCGTCTGGAATGGTGGTGTTGCTGGCCAGACGAACCGCGAGGCTGCCAAGACGCTGAAGGAATTTCTTGATGCCTGAGAAATGGGGTGTCTCGTTGATGGGGCGTGCGCCAACAACGATTTCTGCCTCGCCGGCGACGATGGGTGCCACGAGGTCAGGGATACAGGACGCATCATACTGATTGTCCGCGTCGGTGTTGACGATCGTATCCGCGCCCAGCTTTAGCGCAGCTTCCAGCCCTGCCATGAATCCACGGGCGAGACCCTGATTGTGTCGTAGCGAGACGACATGATCGACACCATTCTCACGTGCAATGCGTACCGTATTGTCGGTGGAGCCATCATCAATGACAAGCCATTCGACCACGTCATAGCCCGGCACTTCACGCGGAAGGTGGCCCAGCGCTATGGCCAGCGTGCCCGCTTCATTGAAGCACGGAATTTGGATGATCAGTTTCCGGGACGCCACAGCCACACCACACTTTTTCAGATTTTGTTTCCTAGGACCGTAGCCCGGACAGTTTGAAAAAGTGTTACGGGGGCTGGTGCCCCAAACACACTTGCCCCGCCTTCGAAGGGCGGGGCAAGGCTCATTCGGTGCTTTGCCGGAAGCGGATCAGGCTAACCGGCCAGGTCTTTCAGGCTGTCGACGAGGTCGAGCTTTTCCCAGCCGAAACCGCCATCGCTGTCTGGCTTGCGGCCAAAGTGGCCATAGGCGGCGGTGCGCGCAAAGATCGGCTTGTTGAGGCCGAGCGTCGTGCGGATGCCGCGCGGGGACAGGTCCATGATTTCCATCAGGCGCTTTTCCAGCTTGCGCTCATCGGTGTTCGCCGTGTCGTGCAGGTTCACATTGATCGAGAGCGGCTGGGAGACGCCGATGGCATAGGAGAGCTGCAGCGTGCAGCGCTTTGCGAGCCCTGCAGCCACGACATTCTTGGCCAGATAGCGCGCGGCATAGGCGGCCGAGCGGTCGACCTTTGTCGGGTCCTTGCCGGAGAAGGCGCCGCCGCCATGGGGGGCAGAGCCGCCATAGGTGTCGACGATGATCTTGCGGCCGGTGAGGCCGGCATCGCCGTCGGGACCGCCGATGACGAATTTGCCGGTCGGGTTCACATAAAGCTTCTCTTCGGCCGGCATCCAGCCATCCGGCAGGATGTCCTGCACAATGGGGCGGACCAGTTCGCGCACATCGGCGGACGAGAGGCCATCCTTGTGCTGGGTGGAGACGACAACTGCGTCCACACCGATCGGCTTGCCATCGCGATAGGCCATGGTGACCTGGCTTTTGGCGTCCGGCTCGAATTCCGGGCGTTCGCCGGAATGGCGAAGCTCGGCCATACGCTTGAGGATGCGGTGCGAGAAAGAGATCGGGGCCGGCATCAGCTCATCGGTCTCGTCGCTTGCATAACCGAACATGATGCCCTGGTCGCCAGCGCCTTCCTCGGTATAGGTGCCGGTGCCCTCATCGACGCCAGCGGCGATGTCTTCGGACTGGCCGTGCAGCCAGTTATTGAGCTTCAGCTTCTCCCAGTGGAAGCCGTCCTGTTCATAGCCGATGTCCTTGATCGCGTTGCGGACAACCGCCTCGACCATGTCGGGCGTAATCGTGTCTGGGCCGCGCATTTCGCCGAGCAGGGCAACCTGGTTGGTCGTTGCAGCGGTCTCACAGGCAACGCGAACGCGCGAAGGGTCGTAGCCGGCCTTCAGCGCTTCCCGGAAATAGAGGTCGACGACTTCGTCGGAGACGCGGTCGCAAACCTTGTCTGGGTGGCCTTCAGAAACACTTTCACTGGTGAAAAGAAAATCTGGATCGGTCAAAATAATATCCGGTGGTTAGAGTGAGTGGTCCCGCCGTGTTATAGGCTTGAGCCGGTCCCGGCTAGTCTTACTCAGGAATTAGTCGGCTCTGCGGCGGCGGCTGCCTTTATCGTAGCCAGCAGGGATTTTCGCAGGCCTTCATCGCGAATTTTCTGGAAAGCAGAGACAAGTTCCATCGCTTCCTGGTCTATCTGCGGCAGCGGGGCCGCTTCGCTTGTCTCTTCCTCGAACTGGCCGGGCAGGGAGAGGTATTCCTCTGCGCCATCGAAGAAATAGAAGACCGGCACCTCGAGCACGCGCGACATCTCATAGAGACGGCCTGCCGAAATCCGGTTTACGCCCTTCTCGTATTTCTGAACCTGCTGGAAGGTCAGGCTAAGGCGCTCGCTGAGCTGTTCCTGCGTCCACTTCAGTTCCTTGCGGCGCCAGCGTATGCGCTGGCCGACCAGCTCGTCGATCTTGTTGGGCAGTTTGCTCTCGGGCATGATCTCGCTTTGTCGTAGGGCTTTGAGGGGCGAAAACCGCCCTCTTAGCGCCGCCACGTAAAGAAGGCCAGCACTGTGAACCCGGCCAGCGTCAGCCAGAAGAGGGCAGGTCCGAACCGCTGATAACCGGTTGGCGGAGCAGGTTCGGGCAATGGAGCCCGTACCACTGAAGACACCCATCCCTGCGGGTCGCCGGGCATACGCTGCCCGTGGGCTGTCTCCCGACCGAACCCGTCGATCATGGCCGTGGCCCCTCGGCTGGCCACCCGTGCCATGGGCAGACCGCTTTCGATGGCGCGGTAACGGTTCTGCGCGTAATGCTGGGCGGGCCCAAGTCCCCTGCCGAACCAGGCATCATTGGAAATGGTCACGATCCAGCGTGCCTGGTCGCGTTGGGGACGGGCGTTGCGCGTGATTTCGGGGAAAAGCCCCTCATAGCAGATCAGCGCAACGAAAGGCGGCATGCCGCGAGGAAAAAGGACGGTGGGCTCAGTGCCGGGGTCAAGCCCGCTTGAGGCCAGCTGTTGCATGGCGTCTGGCAAAAGCCCGGCCATCGCATGCCCGAACGGGATAATATCGGCGGCGGCCAGTTCCCCGAAAGGCACCAGCCTGTGCTTGTCATAGAGGGCAATGAGCTCGGATTGTCCATTCTCGGCATCCAGGACGGCGAGACTATTGAAGTAGAGCGTCTCTTCTTCATCGAGGCCCCGCCGGGTGGCGCCGACGATCAGGGTGCGGTTGCCCAGATAGGATGAAATCGTGTCGATCGCATAGGTATTGGTCAGCAGATAGAAGGGCAGGGCGCCCTCAGGCCAGATAATGATGTCGTCGTCACTGCCGTCGACCGTTTCCAGAAAGGTCAGATAGCGGCGCAGAAGCTGGTCTGCCGCGCCATTATACTTCTCTGCCTGCGGCACGCCCGGGTCCATCAGAACGACATGCTGCCCCGTCATCTGCGAGGGTGAGGCGATACGCTGCGCGCCCCAGGCCCAGCCAAAGCCCGCAATGATGACCGCCATGGTCACAGGAAAGCCGCGGCCGATCACCCCGCGTACATCACGTGTATCGACGAGCGCCGCGGGCGCTGCGCATGCGAACAGTGTCAGCAGTGTGAGCCAGTACACCCCGCCGAGCGATGCGGCCTGCGACAATGCCCCGCCCGGCGTCCAGGTTGTTCCGAACAGATTCCAGGGGAATCCTCCAAAGAGGTGGCCACGCAGCAGCTCGGCAAGTGCCATGAAAACCGCAAAGATGAAAACGCGTGAAGGCGACGCTGACCAGAAAGCCCCGGCAAGGCTGAAGCCCGCACCCCAGATCAGTGCCATGCCGCCCGGCAGCAAGACAAGCGGCATCCAGATATAGGCGGCATGCTGGGCCGGATCGACAAGGAAGGGGGAGACCGTCCAGTACATGCTGATGAGGAAGAAGCCATAGCCAAAGGCCCAGCCCCGCAGGAAGGTCGACCGGCCCCATTTTTCCTTGAGGCGGGCGCCGTCGGTCATCCAGACGATGCCGGTAAGCGAAATCACAAGCGCAGGCGTAAAGTGGAACGGCGCAAATCCCAGCGCGGCGATGGCACCGAGCAGCATTGCCACAAAGGTCGCGGCCAGGCCCGACAGCTTTGCCATCCAGTCATGGGGCGGGCTCAGCGCAGACAGGCCGTGGCTCTGGATGTGCGTGCTCAAGCAGGGACCTCTGCTGGCAGCTGGCGGATTACCAGGCGGTCGATGCGCCGGGCATCTCCGTCCAGGATTTCGATATCCGCGCCGGCGGGATGACGCAGGACTTCACCGCGCAGGGGCACCTTGCCTGCGAGGGCGAACGCGACCCCACCCAGCGTGTCCACCTCGACGTCCTGATCGCCAAGATCGAGGTCAACGCCGGTCTTTTCCTGAAAGTCCGAAATCTCCATCCTGGCATCGACTTCCCAGGCATGACGTCCGCGGCGGATCACAAGGGCTGGCACTTCGTCGTGCTCATCCTCAATGTCGCCGACGATCTCTTCCATGAGGTCTTCCAGCGAGACGAGGCCGTCCGTGCCGCCATATTCATCGACGACGAGGGCCATATGAATGCGGCTCGTCTGCATCTTCACCAGCAGGTCGGCGAGCTTCATCGAGGCGGGAACAAACAGGATGTCCCGGCGCAGGCGCTCCAGGGGGCGATCCATGCCTTCACCGCCGCGCGCGACCTCCCCGACGACGTCCTTGATATGGACCAGGCCGATCGGGTCATCCAGCGTTTCGCGATAGACGGGAAGCCGCGAATGGGATTCTTCGGCATAGAGCTGGATCAGGGTAGGCAGGTCTGTGGAAAGTTCGACGGCCACGATCTCCGCGCGCGGCACCATTACATCGGCGACCCGGCCCTGCTCGAACTCAGCCAGCCGCAGGCGCAGCTGTGCAGGGGTGTGATGCGCATTGTTCACGACGGCTGTGGGCGCCTCGTCCTGCGCTTCGGTTTCGCGCCGCCTGCGGAACCTGAAAAGTCGCGGGCGGCGCCGTCTCTCTCGGTCGGTTGTGTCAGTCATCTCGTTCCAACTTAAGGGCCGCGGTCATAGGGGTCGCTTATTCCCAGACTGGCGAGAGCCTGGACCTCGAGCGCCTCCATTTCACGGGCCTCTTCTTCAATAATATGATCATAGCCCAGAAGATGAAGATAGCCGTGAATGACCAGATGGGTCAGGTGGTCGGTCAGTTTCAGCCCGCGTGTGTCCGCATCGCCACGCGAGATGCCAAGACCCACGGCGATATCGCCCAGAAAAGGCGCATCCATCTCGTCTGCTGGAAAGGAAAGCACATCGGTCGGCTTGTCCTTGCCGCGCCAGTCGCGGTTCAGGCCGTGCATTTCTTCGTCATCGGTCAGCAGGAGGGCGACCTCCCCCGCAATACCGGTCAGCGCGTAGGCAGCATCCAGCGCGCCCTGGCAGACGCTCTCCGGCGCGCCGATTTCGTCTGTCCAGCCCGGCGTCTCGACGCGCAGGTCCAGCGTGATGCTCAAGAGCCTGCCCCTGAGCCGGTGTCATCGCCATGGCCGGCATCCTTGTCATAGGCCCGGATGATGCGGGAGACGAGGGCATGGCGGCGCACATCGGATGCGGTAAAGCGCACGATCCCCGTCCCCTCGACCCCGTCCAGAATACGCAGCGCATGTGCAAGGCCGGACTGGGTTTTCGGTGGCAGGTCGACCTGTCCCGGGTCACCGGTCACGACCATGCGGGAATCCCGGCCAAGACGGGTCAGCACCATCTTGGTCTGGCCGACCGTGGCATTCTGCGCCTCGTCCATGATGACAAAGGCATTCTTCAACGTGCGCCCGCGCATGAAAGCAAGCGGCGCCACCTCGATGATCTTCTTTTCGCGCATCCGCTCGACATGATCGGCGCCGAGGACTTCATTGAGAGAATCCCAGATCGGGCGCAGATAGGGCTCCACCTTCTCTTCGAGGTCCCCCGGCAGGAAACCCAGATTTTCGCCGGCTTCGACGGCTGGGCGCGTGATGATGAGGCGTTCCTTGGTCTTCTTGCGCAGCTCGGCGGCTCCTGCGGCGACGGCCAGAAACGTCTTGCCGGTACCGGCAGGGCCCACCCCGAAGACAAGATCGCGCCCTTCACGCGTGAGATAGTCGATATACTGGGCCTGCGTGCGTGTCTGCGGCATCACCGGTACGCGCAGGCCAGAGAGTGAGCCATAGCTTTCGGCTGGCGCCCTCGCCTGATCGATGGCGCCTTCGAACGCCGCTTCGCTGGCGGCCGGATCGCTGCGCAGCATGCGCTCAAACGCAGCCAGCGCCGCTTCGGCATCGCCCACCGCGCCCTGTGAGCCGGTCAGCCGGATGCTGCCGCCCTGGCTGTCGGCTTTCAGCTTGCCGTCGATCAGCGCCATTTCCAGCTTCATGAGGTTGCGATGCTGCGGCCCGCAGATCGCAGGAAGCAGCGCTGGATTATCCGGGGTGTAGAGGCGGGTGACAGTGCCTTTCAAGTCAGGCGGCCTCCACCGCATGGGCATATTCGCCGGACAGGGAGTTCAGCGTCGCGCCGACGATCTTTACGTCCACGATCTGTCCGGCGAGGTGTTCCGGCCCGTCAAAATGGACGGCCTGCATCCACGGGGACCGGCCATGCATCTGGCCCGGCATCCGGCCCTTGCCTGTGACCAGCACAGGAAGCGTCTCGCCGATCTTGGAGGCGTTGAATTCGGTCTGCTGCTGTTTCAGCAGCGCCTGAAGCCGCTGCAGCCGCTCATCCTTCACCTCTTCTGGCACATGGCCGAACATGTCGGCGGCCGGTGTGCCGGGGCGCGGCGAATATTTGAAGGAATAGGCAATGGCATAGCCAACCTCGCGGACGAGGTTCATCGTGTCCTCAAAGTCCTGATCGGACTCGCCGGGGAAGCCGACGATGAAGTCGGACGCCAGCGCCATGTCGGGGCGCGCGTCCCGCATCTTCCGCATGATATCGAGATAATGCTCGGCCGTATGCCCGCGATTCATCGCCTTCAGGATCCGGTCAGAACCCGATTGCACCGGCAGGTGCAGGAAAGGCATCAGCTCAGGCACTTCGCCATGGGCGGCGATAAGGTCGTCATCCATGTCGCGCGGGTGGCTGGTTGTGTAGCGGATGCGGTCGATCCCGCCAATCCTCGACAGGTGACGCGCAAGCTGGCCAAGGCCCCATTCGCCGCCGCCGTCCAGCTTGGGCGGTGCCCCATGCCAGGCATTCACGTTCTGACCCAGAAGCGAGATGTCGCGCACGCCTTGCGCTGCCAGGCTGCGCGCTTCCATCACGATGTCATCCACGGGCCGCGAAAGCTCGGCGCCGCGCGTATAGGGCACCACGCAGAAGGTGCAGAACTTGTCACAGCCTTCCTGCACCGAAAGGAAAGCCGTCGGCCCTTCGGCCTCGCGCTGTTTCGGCAGGGCGTCGAACTTTTCCAGCGTCTCGAATTCGGTTTCCAGCCTGTCACCGGCTGCACGGCTGGCGCGGGCCACCATTTCGGGGAGCTTGTGATAGGCCTGCGGCCCCAGCACCAGGTCGACAGCTGGCTGGCGGCGCATGATCTCGGCGCCTTCAGCCTGCGCCACGCAGCCTGCCACGGCAATCGTCATCTTGCCGCCAGAGGCTTCTTTCATCTTCTTGATCTGGCCAAGCTCGGAATAGACCTTCTCGGTCGCTTTCTCGCGGATATGGCAGGTGTTCAGCACCACAAGATCGGCCGTCTCCGGGCCGTCCACGGGCTGATAGCCGAGCGGGCGCAGCACATCGCGCATACGCTCGCTGTCATAAACATTCATCTGGCAGCCATACGTCTTTATGAAAAGACGCTTCGGCTCGGGTCGCGAAGTCTGGGTGGTCATGCGCGCGCTTATGCAACAAAACAGGCTTTCAGGCCAGACTCAGGTGCCAGACTGAGTGCAAGTCCGTTCAGTCGCGCTTCAGCGGTACGCCATAGAGCTCCAGCCGGTGATCAACCAGCTTGTAGCCGAGCCGTTCGGCGATCTCGATCTGCAGCTTCTCGATCTCCTCTGAGTGAAACTCGACGACATCGCCGGTCTTCACATCGATGAGGTGGTCGTGATGCTCCTCGGGCACTTCTTCAAAGCGGGCGCGCCCGTCGCGGAACTCGTGACGTTCGATAATTCCGCTCTCCTCGAAAAGCTTCACCGTGCGGTAAACGGTGGCCAGGGAGATGGAATTGTCGAGCGCATTGGCACGGCGGTGCAGCTCTTCTGCGTCCGGATGGTCATCGGAAGAGGACAGGACGCGCGCAATTGTGCGGCGCTGCTCCGTCATCCGGAGACCTTTTTCCGTGCAAAGTTTCTCGAGACGGTCCATGGCCATGTTCATGCCTCCGATTTGTCTGTCTGTCCAGCAAGCGATCTGGACATTAGCACGGCGTCGACAGCTTTCCCGCCCGCCCTTGTGTAATAGTCCCGGCGCACGCCGTCGCGCGTAAATCCGTTTGCTTCATAGAAAGAGATAGCTGCCGCATTGTCGGCGGCCACATCGAGAAGCAGCCTGTCGACCCCATAAGGCCCTAGCAGGGTCAGGGCGTGGTCCAGAAGCTGCTGGGCGAGGCCCCGGCGTTGCATGTCGGGGTGAACGCAGACGGTCAGGATTTCAGCCTCTGGCGGAATGCGCTGGATGATGAGAAGTCCGGCGAGACGAGCCTCCATCTCGACCCCGAGAGCGAGTGTCGTGGCGGCGCTGAGGCTTTCGCGTATGGCCCTTGCGCTCCATGCGCCATCGCTATCGAAGGCAGCGTGATGCAGGCTGGCGGCCCGCGAGGAATCATCGGGGCGCAACATGACGATGGCCGGCTCAGCCATTCAGTTTTCGTCCGCCTGGCAGGGCCGCGTCCGGCGCACGGACATAGACAGGGCGGGCAGCCGCGCCTTCCGGATCGGCGAGGGCGGCGATTTCACCGGCGCGGCGAGCGGTCGGGCTTGCCGCATGCATCTGAAGCGCGGGCATGTGCTCAGCAAGCGCCCCGTCCGTTTCCCCGAAGACGAAATGCGGATGGGCCGCCAGCTCTTCTGTCAGCCGGGCAATCGAAATCTCCTCCGGCGCACCTGTGGCCGCGCCTGTCCTGAACCGTTGCACCCAATAGCTGAGGTCGGGCGGGCGCCGTTTGGCAGGCAGCGCGACGAGTGCGGAGCCCTGCTGACCGGCAGGCAGGGCTGCTTCAAGCGCGGTCACACCGATGCAGGGGATGCCGAGCGCAAGCGCAAGGCCACGCGCGAAGGCGACACCGACACGGATACCGGTAAAGCTGCCCGGACCGGTCACGACGCTAAGCCGCCCGATATCCTCGAAACTCGCCTTCGCCTCTGCGAGGCAGTCCGAAACAATGGCGGGCAGGCGCGCATCCTGCCCGCGCACCATGTCTTCATGGCGCGTGACCACGCAGTCGCCATCCTTGAGGACGGAAACATCGCAGGCCGGCCCCGACGTGTTGATTGCAAGGATCAGCATGGCGGGCCCGCCTGCCTAGAGGATCTTGCAGGCCTCATCGAAGCTGAGACGCGGGCTGCGGTCAAAGAGCGTGCTGTCATCGCCATGGCCGATGGCACAAAGGAAGTTTGAGCGCCAGTGATGGGTCTCATCCTTGTCCGCAAAGAATTCCAGATCGACGCCGTCCTGGTTGAAGCCGGACATGGGGCCGCAATCGAGGCCCAACGCCCTGGCCGCCAGCATGAGATAGGCACCCTGAAGCGAGCCGTTGCGCATGGCGTGTTCCTCACGTGCATGCGGATCAGAGAACCAGTCCTTGGCCCCCGGATTGTGCGGGAAGAGTTTCGGAATCTTCTCATGGAACATGAAGTCGTTCGCGATGATGCAGACCCATGGGGCGGTCAGCGTCTTCTCGATATTGCCTTCCATGAGGTGCGGTTTCAGCCGTTGCTTGGCTTCCTTGGAGCGGATGAAGACAAAGCGGGCGGGGCAGCAATTGGCGCTCGTCGCGCCCATCTTCGCCAGGTCATAGACGGCGCGGATCAGGGTCTCGGGGACATCCTTGTCCAGCCATCCATTATAGGACCGTCCCTCGCGCCAGATAAGGTCCAGCGCATAATCATTGACCGGATCGGACATGTCTTCAAAGCTCCTTGGAGTGGTAATTCTTAGAGGGCGGCTTCGACCGCATTCACTTCGGGAACATACGCTTTCAGCATATTCTCGATGCCCTGTTTCAGCGTCATCGTCGAGGACGGGCAGCCTGCGCAGGCGCCGCGCATGGTCAGGTGAACGATACCGCCCGCCGGGTCAAAGCGCTGGAAGGTGATATCGCCGCCATCCTGCGCCACAGCCGGACGTACACGGGTCTCGATAAGCTCCAGGATTTCCTCGACGATTTCGGCCGTTTCGCCTTCATAGTCGGCGGCCGTTGTCGCGCTCGTGTCCAGCTGCGGTGCAGCGCCGCCATCGTTGAGAACGGGCATGCCGGCGACATAGTGGTCCATGATCGCGGCCAGAACCATCGGCCGGACATGTTTCCAGTCGGCTTTTTCGTCCTTGGAAACCGACAGGAAGTCCGGGCCGAGGAAAACGCGCGTGACGCCTTCGACCTCGAAGATCGTCTGGGCCAGCGGGCTCGATCCGGCTTCTTCCTCGCTTGCAAAATCGAACGGACCTGCCGCACCGGCGACGGTTTCGCCCGGAAGGAATTTGATCGTATCGGGATTTGGCGTTGGCTCTGTCTGGATAAACATCTGGCGTCCCGCAATCTGTGCTTTGTGCTAAAGCGTTCAGATGGACCGCAGGGGCACTAGTTTCAAGCCGCGCTAGTCTGTGCCGGTGCCACGCAGCTCTGGTCCGGCACTTGCGAGCGCGGCCTCCGCGTTTTCCTCATCCTGCAGGATAATCGCGCCGCCAAGCTCGCGCGTCGCCTGGCCCGCCTCGCCGATATAATAAGCCATCATGGCAAGGTGATCGGCCATCAGGCGGGCATCGCCGGACTGGTTCGACACGAAGACCGGGTCGAGCGTGGCGGCCCGGCGCCAGGCCGCTTCCAGCCTGTCGATGCGCGATTGCACCGCTTCACTGACGGCCACTTCCGGCTCTGCGGCTATGCTGGCAGGCAGAAGCTGGCTTGCAAGCTGCGCGCGGGCACGGGCGGCATAGAAAGCGGTGATGTCCGCCTTCGAAGCGGGCCAGCCATCGCGCAGCGCGATCTGCTCGCCAAGCTCCGTGGTCGAGATATCGGACCAGCTCGCCATGAGCGCCAGCTTTCCCAGAAGGCTGTCATAGCCGGTCGACGGCGCAGCAAGATCGCGCTCCAGCCGGCCTTCATAGCGTGCCAGTGCCTCCGCGGCGGCGGCAAGACGCGGCGTCTGCGTCAGCTGCGGATCGATCGTCAGCAGCCGGGCGGCGGCTGAGAGGTCGGGGTCGGCCGCCCCGCGCGGCGTTCTCGCCTCACCGGCCATCAGCCGCGCATATTCGCTCATTGAGGCCGACAGGGTCTCCTGCCAGGCGGGAAGCCCCGTCAACCGGGCCTGCGGGTGCCAGCCCGGACGATCCGTCGCCCATCCCGGCCCTTCGATCTCGCGCCCAATCATCGTAATCATGATGCCGGTCTCCGGCGAGGTCCACGGCCGCTCCGCCGACAGGATGACCGTGTCGTCCTTGATGTCATGGGAACCGGCCACAAGGGCCGGATAGAAGGCGGCAATGGCCAGGACACCAACCACCTTGATCGCGGCGACGCAGCGGCGCCACCACCAGCTTGCCGAATGCATGAAAGGCGAGGGTTCAGCCTCTTCCAGATAGGATTCTGGCAGGTCGGTGCCGATAAGCGTTACAGCTGGGCCGTCCTCGCGCGCCTTTACCGGTAGCTTTTCGACATTGCTCATAAGGGATGGACCCGGGCTGCTTCAGGTAACGGCCCGACAATCCAGAGGGCCGCGCAACTGCATTAAGAGATTGTTAACACAATCTTCTTCATCCGCCCACGGCATTTTTATGGTTTGTTGCGCAAGTGCAATGATTGCCTAAAGGCCGGTCATCTGCAGTACAGCAAGCGCGCTGGCCGCCGCAATCATGACGATGAGCAGACCGAGGCCGAGATGTCCGCCGCTATGGCGGCGCGTGCGTGTCTGGCTATTTGCTGTCATTGGCGTCGGTCTCCTGCGGGCTGGGCTCGTCCAGGTCATTAATCTGTTCCGAGACGCCGTCTGCAATGTCTTCCAGCCGGTCCACACGCTCTTCCTGCCGGTCGCAGCCTGAAAGAGAGCCCATGCCACAAAGCGTGGCCGCCGCAAGACAAAGCGCAGCAAGCTGGCGGGAAGAAAACGAGTGTCTCATACTGAACCAGAAGTTAGAGCGGTTCGCCATAAAATACGAGCCCTGCTTTCCCGATCGCCCATTGTCAAAGCGCGCCAAGGGCGCGGCCGACCGTTTCGCCGGCCTCATGGATGGCATCGCGCGCGGGCACTGACACCGCGGTGAGGTTCATGAAGCCGTGCACCATGCCGGGATGTTCCCGGATGGTGACGGGCACGCCGTGTGCGGCCAGCTTGGTGGCATAGGCGCGCCCCTCATCCTTTAGCGGGTCCCAGCCGCAGAGGACCACATGCGCGGGGGGCAGGCCCCGGAAGTCATTTTCCGGCGCAAATAGCGGCGAGACCTTCCGGTCCATCCGGTCGCTCTCGGCCTGGATATAGGCGTCGCGGAAATAGTCGAACAACCGCTCTGAGAGGAAGAAGCCTTCCTGGAAAGTCAGTTTCTTGGTGCTGATATCCGCGAACTGGACCAGCGGATAAAGCAGAAGCTGGAAAGCCGGCGCTGGTTCGCCGAGGCGGTTCAGTTCCTGACAGAGATAGGCCGCAAGGTTTCCGCCCGCACTGTCACCGGCCACGCAGAGGCGTTCAGGATCCATCGTCAGCAGGTCGCTGCGCTGGGTCGCCCAGTGCCAGATCGCCATGGCGTCTTCATGCGCAGCGGGGAAGGGGTGTTCAGGCGCAAGCCTGTAGTGGACAGACAATACCCGGCAGCGCGAGCCCGCCGCCAGCCTGCGGCAGATCATGTCATGGCTGTCGAGGTCGCCAAGGACAAAGCCGCCGCCATGGAAGAAAATGATGCCCGGCCCCGGCCCGATCCCCGCCCCAAGCGGCGTGTAGAGCCGCGCCTTGAGAGGTCCGTCCGCGCCGTCCACGGCCAGCGTCGAGATGTCGGCAAGCTCCGGTGCATCGCGTTCCACAGACCGGCTCGCGCGGTAGAAACTGTTGCGCAGCCGGTCGGTCGACTGGGCCCAGTCGAGCTTTGAGAAATCGGGGAGTTTGAAGCGGTCCAGAAATGTCCGCAGGGTTTCGTCCAGAGCCATCGCCCTAAAATGACGCGTCCCTCACCTTTTTTGAAGCGTCTTTTCGCGCATGGGCGCAGGCTTTTTCTGCATGGAACCGTTTAATAGGCAGACATCATCCAGATGAGGCGCCGGATTCCATAGTATCTCAGCCGGTCGAGCCCTGCCGTGATCAGCCTTTCGCGCGTTGGTTCCGGCAGGTTTTCCACTCGTCCGATGAGGCGCACGCCGAGGTCGCAGAAATTCACCTTTTCCAGCGCGGCATTCATCTCGCGCCGGCTCTTGCCCTCTGTCGTCAGCAGCAGGGTAATGTCGCTGTCGAAGAGAAGCTGCGTCCCAAGCGACTGGATCGCGCTCATATCGGCCCGCGACAGCGCCGCCCTGTTCTTGGGATTGGACCGTCCGTCGCGGATCGCGTCCAGCAGGATGCCGCTCGCTTCCAGCCCGAACTCGTAAAGCGGATCGCCCGGCTCCACACGCGCCTGGACGAACCGGTAGGCTTCCTGTTCGGAAAGGTCGGAATATTCGACCAGGTCGCTGCCCTGGCAGTAGGGCGCCCCCGACTGCGAGAGGGCGGCAAGCTCGCCTTCAGCCAGATCCATAAGCTGGTTGAAGTAGCGGATGTCGGCTTTCGACAGCCGGTCCAGATTGGCATAGATATCGTCCAGACCGGACTGGAGCACGATCAGGCCGATCTCGCCGTCCGGCGCGCCGCGTTCCAGTGCCTCTACCAGCGTGTCGCGCAGATCCTGCGCCGCTGAGGGGAAGGTCCGGTCCAGCCGGTCGAAATAGGCGCGCGTCACTTCATCCTCGCCAAGTTCGGCAAGCTGCGCCTCCCCGTCCGGCGCCAGCGGCGTCTCAACCTCGTCCCGCACGCTCCCCGTCAATGAAGGGAAGGCCACCAGGGTGACGAATACCGCGCCGACCAGAAGGGCAGCCGCAAGGCCCAGCCAGAGCCCCGTGCTCCGGCCGCGCTTGCGCTGCTCTCTTTCGCTGTCCGGCCCGCCCACGCCTAGACGGTGACGACGCCCGGTCCGGGCGGCTCGCTATAGAGGGCCGCGACCAGATTGGCGCGCCGGTCGATGACGGCCCGCTGGTTCACATAGCCCTTGTCGGTAATCTCCCCCGCATCGATGGATGGCGGCTCGGTCATGACCATGAAGCGTTTGATCTTGCGCGAAGAGCCCTTCTCACCCGAGTTAAAGGCCTTCACCTTCTCGGTCAGGTCGTCCGTCAGCTGGCCAAAGGCTTTCTGCATGTCGCCGCCGGCTTTCTTCGCATAGGCCTGCATCGTCGCCTGTGCCGGCCAGAAGAGGGCTGTGGCGAAATTCTTGTCCTGCCCGGCCAGGACGGCATCAAAGACCAGCGGCGAACAGCCGGCGACAAGGTCCGGGCGCAGCGTGCCGACGCTCACCCATGTTCCCGTCGACAGCTTGAAATCCTCACCGACGCGTCCATCGAAGATAATGCCCTTGTTCGGGTCATTCTCATCGACCATGACCGCCGCGTCGCCGAGCTTGTAATACCCCTCTTCGTCAAAGACTTCCGCATTCTTCTCCGGCATGTCGACATAGCCCGGCATGACGCTCGGGCCCTTGACGCGCACTTCCAGTTTGGCGCCGTTCGGCACCAGTTTCAGCGTCATGCCCGGCAGTGGCAGGCCGATCAGGCCAACGCGTTCGACCACCCAGTGCACCACAGTAATGCCCTGCGTCTCGGTCGCGCCATACATGGTCACGATCGGTATGCGCTTGCCTGTGGCCTTGATGGCAAGGGCCTGCAGCCGGTCATAGAGGTCGTCCGACAGCGTGGCGCCGCCATAGCCGATGGACCGCATATTCTTGAAGAAGGCCTCCAGCAGCTCATCATCCTGCTCCATGGCGTCGGCCAGCATGGACAGGGCAATCGGCGCAGTCCCAAAGGAGGACGGGCTGACTTCGCGGATATTGCGGATCGTCTCCCCGAACAGATCCGGCGTCGGCTTGCCGCCATCGATCCAGAAAGTCGCGCCATTCCAGAGCGCTCCATTGAAGTTCACATTGGAGCCGGAAATGTGGTTCCAGGGCAGCCAGTCCAGAACCTGCGAAACCTCATCGGGGTCATAGTCCGGGTCGCGCGCATCATCGCGCAGACCTTCCTGCCCGGCGATCATGGAGCACATGGCGCCCTGCGTCGTGGGGACGGGCTTCGGCATGCCGGTGGAACCGGAGGTGAAGAGATACTTGCCGACGCTGTCATCATTGAGCTTCGCCATGGCTTCATCGACAGTCGGGGTGGGCTTCGTTTCGGCCAGCTTGTCGAAGGACTGGATCTCATTGGTTGCGCCGGTCTTGGCAAAGACGGTGCAGCCATGATCGCCAAGCGCATTGAGGGCATTCTTGAACGGCTCGACATCCTGCACGAAGATCGCCTTGGGCTTCACCGCGCCAAAGCAATGCTTCAGCTTGCCGAAATCCGTCGACATGGTGGAATAGGGCACAGAGATCGGGGCCGCCGGCGCGCCGACCTTCATGGCGGCGAGGATCGTCAGCGCGCTTTCGATGGAGTTGCCCGACAGGATCATGACAGGCGCGTCCGGGCCTGCGCCCATATCCAGAAAGGCCTGCGCCAGCGCATCAACCGTCTTCTTGCCTTCGCCATAGGTGACGGTGCGCCACTGGTCTGTCTCGGGATCGCGCTGCTTCAGCCAGGGGCGGTCCGGGTGCTCTGCGGCGCGCTCATCCAGACAGTGCGGGATTGTCTTGGGCCGGTCGCCCGGCGTCTGGCGCGGCGTCAGATAGATCGTGCCGTCATCCTTGCGGACCATTTCAATGTCCGGCTCTTTCTGCGGCAGGGGGCGGAATGGCGGCAAAGCCTGTCCGTCGGCCATGTGGTCTCTCCCTTGGAAACTATGTTTTTGTGTAGCCCGTTCAGTTTATACACCCAGCGTGCCCTGCCAAGGGAGGGTCAAAGCTGACTGCGCGTCAGTCCTATCGGATGTGACAGGGGAAAACCGGTCTGAGTCTCATCTTCCCGTCCCTAAAGCGGTTTGAGGCGGTATCTTGAGACCGATTCATGACGCTCGCGGGCCGCGTCGGCGAGTCGGCGCAACTTGTCTGGAAGGGCGGGCGGCGCCTCTCGCGGGGCGCCGAACCCTGTCGACTGCCAGACCGCGTCATACCAGTGCGGCGCCCAGACCCCATCCTCTGGTTTTGCCCCCGCGCTCCAGCTCAGCATCTTGTCTGTATACGGAATTTTCAGTGCGTCGCAGAGCGCGCGCAGCATGCCGGGCGGATCGGCAAGGATATCGTCGGAATCCACCACCGGGGGCGGTGTGCCTTCCAGCTGGCAGACCCGGTCGAACAGTTCGGCCTGTTGCGGGACACCAATGGCCTCCAGGCTCACCTCTTCCATCTTGCGGGCATAGGAGGCCAGCACGCGCGCTGGATCGCGGATCAGGAAGGCATTGGTGACCTCTCCCATCCAGCCGCGCGGAATGGAGGGCGCCATATGGTGGGTCATGTGCTTCTGGTAGAAGACGGGTTTGCTGCCGGGCACGGGGGCTTGTGTCAGCTGCCGGGCGACCTCCTCTCCATCGCAGGATTGCGAGGCGAGGATCGCCTCCTGCATGGGATGTACGATGGCCGTCGCGGTGAGGTAGGCCGCATAGAAGGGCTCATCCACGCAGGCTGTATCCGGGCGCGCCCCAAAGCTTCGCATCATCGTGGTGGAGAGGTTTCGCGGACCAGACCACATCGCAATCCGGATGGGGGCGTCGTTCATTTGATCGGCGTCAGGCTGCGGGCGACAAGGTCCTGGTAAAGCCCGGTAATCCGCTTCGCCATCGGCCCGCCGACCTCCTCCATCGTCCGGCCATCCACCTCGCGTACCGGTGTCACCCCCGCGAATGTGCCGGTCACGAATGCCTCATCGGCGGAATAGACATCGAACAGGGAGAAGCGCTTCTCGCGCACCTTTATCCCGGCCTCCTCGCAGACGCGAATGATGTTGCCGCGCGTGATCCCGCCGAGGCAATAATCGGCGGGCGAAGTCCAGACCTCGCCATCGCGCACGATGAAGAAATGGGTTGAGTTGCAGGTCGCAACAAAGCCGTCGGCATCCAGCATCAGCCCCTCATCGGCGCCTGCCTTGTCGGCCTGGATACAGGCGAGAATGCAGTTGAGCTTGGAGTGGGAATTCAGCTTCTGGTCCTGCTCGGCCGGGCCAGTCCGGCGCACATGAACGGTAAACAGCGAGAGGCCCTTCTCGATCACCTCCGGCACCGGCGCCTTGTATTCGGGGATGATGACCACGGTCGGCTTGGTGATCGTGAAGCGCGGGCCCTGATAGGGTGTTTTCTTGATGCCGCGCGTCACCATCAGCCGGATGTGCACGCCGTCGGTCATGTCCTGCGCCTTGAGGCAATCGAACAGCCGGGCGGTCAGCTCGTCCTTTGTCAGGCCGATATCCATGTCGATGGTCTTTGCACCGGCATAGAGGCGTTTCAGGTGCTCATCGAGAAAGGCGACCCCGCCATCCTTGACGCGCAAGCCTTCCCACACCCCGTCACCCAGCAAATAGCCACTATCGAAGACAGAGACCGTCGCCTCGTCACGATGCTTGAGCTCTCCATTGACGGAGATCAGCACATCTGCATTGCGCGGATCATAGACAAAATCGTGTACGCCGTGGGGTTCGTCTTCCATCTATTTCGACCTCTCTATTCCGAGCCCGCGCTCGTCCTTCGACTTCGCTCAGGATGAGCGCGTCGAGAGGCCGCCTTGTGTGGACAGGTAGAAGCGGCCTTTTTCATGGATAGCGGGCGCAGTCCGGGATTTCGACAATTGTTTTAGCTCAGCCCAGTCGCTCCGCATGAAAGCTTCCTTCTTCTTTCGCGACCAGCCTTTGAGCTGTTGTTCAAACGCTACCATGTCTGTTGGGTCGTCAAACTGGCAGCTCCATAACAATTCCACAGGGCGGTAGCGGTAAGTAAACGCTTTGGGGTCCGCGCCCTCATTGTGCTGATGAAGCCTCGTCTCAACATCCTGCCCGCGATGGGAGCCGACATAGTAGGCGCCGTTGGAACATCGCAGAATGTAGACAAAGAAGTTCATACGATCTCTTAGGATTCATCAGGCGCTACCTTAGCGCTCATCCTGAGCGAAGTCGAAGGACGAGCGCTTGAGAGCGCACGCTACCCAACCCGCCGGTCAGTCTCCTTCCAGTAGGGTTCCCGCAGATCCTTGCGCAGGATCTTGCCGGACGGGTTGCGCGGCAGCACTTTCACAAAGTCGATAGATTTCGGGCATTTATAGCTCGCAATCTTCTCCTTCGTGAACGCGATGATCGCATCCTTGTCCGGGGTCGCGCCTTCCTTCAGGACGATGATCGCCTTGACGGCCTCGCCCCATTTCTCGCTCGGAATGCCGATCACGGCGACGTCGGCCACATCCGGATGGCTGAACAGCGCATTCTCGACTTCGGCCGGATAGACGTTCTCGCCGCCCGACACGATCATGTCCTTGATACGGTCATGGATGTAGAGAAACCCGTCCTCGTCGAAATAGCCCGCATCGCCCGTATGAAAGAGGCCGCCGCGCAGGGCTTCCTCGGTCGCTTCCTCGCGGTTCCAGTAGCCCTTCATTACGAAGTCTGCGCCGATCACGATTTCGCCAACCTCGCCCTGGGGCACCGGATTGTCATCCGGATCGACGACGCGGACGATGGCGGACGGATAAGGCAGGCCGCACGAGCGCAGTTTGCCCCAGCTCGGGTCATGCGCTTCCGGCGGCAGATAGGTGCCAAGACCCACCGTTTCGGTAAGGCCGTAGAGCTGTGTGAACTTCGCACCGAACAGGTCCACGGCCCGCTTCAGCAGGTCTTCTGCAATCGGCGAGGCGCCATAGGAAATTGTCTTGAGGGAAGAGAAATCGCGGTCATCTACCCCCGGCATCTGGCTCAGCATCAGGATGACGGCCGGCACCCAGAAGGCATGATTGACCTTATGCTCTTCGACCAGTTCGAGGATTTTGGCCGGGTCGATCTCGCGCAAGACCAGCGTCATCGCACCCTGCGCGCTCGCCAGAACGCCGAGATTGCAGCCTGCGACGTGGAAGAGCGGCATGGCATTCATCACCACATCGCCCTCATCATAGGCCGCCCAGTCGAGCTGGGCCGCTTCGATAAAGAGAGCACGGTAATTCTTGTTGGTCAGCATCACGCCCTTCGGCAGGCCCGTGGTGCCGGAGGTGTAGAGCTGGATGACATCGTCATCATCCAGCGTCTCGAGACCCGGCGCCTCGCTGCTCTGGCTGGTGAGCCATTCCTCATAGGACGGCCAGTCCTTGTGGCCGCCATCAATCGCGATGATCGTCTTCAGCTCAGGACATTCCGGCGCGACCTTCTCCACCGCCTCGTAAAATTCCTTTGCAACGAACAACACCTTTGACTGGCTGTCGGACAGGATGAATTTCATTTCCGGCGGCGCGAGACGGTTATTGACCCCGGTCATGGTCGAGCGGGACTTGGCGCAGCCGAAAAGCTGTTCGTAGTAACAGCCCATATTCTTTGCGAGATAGGCGACCCGGTCGCCTGGCTTCACGTCCGCCGCCAGCAGACCGTTTGCGACGCGGTTGGCGCGTGCTTCAAGCTCGGCAAAGGTGTGCAGGGTGCCTTCGAACCAGATGGCGGGCTTGTCGGCGAGCTTCTGCGACTGGACGCGCGGAATGTCGGCAAGGTGTGGCATCGCGGCGGGATCGATCATCTTCTGGACTTCCTCTTGAGCTTTGCTGTGTTTTCTTTACCGCTTGAAATCGCTTTGGAGGCGGCAGGCAAGCCCTCAGATGGGATAGGTGTCTGTCAAAAAGGGCAAGGAAAATAAGATGGCCGGACCGCAGACAATCATCCTTCATCATTACCCAGCGTCGCCGTTTTCGGAGAAAGTCCGGCTGGCGCTCCGGATGAAAAATTTGGGTTGGGCGTCCGTCGAAATCCCCAACATGATGCCCAAACCGCTGCTGATGCCCCTGACCGGCGGCTATCGCAAAACCCCGGTCATGCAGATCGGCGCGGACATCTTTCTAGACAGCGCCATGATTATCCGCGCCATCGAGGAACGCTTCGAAATCCCCCAGCTTGACCTGCCGGGCCATGAGGGCCTCTCCAGCATGGTCGGCTCATGGGCGGACGGGAAATGGTTCCAGACCAGCGTCGCGATCATCTTCGGCACGATTGGCGATCAGGTCCCCGAAGCCTTCAAGAAGGACCGGGAGCAGCTTTCCGGCCGCCCGTTCGATACTGATGCGATGAAGGCTGTCGTGCCCATGATGAAGGATCAGTGGCGCGCCCAGATGGCCTGGATCGAGGAACGTCTTGCCGGCGGACAGGGCGCGGGCGCCGGCAACTGGCTGGTCAGCACCAAGCCGGGCCTTGTCGATGTCCACGCCTTCATGAATCCCTGGTTCATGGAAAGCGCCCTGCCGGACTTCCTTGAACAGTGCTTCAAGTCCTTCCCGCGCACCGCGGACTGGTACAAGCGGATGAAAGAGATCGAAGGACAGACGCCTGAAGAGCTTTCAGGCGAAGAGGCGCTGGAGATTGCGCTTCATGCCGCGCCGCGCCTCAAGGCCGCCGCCACCAGGGGCGAGCTGCAGGAGTTCGAGCCCGGCGAACACGTCGCCGTCGCCCCGGACGATTATGGCCGTGACTGGGTCGAGGGTGAGATCGTTATCGCGGCCCCGGACCGCATCGTCATCCACCGGCATGACGACAAGGCCGAAACACTGAACCTGCACTTCCCGCGCACCGGCTTCATGGTCCGGCGTCTGGGCTAGGCTGTCTCAGGCGTTTTCGGTCGTCATCGCGACGAAGACATCTTCCAGCTTGGGCTGGTCGGTTGAGAGATCGGCGACCCCGACCCCGGCCTCGCGCACCTGTTCCAGCAACCTGCCAATACCCGTCTCGCTATTGCGGTAGGCGATTTCCAGCTCGCCGGTCTTCAGCAGCTTGATGTCGAGGTGCTTCAGACCTTCCGGCACCGCAGACAAGGGCTCGCGCGGCTGTATTTTCAGAAGCCGCTGGTCCATGCGCGAGAGAAGCTTCGGCGTCGGTTCGCAGGCGATGATCTCGCCATGATTGACGATGGCGATCTCGTCGCAAAGCTCTTCGGCCTCTTCCAGATAGTGCGTCGTCAGGATGATCGTCGTACCTTCCTCGTGCAGGCGGCGCACATATTGCCAGAGCGAGCGGCGCAGCTCGACATCGACGCCGGCCGTCGGCTCATCGAGGATCAGCACCGGCGGCTGGTGGACCAGCGCCTTGGCGATCATCAGGCGCCGTTTCATGCCGCCCGAGAGCTGGCGCACATAGGCGTCGCGCTTGTCCTCAAGGCCGACCGCTTCAAGGATTTCCCCCGTCCGGCGCTGGTTTTTCGGCACGCCATAGAAACCCGCCTGCAGCTCCAGCGCCTCTTCGGGCGTGAAGAAGGGGTCCATGGTGATTTCCTGGTTCACCACGCCGATCGCCGCGCGGCTCGCACGCGGATGCTGGTCGATATCCATGTCCCAGATCGCCGCCTTGCCGGACGTCTTGGTGACGAGACCGGCCAGGATATTGATGAAGGTGGACTTGCCCGCCCCGTTCGGGCCGAGCAGGCCGAAAATGCTCCCACGCGGGATTTTCAGGCTGATCGATTTCAGCGCGCGTTTTTCCGGCATCTTGCCGGACGCCGCATAGACTTTTTCAAGGTTCTCGACCTCGATCGCATAGTCAGGCGCTTTGTCTGGTGCCGGCATCTGCCCTCCGTCGCATCACTCAGAAGGGGTCATATAGGATTGTTATCGCCAACCTCTACCACCAGATCCTGTTTTTGTCGGTCCTGGGCCCGTTTAAAGGCCGGGCGCGCCTTCAGCCGGTTGAGATATTCCTTGCAGGTCGGCGTCAGGCAGGGCTCCAGCGGCGGCAGCACGCTTGCCAGCAACAGGCCATAGCCAATGGCGATATCGGCCATGGTGAAGCGGTCCGCGGCCATCCACATCGCATGCTCCAGCTTCCGGTCGACCACGCGCAGCCGGCCTGAAAACCACATCCGGTAATCGTCGGCGACCTGCGGCTGGCGGCGCGGCTTCTTCTCCAGCATCTCATAGCGAAGCACCAGCGTCTGTGGAAAGGTTAGCGTCGCGTCGGAGAAATACATCCAGTTGAGATACTCGCCATAGGCCGCCTCGTCGGGGCGGACAGCCAGCTCTGTCGGCCCCTGCGTCTCGGCGAGATAGTGACAGATGCCCGTCGACTCGCTCATCTTCGCCTTGCCGTCATCGAAGAAGGGGATCGTGCCCAGCGGGTTGATCTCCAGATACGGCTTGTAGTGCACGCGCGGCGGGAAGGGCAGGACGACAAGGTCATATTCCATGCCCAGTTCCTCCATCGCCCAGAGCGGCCGGAAAGAGCGTGCATTGCGGCAGTGATAGAGCGTCGGTTTCATCGATAGGCCTTCCCGTCAGTATATGCGGTGTCTCGTCCAATTGACGCCGCCATTCGTGACGGACTACCTATGCGTCACACCGCCTGACGGGCAATGCTGACATTGGGGAAGCTCTAACATGGCCACTCAGAATCTGCCGGACGCACCGGAGACGATCGTCACCGAAGAGCACCGTGTCGCCTGCGATGGCGGCAATGGCCCGCTGGGGCATCCCATCGTCTGGTACGAGATGGGCGACGATGACATGGTCGAGTGCGGCTATTGCGACCGCCGCTTCATCCTCAAGGGCGGCAAGTACGACACCGGCCAGTAGGCGAAAGCCGCCCCCCCCTTCAGCCTGACCGGCTTCCATTCTTCCGGCGTTTGCGGTCCTTGAGCCAGATGCCGACAATCGTCGGCCCGTCGATCAGATAGCGTTTGGAAAGACGCTGCGGCTCGCTGGTCAGCCGGTGAAGCCATTCCAGGCCGAAGCGGCGCATCCAGCTCGGCGCGCGTTTGGTCCGCCCTGTCAGGAAGTCGATGCTCGCCCCGCAGCAGAGCCCCACGCCCTGCACGGTGCCGAGCGCCTTGGCCGCCTCTGCCACCATTTCCTGCTGGGGTGAGCCGACACAGAGAAAGTGAAACCGCGCCGGGTTGCGCGCCATGAAGTCGGCCGCCGCCTTCACCGCGTCGGGCTTGTGGCGAAGGCCCATTGGCGGATCGTGCCAGCGCACGTCAGACAGGCCGAACCGGGCCTTCAGGGCCGTGATCTCGCTTGCCGTACAGCCAATCACAACGACCGGCTCTTCAGGGTCGACATGGCGTTCGAAAAGATTGTGCACGATGTCGGCGCCCGGCGAGGCGGGAAGATCGATGCCTTCAAGTCTCGCCAGCAGCTCCAGGATCCGGCTGTCATTGAGGACAAGATCTGCGCTTTCATAGAGCGAGCGCAGATCCGTCTCGCGCTGGAGGCGCACCATATGGTCGACATTGGGTGTGACCACATACCAGTATTTTTCAGACCCCAGCGCGCGCGACGCAATCAGGCGTGCCGCATCGCGCGGTTTGCGCGGCTCAAAGGTCAGGCCCAGAAACTCGACCGGTTCAGGCACATTGGCAGGCGTGGCCGCGCCCTTCACGGGCGGTTTGGCAGTGGAACCCTGCATAGTGTCTCCTTGGCGGGGCAGAGCTGTCGGTTCAGCTCGGGATGAATTTTCGGGTTTATCAGTTTTCGGTTTCGCTGTCCGGCTTGCCCGGCTTCTTGCCATAGTCATGTTTGCGCAGAAGTCCGCGAAACTGGTGATAGGTCAGACCCAGCGTCTCGGCGGCTTTTCCTTGATGCCCATCATGCGCGGCGAGGGCAGCATCGATAAGCGTCGTCTCGAAGAGCCGGGTCTGAACGTCAAAAGGGGCTCCGAGTTCGGGTTTGGGTAGCTTGGGTCTCGACGCGGCAGGTGGTGTCTCAACACTGCCTTTCAAGACCGAGGGTGGTCTGAAAGGCGAGGCGAAAGGGTCGAGGGATCCGGGATCGAAGCGTACGGGCTCATTGGTCGGGACCACCAGCGCCCGCGCCGTGATGCGCTGCGCGAAATTGCGCAATTCGCGCACATTGCCCGGCCAGTCATGCGCTTCTATGGCGTCTATGGCGGAGGGCGCGAAGCCGGGGAAATCCTCCAGCATCTCGCGTGCCATCCGTCTTGCGAAAAAGTCGGCGAGCAGCGCCGCGTCGCCCTTGCGTGCCCGCAGTGGCGGCAATGTCACGACATCGAAGGCCAGCCGGTCTAGAAGGTCTGCGCGAAACCTGCCCGCCTCCACGGCAGAAGGAAGGTCGATATTGGTCGCGGCCACGACCCGCACATTTGTTTCCAGCACCTTCTCTCCGCCAAGGCGCTGGAATTCGCCATATTCGATGACCCGCAGAAGTTTTTCCTGAACCCGCTGGGATGCTGTCGCGATCTCGTCGAGGAAGATTGTGCCGCCATTGGCAAGCTCGAAGCGGCCCGTGCGCCGCTCGGTCGCGCCGGTAAAGGCGCCGCGCTCGTGGCCGAAGAGTTCTGAATCCAGAAGGTCGTCCGATAGCGCGGCGCAGTTCACCTTGATGTAAGGGCCGTCCCAGCGGCGCGACAGGAAGTGCAGGCGTTCGGCGATGAGCTCCTTGCCGGTACCGCGCTCGCCGATGACGAGCGCGGGCCGCTCCAGCGGCGCCAGCCGCGAGACATGCTCAAGCGCAGAGAGCCATTCGGGGGCTTCACCGATAATTTGTGGAGTGTCACCAATCATGTGGTTAAATTAGCTAAATAGTTGGCTTAAGCAACTAATAAAATTGGCTAAATAGACGAATTTATTATCGTCTAAAATCGCAAATGATAAAATAAATCAATTATAATCAGTGCATTAGATGGTTAGCGGAAAACTGGCACGGTCCTTGTAATGAGTATGCCAAGTCAGGCGACGGGCGTCGCTTAAACGAAAGGACCAGAAGAATGACCGACCGCTCCTATGAGACCCGCTACCGCCAGAGCCGTGAAGAAGGCGGCAATTTCGGTCGCTGGCTCGCGAGCCGTCCAGCCGAGTGCTGGATGTTCTTCGCCGCAGGCGTCTTCCTCGGCGGCCTGTTCTTCTAGCGCCCCGTAAAGAGAAACAAACAGCCTCCTCCCAGGCGACACACCGAGATTTGAAAAGGATAAAAATCATGGGACTTTTTTCCCGCCTCGGCGACATCATCAACTCCAACATCAATGCGATGCTGGACAGTGCCGAAAACCCAGAAAAGATCGCGCGTCTCATCATCCAGGAAATGGAAGACACGCTGGTTGAGGTTCGCACCGCAGCCGCTCGTGCCATGGCCGACAAGAAGGAAATGGAACGCGAGATCGCCTATTATTCCAACGTCCGCGACGATTGGGAAAAGAAAGCCGGCGTCGCTATCGACAAGGGCCGCGAGGACCTTGCCCGCGGTGCGCTGACCGCCAAGCAGAAAGCCGCCGGTGAAATCGAGCGCCGCCAGCATGCCATGCAGGCCGCTGAAGAAGCCTTCGAGAAGCATCAGAGCGATCTCGGCAAGCTTCAGGCAAAGCTCGACGAAGCCAAGGCCAAGCACCGTGCGCTCATGATGCGCCGGGAAGCCGCAGAGCAACGCATCCGCATGCGCTCGCAGACCTATGATGGCCGCGTCGACGATGCCCTGGCCCGCTATGCCAGCGTTGAGCGCAAGGTCGATGAGATGGAGGCCTATGCCGACACCATCCAGGGCCGTGAGCCGAGCCTCGAAGACGAATTCGCCGCGCTTGAGCGTGACGAGGCCGTCGAGAAGGAGCTTGAAGCCCTGAAGAAGTCGCGCGGCCAGTCTTCCACGCAATCCACGCAAGGCGAGGGCTGATCCATGCTGACATCCCTCATCACCCTCGCCATTATCCTTGCCATCATCATCGTGCCCGGCATGGCCATCCAGTACATGGATGAACGTGCCGACGCCCAGAAAGGATAGTCATGGATCCCGAATTCCTGATCCCGCTCGTCGCGATCGTCTCTCTCTTCATCGTCTTCCCGGGCATGGTGTTTCACTACATCACGCTCTGGCGGAAGCAGAAGACACTCGAGCCAGACGATGAGCGCATGCTCGAAGATCTCTGGCGCTCTGCCAAACGGATGGAGCGCCGCATCGAGACCCTCGAAAAGCTCGTAGACTCTCACCCGGACGATGCCGCGCCGGCGCCCCGCCAGCCGCGCACCTCCTTCGACCAATAGGACACACCTGAAATGACCCACTCCGACCACAGACATTCACGCACTCATGAGCGCCGCGAGCGCTATGAGGACGAGATGTTCCGTTCGCCTAACCCCAAGCGGCTTCGCCGTTCCCGGAACGAGCGCGTTCTGGCCGGCGTCTGCGGCGGTATCGGTGAAAGATATGGCTGGGACCCGCTTGTGGTCCGGCTGCTTGCCGTGGCGGCCTTCTTCTTTCTGGCCGGCCCGCTCGTTCTGCTAGGCTACATTCTCATGTGGATGATCGTGCCGAAGGCGCAGAAATCCTATGCCCACCTCGCCCCGGAAGAAGAAGCCTTCTGGCGCGGTGTCGCGGACCGCCCGAAGACGACCTATTCCGGCCTCAAATACACCTTCATGGACCTGGAAGACCGTCTCCAGAACCTTGAAGCCAGTGTCACCTCGGATGAATGGCGCCTGCGCCGTGAATTCCGCAACCTCGAAAAGAACTGAAGATGTCGGCTCAACTCCTTTCCCTGCCTCTCCGGCACCAATGGATCGAGCCGGCCTCTCAACCCAACACAGCCAAGGGGGCTAACAAGATGATCCGTAATTTTCAGACCAGCGGCTGGGTGGCACTGGCCTGCGCCACACTCCTTCTGGCGGCTGCCGCTGCCGCAAGCGTTGCAGGCGGGCTTCACATTGAAGCGGGCGGCGTCCAGCTTTCGCTCGAAGCGTCCGCAGAGCGTGGTCTGCAGCTCATCTTCGCAGCGGCCAAATAGGGCCGCTGCCTGCCCGGCCGGGGTCAGCCCCCGCGTTTCAGGGCCCGCAGGATAAGCCGCATCGGAGAAACCGCTTCCAGCTCCGGACCACTTGCCGGGGCAGGCTCGCCCAGCAGCTGCCCTGCCAGGATCTCGCCCGCCCAGGGCGCCCAGGTAAAGCCGCGCGACCCATACCCGCCTGCCAGATAGAGACCGTCGATGAGGGGTGCATCCGCTTCGACGGTCTTTCCGTGTCGCACCCCGTCAAATACCTCGCGCGCCCGGACCTCATCCGGTACCGCCCCGATCAGGGGCAGCCTGTCGGCTGTCGTTGCGCGCACACCAGCGCGGCTTGTCAGCGGCGCGGCCTTTACAGACTGGCGCCAATAAGGGTCGAGCGTTTCCAGGGCGGCCATGTTCTGCTCGCGCGCCGCGTCCGAAGGCTCAGGCACACGGCCATCCCACGCCTCGAACGTCGCGCCCCACAGCCGCTTCTTTCCCAGGGCCAGCGCATAATGCCCGCTGGCAATGGCCGAGGCTGGTGCCTCAACGCCGACCTCAGCCAGCTCCACCTGACCAAGGCGCCCGGCCAGCCCCAGCCATGGCAGCAAGGCATCGGCGCCCTGTCCGGCCGCAAGAATGGTCGGCACGTCCGGGTCGAGGTCTTCCAGCGTAAATAACCGGCCTGTGCGCAGCACGGCGCCATCCAGAAGGCTTTCCACCAGCACAGCGGGCTCGACAATCAGGGCACGCTTGTGCAGCTGGCCGCTCGCGGCCGCTTCCAGATTCTCAAGCCCCAGCGGTGGATCGGCCAGAACTTTGGCAATCCGCTCGGCTTCACGGTCATCCTTCGGCCGCTGAAGCACATCGGTCTCATGAACGCCGGGGCGGCCCGAATAGAATTGGCGCGCGCGCAAATAGGCGCCGATCAACAGCCGGGCCTGCGCTGTGTCACCGGCATCAAGGCGCGGCATGACCAGCCCTAGCGGATTTCCACTCGCCTCCCGGGCCGGACCATCGCCCGCCTCCAGCACCTCGACCTCAAGCCCCCGCTCCAGAAATGTCCGCGCCAGACATGCCCCGGCTATACCGGCGCCGACAATGCGGACTTTATCAGGCGCCCGCGCTGGCGAGCGAAGACCATAAGGATCGGCTTCCGGCGCGGGCGGGTCTTCAAGGCGCACTTCAAGGCGTTCGCGCTTTCGCCCGAAGCCTTCGACCTTGGCCACATTGAACCCGGCCTCCGAAAGCCCCCGGCGCACGAATCCGGCCACCGTGAATGTACCGATAGAAACACCGTCCATGCACCGCTGGTGCACCATGGGCCAGAGCGATTTGTCCCACATTTCCGGATTTTTTGCCGGGGAAAATCCATCAAGGAACCAGGCATCCGCAAGAAAACGACTCGACGGTAAAGTCTCCATTATATCACCGGTATGAAGGGTCAGAGTGACCCCTTCTTCCGGCCAGACCTGTCGCTGCACGCCGAGCGCCCGCTCCGGCCAGCGATCCAGCAACTTCCCGGGCAGATCGCCCAGCTCAGGCCAGGCGGAAAGCGCACGGGCGGCATCTTCGCGGTCCAGTGGGAAACCTTCAAAGGAAACAAAGTGTAACCAGGCCTCCGGGCCGGGACGGTTTGCCCGCCATAGCTCCCACGCGGCAAGGAAATTGAGCCCGGTTCCAAAGCCAAGCTCGCCAATCGTGAAGCGCGCCTTCCCCGCCCAGCGTTCGGGCAGCCCGCACCCTTTAAGGAAAACCAGCCGGGTCTCCTCCAGCCCGCTCTGGCGCGAGAAATAGATATCGCCCGCCCGCCGGTCTTCAGGCGTGCCGTCATCTGTCCAGTCGAGGTCGGGTCGGGGCGGTAATCGGCTCATCTTGGCGCCATCTAGCACAGGAGATTATTTTGCCATCCCCGGAACGGCGCACCGCTTTCACCCATTGCATCTATGTATTTACAGGCAAATGGAAGGATTTTCCTATGACAAACGACAAATCAGAAGGTCTCGGCAAGAAAATCGTCGGCAAACTCAAAGAGATCGCTGGCGTCACGACAAATGACCGCAAACTGGAAGCTGAAGGCAAGGCCCAGCAGGTCGAAGGCAAGGGTCAGGAAATGGTCGGTGAGGCCAAGGAAGCCCTGAGCGACGATCCGGAAAAGAAAGATGCGCCCCGCTAGGCCATCTTTGCTTCGCTTTATTGGAAGCGCCCGCACATACTCTAGTTTCAGCTGAATGAAACTGGCTCATGATCAGGCGACACGGGCGCAGGGCCTTGAAAGGCTGAATGATTTTGCGCCCCTGATGGGGTCTCACTATGCGGGCCGCCGCAATATCGATGCCGGGGGAGGCCGCAAGGCGAACGTCTCGCAGTTGTCGCCTTTCCTGCGGCACCGGCTGATATCCGAGCCGGAACTCGTTTCTGCCGCCATCACCGTTCATGGGGCTGAGGCTGCTTTCAAATTCGTCCAGGAAGTTTGCTGGCGCACCTATTTCAACGGGTGGCTTGAACATCATCCGGCTGTCTGGAGTGATTTCTGTATCTCAAGGGACTGCCAGCTCGAAAGTCTCGAAAAAGACAATAGTCTCAAGGCAGATTACAATTCTGCGATTGAGGGCAATACCGGGATCGAAGGTTTTGACGACTGGGCGAGGGAGCTCCGCGAAACCGGTTATCTTCATAACCATGCGCGCATGTCCTTTGCGTCCATATGGCTCTTCACGTTGAGGCTGCCTTGGGCGCTCGGAAGCGATCTCTTTCTTCAGCATCTGCTGGACGGAGACCCGGCCTCCAATACACTCTCCTGGCGCTGGGTGGCCGGTCTGCATACGCCCGGCAAAACCTATCTCGCCAAAAAGGAAGCGATAGAAACCTGCAGCGATGGCCGGTTTTCGCCCAAGGGGCTGGCTGACCGCGCACCGGCTGTTGATGGCCCAGCTAACCCCGCGCCCTCGCCTCTTCCGCCAGCCGACACGCTGCCTCAGGCAGCTTTCGCCCTGCTTCTGACAGAAGATGACTTATCGGTTGAGAGGTGGATTCCGGAGACGCTGGAGGTCGAGAGCATCGCCGCGATCGAGAGCGCGTCTTTCCGTTCTCCTCATGGTGCCTCAAGAAAGGCCAGCGCCTTTACGGGCGCCGCGCTCAATGACGGCGCCCACCGCGCAGGCGTTCACTTCGGCGCAGCGCCCACCTTGATAGAAGGAATTGACGCTGAAGCATTGCTTCTGGACTGGGCCGCCCGCCTCAAGACACGGCTGATCGTGGTCCCGTATATGCCGGCCGGGTGGGGCTGGGACCGCCTCTCACCTGTCCTGAAGACGTTGCAGGCAGAGGGGTTCGAAGTCCGGCAGGTGCGGCGGGACTGGGATGAAGTTTTCTGGCCGCATGCCCGGAAGGGCTATTTCAAGCTGCGTAAGCAGATCCCATCTTGTCTGGATGCGTTAGGCATCGCGGAAGGACAGAATATCGATGGCTAAACCGAATATCATCAATGATGAAGGCGAGTCCGGCGGGCGCTTTCACGTCACGGTCGACGGTCACGAGGCCGAAATGACCTATTCCAAGGCCGGAGCGGGGATCATCATAATCGATCACACAGGTGTGCCCGAAGCGCTCGGCGGTCAGGGTATCGGCCAGAAACTGGTTGAGGCGGGCATTGCCTTTGCCCGTGAGCGCGGCCTCAAGATCATGCCGCTTTGCCCTTTTGCCAAAGCGCAATTCGACAAACACCCTGAATGGAAGGATGTCCTTCGATGAGCGACCTTACACTTCACGATGATGGCTCCCGCCTCACCACAAATGTGGAGGGCCATGAACTTGTCATACGCTATGGATGGCAGGACGAGGATGTGATGCGCGTCGATTTTGTCGGCGTGCCCTCCGCGCTCGGCGGCCGGGGGCTTGGAACAAAGCTGGTCGGCAAGCTGGTCGAGAAGGCCCGCGAAGAAAACTTCAAGCTGGTCCCGGTCTGCGGATTTGCCCGAACGCAGATCGACAGGCATCCGGACTGGAAGGACGTGCTTGCCTGACCCATAAGGCGGCCATGAGCAAGCCATTCTGGGAAACGAAAAGCCTTGAGGAGATGACCCCGCAGGAGTGGGAGTCACTCTGTGATGGCTGCGCGAAATGCTGTCTGATCAAGCTGGAAGACGAAGACAGCGGCGACATCGCCTATACCCGCCTGCACTGCAAGCTGCTGGATGCCGACCTCTGCCGGTGTTCCGATTATGAGAACCGCAAGGCGAAGGTGCCAGATTGCGTAATCCTGACGCCGAAATCGGTGTCAGAGCTGAAATGGATGCCGAAAAGCTGCGCCTACCGGCGTGTGCATGAGGGCAGGGGGCTTTCCGACTGGCATCACCTGGTCTGCGGCGACAGGGACCGCATCCACGAAGAAGGCCGCTCTGTCATGGGCGAGACGGTCAGCGAGGAAACGGTCTTCGAGGAAGACCAGATCGACTGGATCATAGACTGGAACGGCAACCCGCCGGACTGAGCTGGAAGCGCGTCCGGCAGGCGAACGGGCGCCTTATGGCCCTTCGATATCATATCCCTTGTCGCGCAGCATGTTTATCACGCTGTCAGGGCCCGCGAGGTGGCCAGCGCCTACGGCTACGAAGACTGTGCCTTCATGCTCGTCCAGCAGGTCTTCTATCTGCGGCACCCACTTTGCGTTCCGGTTGACGAAGAGGGCGTCATAGACCCCATCGCCGCCTTCGGTCTCGGGATTGGCGACCAGAACGCCGAGCCCTTCGACATCACCATCGCTCCATTCCTCGATGACCTGATCCAGCATGCGGCTCGTTTCGTCCAGCATGATGGCGGTTTCATAGAGATAGGTCTTCTGGGTGTCCTCAGGCAGATTGTCGAAAATCGCGCCCTGGTCGCCGGCCGTCTCCAGAAAGGCAAATTCCTTGCCGTCTTCGCGGGCGTCCGCGATCAGGACCTGCTCGATCCCGGCATTCGGGTCGAAGCCGTCGGCCTGAAGCTGCAGGACCGACAGGTTCACCGCCGCCATCCAGGGCTCCATCGGGTCCAGCGCGGCGAGGGGCAGGTTAAGCGGGGCGATTGCGTCCTCCAGCGCGGTACGGTCTTCCTCGCTGAGCTGGCCGCTCAGTGTGCGCCCGTCGCCATAGAAGCCGCGTGACATGAAATCGCGCGCGACAGCCTTCTGGCCCTCCTCGCTCTCCATATCGAGTTCCAGAACGATGAGATCGGCTGCGTCGAACTTTTCGCTGAACTCATCCGTGCGCCACTCCACATCGGGGCGCATCAGATGGACCGTGCCGAAGAGGTGAATGGTGGTATCCTCGTCAGAGAGGGTCCAGAGCGCAGGCGAGCCGCTGCCGCTGGTCTCGCGCGCTTCTTCCAGCGCGGCGTCATATTCGGCCAGCATTTCCTCGCGCGTCTGACGTTCGGCGTCCGCCGTGTCCGTCTCGCCTGTCTCAGCGGCCGGCGCCGGTTCGGCTTCGGTGGCAGTCTCTTCTATGGCGCCTTCATCTGTCTCATCGGGGGCGGACGGGCTGCAGGCGCCAAGGAGGAGAGCGATGGCAGCAACGCTGCCTGTCAGAAATGGAAGTTCGATCTTCATGGCGCTGGCGGGGTCCTTCTGTCACGCGGTCCAGATTACGGGAACGGTTTGACCACACTCCGTCCGCAATCACAAAAGCTGATTTGCCGTGCGCACGAAAGATTGCACCGGGCCTGTCCTTCGCATAGAGGGGGTTGGAACGCACCTATAGCTCAGCTGGATAGAGCGCTGCCCTCCGAAGGC